>CAMCCC010000001.1 GCA_945873205.1 uncultured bacterium
CGACATGCGCTTCTACGTGGAGAAGTGCGAGGCCATGCGCAACTTCTGCAACAAGATCTGGAACGCCTCCCGCTTCGTGATGATGAACCTCACCATCGACAAGAACGAACTGCCGGAGAAGCTGGAGATCGAGGACAAGTGGATCCTCTCCAAGCTGAACACCGTGGTGAAAGAGGTCTGCGAGAATATGGACAGCTTTGAGCTGGGTGTGGCCGCAGGCAAGATTTACGACTTCATCTGGGACAGCTTCTGCGACTGGTACATTGAGCTGACCAAGCCCCGGCTCAACGGCGAGGATGAGGCCAAGAAGCTTTCCGCCCAGCAGGTGCTGCTGTATGTGCTCACCGAGATTCTGAAGCTGCTGCACCCCTTCATGCCCTTCATCACCGAGGAAATCTGGCAGGCCCTGCCCCACGAGGGCGAGGCCCTGATGATTCAGGACTATCCCGCCTATCAGGCGGAGCTGGACTTCCCGGAGGATGAGCAGAACTTTGAAATGGTCATGACCGCCATCAAGGCCGTCCGCACCCGCCGCAGCGACATGAATGTGCCGCCCTCCCGGAAGGCCCACCTGATCATTGCCACCGACAAGACCGCTGCCTTTGAGGCCGGGCGCAGCTACATCTGCAAGCTGGCCTACGCCAGCGAGGTCAGCGTCTCCGCCGCCGCCCCGGAAAAGACCGAGGGCATGGTCTCCGTCATTACCGACAACGCCCGCATGTTCATGCCCATGGCGGAGCTGGTGGACCTGGAGAAAGAGCGGGGGCGCATCCAGAAGGAGCTGGCCAACGCCGAAAAGCAGCTGGCCGGGCAGAACGCCAAGCTTGCCAACCAGAACTTCGTCACCCGCGCCCCGGAGGCGGTGGTCAACGTGGAGCGGGAGAAGAAGGCCAAGCTGGAGGCCCTCATCGAGAACCTGAAGCTGAGCCTTGAAAATCTTGGCAAATAAGTACGGTTTGCTTCAGGATTTCGACTGATTCCGCACGGAATAAAGATTAAAATAGCACTGCATCGTAAGGATGCGGTGCTATTTTTTTATCGCAGACAGGAGAGAGACAGGATGAATATAAACACAAGCTACGCCGCCGGCCGGCTGACCATTTTCCTGGCAGGAGAGCTGGATCACCACGAGGCCAGAAACGCCATCCGCACCATTGAGGAGCTGCTGGACGAATACATGCCCAGAGACTGCGTGCTGGACCTGTCCGGCCTCAGCTTTATGGATTCCTCCGGCATTGCGGTGATCATCCGGGTCAGCCGCCGGATGAAAACCTTGGGCGGGAGAGCGTGGATCGAAAACCCGGCAAAGCAGCCCCAGCGTGTTATTGACGCGGCGGGGATCGACCGGCTGGTGCCGGTGGCGCTGGGAAAATAAAAGGAGGAGTGAATATGAACGAAACCAATTACATAAAGCTGGAATTCCCCAGCAAAAGCTGCAACGAGGCCTTCGCCCGCACCGCTGCTGCCGCCTTTGCCGCCCAGCTGGACCCCACCCTGGAGGAACTGGGGGACATCAAGACCGCCGTATCGGAGGCGGTGACCAACGCTATCGTCCACGGCTACCCGGACACCCTGGGCCGCATCGCCATGCGATTCCGGATCATCAAGGGCAACACCCTGGAGATCAGCATCCGGGACTGGGGCAAGGGCATCGCCGATGTGCAGCAGGCCATGACGCCCCTGTATACCACCGGCGGAGAGGAACGCAGCGGCATGGGCTTCACCATCATGGGCAGCTTCATGGACAAGCTGCGGGTGCGCTCTTCCCCCGGGAAGGGCACCACCGTGGTGATGCAGCGCTTCATTAGTCCCCGGCAGGGCAAGCGATGAGCGGGGACCTTTACGGGGACATCCGCCGTGCCCGCCAGGGCGACCGGGAGGCGGCGGGAAAGCTGGTGGAGGAAAACGCCGGTCTGATCTGGAGCGTGGCCCGGCGCTATTTCGGCCGGGGCGTTGACCCGGAGGACCTGTATCAGCTGGGCTGTGTGGGCTTCCTGAAGGCCATTGAGGGCTTTGACGAGAGCTTCGGCACCCGCTTTTCCACCTATGCGGTGCCGAAAATTTCCGGGGAGATCCGCCGCTTCCTCCGGGATGACGGCATGGTGAAGGTGAGCCGGGGAATCAAGGAGCAGGCGGCCCAGATCCGCATGGCCCGGATCGAACTGGAGCAGCGGCTGGGGCGGGAACCCACCCTGTCGGAACTGGCACGGGAGACCAGCATGAGTCCCGAGGACATCGCCTTTGCCGAGACCGCCACCGGCCCTGCCGAAAGCCTGCAGCGGGAGAGCGGAGAGGACGGCTTCACCCTGGAGCTGGTGCTGGGGGACTATGGCGCGGAGGAGAAGATGGTGGAGCATGTGGCCCTTCGCTCCGCCATTGAGCAGCTGCCGGAGCGGGAGCGGCAGGTGGTGGCCCTTCGCTACTACCATGGTATGACCCAGCAGAACTGCGCCAGGGTGATGCATGTTTCCCAGGTGCAGATCTCCCGGCTGGAGCGCCGGGCGGTGGAGCTGCTGCGGGAGAAATTGAAATAGAAAAGCTGAGCGTTTTGACGAAAGCAAAACGCTCAGCTTTTTTATCGATGGGAAAAACGCGGCAGCCGCAGATGGGACAGGGAGAAACAGGCAATGAGGATCAGCATGGGGATCAGGGAGTACTTATAGCGGCCGGAAACCTCGATAATCAGGTGGGCCAGAATCAGGCCGATGCTGTACAGCGGGGCCATGTATACCGTGGAGCGGGGCGGACGCCGGAACAGCGCCGCCGCACCGATGAGGCAGAGGATCACCAGCAGGTAGTAATACACATTGCTCAGCAGCGACCAGAAACGGAACTGCAAGTTGCTCAGCGCCGCCTGGGCGTAGAAAGCGCCGCCTTCATCGCTGCCCACCAGCTTTGCCAGCTTCACGGCGAAGAGCCTGGGGAAATTGATCTCGCCGCTGGTGAGGCGCTTCTTGGCCTCCTGCAGCATCTGCTCCTGGGCGTAGACCGCGCTGCCCTTTTCCGGGTCATAGCGGTAGTTCCAAAGCAGATCCATGTCCGCCTCTGAATAGCTGCCCATGCTGTCCGGGTTCAGGCCCACATAGATGTTGTAGGCGGGGATGGAGGAGGTGGGCTCATACACATGCAGATACTCCCAGCGGCGCCACTGATCGCTGCATCTGGCGTAACTGAACAGCATGGCAAGGGTGAACAGGGCCAGCAGCGCCCATGCCTTCCAATCCTTCATGGCCTTGCCCCGCAGCAGGAACAGCCACAGGAAAAAGGCAATGAAAAGAATCATGGCTACAGGCCGGACCACATTGATGCTCAACAGCAGCACGCCGCACAGCGCCCCCAGGGGCAGCGCCAGAAGGCAGCGGACGCGGAAGGAGAGCAGCTCATCACAGGCCAGGGAAAGAAGCAGGAGAAACAGCAATATGCAGCAGGTATACAGCGGCTCCGACATGACCATGGAATTGTAGAGCAGCTTGGAGGGGCAGATGCTCCAGAAGAAAAAGCCGAAAGCCGCCGCAGGATAACCGGCCCAGCGCAGGCAGAGCAAATAGATGCAGACGCCGGAGAGGGTGGTAAGCCCCACATTCACCAGCGCCGCCACCTGCGGGGAGGAGCCAAAGAGCCTGAAAAACCAGCTGAGGAAGGTGGAATAGCCCAGAATATGGGGGAACAGACCCAGATACAGCCAGTTGACACGCTCACCGGCGGCCATCTGACAGGAGGTTTCATAGAAGGTGTAGAAGTCCACGGTGGGTCCAAGCTGGAAATTCAGCACCCAGATCAGATTCAGCCCAAAGCAAAACAGGGCCAGCAGCAGACCGGTGAGGAAAACACCGGGGCGGCGCCGGGGCAGTGAAAGACGGGGGCGGAAACGGGGCCAAATCCAGAGCCCCAGCAGGAAAAGCCCCGCCGCCATCAGAAGGGCCAGAACATAGGACGGGCTTTCCAGCTTGCCAAGGGTACCCAAAAGGACGCCCAGGGACAGCAGGACCATGAAGATGCCCAGCATAATGCGGATAAGCGTTGTTGAGATGCGATCGAGCATAGTATCAACTCTTTTCTTTCGAGAGATTGATAGAGATATTACATCCATGCGTTCATATCCACCATGCCGGTGATGCCGTTGACGCGGCCGCTGTCGGTAAACTGCCACAGGTCGTAGTGGCCGGGGTAATTGGGCAGGCGGGCGTTTTTGGTGTAGCTTGCCAGCCAAATGGTGTATTTGGTGAGGGAGCGCATATCCAGATTAAACTTGAAATAGTTCTGCCCGGAATAGACCCCGGCCTCATAGCCGTGATCCATGACGGTGCGGCAGAAGGCGTTGATGATCACTTCCCGCTGGGTGTTGCTGAGCCGGTCGGCCCGGCCATGGGGATAGTCCCCGGAGTATTCCACATCGATGAAGATGGGCAGATCCAGCTTCGTGCCGCCCAGGCAGTCCAGCACATAGAGGGCTTCCTCCGCGGCTTCGGCGGCATTGGTGGCGGTGGAGAAAAAGTAGACCCCCAGGTCGATGCCGGCATCCCTGGCCTCTTTCAGGTTCCGCTGGAACCAGCGGTCGTCATAGATCAGCCCCGTCTCCCAGCCACGGCCGCCGGCGCGGAGAATGGCAAAGTCAATGCCCTGGGCGGCCACGGCGGGCCAGGTGATGAACTTGTTATAAAAAGAAACGTCAATGCCCAGGCACTCTGCCTTCACGCCGTACTGGTCAAAAAAGTACAGCTTGCCGTTGATGGTCTGCATCCCGGTGACCGGGGTGCCGTTTTGGTCATAGTAATAGGTGCTGCCGGCAATCTGCTGCCAGCCCAGGAGGGCGCCGGATTCGGAAACAGTGATGGGTTCCGGCGTAGGGATGGGGGTGGGCTCCGGCGTGGATGCAGGCAATTGCGCTTCCTCCTCCGGCAGCCGGGCCAGACCTTCGGCCTCTGCCGGTTCGGCGGTGGCGGCGCTCTCCGGCGGAAGAAGGGGCGTATCCTCCAGGATGGAGAGGATGCCGGGGGCCAGAATCAGGGCCACCAGCACCAGGGTCAGAAAGGGGAGAAAGATCAGCAGCAGCCGCTCCGTGCGGGGCTCCGCTGTTTTATTCCACAGATGTTTGATGCGCTTTTTCATTCTGTATCTCCGAAAAATTTATATATTACATAGTACCCAATCGGCAGGGAAAAGTCAACATGGGTATTATGGAAGCTGCCACTTGTTATATTTTTGCCTTTGTGTTAAAATCTTCGCCGTGCATATTGATTTTTATGGAAACGGATATTGATTTTTTGCCATGAATACGGATTTTGAGAGAAAGTACATAGAGGCCCGTAAGGCAGTGGTCGCCGGGGAGTTCGCGGCCCTGAACCCCATGCAGCGGCAGGCGGTGCTGGCCACCGAAGGGCCGCTGCTGATTCTGGCGGGAGCGGGCAGCGGCAAGACCACAGTGCTGATTAACCGCATTGCCAATCTGCTGAAATACGGCCGGGCGGGGGACAGCGACGAGGTGCCCGCCAATGCCGATGAAAGGCAGCTGGAAATTCTGCTGCGGGGCGGGGAAGAGGCACAGCGCATCGCGGCCCTGGACCCGGTGGCCCCCTGGCGCATCCTGGCCATCACCTTCACCAACAAGGCGGCGGGGGAGCTGAAGGAGCGGTTGGAGCGGATGCTGGGGCCGGAGGCCAACGACATCTGGGCCTGCACCTTCCACTCTGCCTGCGTGCGCATTCTGCGGCGGGACGCGGAGCGGCTGGGCTTTACCGGCAGCTTCACCATCTATGACACGGCGGACAGCCTCAGCCTGCTGAAACGCATCCTGAAGGACATGGACCTGGACGACAAGATGTTCCCGCCCAAGGCCATGCTGGGCGAGATCAGCCGGGCCAAGGACAGCCGCATTTCCGCAGGGGACTATCTGGACAGCGCCAGAAAGAGCGGGGATATCCGCCGCATCCGCATCGGCGAAATCTACAGCGAGTATATGCGCCGGATGTTCACCGCCAACGCTATGGACTTTGACGACCTGATCTTTTTCACGGTAAAGCTGCTGGAGGAGCAGGAGGACGTGCGGGGTTACTGGCAGCGGCGCTTCCAGTATGTGCTGATCGACGAGTATCAGGACACCAATCACTTGCAGTATCTGCTCTCCTCCCTGCTGGCAGGGGGCTGGGGCAACATCTGTGTGGTGGGCGACGACGACCAGAGCATCTACAAGTTCCGGGGCGCCACCATTGAGAACATTCTCAGCTTTGAGCAGCAATACAAAAACTGCCGCACCATCCGGCTGGAGCAGAACTACCGCAGCACCACCCATATCCTGGATGCGGCCAACGCCGTCATCCGCCACAACCAGGGCCGGAAAGGCAAGGAGCTGTGGAGCAACCAGGGGGCGGGGGAGCCGCTGGAGCTGTATGTGGCGGACAACGAAAACGACGAGGCCCAGTATGTGGCCTCCAAGATCATGGCCGCTTACGGCCAGGGGGCCAACTGGCGGGACCACGCGGTATTGTATCGGATGAACGCCCAGTCCAACCAGCTGGAATATGCCTTTAAGCGCAACGGCATCCCCTATCGGATTATCGGCGGCACCCGCTTCTTTGACCGGGCGGAGGTAAAGGACGTGCTGGCCTATCTGAGCCTGATCGCCTCCACGGCGGACGATCTGCGGCTGAGCCGGATCATCAACAGCCCGCCCCGCGGCATCGGCGAGCGGACAGTGGAGACCGTGAGGCAGCTGGCGGCGGACAACGACTGTGCCATGTTTGAGATTCTCAGCCACGCGGACAGCTACCCGGAGCTGCAGCGCCCGGCCATCCGCCTGCGGCAGTTTGCGGGGATGATCAACGAGCTGCGGGCCTTCGCGGAGAACAACAGCCCGGACCGGCTGCTGGACGAGCTGCTGGAGAAAACCGGCTATCTCCGGGCCTTGCAGGAGAAGAACACCGTGGAGGACACCGCCCGGGCCGAGAACGTGCAGGAGCTGAAAACCAGCATCCTGGGCTACATGAAGGAATCCGGCGATGAGACCCTGGAGGGCTATCTGGCCAACGTGGCGCTGTACACCGATATGGACAACTACGACAAGGACGCGGACTGCGTGGTGATGATGACCATGCATGCGGCCAAGGGGCTGGAATTCCCCAGCGTGTTTATCGTTGGCATGGAGGAGAGCATCTTCCCCGGTATGCGGGCCATCGGTGAGCCGGAGGAGATGGAGGAGGAGCGTCGGCTGTGCTATGTGGCCATCACAAGAGCCAAGGAGCGGCTGCATCTGGTCTGCGCACGGCAGCGGATGATCTTTGGCCGAACCACATCCAACCGGGTTTCCCGCTTTGTGGACGAAATCCCGGAGGAGCACATCAAGAAAAACATCCCCAAGGGCTACGGCTTCCGGGAGCGGAGCCGGATTGAGCAGGAGTTTGCAAGGCCCGCCTACACCCCCAGCCGCCATACGGTGGCGGCGCCGGCGGCCAAGGCACCCACGGCTCCGGCCACGCCCAGTTTTGGCCTGGGGGACAGCGTGCGCCACAAGGCCTTTGGCAGCGGCGTAGTCACCAAGCTGAGCCCCATGGGCGGGGATTATCTGATCGAGATCAACTTTGAGGGCATCGGCACCAAGAAGCTGATGCTGCGGGCTGCGGCCCAGCATATGACCAAGGAATAAGGAAAAGAGAGATATGAAAGGAAATGGATTGACCGGCAGGGTCGCCCTGCTGCTTTGCGCAATGATTTGGGGCACCTCTTTCGTGGTGCTGAAAAACGCCCTGGACAGCATGGGCACCATGTGGGTGCTGTCCATCCGCTTCACCGTGTCGGCGCTGGTGATGCTGGCAGTGGCGGGTAAGCGGATCAAAACCGTCAGCAAACGCTGCGTACAGGGCAGCGCATTGATGGGCCTGTGCCTGGCCCTGGCCTATATCGTGCAGACCTATGGCCTGGTGTTTACCACCCCCAGCAAGAACGCCTTTCTCACTGCCACCTACTGCGTGCTGACGCCCTTTCTGGCCTGGTGGGTCTATAAGAGGAAGCCAGGTCTGGCCAACGTGGTAGCCGCCTTTCTGTGTATCACCGGTATTGGCTTTGTGTCCCTCAATGAGGGGCTCGGCCGGGTGAACATCGGGGACATGCTGACGCTGCTTTGCGGCATCTTCTATTCGTTCCAGATCATCGTGCTGGAGCAGTACCGGGACAGCGGCGACGCGGTCACCATTTCCGCCGTGCAGTTTGCCACGGCGGCGGTGATCTGCTGGGTGGGGGCGCTGCTGTTTGAGGCGCCGCCGGTGAACGTGCCCCTGAATGCCTGGGGCGAGATCGCCTATCTCAGCTTCGTGTGCACCGCCCTCTGCTTCTTCCTGCAGGCCTGGGGCATGAAGTATACCAACTCCTCGATCGCTGCCATGATTATGACGCTGGAGAGCGTTTTCGGTGCTTTGGCTTCGGTGCTGTTCTACCACGAGGTGATTACCGGCAAGATGCTGCTGGGCTTTGTGCTGATCTTCTTCGCCGTCACCTGCAGCGAACTGAAGCTGCCCTTCTTCCGAAAGAAGGACGTTCAGAAAGCACATACCTAATAAACAAAGCCCGCCCTCCGGCGGGCTTTTCAACTTGTCAAAAAACACTGTTTTACCGGCTACACCGGCGGATTTTGCCGGTTAAAGGCTTCCCCTTGAGGGGAAGCTGACGGCGCAGCCGGCTGATGAGGTGGTAAATAAAAACGGAGAAAAACAGTGATTTCCGTCAAAAACGAAGGATTTCCACCTCATCCGCCCAGTGTTCGCACTGGGCACCTTCCCCTCCAGGGGAAGGCTTGAAAAGCAATTCCCCTTCTTCGACATGTGGTTCTTTGACAGTCTCAAAGCCTGCCTTCCGGCGGGGGTTGTTTTGCCCCAACAAGGGGCTTTTGGTTTTAAAAGGATTATGTTAGAATGGCGCTGGTGATAATGATGCTGTATGTGGAGCCGGATTTTTACGGAGAATTTCAATGCATTGCGGATAAGTGCGCCCATAGCTGCTGCCTGGGCTGGGAGATCGATATTGACGGGGAAACGGCGGCGCTGTACGAAGGGCTGCCGGGAGAGTTGGGGGAGGAGCTGCGGCAGAAGATGTGCCGGGAGCCGGAGCCTCATTTTTGCCTGACGGCGGAGGACCGCTGCCCCTTTCTCAATGAGAGGGGGCTTTGCCGGCTGATTCTGAGCTTCGGGGAGGATGTGCTCTGCGACATCTGCCGGGAGCACCCCCGGTTTTACAATGACTTCCCGGAGCGGCAGGAGGCGGGACTGGGCCTGTGCTGTGAGGAGGCAACAAGGCTGCTTCTGGCCGGGGAGGACCCGCTGAAACTGTTTTTTGTTCAGGATGAAACGGGAGAAGGGGAGGAGCCGGAGCTGATCGCCCTGCGGGGCAAGTTATTTGCCATTCTCAGCGATTCCGGCCTGCCCATGGAGGAGCGGATCCGCCGCTGCTGCCGGGGGATGGATGTGGAGCCGATTCCCTTTGACGCTGCCTTTTGGCGGGACTTCTTCCTGGGCCTGGAACGGATGGACGAGGAATGGACAGCGGCGCTGCTGGCGGTGGGGCCGGAGGTTCCGCCCCTGCCGGGAGATGCAAAGCACACCCGGCTGCTGCAATACATGCTCTACCGGCATTTTGCGTCTGCGGAGGATAGGGAGCAGGCGGGGCTGATTTTGCAGTTTTGCGTGCTTAGTCTGCGGCTGCTGTGGGCCATGGAACAGAGCGGAGGAGAACTGCGGGAGCTGGTACGGCTCTGGTCGGCGGAGATCGAATATTCCGACGAGAACATCGGGAAAATTGTGGAGAGAATAAAATCTTTACATTTGCCAAAGGAACAGATATAATAACTTAGTTAGAAATAAGCTAAGAGGAAGTCGATTATGGCAGATTTGAGAAAAGAGATTGAGCGGAGAAGAACCTTCGCCATCATATCCCACCCGGACGCGGGCAAAACCACCCTGACCGAGAAGCTGCTGCTCTACGGCGGGGCCATTCAGATGGCCGGTTCCGTCAAGGGCAAGGCCACCGCCCGCCACGCAGTCTCCGACTGGATGGAGCTGGAAAAGCAGAGAGGCATTTCCATCACCTCCTCCGTGATGCAGTTTGAGTACGAGGGTTACTGCATCAACATTCTGGACACCCCGGGCCACCAGGATTTCTCCGAGGACACTTACCGCACGCTGATGGCGGCGGACTCGGCGGTGATGGTGATCGACGCGGCCAAGGGCATCGAGCCCCAGACCAGGAAGCTGTTCAAAATCTGCGCCATGCGGCACATCCCCATTTTCACCTTTATCAACAAGCTGGACCGGGAGGCCCGCAGCCCCTATGACCTGATGGAGCAGCTGGAGAACGAGTTCGGCATCGGCACCTATCCCATGAACTGGCCCATCGGCTGCGGCCAGGACTTCAAGGGCGTGTATGACCGGGAGAAGAAGGAGATTCTGGCCTTTAACGAGTTCCACCGGGGCCAGAGCAAGATCCGGGCCATCGAGTGCACCCTGGACGAGACAGAGAAGCTGGATGAGCTGATCGGCCCCCGGCTGCGTCAGAGCCTGGCGGACGATATTGAGCTGCTGGACGGCGCGGGCTATGACTTCGATATTGATGAAGTGCGCAAGGGCCGGCTCAGCCCGGTGTTCTTTGGCTCTGCTCTCAACAACTTCGGCGTGGAGCCATTTTTGGAGAGTTTTCTGAAAATGACCATGCCGCCTCTGGCGAGAATTTCCGGGGACGATATTATCGAGCCTACCGACCCGGGGTTCTCCGCCTTCGTGTTCAAGATTCAGGCCAACATGAACAAGGCCCACCGGGACCGGATCGCTTTCATGCGCATCTGCTCCGGCCGCTTTGAGCGGGACAAGGAATATTACCATGTGCAGGGGGGCAAGCCCCTGCGCCTGGCCCAGCCCCAACAGCTGATGGCCCAGGAACGGGCCATCATCGATGAGGCCTATGCCGGGGACATTATTGGCGTATTTGACCCGGGCATTTTCTCCATCGGCGACACCATCTGCGAAAAGGGGAAGAACATCTGCTTCGAGGGCATCCCCACCTTCGCACCGGAGCATTTCGCCGCAGTGGAGCGGGTGGACACCATGAAGCGCAAGCAGTTTGAAAAGGGCATCATGCAGATCGCCCAGGAGGGCGCCATCCAGATCTTCCACGAGCCCTTCACCGGCGTGGAGGAAGTGATCGTTGGCGTGGTGGGCGTGCTGCAGTTTGAGGTGCTGGAGTACCGGCTGAAAACCGAGTACGGCGTGGATGTGCGCCGCCGGGCCATGCCCTATGAGCTGGTGCGCTGGGTGGAGAACGAGAACATCAAAATCAGCGACCTGAACCTGACCAGCGACACCAAGTGGGTGCAGGATTTCAAGGGCAACAACCTGCTGCTGTTCACTTCCGAGTGGTGCATCAACTGGGCCCTGCAGAAGAATGAGGGCCTGATGCTGCGGGAATTCAACCGGGATTAAAACAAAATTCTAAGGAGGCTGCGCTATGGCGGAGAAGATCACGATCGAAGTGTTCAAAAAGAAGCCCATGGAGGAACTGAGCCAGGCCCTGGCAGACCCGGACGGCAAGCTGGAGACCGGCAGCGGCGCTGCGGCGGTGGCCTCTGTGGCGGCGGCCCTGCTGTGCCGGGCGGCGGCTGCCACCGGCAAGACCGTCAGCGGCAATGAGCGGCTGGATTACATTGTCCGCAATGGGGAAATCCTGCGCAGCTACATGGTGCATCTCATCGACGAGGATGTAAAGTGCCGTGGCCCCCTGAAGCGGGCCATGATGGAGGGGGACGCCCGGACCATCGAGGCCGCCCGCCAGCCGGCGGTCAGCATCAGCGCGGAGATTCTGAACATGATGGGGAAGCTGTTGGAGCTGGCTCAGGAGCTGCGCCCCCTCTGCCCCAAAGAGGCCAGGCACTACCTGGCTGAGAGCGCGGAGCTGGCCATGGCTGCCGCCCGCACGGCCCGGAGCTACATTGTGGACATGGCCGCCTATTCCAGCGATGAGACCTACCGCTTTGTCACCCACCGGGAGAATGAGCTGCTGCTGGCACAGTTTGCCCCCCTGGCGGAGGAAATCATCAGAAGCGCGGAAGCGTAAGGATAGCAGACAGGCAGATCACGGGGTCTGCCTGTTTTCGTAAAGTGGGTTGTGGAAATGAAGAAAGTCATTCTTGCGCCGGATTCCTTCAAGGGCACCATAAGTGCCCGGGAAGTCTGTGACATTGTCAGGGAAGAAGTGAAAAAATGCTGCCCGGATGCGGAGGTGATCTGCGTCCCCATGTCCGACGGCGGGGAGGGTATGAGTGAGAGCTATGTGTCCCTCATCGGCGGGGAACTGAAAACCAAAGAGGTGACGGGGCCTCTGGGCTGGTTCGTGGATGCGGAATATGGCATCCTGCCGGACGGCACCGCCGTGATGGAGATGGCCAGCTGCTCCGGGCTGCCCCTGACCAAGGGAAACTTTCAGCCCCTGCACGCCACCACCTGGGGCGTGGGGGAGCTGATGATGCATATCCTGGGCCAGGGCAGCAATCGGTTCCTGATCGGCCTGGGCGGCAGCGCCACCAGCGATGGCGGCATCGGCATGGCGGACGCCCTGGGCTACCGGTTCTATGATAAGGACGGGGTACACCTGGCACCCTATGCCTGGAATCTGGCCAGGGTGGAATGGATCGTACCCCCGGAGAAAATGCCGGAACTGACGGTCACCGCTGCCTGTGACGTGAACAACCCCCTCTGTGGGCCCCGGGGTGCGGTGGCGGTTTTCGGCCCCCAGAAGGGCTTGAAGCCGGAGCAGATCGGCCCCCATGATGAGGCCATGGCCCATTTTGCAGAGGTAATCAAAAGAGAGCTTGGCAAGGACGTGAAGGACATTCCCGGCGCCGGGGCTGCCGGCGGCCTGGGGGCCGGGATGCTGGCCTTTGCGGACGCGGAACTTAAGCCGGGGATTGAGATGCTGCTGGACAGCGTGGGCTTTGACCAGATGCTCCGGGGCGCGGACCTGGTGATCACCGGGGAAGGGCGGCTGGACGGGCAGAGCCTGGCCGGCAAGGTGCCGGTGGGCGTGGCCCGCCGGGCGAAGGCCAAGGGGGTACCCTGCATTGCTCTCTGCGGCTGCATCGGCCCGGAGGCGGAGCAGGTGCTTTCCTGCGGGATTGACGCCTATTACGCCAGCTCGGACGGCAGCAGAAGCTTTGAGGAGATTCAAAAGACCTGCAGGGAGGATCTGGCGGCCCTGGCGGCAAGGGTGCTGCCAACGCATTTAACAAATGCTTAATTGCAAATAGAGCAAAGTTCATATATAATAAACCAGTTCATGAAGAAAAACGGCGGTGTTTCATATGGATGAAAAAATATTCCAGTTGCAGAAAATGGTGCAGGAGAGCGACAATATTGTTTTCTTTGGCGGCGCTGGCGTGAGCACAGAAAGCGGAATTCCCGATTTCCGCAGCGTGGACGGCCTGTACAACCAAAAGTGGAAGTACCCGCCGGAGACCATATTGAGCCACAGCTTTTTTGAGCGGGACCCGGCGGAGTACTACCGCTTTCACCGGGAGAAGCTGGTGATCGACGGGGTAAAGCCCAACCGGGCTCATCTGCGTCTGGCGGAGCTGGAGGCGGAAGGAAAGCTGCGGGCGGTGATTACCCAGAATATTGACGGGCTGCATCAGGCCGCCGGCAGCAAAAATGTGCTGGAGCTGCACGGCAGCATCCTGCGCGCCTATTGCTCCCGCTGCCGCCGCCCCTACCCGGCGGA
Source organism: uncultured bacterium (assembly GCA_945873205.1). GTDB lineage: Bacteria > Bacillota > Clostridia > Oscillospirales > Oscillospiraceae > Limivicinus. The sequence continues at coordinate 13,747 of CAMCCC010000001.1, forward strand.
GGAGATGAACCGGGGCCAGGGCGTTCCCCGCTGTGTCTGCGGCGGCATCATCCGGCCGGACATCGTGCTGTACGAGGAGCCGCTGGACGACGATGTGGTGCGCCGGGCCATCGACTACATCCGAAAGGCCGAGGTGCTGATTATTGGCGGCACCAGCCTGAACGTATACCCGGCGGCGGGCCTGATCAACTACTACAAGGGCGATAAGCTTGTGCTGGTGAATCTCAGCGAGACGCCCTATGACAACTATGCCGACCTGGTGATCCACGAAAAGATCGGCGAAGTGTTCAGCCAGATATAAGGAGTTAATCTATCAGATATGAGCAAGGGTAAACTGATCGTGCTGGAGGGCATTGACGGCAGCGGCAAGTCCGCCCAATACCGCCGTCTCTGTGCCAGAATGGAAAAGCAGAAGATAGACTATAATCATATTGTGTTCCCCCGCTATGACAAGGAGAGCAGCGCTTTGGTGCGTATGTATCTCTCCGGCCAGTTCGGCAGTCACCCGGGCGATGTGAACCCCTACGCCGCCTCCACCTTTTACGCGGTGGACCGCTTTGCCTCCTACCGGGAGGACTGGGGGGAAATCTACGAAAACGGCGGCCTGATTCTTTCCGACCGCTACACCACCTCCAACGCGGTACATCAGGGCTCCAAGCTGCCGGCGGAGGAACTGCCGGAATTCTTTGCCTGGCTTTACGACCTGGAATACAACAAGATGGGCCTGCCCAAGCCGGACATGGTGATTTATCTGGACGTGGACGTGGAGACCTCCCTCAGCCGCATGGCCCGCCGCCAGCAGAACACCAATACCAAGGCGGACATCCATGAACAGGATGTGGAGTATCTCCAGCGCTGCCTGATGACCGCCCGGAAAGCCGCGGACTACTACGGATGGATAAGCATCGATTACCTGAAGGACGGCCAGGAGCGGGATGTGGACGAGAAGAACCAGGAAATCTTTGACATTATTCTGCGGGAGCTGGGAAACAAATAAGCAGAGGATGCGTCAAAAAAACAGGAGCATCGAAAGATGCTCCTGTGTGAAGTGAAGCCTCAGCAGCCGCAGCCGCAGTTGTTGGTATTCTCGCAGCCGCAGCCGCAGTTGTTGCCGCAGCCCCAGCTGTTCCCGCCGCAGCCGAAGAGAATGATGATCAGGATGATGATCCAGAGAGAGCTGTTACAACCGTTGCAGAACATAGTTTTACCCTTTCTCCGTGCTTTGATTTTTCAAACTCCCCGCCGCCTGCACGGGAAGCGGCGGCACATCCTTTGACCTGTGTAGGGGCGATTTCCCATCGCTCGTGCCATCATATGCGAAGAATGGTCCCGGTGCTACAGCCGGGCAAAGGAAAAGATGAATCACGCCGGGTGCTTTCGCCATGCCGCCGGAAAGCGCCCTTACCGATGCCCCGGCGGCAGAATGGAGACCAGTATGTCAGGCGATATTGATAAGATCAATGAAATATTCCGCATCCATGACGAGCAGACAAAAAGCGAGGAGCCTGCGCCGGTGCAGCCGGAGAAGCAGGGAAAGGCGGACAGAAAGACCGGCCGGGGAAAAAGCTCCCCGGTGAAGGCGGTAGACGATCTGTTCACCGATAAAACCGGTCAGGAGACCCACAATTACACTGGCGACGTGGAATCGGAGCGGGACTATCACCCGGTGCGCCAGAGCCAGGAATACCGCTCCGGCTGTATGGGCGGGATCATGTACTTCGTGTTTATCGCCTGTGTCAGCGTGGTGCTGGCCTGCCTGGCCTGGATGGCGGCCAGCGATATGCTGGCGCTGAACAAGAAGGAATTCACCGCGGTGGTGACGCTGCCCATGTCCATCTTCCAGTCGGAGACGGTGGACACCTATGACGAGGAGGGCAACAAAACCGGCACCAAGCGGGTGACCCACGCGGACATGGACTATGTGACCAACGCCCTGAAGGACGCGGGCCTGATCGAATACAAGTGGCTGTTCAATATGTTCTGCAAGGTGTCCACCGCCAGCGAGAAGGTGAGCCCCGGGGAATACGAACTGAAATCCACCTTCGACTACCGGGCCCTGGTCCAGAATATGCGGGCCGGCTCCGCCTCCACAGTGACCATCAATGTGACGCTGCCGGAGGGCTTCAGCATGCACCAGATCTTCAAGCGTCTGGAGGAGAAAAATGTCTGTTCCTATGAGGAACTGATGGAGTCCGCCGCCAACGACAAGTTCAACTACAGCTTCCTGGAGGACCTTGCGGAAGGCGACGCCACCCGGCTGGAGGGCTTCCTTTTCCCGGACACCTATGAGTTCTATGTGGGGATGCAGGCCTCCAGCGCCATCAACAAGATGCTGGAGAACTTCTATTACAAACAGACGGCGGAGATGCTGCAGAAAGCGGCGGATATGAATATGAGTATCCGGGATGTGGTGAATGTGGCCTCTCTGATCGAAAAGGAAGCCGCCAGCGATGAGGAGCGGGCAACCATTGCCTCCGTCATCTATAACCGCATCTACGCCAATATGCCCATCGGCATTGACGCGGCCATCCTCTATCCCTACCCGGACCATGAGGGCGCGCCCACGGCTGAAATGCTGGAGACCGACACGCCCTATAACAACCGTTTGCATATCGGCCTGCCGCCCACGCCCATCTGCAGCCCGGGTCTTGCCTCCATCAACGCGGCGCTGAACCCGGAGAGCACCGGCTATTACTACTACGCCCTGGATACCAATACCGGGACCCATCGATTCTTTACCAATGAAACGGAGTTCAATAACTTTGTCGCAACACAGGATTACTCGTAACGAACCGGAGCTCCTGTCCCCGGCGGGGGACTGGGAGCGGCTGGAAATGGCCCTGGCCTACGGCGCTGACGCGGTCTACCTGGCGGGCAGCGAGTTTGGCATGCGCTCTGCCGCCGGAAACTTTAATAACGAGGAAATGGAAAAGGCGGTGGCCCTGGCCCACGGCCTGGGCAGGCGGGTCTACGTCACCTGCAACACCCTGCCCAGAGAGGAGGAACTGAAGCGGCTGCCGGGCTTCCTGGAAGCGCTGGACAGCTTCGGCGTGGACGGGCTGATCATTGCCGACCTGGGGGTCATGGGCCTTGCCAAGCGCTATGCCCCCCATGCCAGGCTCCACGTCAGCACCCAGCTGGGGGTCATCAACAGCGCCACGGCCTGCGCCCTGTATGATATGGGGGCGGACACGGTGGTGCTGGCCCGGGAGACGCCCATGGAGGATATCCGCAAAATCCGGGCCAACACCCCCAAAGACCTGCGGCTGGAGGCCTTTGTCCACGGGGCCATGTGCGTGTCCTTCTCCGGGCGCTGCCTGCTGTCCAACTATCTCACCGGCAGAGACGCCAACCGGGGCCAGTGCGCCCAGCCCTGCCGCTGGAAGTACAGCCTGGTGGAGGAGACCCGGCCGGGGGAATATTTCCCCATTGTGGAGGACGGGGGCACCTACATCATGAATTCCCGGGATATGCGGATGATTGAGCACATCCCGGAGCTGATCGAGGCGGGGATATCCAGTTTCAAGATTGAGGGGCGGATGAAGTCGGCCTATTATGCCGCGGTGGTCACCAACGCCTACCGCCACGCCATTGACGCTGCCTTGAATGGAGAGCGTCTGGACCCGCTGTGGATCGCCGAGACGGAAAAGGTGAGCCACCGGCCCTACTGCACCGGCTTCTATTACGGCCAGCCGGGGGAGCACTATTCCCAGGCCAGCTATACCACCGATGCCGACGTGGCCGCTGTGGTGGAGCGCTGCGACGAAGCGGGCAACGCCGTTTTGACCCAGCGCAACAAATTCTGCCTGGGGGACAGGCTGGAGCTGCTGACGCCGGAAGGAGCGCCCATCAGCTTCACGCCGGAGCGTATGTTCAACGCCGAGGGGGAGGAGATTCAGGATACCCGCCACCCCATGATGGAGATACATATGCGCCTGCCCCGCTGCGCCCCAAGGCTTTCCATCGTCAGAAAATGTCGATGAAGGCTTGACAAACGGCGCGCTTGTGGTAAAATTACAAAGTAAATTTCGGCTGTGACGAAACGAGCCGGTTCGGAACACTGCAGAGAGGGGCCGTATGCTGCGAGGCCCTGTGTTTTCTGACCCGGCGGCCACTTCTGAGCCACCCTGGGAGACCGGGGCGTAAGCCTGCGTTAAAGGCGCATGAGATGCCGTACTGCGGCAAATCAGGGTGGTACCGCGAATCCGACCTTCGCCCCTGTATCGGGGCGGAGGTATATTTTTTATTGGAGGACAAAATGGAAAAATTCGGTTTGAACCAACTGCGGGAAATGTTTCTCAGCTTTTTTGAGACCAAGGGCCATCTGCGCCTGCCCAGCTTTTCCCTCATACCCCAGAACGACGCCAGCCTTCTGCTGATTAACTCCGGCATGGCGCCCATGAAGCCCTACTTCAAGGGCGAGCAGGAGCCGCCCCGGCACCGGGTCTGCACCTGCCAGAAGTGCATCCGCACCGGCGACATTGAGAACATCGGCAAGACCGCCCGCCACGGCACCTATTTTGAGATGCTGGGCAACTTCTCCTTCGGTGACTATTTCAAGAAGGAGGCCATCGCCTGGAGCTGGGAATTCCTCACCTCTCCCCAGTGGGTGGGCATCGACCCGGACCGGCTGTACCCCTCCATCTATGTGGACGACGACGAGGCTTTTGAAATCTGGAACAAGGACATCGGCATCCCCGCTGAGCGGATTTTCCGCTTCGGCAAGGAGGACAACTTCTGGGAGCATGGCGCCGGCCCCTGCGGTCCCTGTTCCGAGATCTACTATGACCGGGGCGAGCAGTACGGCTGCGGCAAGCCCGACTGCACCGTGGGCTGTGACTGCGACCGGTATATGGAAGTCTGGAACAACGTCTTTTCCCAGTTTGATAACGACGGCGAAGGCCATTATACCGAGCTGAAGCAGAAGAACATCGACACCGGCATGGGCCTGGAGCGCCTGGCTGTGGTCTGCCAGGGAGTGGACTCCCTCTTTGATGTGGACACGGTGATGAACATCACCAACAAGGTCAGCGAGATCACCCACGCTTACTACGGCAAGAGCCACAAGATGGACGTGTCCCTGCGGGTGATCACCGACCATATCCGCTCCGCCACCTTCATGATCTGCGACGGGGTGCTGCCCTCCAACGAGGGCCGGGGCTATGTCCTCCGCCGCCTGCTGCGCCGGGCCGCCCGCCACGGCAAGCTGCTGGGCGTCAATGAGCCTTTCCTGTATCAGGTGATCGACACTGTTATCCACGAGAACGAGGGCCAGTACCCCGAACTGCGGGAGAAGCAGGCCTACATCACCCGGGTGGTCAAGACCGAGGAGGAGAACTTTGCCCGCACCATCGACGCCGGCATGAAGATTTTTGCCGAGCTGATGGCGGAGCATAAGGCAAAAGGGGAGAGCGTCTTCTCCGGCGCTGACGCCTTCAAGCTCTATGACACCTATGGCTTCCCCATTGACCTGACCATTGAGATGTGCCAGGACGAGGGTATGAGCGTGGACGAGGCCGCCTTCAAGACCCTGATGGAGGAGCAGCGCGTCCGTGCCCGCAAGGCCAGAGAGGCCCTGGGCGACCTGGGCTGGGCCGGGATCGAGTTCGGCAATGGCATTGCCGACACCCGCTTCGTGGGCTATGAGCAGGACAAGTGCAGCGCCGAGGTGCTGGCTATCGTGGCCGAGGGGGAGACCCGGGAGGCCGTGTCCGCTGGGGCTGAGGCCATCCTGGTGCTGGATCAGACCGTAATGTACGCGGAAATGGGCGGTCAGGTGGCCGACTACGGCGTCATCGAAGCCGGGGACTTCCGTTTTGAGGTCAACAACGTGCAGAAGAACAAGGGCGGCAAGGTGATGCACTACGGCGTGGTGAAGTCCGGCTGCGTGAAGCTGGGCGATGCTGTGGAGGTTTCCTACTGCCATGAGCGCCGGGAGGCCGTGGGCCGGGCCCACAGCGCCACCCATCTGCTGCACAAGGCCCTGCGGGAAGTGCTGGGCGACCATGTGCATCAGGCCGGTTCCCTGGTGGAGCCGGACTTCCTCCGCTTTGACTTTACCCATTTCTCCGCCGTCACGCCGGAGCAGCTGCAGGAGGTGGAGCGGCTGGTGAACCAGGCCATTCTGGCAGGTTACGGCATCGAAGTGAAGGAGATGCCCATTGAGGAAGCCAGAAACAGCGGCGCCACCGCCCTCTTCGGCGAGAAGTACAGCGATGTGGTGCGGGTTGTGAACATGGGCGGCTACAGCGTGGAGCTGTGCGGCGGCACCCATCTGAACAACACCGCCAAGGCCGGCGCTTTCCACATTGTTTCTGAGGGCTCCGTGGCTTCCGGCGTGCGCCGCATTGAGGCCACCACCGGTCCCCGGACGCTGGCCGATCTGCACAAGACCCTGGAGGAGCTTGCTGCCATCGCCGCCATGTTCAAGACCAACAGCGCCGACGTGATGCAGAAGCTGGAGCAGCAGGCCAATGAGCTGAAGGAGGCCAAGCGCCTGATTGAGCAGTACAAGGCCAAGGAGTCCGCCGGCGGGGCCGACGAGCTGCTGAAAAAAGCCACCGACATCGGCGGCGTCCATGTGGTCACCTGCAAGCAGGGCAGCTGCGACGCCAATGCCCTGCGCCAGATGGGCGACGTGCTGCGGGATAAGGACAGCGCCGTTGTGGCGGTGATCGCCGCCGTCAACGGGGAGAAGATCAGCTTCCAGTGTGTCTGCGGCAAGGACGCTGTGGCCAAGGGCCTGAAGGCCGGGGACATTATCAAAAACATTACCGCCATTGCCGGGGGCAAGGGCGGCGGCAAGCCGGATTCCGCCATGGGCGGCGGCAACGACCTGAGCAAGCTGGACGAGGCGCTGGCCGCTGTGGAGCGCTTTGTCAGGGAAAAAATATAAGGAGGAAAACCCATGAGAGATCAGGATTGCCTGTTCTGCAAAATCATTGCCGGGGAAATCCCCAGCACCAAGGTCTATGAGGATGAATGGGTCTACGCTTTCCGGGACATTAATCCCCAGGCCCCGGTTCATGTGCTGGTGGTGCCCAAGGAGCACATCTGTTGCACCGACGCTGTGGATGGGAGCAACTCCCAGTATGTGGCCAGGTGCTTTGAGGCCGTGGCGAAGATTGCCAAGGCCGAAGGTCTGGAAAACGGCTACCGGGTGATCAACAACTGCGGCTCCGACGGCGGACAGACCGTCATGCATCTGCACTTCCACATTCTCGGCGGCGTGAAGCTGGGCGAGAAAATGATCTGAAAAAAGCCGCAAGGGTTCCGTACCCTTGCGGCTTTTTCCTGCTGATGGTTCGGAAAATCAGGCACTTTTTGCAAAAGAAACGGGGTGGGGGATGAGAATACTTGCAAGAGCGGCCATGGCATATTCTGCTGCCATTTTTGCCGCCAACTACCTGCTGCCCCTGCCTTGGCTGCTGTATGCGGCGGTGCTTTCGGCGCTGATGGCGGCGGGACTGATGCTGCCGGGGCGCAAGTGGCTGCGGGGACTCTCCCTGTGTCTGGTGTTCTTTGCTCTTGGCCTGACGCATTTTCAGTGTCATCATGCCAAAACCGTCGCCAGGGCGGAGGCCTGTGACGGCGGGACCTACACGATATATGGCGAACTGACGGCTTACCCGGCGGTATACGACGGTTATTGCCGGCTGGAGCTGCGGCTCCTGGGGGAGGAACAGCCTAAGGGGAAGGCCGTTGTATATGACTATGATTTTACCGGCACCCAGCTTGCACCCGGGGACCGGGTCCGATTCACCGGCCGGGTGCGGACGGCGGACAAGCTGTACGGAGAAGATTACGACGGCTATTACAGCCGGGGAATTTATTATAAGATCACCGCCCTGGACGCGGTCACATACTGCGGGCCGGGTGCGGTTTGGCGCTATCTGCCGGTGAAGCTGAACCGCTTGCTGGCGGAGCGCATCAGCGGCCTTTTCCCGGCGGACAGCGCAGCCTTTATGCGTGCTCTGCTGCTGGGGGAGAAGAGCCTGCTTTATGAGGACGAGGCCCTGGCCCTGACCATGAGCCGGGCGGGCCTGATGCACACGGTGGCGGTATCGGGGATGCATGTGGTCTTTTTGGTGGGGCTGATGCAATTTGTGTTTGGTGCTGGGCGAAGAAGCGCCCTCATCGGGCTGGGGCTGGTCTGGGTTTTTGTGCTGGTGACCGGGGCCTCGCCCTCGGCAGTGCGTGCCGGGGTGATGCAAAGCCTGCTGCTGATGGCGCCGGTGCTGCGGCGGGAGAATGACCCGCCCACCTCCCTTTCTCTGGCCCTGGCTTTGATTTTGCTGAACAATCCCTACGCTGCTGCCAGCGTCAGCTTACAGCTTTCTTTCGCCGCCATGGCGGGGATTCTCTGCTTCAGCGGGCGGATCTTTGGCTGGTTTGCTGCGCGGTGGAAAGCGGTGGAGCGCCGGAACCCGCTGCACTATCTGATCGGGAACCTGTCCACCACCCTGAGTGTGATGGTGTTTACGGCGCCGCTGACGGCGCTGTATTTTGGCTATGTCCCGCTGTTGGCCATCGTGGGCAATATCGCTGCGCTGTGGGCGGTGTCCCTCTGCTTTATGGGTGGGTGGATCGCCTGCGGCCTGTCACTGCTGCCGCTGCTGGGCCAATGTGCGGCCTGGCTTATTGCCTGGCTTGCCAGGTACATCCTCCTTGCGGCAAGACTGATCTCCTCGCTGCCGGGGGCGGTGGTGTATACGGAAACAAAAGGGCTGTGGCTCTGGCTGGCGGCCAGCTATGGTCTGTTTATTCTCTGCGGTCTTTTCGGTAAGAAAAGCTGGCTGCGCTTCGGCGTGCCGGGGCTGGCCGCTGTGCTGAGCCTGTGTCTGCTTCTGGGCTGTACCGCCTGGGATTATGCCAGGGGGCGGGACACCATCGCCGTGCTGGATGTGGGCCAGGGGCTTTGCGTCGCTGCCCTGGCCGGGGACAGCACGGTGCTGATCGACTGCGGCGGGATCAACAGTCTGGACAACGCCGGGGAGCTGGCCGGCCGCTACCTGCTGAGCCGGGGGAGGAAACAGGTGGATACACTGATGCTGACCCATTTCCACCAGGACCATAGCAACGGGGTTGCCATGCTGATGGAAATGCTGCCCCTGCGGCAGCTGGTTGTGCCTGCCAGGACGGAAGAACTCCCGGCTGATATTCTGGACAGCGCCCGGCGGCATGGGGTGGAGATCACTTACATAGACAAGAACAGCCTTCTTTCTGTGGGCGAGGGGGTCACCGCCAGACTGTATGCGCCGGCGGAAAATAGCCGGGGCAATGAAAGCTGTATGGCCGTCCGCCTGGAGGTGGGCGACTATCAGGCTCTGATCACCGGGGACAGCCCCATGGCGGAGGAGCTGCGGCTGATACGGGAGCAGGATCTTGCCGGTACGGAGCTGCTGGTGGCGGGTCATCACGGCTCCGCCTATGCCAGCGCTCCGCAGCTGCTGGCGGCGCTGGGCGGCGACACGGCGGTGATCAGCGTGGGCTTTAACCGCTATGGTCACCCGGCGGAGGAAACGCTTGAACGGCTGGCCCTTTGCGGTTATAATGTATACAGAACCGACAGGGATGGTACTGTGGAAATACGAATCGGGTAGGAAACAATTGTGGCGAAGAAATACGGAAAAGACGAAGAAAAGCTGAATTATGCGGCTGCGGTAAGGGAGCTGAAGCAGCAGGGGCCGGCCCGGGTCTATCTGCTCTGGGGTCCGGAGGACTATCTGCGGGAGCAGTATCTGGTGCAGCTGAAAAGCATCTGCCTGCCGGAAGGGGACGACAGCTTCAGCTACCGGCGGATGGACGGGCCAGAGCTGGACCTGGACGCCCTGCGCCAGGCTATGGATGCCCTGCCCTTTATGACCGAGCGCAGCTTTATCGAGCTGCGGGATATGGACATCAACAAGGTCAAGGAGGCGGAGGCCTTCTCCGCGTTGCTGCAGGATGTGCCGGATTACTGCGTGGTGGCCTTCGTGCTGGGGGCGGACTATGAGCTGGATGGGCGGCTGAAAAGCGTGAAGGCCCTGCGCCAGGCGGCCAAGGAGCTGAAATTCACCAATCAGTCCCAGGGCATGCTGACGGACTGGCTGGTGCGCCGTTTTGCCGCGGCAGGCAAACGCATCGAGCTGGACGCCGCCCAACGGCTGATCTTCATCAGCGGGGAACTGATGAGCGGCCTGATCCCGGAGATCGAGAAGGTGGCGGCCTATGCCAAAGGGGAGCGGGTGACCGTGGCCGATGTGGAGGCGGTGGCCAACCACATCCCCGAGGCGGTGATCTTTGACATGACAGAGTACATCGCCCAGAAGAAATATAACACCGCCCTCTCCGTATTGGCGGAGCTGCTGGCGGATAAGAACAATGAACCCATCGCCATGCTGGCCATGCTGGGGATGCAGATGCGCCGGCTTTATGCCGCCCGGCTGGCTATCGAGCAGGGCCTGGGCAGCAAATACCTGATGGACGCCTGCGGCATCAAACAGGATTATATTGCAAGGAAGCTGATCAATGCTGCCAGGGGCTACACCCTGCCCCAACTGATCCGGGCGGTGGAGCTCTGTGCCCAGGCGGATTATAAAATGAAAAGCAGCGCCCAGGATGCCCGGGAGCTGCTGAAAGAAGTGGTGCTGCGGATTGCGGCGGGGGAGGAATATGCAGCGGATTAAAGAGGTCATTGTGGTGGAGGGACGTTATGACAAGAACACCCTCAGCCAGGTGGTGGACGCGGTGATCATCGAGACCGGGGGCTTCGGCATCTTTAACGACCGGGAGAAGCGGGCGCTGCTGAAAAAGCTTGCGGAGAGCCGGGGCCTCATCCTCATGACCGATTCCGACGGCGCGGGCTTTCTGATTCGCAACCACCTGAAGGGCTGCATCGACCAAAGCCTGATCAAAAACGCCTACATCCCGGACGTTTACGGCAAGGAGCGGCGGAAAGCCAAGGGCTCCAGGGAAGGCAAGCTGGGCGTGGAGGGGATGCGGCCGGAAGTGCTTTTGGAGGCCCTGAAAAGGGCCGGCGCTACCTTTGAAGGGGACAGCGGCGGACAGCAGGAAGGACGCATCAGCAAGGCAGACCTGTACAAAAAAGGCCTCAGCGGCGGGGCCGGCAGCGCGGCCCGGCGCCAAGGTCTGCTGGAGCAGCTGGAATTACCGGCACGCCTCACTGCCGACGGGCTGCTGGACGTGCTTAACGCCACCATGAGCCGGGAGGAATTTCTGGCCCTTCAGCTTTGAACATCCTCGATAAGCACCGAGGCCAGCACGCTGATCAGCAGGGTGGCCTGGGTGATCTCCATCAGAGCGATGGCGGTCATGTACAGTTCATACCGCTCCAGCATACTGCCGTTCCATTCCAGCAGCAGCGCGAAAGCGCAGAGCATCAGAAAGGCCGACAGCTGCAGGCCCCGGCGGAATATGTACCAGGCCTCCGGACACATGGACAGCATCCGGCGGAGAATGGCTTTCAGTTTCATAAAAACACCTCAGCTCCAAGCATACACAGGAGCTGAGGTGTTTTCAATGCAAAGATTTTTCCAGAAGTCCTCAGGCTTCTTCCTGAGAAGCAAGCTCCCGAAGCCGGAGCCAGTGCTCGTGAAGGGCTGCGTCATCGTCGTTGAGCCAGAGGGCGTTATACCCATCGCTGTACTTAACAGGCAGGGCGAACATCAGCCCCAGGCCCAGGCCGAGAATACCGGCAGAGAGGGAGAACAGGGTGAGGACCAGCATGCCGCCGCTGATAAAATATACCCAGAGGAAAAGCAGCCCGGAAAGAAGGTTCAGGCAAATTCCGCCCAGACTGTAAAGGGAGAGGGGGAAGCAGCCATCCTCATCCGGCTCCGGCGGGCACATGACGCAGCGGCACAGCAGACCGCATTGGGCCAGAAGCCGGGGACCAAAACGGAAGGAGACAAACCCATACCCGGACAAAAGCCCGAACAGCAGGTGGCCCAGCTCATGGAGGACAATCTGCAAAACAAAGGCCAGAGCCAGACACAGCAGCGCGGCCAGGGCCACCAGCAGCATCAGCGGCCAGGAGAATTGATTGGCCAGCTTAAGGCAATAGTCCGCCACCATCACGCCCCAGAGGCAGCCCATGGCAAGGCCGAACAACAGATTTGTAAAAGTGAAGCCGGAAGAAATTTTGTTTTTCATAGGAAACTCCATTGGTAAAGAAAATAAATATGAACAGGCAATGAAACTTTTGAAAACCGCAGGACAAAGCGGGAAGTTTGTGGTAAAATCAAAAAATCTTATAAAAGAAAACACCGGCCTGCGGCCGATGTCCCGGACAGAGCACAGCGGCTCCAATTTTGTTTGGTGCTTCGTTTAACGCCCCAAAACAAACTTGAAGCCTTGCGCTTCAAGTTTGAGAGGAAGAACAAGGGAGCAGAGTGCAGTTTTCGCCGCAAGGCGGAAACGGAACGGTGCGAGCTTGTTCTGACGTTGTGGCACTCCCGGCGCGATTCGAACGCGCGACCTTCCGCTTAGGAGGCGGATGCTCTATCCTGCTGAGCTACGGAAGCATATCCAAAATTGGCTTTATTTTAGCGCAGATTCATGTCTATGTCAATAAGAAGGGGAAAGAATGCTCAAACTACAGTCTATCAAGAAGGATTACATCGCCGGGGACTCCGTGGTCCATGCGCTGAAGGGTGTGGACCTGGAATTCCGTGAAAGCGAGTTTGTGGCCATCCTGGGCCACTCCGGCTGCGGCAAGACCACGCTGCTGAACATCATCGGGGGCCTGGATCAGTATACCTCCGGGGACCTGATCATCAACGGCAAATCCACCAAGAACTTTAGCGACAGCGACTGGGATACCTACCGCAACCACTCGGTGGGCTTTGTGTTTCAGTCTTATAATTTGATCCCCCATCAGACGGTGCTTGCCAATGTGGAGCTGGCGCTGACCCTCTCCGGCGTTGGCCCGGCGGAGCGGAAGGCCAGGGCCAGGGAAGCCCTGGAGAAGGTGGGCCTGGGGGATCAGCTTTACAAAAAGCCCAACCAGATGTCCGGCGGCCAGATGCAGCGGGTGGCCATCGCCCGGGCTCTGGTGAACGACCCGGATATCCTTATGGCGGATGAGCCCACCGGCGCCCTGGACTCTGACACCTCGGTGCAGATCATGGACCTGCTGAAGGAAATCTCCAAGGACAAGCTGATCATCATGGTGACCCACAACCCGGAGCTGGCCATGGAGTACGCCAGCCGGGTCATCAAGCTGAAGGACGGCCTCATTGTGGACGACAGCGCTCCCTATGTCTCCGGCGACACCGAAAGTGCTCCGGCCAGACAGGGGAAAAAGACCTCCATGAGCTTTCTCACCGCCCTGGCCCTTTCCACCAACAACCTGATGACCAAAAAGGCCCGCACCATTCTGACGGCCTTTGCCGGCAGCATCGGCATCATCGGCATCGCGCTGATCATGTCCCTGTCCAACGGCATACAGATTTACATCGACAAGATTCAGAAGGATACTCTTTCCAGCTACCCCATTACCATCCAGGCCGAGACTCTGGACATGACCAGCATGATGACCAGCATGATGGGCGTTCAGGCCCAGGCGGAGGAAAACCAGCACGACAAGGACGCGGTCTATTCCAGCACCGTCATGTATGACATGATGAACTCCATGGTTTCCGCCGAGACCCAGACCAACAACCTGAAGGCCTTCAAAAAATACCTGGAGGACGATGCCGGGGAGATCGCGCCCCATATCAGCTCCATCCAGTATTCCTATGACCTGGACATGAACCTCTATGCCCAGGATGTGGACGACAACATTGTAAAGACCGACGTGGTGGACCTGCTGCAGTCAGCCATGAGCCAGACCTTCGGCGGCGACTACAGCAGCTATTTCGCCACCTTCGGGCAGATGTACGCGGTGATGGACGTCTGGCAGGAGATGCTGCCCGGCGAGAACGGGGAGGCGATCAATCCCCTGCTGAAAAGCCAGTATGACGTGCTTTACGGCAAGTGGCCGGAGAAGTACGACGAGGTGGTGCTGGTGGTGGATAAGAACAACGAGGTCTCTGACCTGGTGCTCTACGCCCTGGGCCTGAAATCCAACAGCAGCCTGGCCGACGATATGCAGACCTTCATGAACCAGGAGAACCTCAATACCCAGTTGGAGAGCTGGAGCTATGAGGACATCTGCGGCATGAGCTTCCGGTACATCTATCCCGCCGACGAATACAAGTGGGACGAGGACAAGGAAGAATATGTGAACATGACCGAGGAGGACCTGGGCCTGCGTACCCTGTTCAACAACGGCCTGGAGGTGAAGATCGTCGGCATTATCCGCCAGAACGAGGACGCCATGTCCGGCATGATGACCGGCTCCATCGGCTACACCCACGACCTGGTGGAGCATGTGGTGGAGCAGGCGGCGGGGAAGGAGCTGGTGCGCAGGCAGCTGGCAGACCCGGAGCATGATGTGTTCAATGGCCTGCCCTTCCTGGACAAGGAGGACGAGGCCCTGACCAAGAGCCGCAAGGCCCAGGCCGCCAGGGATTACATCGACGCGGCGGATGATGAGCAGCTGGCGGAGCTCTATGTGAAGTATATGAGCATCCCGGAGGAGAGCTATGTGCAGGAGCTCATTGACGAGCAGATGGAGGACACCACCAGGGCCGACATTGAGGACATGGTGCTGGAATACTACCCCGGCTATGCCTCCATGCTGGAGGAAATGGACGACGAGACCCTCTTTGACTATGTTGAGCAGATGATTGCCACCCAGGTGGAGGAGCAGTACGGCATCCAGATGGAGCGGATGTACAGCTACCTGTCCGACAGCCAGCTGGCCAGGGAATTCCGGCTGCTGAGTCTGGAGGAGGACGATTACATCTGGCTCTATGACCACGCCATGCCCCCGGTGTATTCCACCGGCAGCTATGAGGCCAGCCTGCACAAGCTGGGCTATGTGGACCTGGAAAGCCCCAGCACCATTAACATCTATGCCTCCACCTTCGAGGATAAGGACGCCATCGCCGGCGCCATCGAGCGCTATAACGACACGGTGAGCGAGGACGACAAGATTGAGTACACCGACATGGTGGCCCTGCTGATGAGCTCCATCACCACCATTATCAACGTGATCAGCTATGTGCTGATCGCCTTCGTGGCCATCTCCCTGGTGGTGTCCTCCATTATGATCGGCATCATCACCTACATAAGCGTTCTGGAGCGCACCAAGGAGATCGGTATTCTCCGGGCCATCGGCGCCTCCAAGAAGGACGTCTCCCGGGTGTTTAATGCGGAGACCTTCATCATCGGCCTTACCGCGGGTGTGATCGGCATCGTGTCCACCCTGCTGCTGAACATCCCCATCAACATCATCATCCATGACCTGACCGGCATCATGGCCATCAACTCCACCCTGCCTGTGGCCGGTGCCGTGGGCCTGGTGATCATCAGCGTGGCCCTGACCTTTATCGCGGGGCTGATCCCCTCCGGCCTTGCCGCCAAGAAGGACCCGGTGGAGGCCCTGCGGACAGAATAAAGAAAAACAAAAATTGAAAGAATAAGCCTATCAGAAAGCAACAAAATAAAAACGAGGAGGACGAAAAAATGTCTGCAATTCAAGTAAACAAGGATAATTTCCAGGAAGTGGTGCTGAACAGCGATAAGCCGGTTCTGGTGGATTTCTGGGCCAGCTGGTGCGGCCCCTGCCGGATGGTGGCCCCTGTGCTGGAAGAGATCGCCAATGAGCGCAGCGACGTGAAGGTCTGCAAGATCAATGTGGACGAGGAGCCGGAGCTGGCCGGCCGCTACAATGTGATGAGCATCCCCACCCTGCTGGTGGTGAAGGAGGGCCAGGTGGTCAATCAGGCTGTGGGCGCCAGACCCAAGAGCCAGATCCTCTCCCTGCTATGACAAAAATGCTCTCCGCAAGAAGTTTTTGCGGAGAGCATTTTTATGCCCGCCGTGGATGACAAGGCGGGTGTTTTGATGTATAATAGATGTATAATATAAGAAAAGAAAGGGGAGGGGCCATGAAACCCAGAAGCAAAAGGATCCTGCGCCTGCTGCTGTTTGCCCTGGCGGGTGCTTTGGCGGGCTATGCTTATTATTTCTTTTTCGGCTGCACCAGAGGCTGCGCCATTACCGGCAGTCCCTGGCGTTCCATGCTGTATATGGCGGTGCTGGGCCTGTTTATCGCCTTTGCCAGTGAGAAGGAGGGGGACAGCCAATGCAATACCTGATTTCCTTTTTAGAGGGGGTCATTACCTTCATTTCTCCCTGCCTGCTGCCCATGCTGCCGGTCTATGTGTCCTACTTCGCCGGCGGCGGAGAGCGTAGCACCGGGAAAACCCTGAAGTCGGCCCTGGGCTTTGTGGCCGGTTTCAGCCTGACCTTTATCGCCCTGGGCACCCTGGCGGGGACGGTGGGCAGCTTCCTGCGGAGCCGCCAGACGGCGGTGAACATTGTTTCGGGCCTGATTGTGATCTTCTTTGGCCTCAACTTCCTGGGTATCATCCGGCTGAACCTGTTCCGGGGCAGCAGCCGCCAGGTGGAAACCGGGAATATGGGCTTCTTTTCGGCTTTGGTGTTCGGCCTGGTGTTTTCCGTGGGCTGGACGCCCTGCGTGGGGGCTTTTCTGGGCTCGGCCCTGATGCTGGCTTCCCAGCAGGGGCAGGCCCTGATGGGGATGCTGATGCTGCTGGCCTATTCCCTGGGGCTGGGGATCCCCTTTGTGATCAGCGCGTTGCTGATCGATTATCTGAAATCCGCCTTTGACTGGATAAAACGCAATTACCGGGTGATCAATGCTGTCTGCGGTTGGCTGCTGGTGCTGATGGGCCTGCTGATGGCCACCGGGCTGATGGGCCGGTTTTTGGCACTGTTGAGTTAAGGAGGGCAGTATGGAAAAGAATAAAAGAGTTTTGCTGATCATTGTGCTGGTGCTGGCCCTGGTGCTGGGCGGCGCGGGGCTGCTGTACCGGCAGCTGAGCGCCGGTTACACCCCGGAGCAGTTAAGCCTGGCAGCTGGGGAACAGGTACCTGCCGCAAGCAGCCCGGCAGCGGGGGAGCCGGCGGAAGAAGCCCAGACCGCGCCGGACTTTACCGTCTACGACGCGGAGGGGAACGCGGTGAAGCTCTCGGACTATTTCGGAAAGCCTATTGTCCTGAACTTCTGGGCCAGCTGGTGCGGCCCCTGCCGCGGTGAAATGCCGGACTTCAACGCCGCCCATGAGGCCCTGGGGGATCAGGTGCAGTTTCTCATGGTGAACATGACCGACGGCAGCCGGGAGACGGTGGAGACGGCCGCAAAGCTGGTGGACGATGAGGGCTACAGCTTTACGGTGCTCTATGACCAGGACATGGATGCGGCGTCTGTCTATGGGGTCTACTCCATACCCAGCACCTATTTCATCGCCGCCGACGGCAGCCTGGTGGCCAGGGCCAGCGGCGCAATCGATGCCGACACCCTGCAAAAGGGCATTGACATGATCAACACGCAATCATAAAAGGAACCCCGGTTGAAGAAATGAGCCGCGGCATTGCTTTCGCTTTGCCGCGGCTCATTTTATGTTGCTATTTTAATGGAAGAGAGAAATCAGAAACCGGGGTCAAACACAAGGCTTTCCGCCGGAACCAGCAGGGAATCCTGGGGAATGTAATTCAGGGTGACGGTATCGCCGGGGTTCAGAAGCACCGCCGCCGGACAGCTCTTGGCGCTGATGGTATAGTAGACGTTTCCGCCCTCCAGCAGGAAATAGAAAACCGTGTTCCCATCGATATTCGCGGAGCGGATGTCCGCAATGGCGCCGCTTACAGACACGGTCTGGGCAGAGACATCGGAAGCCGGGGGAGGCGTGAGGGCTTCCTCGTCGATCAGTTTGTTGCTGACCAGCTGGGCATGGTAGTTGTTCCGGCATTCCTCCAGAGAATAGCCGGTGGCCACCACCTGATACTGCTGCACGTTGACCATGGCATACATCTTCACCAGACCGGCGCTGTCCTTCAGGGCCATGAAATAGGTGGGCTGGTCGGAAACGTTCAGCAGCAGGGGGAAGGTGGCCTTATAGCTGTACTGCTGCACAGCGCCCTGGGCCGACGACATGGCAGAATACTCCTCCGCACCGGCGCAGGAATAGTACCGGGCCTCCTTGGTTCGCTGATTCACCAGAATGAAGCCGATGTTGCCCCGGTCCCCGGTGACGGAGGTGATGCCGGTGTACATCCAGACGTCATCATCCTGGGCGATGAAGTTATAGCCCTGGGTAGTGGTGGTACAGCCGGTCTGGCTGAACCAGGAGTTCCAGTAACCGTTGTTGTACTTGCCGTAGTAATTGTACTGGGCCACCAGCAGGTCGGCGGCATAGACTCGGTCGACCCAGGTGGGGATGTCGGCCACGTCGTAATAGGTGGTCTCGCCGGTGACAGCGTTCATCAAAACCGCGCCGATCACATCCGCGCCGTCGAACAGGCCGATGGTTTTATCGATCACAGAGGCCACCCAATAGGGAGTGCCGGTTTCATCGATTTCAAAATTCACATCATCAAACAGGCAGGTGGGGTAGGCAAAGCGCAGGTGCCGGCTCAGATCCCGCCCAAAGTATTCGGAAGGGGAGTACTTGATGCCTTCTTCCAGGCGGACCACACTGACCTCCTGGGTGCGCATATCGATGGTCATATAGGCGGGGATACCGTTGCGGTAGTTGTTCCACCACTTGAAGAAGCCGCCATAGTTCAGGTAATTGACACGCACCGGGCTGCCCTGATAGTTGATCTGGGCGGAGGAGGTGCTGACGGTAAACTGGCTGACAAGATCGCTCAGCTCGCCCAGCTTACGGTTGGCCAGGTTGTTTGAGGAGTCCTCATCCAGCATGGGGATCTGGTTCCAGCTGATTTCCGACACCTCCGCCGTGAAATCGCCTTCCTCCACAGGCAGCAGGCGGGAGTAGTCCGGCGCACGGAACAGCGCCCAGCCCACCACAGAGCCGATCACAACAACCACGCCGACCAGAGCCACCGTCCAGAACGGGACAGCCAGCCGCTTACGGCAATAGCGGAGGTATTCCCCCGGTGTAACGGCCCGGTAACCATCCAGCGTGATCATACACACGGAGAATACAATGCAGAGAAAAACAATAAACCAATAGAAGTCCCCGCTGTGGACATTCAGAGCGGGCAGCTTAAAGTAGAAATATACCGCGCCGAAGGCCAGGGTGAGCAGCAGACTGATCAAAAGACGGGTGAAAGGCGTGCCTCTTGCCCGCCGGGGCCTGGCCGGACCCCGCCGCGGGGAGCCGCCCTGAGCCTGTCCCATGGGCGCACCCATAGGGCCAAACAACAAATGCCATAGGATATCCATACTGTGTTTCCTTTCTGTCTTGCTTTGCCGGGCTGCCGGGGGTTCCGATTTGCCGTAACAGGCAGCCGGTATCGTTTGCAAATATTTTGATTGTTTAGACTATAGCATAATTCCTGTCCAAAAACAATCACGGATATTCTGCCGAACGGCCAAAGCCTGTTGAACATTGGGCCGTGAACTGCTATACTGGAACCAAAGACAGCAGTTGAACGATGAATCAAAAAAGGAGATGCGCTTATGGAAATCGAAGAAAAGATCAACGCCGCTGCGGCTTACCTGCTGGAACACACCACCCAGCGGCCCACCATCGGTCTGGTGCTGGGCAGCGGGCTGGGTGACTTTGCCGACACGCTGACGGATGCGGTGCGGATTCCTTTTTCCCAGATCCCCAATTTCCCGGTCCCCACGGCTCCGGGCCATGCGGGCGCGCTGGTATTTGGAAAGAAGCAAGGCAAGGACGTGGTGGTGCTTCAGGGCCGCATCCACTTCTATGAGGGGCTGCCCCAGCGGGAGATCACGCTGCCGGTCCGGGTTCTGGCCGCCATCGGCGTCAAACAGCTGATCCTGACCAACGCGGCAGGCGGCGTAAACATGGCCTATCACCCGGGAGACCTGATGCTGATTGCAGACCACATCAACTATTCCTTCTCCAACCCCCTGATCGGCCCCAATCTGGAGGGCTTTGGCCCCCGCTTCCCGGACGCCAGCGACATTTATACGGCCCAGCTGCGTACCGCCATCAAGAGCGCGGCCGCTGAGGCGGGGATTCCTTTGCAGGAGGGCGTATACATGATGTTCTCCGGGCCCAGCTATGAGACCCCTGCCGAGATTCGCATGGCCCGGGTCCTGGGGGCGGACGCGGTGGGGATGTCCACGGTCCCGGAGGCGCTGGTGGCTGCCCATTGCGGGCTGCAGGTGGTGGGCATTTCCTGCATCACCAACATGGCCGCCGGGGTATTGCCCCGGAAGCTGGTGCATGAAGAAGTCATGGAAACCGCCGCCCGGGTACACGATACCTTCCAGCAGCTGCTGGAGCTGGTGCTTGCCGTAATTTGAGAAAACGTTCCGAAGCTCCGCTGCGGGGCACATCCGCTGCTTTCATCCGGCGTCAGAAGGATGAATTTGCAGGTGGATGTGCCCCTGTTTTTGGGGCTTGTCAGAGGCCGGTACACAGGTTTATCAGTTCTTGGCGGTTTTGCACAAAAAAACCTTGATAAATACAGTCATTCGTGCTACATTGATTTTGTACGGTTTTTGACAAATAATGACATATTATACAGTGTAAAGAATGATATACCGCATACCGCGAGAGAGGCTGCCATATGACAGATAAGGAATTGCGAGGGCTGAGCCGGCGCGATCTGTTGGAGCTGCTTGTTGCCAAGGAGAAGGAGAACCAGCAGCTGCGCCAGGAGTTGGAGCAGGCCCGGGCAGAACTGAATAAAAGACAAATCGACGTTGCCAAAACCGGGACCATGGCGGAGGCGGCGCTGCTGCTCAACGGAATATTTGACGCGGCTGACCGGGCGGCCCGGCAGTACCTGGAGAATATCAAGCTCCGGGCGGAAGGGACAAGTAAATGAGAAAAGAGAAACGCAGCCAGCCCCAGCAGCCGCCAACCCTGGAGCAGCTCACCGCAGAGCTGGCGCGGGAGAACTATAAGAGGCGCTTTGGCCGCGTGCTGCGCAGCACCCTGTTTACACTGGTGGTTGTGGCGGCGATGGCGGTGCTGGTGGCCACCATCTGGATGCCGGTGCTGCAGATCTACGGCTCCTCCATGACCCCGACCCTGAACGAAGGGGAGATCGTGGTTTCCGTGAAGGGCTCGGACTTTGAACCGGGGGATCTGGTGGCATTTTATCTGGGCAACAAAATTCTGGTCAAGCGCTGTATTGCGGGGCCGGGACAATGGGTGGATATCGATGAAAACGGCGACGTCTCTGTGGATGGGCAGCTCCTGGATGAGCCCTATCTGAAAGAGAAGGCCCTGGGGGAGTGCGACCAAAGCTTTCCCTATCAGGTGCCGGAGAGCCGTTATTTCTGCATGGGAGATCACCGGGCTACGTCGGTGGATTCCCGCCATTCTGCTGTGGGCTGTGTGGCGGAGGAACAGATCGTGGGAAAGATCGTGTTCCGGGTCTGGCCGCTGAGCGGATTTGGTACATTGCGATAGAAAGGCAGGAAGTTCTGCATGAATCAAAGTACAGGGAAATATTCCGTGCTGAAAAAGAGACGAACGCGCAGGCGCCGGATCGTGACCGGCCTGGCCTGCGTGGTGGTGTTCTGCACGGTATATGCGCTGATCCTCCCTGCCATTACCCTGGAGAAGTCCGGGTGCGAAATCCCGGAGCACGTCCATACCCAGGCGTGCTATTCCCAGGTGCTGTCGATGGAAAAGACGGTGCCGGTCTGTGATGCGCAGACGCTGGGTCTCCATCAGCACGACGGCAGCTGCTATGACGGCGAAGGGAATCTGGTCTGCGGCTATGCGGATTTTGTTGTGCACCAGCACGACGCCTCCTGCTATGACGCAGACGGAAACTTCTGGTGCCCCCTGCCGGAGATCGGGGTTCACCAGCATACCGCCAGCTGCTACACGCAGGGTGCGGAAGTACATACCCATACGGAGGATTGCTATACCGTGGAGCGGGGCGAGCTGCTGTGCCCAGAGCATGTGCATACCGAGGCGTGCTACACGGAAAGCACCGTCCTTGCCTGCACCGAGGAGCATGAACACGAGGAGGGCTGCTATGAGACGCGGCGGGAGCTGTGCTGCGGCATCGACAGCGACCATCAGCACACCGACGCATGCTATGAGCCGATAAAGACGCTGATCTGCGATCTGCCCACGGAGCCGGCAGAGGAGGACAGGGAGCCGGTGCTGATCTGCGGAATGCCGGAGATCATCCTCCATGAGCATACGGCAGACTGCTTTGACGCAAACGGCAGGCCTGTCTGTGGGATGCTTCAGGTCCTGGCCCATCAGCACAGTGCAGAGTGCTTCAACACCGTGGAGCAGCCGGCGGACACCGAGACGCTGAAGTGCACCAATACGGAGGAGAACCACATCCACACCGCCCTGTGCTACGGCACCTGGGAGCTGACCTGCGGTCTGGAGGAACATACCCACACGGAGGAATGCAGCACTGCGGAAGAAACAGAAGCGACAGAAGAAACGGAAGAAACGACCGAACCGGAGGAAGAGATGTCCGGCATGGAGATCGATCCCAGCCTGCCGGTTATGGGCACTGCCTACGCTTCTGGCGCCAAAACACGCGCTTATTCGGTGATGACTCTGAATGCGGATTCGTCCGATACAACGGAAACAACCGCTCCGCTGGATGTGAAAAACTATGTCACAACAGCAACGCTTTATTACCGCACCGATGAAAACGCAGCGTGGACCAATGTAGAAGGCGCGACGGGTATTCCCGGCGACGCGGATTTCAAGCTGGTGATCAGCTATGGCAATGTCCCTATCGAAACCCTTCTGGCGGCAGACGGGAAGATGACCTATACCCTTCCTGCGCTGTTTCGCAACGCTACGGCCAACGGCAAAATCACCAGCGGCAGCGCCGAGGTGGGCACCATCACGGTGGTGGGCGGCACGGTCACCCTTGCCTTTGATACCACATGGCTGGCACAGCAACAGACGGAGACGAATACCGTCATCGGCGGCGATTTCTATGTGGAGGCAGAAGTTGACCTGTCGCAGGTCGACCAAGATGGAACCGGTGAAATTGTCATTGGCACGACAACGATCAAGATTGATTTTGAGGGTGACATTGTCGCCAAGTACGGAAATGTGGATCTGAGCAAAACCGTATCCGCCATCTCGGAGGAGACAGACGGCGATTATCTGACCTACACCCTGACCGTTACGGCCGGTGCGGACGGCTGTCCGGATGTCAAGGTGGTGGATGCCTTTGCGGATACCCAGTACATCGAGGAATATATGGGCGTGACGGGAGTGTCTACCGCCACCAATGATGCGGATGGCCCCACGGAAACCGGAGGTACCGGAAACGTATACATTGGCGCGGCACCCACGGAGGAAAATCCCATCCCGGATCCCGCAGGTGAAAATCCGACGAAACCCAGCACGCTGGTCTGGGTCATCGGCAATATGGGAGTCAATGAAACCAGAACCTTGACATACCGTGTCAAGCTGAAGGATGCATACACCGGCGTCACGACAAAGGGAAATCTTCAGAACACGGCGGTTGTTTACTCCAAAACCTACCAGCGGGACAGTGATACTGTCACCTTTACGCCCAAAGCCGAAGCTACCATGAGCAAAGTGGCCTCGACGTTCACCCCCGGCGAAAACGGCGGCGGAACCATTACTTACACCATCTGGGTACAGGCAAACGCCCAGAACAGTTATGTCCTGGACAACGTGAAAATTGTCGATGCGCTGGATGGTTCTATTCAAAATATGAATCCGACCCCGTCTGCTATCCGCCAATATCTGTCCTACGATGAAAACTCGTTCCACCTGTATCAGGGCGGCTCCAACGGCCAGAACGGAAGCAGTGGCTTAACGGAAATTCAGGAGGTCACCGGACCGACCTTTACAGATACGGACAATGACGGCAAGAAGAACGACAGCTTCACCTACTATGTGGGTCCTCTGGCTCCCAATGAAAGCAAGACCCTGACCTACACGGTGAATGTGGAGCCCGGTGTGTTCATGGCAGCGGGAAACGAAGATGTCCGGATCAACAACCGCGCCCGGATGTTTACCGACGACAAGCGCACAGACGGAAACCAGCCCCTGAACGCCTACAACTGTTTTAAGACTCTTGACCGTAAGGCTTGGAGCCGAAAGCTGGTGGGCGAAAAACAGAAAACGGAAACCACCGTGGACATGAGCGGCAGCGTTTATGACGCCACCGGCAGTTCCATTGACAATCCCGGCAGCTTCACTGTGCCTGCCGGCAGCTACAAGTATCAGGTGGTGGCCAATGAGGCCGGAGATTGGGATCTGTCCTCTGCCTCTCTCAGTGATACCCTAAGCGGCGGGTATATGCAATTTGTGGGCTATGTCCAGGTGGACGCCTATACCATCAGCAGCAATGCACCCGGTTCCGGCCTGGATGATGCAGATGCCGTTGCCAATCTGAGCGCCCGCACGCCCGATCAAACCGTCTGGGTGAAAGTTGACGGGAAAACCACCTTCAGCTTCACACCTGCGCAGATTGGATTGAATGGAACGCAAGCCTATCTTTTGACCTACTACGCGCAGCCCGCGAATACCGATGGTATTACGCAGGTGGTGGTAAGCAACAGCTTCTACCTGACCGGCACAGTGGGAATCGGCAATTATACATATGTGCTCACCGGAATTGGCGTGGAGGCCTCTGTCGTCGTGGAGGGCGACAACAGCTTCGCTGCGGAAAAGCAGAGCTGGTACTACGAAGAACCCCAGGTGACTAGCGGAGATTTTGTCAATGGCGCACTGTACTGGGTTATTAAGGTGGATGGAAAGGTTCTGCCTTCAGGCACTGCCATTAAGGATGTCACGAATGCGGCCGGCGGGTCGGCTCACTATATTCGGGGTACCTCCTTTGTGGGCGTATATACGGGCAATTTGGGAACGAACTCTCTCGCGGATTATGCGGATTTTGCCGCACTGACAAGCAGTAATCAGCTGACAGCCCTGGACAGCGGCAGTTATTCCATTGTAATAGACAACAATTCTCTGACGCTGACCCTGAACACAGAGATTCTCTTGGCACAGGATGATTCCCTTTATCTGATTGTCAAGACCGAGCCGAGTCAACTGCCCGCCAATAAACGAGACGCCTTTACCTACAACAATAAGCTGCAAAGCTCCTCTGACGGCACCAACTGGGTGGACCACAATGTGGCCAGCAAGACCCTGTACGGCAGCGAAAATATCTTTAAGGAACTGGGGCGTGTCTTTACCTATTCCGGTTCCGGCGACTCCATCACGGACATCCAGAACGGCACCAATCAGAACATCAACACAGGTTCGCTGGACGGAGCGGGTACCTATGTGGCCTGGCAGATTCACGTGAACTATGAAGGCAGCCTGTCCGGGCGGTACCGTGTGGTCGAGCAGATCCCGAATGGGATGGAGGTAACCTATGTCCGCATATGGTGGCTGGGAAATAAAGCAAATCAGCAGAGTCCCAAACCCACCTTTGTGAAACTCACGCAGGAGGAGATTGCCGCCCTGGGCGGCGGCTGGACGGAGTACGCAAAGACCTTGCCCAGCAACAACGCGGGAAGCCAGACGAATTACTATTACACCAACGGTCAGCAGGTGATCTGGGATATTGACAACCTGGTAGCCGGCGGCGGAACCCGGGACGATTATGCCGTGGAGATACAGATCGTCTGTAAGGTAACGGATCCTGACGTTCTTCTGGGCGGCGCAAGCAGGGAGTTCAACAATGTGGTCAGCCTGCAAAATTCCGAAGGAACGACCATCGGCAATGACAGCAACGGTGTGACAATTGGAAAACAAAGCCTGTCGAAAACCGGCACCTATAACCCCGAAACCAATGGCGGCCGGTATCCCTTTAAGATCACGCTGAATGAGTTGGGCGAGGATCTGGTCAGCGGGTCGGATACCATCACCCTGGTGGACGAGCTGAGCAACACCCTGATTCTGGACACCTCCTCTATCCAGGTAGTGAACACCAAGACAGGTGAGACGGTCGCTGGCTGGACCGCTTCCGTGGAGGGACAGACGCTGAAAATTGTTTTGCCGGACAACCTGCCCCTGACGGTTACTTATGAAGCAACAGTCAACGCCGCGCCCGGGCAGACCATCTCCATCTCCAACAACGCCCATTGGGAAGGCTATACCACGCCCAGCGGCGGCAGCGTGGAAGATCATAATTTCAAATATGCCACCGGCGGTACCGTGGGTGCGGACACTTCTCCCAGCGTAACAGTCAAAAAACTGGATCAATACAATACCAGCGCAGCCCTGCGCGGTGCGGAGTTTAAACTCGTGGAGGTAACCTACACAGACGATGGTACGTTTACCGAAACAACGGGCGGCCTTTCCCTGACCGGTACTACCGGCGATGACGGAACCCTGACCTTCGGTAAGGACAGCGGGCAGACCATGAAGTACAATACTGTCTTCCGGCTGACCGAAACAAGGGCTCCAGATGGCTATGTGCTGGATGCCGCGCCCCACTACTTCGCTGTGGCAAAGCAGCAGGAGGACGGGAATTATCCCACCTTCCCGGATGGTGTGACCGTCTGGTACCAAAGCGCGAATTACACCTATCAGGCCTACAACCACAAGGGCGAAGCCACGGTGGAAAAGAAGTTCCTGGACGGCGGCGGTAACGCTCTGGCAAAAATTGACGGCACCTACCGTTTCGGAATCTATGCCGAAGAAAATCCCACCGGCAATCCGCTGCAAACGGTGAGCATCACATATGCGAACAACACGGTCACACCGGAGGTCGGCACGGCAAAGTTCACAAACCTGACCCTTGGCAGCACCTATTACATCTACGAGCTGGATGATTCTGGTCAGCCAATTTCGGACAATGCGCTGGCCACGGTGAACGGCAGCAGCTTCATTGTCACTTACACCAACGGTCCGGCGATAACAGTTCCCAACAATGGAAGCAGCCCCGACACCGTCACCGTAACCAACCGGGTCTGCTACCCCGAACTGCCCAAAACCGGCGGAGCCGGTACCGCACTGTATACCATAGGAGGTCTGCTGCTGATGGCAGCGGCAGGATTCTTCCTGTTGTATAACCATACCAAACGCAGAAGGGAGGATGCTCCATCTTCCTGACGCGCAAAATAATCCGCAATTCCAAGCGACCCCTTTTTGAAAAAGATACATTTGAAAGGATGAACGCAATGAAACACGCAAGAAAACTCGCCAGCCTTCTGCTGGCCCTGGTCATGGTTTTCGCCCTGGCCACCACCGCGTTTGCCGCTGGCAATGGCACAATCACCGTGAAGAACACGGTTAAGGATGCTGACTATACCATCTACCGCCTTTTCGACCTGGAAAGCTACGCTGGCAGTGGAGAAAATGATGCCCACTCTTACAAGGTTGCTGACAAATGGACTAATTACTTTGCTGATGGCGCAGAGGGCCGGAACTACTTCGATGTAGACGGGAACGGCTATGTGACTGCAAAAGCGAACGCAAACCTTGTTGAATTCACACAGAAGGCTCTGACTTAC
Source organism: uncultured bacterium (assembly GCA_945873205.1). Lineage (GTDB taxonomy): Bacteria > Bacillota > Clostridia > Oscillospirales > Oscillospiraceae > Limivicinus. The sequence continues at coordinate 41,270 of CAMCCC010000001.1, forward strand.
GCTACGAACAACACCATCGCAAACGACGGCACCACGAAGGGTACTGGCGAGGACATTCAATTCACAGGTCTGGATCTGGGCTATTATCTGGTGGATTCCTCTGTTGGCGCACTGTGCGCCCTGACTACCACCGACCCCAATGGCGAGGTCATCGAAAAGAACGCCAACCCCACTCTGGACAAGGATGTCAAGGAAGACTCCACTGGCACATGGGGCGACAAGAACGATGCTGAAATCGGTGAAGACGTGGAGTTCAAGGCGACAATCACTGTCCAGGGCTTTGCCAAGGACTACGTCATGCATGATAAGATGGACGATGGCCTGACCTACAAGGAAGTCACCAGTGTGACTTTGAATGGCAATATCGTTACCGCATCTGGCAATTATGAAGTCGTGACCTCTACCACCGATCAGTGCACTTTTGAGGTGAAATTCAGTGAGACATTCTGCGCCAGCCTCAAGAGCGGCGACGTAATTGTTGTTTACTACAAGGCTACTCTGAATGATAACGCTGTCGTCAAGGAACCCGAAAACAATAATGCTCACCTGGAGTATAAGGACAACAACGGCAAAACCCACAATACCGAGAAAAGCAACACTAAGACCTATACTTGGGAACTGCCCGTTCTGAAGTATGCCAACGGCAATACCGCCAATGTCCTGGCTGGAGCCAAGTTCTCCCTTTACACTGATGAAGCCTGCACTATTGCTGTCAAGTTCCATGAGGTGAAGGCGGAAGGCAAAACCACCGTTTACAGAGTCGAGCCTAACGGTACAGTTACCGAGATTACCACGGATAACACCGGTAAATTCAGAATTGAAGGCCTGGATGCTGGTACATACTACCTGAAGGAAACCGAGGCCCCTGTTGGTTATAATAAGCTGAATACTGTTGTCACGGTTACTATTGATCATAGCGGCAAGATCAACGCTACTACAGAAAAACCCGAGGGCGCAACACAGATCGAAGTGGAGAATAAAGCCGGCACCGAGCTGCCCTCCACCGGCGGCATGGGCACCACCCTCTTCTATGTGCTGGGTTCCGTGCTGGTTGTGGGCGCGGTGGTGCTGCTGGTCACCAGAAAGCGCATGAGCAATAAGGGCTGATTTCACAGCCTGTCCCCGCAAAGTCAAAAAGCAAATCCCGCTGTGAGCGCCGGGGGAGGGGAGACTCCCCCCGGCCCGCAGCGGCAAGGAGAACCCAATATGAAGAAAAAAGGCAATCATCTCATTACAATATTGTTGGTTTTGATCTTCCTCCTTGGGCTGTCCTTGCTGCTGTACCCTGCCGTCAGCGATTACTGGAACTCCAAGCACCAGACCCGGGCCATCGCGGTCTATTCCGAGGAAGTCTCCGGCCTGGACAAGGATCAGTATCAGGCCCTTTGGGCGGCGGCTGCCGCCTATAACGCCTCCCTTCGGGAGCGGGACAATGCCTACCTGCTGACGGAGGAACAGAAAGCGGCCTATGAACAGCTGCTGAATGTTTCCGGCCTGGGCATTATGGGCTATATTGAAATCCCCAGTATCGACTGCTCCCTGCCCATCTACCACGGCACGGAGGAATCGGTTCTGCAAATTGCCATCGGCCACCTGGAATGGTCCAGCCTGCCAGTGGGCGGCGAGAGCACCCACTGCGTCCTCTCCGGCCACCGGGGACTTCCCAGCGCCAAGCTGTTCACCAACCTGGACAAGCTGCAGGAGGGAGACGTGTTCATGCTCCGGGTGCTGGATGAGGTGCTGACCTATGAGGTGGACCAGATCCTGATTGTGGAGCCCCAGGAGATCGCAGCGCTGCAGATCGCGGAAGGGGAGGATTACTGCACCCTGGTGACCTGCACCCCCTACGGCATCAACACCCACCGGCTGCTGGTCCGGGGGCATCGGATCGAGAACGCCCCGGAGGCCAGGCTGGTTCGCGTGACGGCGGACGCGGTTCAGATTGAGCCGCTGCTGGTGGCGCCCATTGTGGCCCTTCCCATGCTGCTGTTGCTTCTGATCCTGTTGCTGCTGCCAAAGCGGCCAAAGAATGATAACGGAGGTTACGCCGATGAAGAAATATAAATCCCTGGCTGCCCTGCTGCTGGGCTTCCTATTGTCGGCGGCGCTGTTTCCAATGCAGGCACTGGCGGCAGGGAGCATTGACTTAAACCGGGACGCCAGCCTTACCATTACCGAGAAGTATGGAGAGACGCCCTTATCCGGGGTGCGCTTTGACCTCTATCTGGTCTCCACCGTGGATGAAACAGGAGAGCTGACGCCGGTGAGCGCCTTTGAAAAATATGCCGCCGAGCTGGATATTCGCGGCCAGAATGACAGCGCCTGGCAGGCACTGGCGGAAAAGCTGGAGCGGGAGCTTCTGCTGGGGAATCTGGACCGGCTCATACCGGCAGATTCCGCCGTCACCGGGGAGCAGGGCAGGGCCAGCTTCCCCTCGCCCGGCCGGAAACTGACCCTGGGCCTGTATCTGGTCCCGGGGACCCGGATAGAAAAAGAGGGCTATGTCTATTCCACGGCCCCCTTCTTTGTCCTGCTGCCGGAGCTTAATGAACAGGAAAATACCTGGAATTACGCACCTGCGGCTATGGCCAAACCCGGCAAAAACCCGGTGCTGGTGGATTTTGAGGTGATCAAAATCTGGAGGGACGACTGCCATAAAGACCAGCGCCCCCAGAGCATCACCATTTCGCTGCTCTGTGACGGGAAGGTAGATGATACCATCACCCTGCCTTACAACGGCGCATGGAAGTACACCTGGCCGCCCAAAGATTCAAACCACATTTGGACGGTTACGGAGGTAAAGCTCCCCGGCTATCAGGAGCCGGAGGTTCAGCAGGTAGGAAACACCTTCATCGTCACCAACACCTGCAGCAAACCGGGCACACCGGTTGAGCCGGGAAAGCCCATCCTGCCCCAGACCGGGCAGCTCTGGTGGCCGGTGCCTGTGCTGCTGGCGGCGGGCCTGCTGTTTGTGGTTATCGGCCTGATCCGCCGGAGGGGTGCCCGCCATGAGCCATAAGAGGAAAGGCGGCTTATGGATTACGCTGGGGCTGCTGCTGATTGCGGCGGCCCTTTCCCTCGTCTGCTATAATCTGTACGATGCGCTGCGGGCGGAACAATCGGCCTGGCAGATCATAAGCAGCCTGGAGGAGGCTTCGGAGGAGGAAAGCCGGATAGCAGCCCCGGCGGAAGCCTCCGAAAAAGCGGCTTTGCCACAGGAGCCTGTTTTGGAAGCCCAGATGGAGATGCCGGTGAAAACCGTTGACGGGATCGAAATCGTCGGCATCCTGCGTATCCCGGCCCTCGAATTGGAGCTGCCGATTATCAGCCAGTGGAGTTACCCCGATCTGCAAACCGCCCCCTGCCGCTACAGTGGGTCGGCGTATCTGAACAATCTGATCCTCTGCGGGCACAACTATTCCTCCCATTTTGGCAGGCTGAAGGAGCTGCGGGAGGGGGACATCGTCACCTTTACGGATATGGACGGCAATCTGTTTACCTATGAGATGGCGGAGCGGGAGACTTTGATGCCCACATCCATTGAGGAGATGACCAGCGGCGACTGGGATCTGACGCTGTTCACCTGCACCGTGGGCGGACAAAGCCGGGTGACCGTTCGCTGCACGCTGGCCGAGAGGGAAGCCGGAACCAACGCAGGCACAATAGACAAGAAATAAACCGGGAACGAAAGTGCCCACCGATGCTTTATGATCGGTGGGCATTTCAGCAATTGCTGCCGCATTTGGACACACCTTGCCGGAATAAAATGAAGCGAGGTGAGATGATGCTGGAAGCTGCGTTTTTACTTTTGATGAACAGCCTGCTGCTGATGCTGCGCATTGCGCCGGGGGACTCCTTTCCCAAGCCCCTGAGCCGGGAGGAGGAACAGAACTATCTGGAGCGCTGGAGCCAGGGAGATATCGAAAGCCGGAACATTTTGGTGGAGCACAACCTGCGCCTGGTGGCCCACATTATCAAGAAGTATTTCACCCAGAGCGAGGATATAGAAGATCTGATCTCCATTGGCACCATTGGACTGATCAAAGGGATCAACACCTACAAGCCGGAAAAGGGCGTGCGCCTGGCCACCTATGCCAGCAGATGCATTGAGAATGAAATACTGATGCACTTCCGGGCCAATAAAAAGTCGGCGGGGGATCTGAGCCTTTCTGACGCGCTGGATGTGGACAGCGAGGGCAACGGCCTGTCGGTGATGGACGTGGTGGCCACGGAGGAGGATCTGGCGGATACGCTGGGCAGCCGTGAGCTTTGCGGCAGCCTGAGAAGCTGCATCGCGGAAACGCTGGATGCGCGGGAGGCGCAGATCATACAGCTCCGCTATGGACTGGACGGCAAGGCGCCACGCACCCAGCGGGAGACGGCAAAGCTCTGCGGCATCAGCCGAAGCTATGTATCACGCCTGGAAAAGCGGGCGCTGGAAAAGCTGCGCGCGGCCCTGGGGGAGGACGCTTCGCCCTTCTGAAAGGCACATATGCGGGAAAAGAGGCAAAGAAAATTCCGGCGGCACTTGACAGTGGAACTGGATTGTGATAAAACGGACACAAAGCAGGGGAGCTTGCACGGCAGGCTGAGAGGAAGCAATCGGCTTCGACCCTTACACCTGATGCGGATAATGCCGCCGTAGGAAAGTATAGTTTGTTTTTTTACGGAGGCGTGCGTCAGGCGCCTCCTGTTTTTTGCGAAAAGATGAAAAATCTCTGGGAAAGGAGTGACAACGGAATCCCGAATGGTTCGGGCGGATAGAAGGGGAGCGCCTTGTATCTTGTATAACAGCGATGGGAAGCCGTGTTCCGGCGTGAGAGGGGCCCAGTAAGGCCCGACCGCAATTCTCAAAGCGGCAGAAGTGGCCGCATATTCTTTGAGAACGCCGCTGTTACTGCCGTTCTCACTTTGTAAAGGAGATTATACAAAATGAAATCTGAACAGATCAAGAAGCTTTGCCTTGCCGGTATTCTCTGCGCCGTGGCAGTTGTAGGCAGCCTGTTTTCCTTCCCGGTGCTGGGCAGCCGCTGCGCCCCGGTGCAGCACACGGTGAACATCCTCTGCGCGGTGGTGCTGGGCCCCTGGTATGGGGTGCTGGTGGCCTTCTGCGCCAGCCTCATCCGCAACCTGCTGGGCCTGGGCAGCCTGATGGCCTTTCCCGGCAGCATGCTGGGTGCGCTGCTGTGCGGCATCGCCTTCTGGAAAACGAAGAATGTACCCCTGACCCTGGTGGCCGAAGTGCTGGGAACCGGCATCCTGGGCGGCCTCTGCGCCTGGCCGGTGGCTATCCTGTTCATGGGTAAGAGCGCCGGTGATATCGCCTTCTACGCCTACATTGTGCCCTTCCTGATCTCCACCGTGGGCGGCGCCATTATTTCCGCCTTCCTGATTGCCGCGCTGCAGAAAACCGGGCTGATCAAAAAAGCGACCGCATAAGAAAAAGGAGAAAACCATGCTTGGAGAAATGTTGGAAAACGTTCGCAGAAGCTGCCCGCTGATCCACAATATCACTAACTATGTCACCGTCAACGACTGTGCCAACATCCTGCTGGCCTGCGGCGCGTCGCCCATTATGGCTGACGATGTGGATGAGGCGGAGGAGATCAGCACCCTCTGCGCCGGAACCAACATCAACATTGGCACGTTAAACCAGCGCACCATCCCCGCCATGCTGAAGGCCGGCAAGCAGGCCGTGGCTCTGGGACACCCGGTGGTACTGGACCCGGTGGGGGCGGGGGCATCCCGGCTTCGCACCGCCACCGCTTTCCGGCTGCTGGAGGAAGTTCCCTTCAGCGTAATCCGGGGCAACGTTTCGGAGATCAAGACCCTGGCCAACGGACAGGGCACCACCAAGGGCGTGGATGCCGACGTGGCGGATAGGGTGACGGAGGAGAATCTGCCGGAGGCGGTGGCCTTTGTCAAGGCCTTTGCCCGGCGTACCGGGGCTGTCATCGCCATGTCCGGCGCCATCGACATCGTGGCCGATGGGGAGCGGGCCTATTGCATCTACAACGGCCACCCCATGATGGGCAGCATCACCGGCACCGGCTGCCAGCTTTCTGCGCTGACGGCAGCCTATGTGACGGCAAACCCGGAGCACAAGCTGGAAGCGGCAGCGGCGGCAGTCTGCGCCATGGGAGTGTGCGGGGAGATCGCCCATGGCCGGCTGAGCCCTATGGACGGCAATGCCAGCTACCGCAATTATATTATTGACGCCATCTATCATCTGGACGGAGAGACTCTGGAGCACCGGGCCAGATACAAAATACTTTAACGAGGTCAAAGCCATGGAGTGCAGAAAAGAGAACATGCTGCTCTACGCCGTTACGGACAGGGCATGGACAGGCCGGCAGAGCCTGCTGGAACAGGTGGAATGTGCCCTGAAGGGCGGGGCTACCTGTGTGCAGCTGCGGGAAAAGGAACTGGATGAAGCCGCCTTTTTGGAGGAGGCCAACCAGATGAAAGCGCTTTGCAGCAAGTACGGCGTGCCATTCATTGTCAACGACAATGTGGACATTGCCATTAAGTGCGGCGCGGACGGCGTGCATGTGGGCCAGTCGGATATGGAGGCCGGTCATGTGCGGGAACTGGCAGGCAATCAGATGATGATCGGCGTGTCAGCCCGCACCGTGGAGGAGGCGCTGGCAGCCCAGGCGGCCGGGGCCGACTATCTGGGCGTGGGGGCCATGTTCTCCACCTCCACCAAGCTGAACGCCCATGTGCTGAGCCATCAGACCCTGAAGGACATCTGCGCCGCCGTAACTATCCCGGTGACGGCCATCGGCGGCATCAACGAGGGGAACCTGATGAGCCTGGCCGGGTCCGGGGTGGACGGGGTTGCCCTGGTATCCGCCATCTTTGCTGCGGAGGACATTGAGGCGGCCTGCCGCCGGCTGAAAGCCATGTCGGAAGCGATGGTGGCCGGGTGATCAAAGGGGCCATTTTCGATGTGGACGGGACGCTGCTGGACTCCATGGGCGTATGGGACACCATCGGCGAGGATTACCTCCGCTCCCTGGGCTATGAGCCCCGGGAAAACCTGAATGAGAAGTTCCGCATCCTGAGTATCCGGGAGGCGGCGGCGTATTACATCAGCGAGTACAGCGTGCCTCTGCCGGTGGAGGAAATCTGCCGCCAGGTCAATGGCTGGACCGAGCGCTTCTACCGGGAGGAGGCGCAGTTGAAACCCGGCGCAGCCGGCTTTGTAAAGCGGCTTTATGACGCCGGGGTGAAGCTGGTCCTTGCCACGGCCACGGATGATTTCCTGGTGGAGACCGCCCTGCGACGCTGCGGGGTGCTGGGGTATTTCTCCGACCTGATCACCTGCACCCATGTGAACTGTGGCAAGGACCGGCCCGACGTCTACCGGGCGGCCATGGAACGCATCGGCACCAGCAGGGAGAATACCCTGGTTTTTGAAGACTCTCTCAAGGCCCTGCGGACGGCCCGGGATGACGGCTTTCTCACCGTGGGCGTGTGCGACCGCTTTGAGCGGGATCAGGCGGGGCTTGCGGCTATTGCCAATTTCTACCTAAAAAGCTATACCGATTGCGAGGAGTTCTGGAAGTTCGCGCTGGCATAAGCCAGGCGCTTCAAGCGGCAGACCGGGGGCACCACTCTCTGCCGCTATACAAAAGTAATGCGAAAAGGAGAAAGACGAATGAAAACAGCATTATCCATCGCAGGGAGCGATTCCTGCGGAGGCGCCGGCATTCAGGCAGATATCAAAACCATGACCTTGAATGGTGTCTATGCCATGAGCGCGATCACTGCGCTGACGGCACAGAACACAACCGGCGTCAGAGACATTATGGAAGCAAGCCCCAGGTTTCTGGAACAGCAGCTGGACGCGGTGTTTGAGGATATCTTCCCGGATGCAGTAAAGATCGGGATGGTGTCCTCGGCGGAGCTGATCTGCGCCATTGCCGCAAAGCTGCGGCAGTATGAGGCCCGGAACATCGTGGTGGACCCGGTGATGGTGGCCACCAGCGGGGCAAGGCTCATCCAGGAGGAAGCCATCCACACCCTGACGAAAGAACTGCTGCCTTTGGCTACCGTGGTTACCCCCAACGTGCCGGAGGCGGAGATCCTGGCCGGGATGGAGATCCACACAAAAGAAGATATGGAGACTGCCGCCCGGAAGATCGGGGACAGCTTCGGCTGCGCGGTGCTGCTGAAAGGCGGCCACAGCGTCAACGACGCCAACGACCTGCTGTACGCGCAGGGCACTTGCCAGTGGTTTGAAGGCAAGCGCATTGACAACCCCAACACCCACGGCACCGGCTGCACCCTGTCCAGCGCCATCGCCGCCAACCTGGCCAAGGGCTTTACGCTGGAGCAGGCGGTGAAGCGGGCCAAGGACTACATCTCCGGGGCCCTGGCCGCCATGCTGGACCTGGGCGCCGGCAGCGGACCCATGAACCACGCCTTTGATTTGCAGGGCGAATTTGCAAAGGAGGCGGAGTGAAATGCAGGAAAAACGTACCTCCGTCTTTGAAAACGGTTTGATCTGGTTCGGCGCGGCAGTGAGCATCGCCGAGATTCTCACCGGCACCTACTTTGCGTCCCTGGGCTTCGGCAGAGGACTGGTAGCCATCGTTCTGGGCCACATCATCGGCTGCGCCATGCTGTTTGCCGCCGGTCTCATTGGCGGCAAGGCCCGCCGCAGCGCCATGGAGACGGTGAAGATGAGCTTCGGTCAGAAGGGCAGTTTGCTGTTCGTGGTGCTGAACATCATCCAGCTGGTGGGCTGGACAGGCATCATGATCTTTGACGGCGCTCTGGCCGCCAACGGCGTATGGGCCCTGGGGAACTGGCTCTGGTGCCTGGTGATCGGCGGACTGATCGTGCTGTGGATTGTGATCGGCATTGAAAATCTGGGCAAGATAAACACGGTAGCCATGGGCGCCCTGTTCATCCTTACCATTATGCTCAGCTTCGTGATCTTCGGCAAGGGCACCATGCACGCCGTCAGCGACGAGGGGATGAGCTTCGGCGCGGCAGTGGAGCTTTCCGTTGCCATGCCCCTGTCCTGGCTGCCCCTGATCAGCGACTATACAAGGGAAGCGGAAAAGCCCGTGAAGGCCACCGCTGCCAGCGCCATCGTCTACGGTCTGGTCAGCTGCTGGATGTACCTGATCGGCATGGGGGCCGCCATCTTCACCGCCGAGAGTGACATTGCCCAAATCCTGCTGAAGGCCGGCCTGGGCGTGGCCGGACTGCTGATCGTGGTGTTTTCCACCGTCACCACCACCTTTCTGGATGCCTGGTCCGCCGGTATCTCCAGCGAGTCGGTGCATGAAGGGATCAAGGGCAAGTGGGTGGCTGTGGCCGCCGCTGTTCTGGGAACCATCGGTGCAATTTTCCTCCCCCTGTATGATATTACGGATTTCCTGTACTTCATCGGCTCTGTTTTTGCCCCCATGATCGCCATTCAGATTGCCGACTTCTTCATCCTCAAGCAGGATGTCAGCGGCCGGGGCGTCAGCGTGAAGAACCTGTTCATCTGGCTGCTTGGCTTCGTGGTCTACCGGCTGCTGATGGGTGTGGACATCATCGTGGGCAACACCTTGCCGGACATGATCATCACCGTTGCATTGTGCCTTCTAGCGGCCAAATTTGAGAAAAAGAGCGTGTAACAGCATGAGAAGATGCGTCATCATCGGCGGGGCGGAGATTGCCCGTTACGATGAAGTGAAAAGCTACCTGCGGGCGGGGGACTATGCCATCTACTGCGACAGCGGCCTGCGCCATCGGGAGGCCCTGGGCCTTGCGCCGGACTTAATCATTGGCGACTTTGACTCCCACCCGGACCCCCATCTGCCGGTGGAGACCATCACCCTGCCCTGTGAGAAGGACGACACGGACACGGTCTACGCCGTGAAGGAGGCTCTGAAGCGGGGCTTCGGGGACTTCCTGCTGATTGGTGTGGTGGGGGGCAGATTTGACCATTCCCTGGGAAATGTGTCCATCCTGCTGTATCTGGATTCCCTGGGCAAGCGGGGCATGATCGTGGACGACTATTCCGAGATGGAGATCGTCTCCCGCCAGGCGGCGGAGGTAGGGCCGGAATTTCCCTACTTCTCCTTGCTGAACATCAGCGGCACCGCCCGGGGCATTACTCTGGAAAACGCCAAGTACCCCCTGACGGACGCGGAGATTTGCTGTGACTATCAGTACGGCGTCAGCAACGAGCCTTTGCCGGGCAAGACGGCACGAATTCGTTTGAAGGAAGGCCGCCTGCTGCTGATCCGGGTCAGAAGCGAATAAAGAAAAAACCAAAAGCAGCTTCGGCTATTTGCGCCGGAGCTGCTTTTGCATACGAATCCCCCCTTGCGAAAAAGGGCGGTATCGATTATAATAACTTGTCAGCTGCGCGCATTTTAAGCGCCGGCTGTGTATCAGCGCCTGAAAAGAGGTAGACTATGAAGGATAACAAAAAGAGTAACAGAGGTCACGCTCTGCGCGTTTTTGGGATCATACTGATCGATATATGCCTGATCAACCTGGCGGCTTTCGCTGCTATCATGCTGCGGATGGAGCTGGACTATGCCGATGCCGCCGCCCATGGCTTCCTGCACACGCTCAGGGTGTGCTGCATCCCCGGGACCCTGGCGGCCCTGCTGATGTTCAAGGTGTTTGGGCTGTACAGCAGCGCCTGGGAATATGCCGGGGAGCGGGAGCTAATCTCCATTGCCTTTGCCTCCCTCTGCGCCTCGGCGCTGTACTATTCCATCGCGCGCATTATGAACTGTCCCTTCCCCAGAAGCTTCCCCTTCATCTATATGATGGTGCTGATGCTGGCAATTGCGGCTTCCCGGGTGGCTTACCGGCAGGCCCGCAGGGAGCTGATTGCCCGCAACGCCGCCAGAGCCGGCGCGCTGCGTCGCACCATGCTCATCGGCGCGGGGGACGGCGCGGTGCTGGTGATCCGGGAACTGGAAAACAACCGCCACGCCAGAAACCGGGTGGTCTGCCTCATTGACGACGACCCGGCCAAGAAGGGCCACCGGGTCCGGGGCGTGAAGGTGGTGGGCGGCAGGGAGAAAATTCTGGATGCGGCAAAAAAATACGCCGTTGAGGACATTATCTTCTGCATCCCCTCCGCCAGCAAAGAAGTGCGCAATGAGATTCTGGAAATTTGCAGCCAGACCGGGGCGGAGCTGAAAACCCTGCCCTCCCTGGACAAGCTGATCAACGGCGAAGTGACCCTGACCCAGATCAAGTCTGTCAGCATCGAGGACCTGCTGGGCCGCACCCAGGTGCATACCGACAACGCGGCCATCCGGGACAAGGTCCAGGGCAAGGTGGTCCTGGTCACCGGCGGCGGCGGCTCCATCGGCAGCGAGCTCTGCCGGCAGCTGGCGGCCCTGTCCCCCCGGCAGCTGGTGATTTTTGATATTTACGAGAACAACGCCTATGACATCCAGATGGAGCTGAAGCGGCGGTACCCGACGCTGGACCTGGTGGTGCTGATCGGCTCCGTCCGGGAGGAGCGGCGGGTTCGGTATGTGTTTGAAACCTACCGGCCCGATGTGGTCTGCCACGCGGCGGCCCACAAGCATGTGCCTCTCATGGAGGACAGTCCTGCCGAGGCCATCAAGAACAATGTGTTCGGTACATACAACGTGGCCAGGGCAGCAGGAGATTACGGCACGGGGCTGTTTATCCTCATTTCCTCCGACAAGGCAGTGAACCCCACCAACGTGATGGGAGCCTCCAAGCGGGTATGTGAGATGGTGGTGCAGTCCATGAACGGGCAGAGCGGCACCAAGTACATTGCGGTGCGCTTTGGCAACGTGCTGGGCAGCAACGGCAGCGTAATCCCCCTGTTCAAAAAGCAGATCGCCGAGGGCGGCCCGGTGACCGTTACGGACAAGCGGGTGACCCGCTTCTTCATGACCATTCCAGAGGCGGTCTCCCTGATCCTCCAGGCCGGGGCTTATGCCGAGGGCGGCGAGGTGTTCGTGCTGGATATGGGAGAGCCGGTGCGTATTGACGACATGGCCAGGAAGATGATCCGCCTCAGCGGCTTTGAGCCGGATGTGGACATCAAGATTGAATACACCGGGCTGCGGCCGGGAGAGAAGCTCTATGAGGAACTGCTGCTGAAATCCGAGGGCCTGCAGAAAACGGACAACAAACTGATCTACATCGGCCACCAGGTGATGTATACGCCGGCGGAGATTGAAGAAAAGCTGGATACCCTCCGCGGTGTGCTGTACGCCCCCAATGCCCAGGTTCGTGACTGTATGCTGAACATCATCAAGGAACCGGCCGACAGAATGTATGAACCCATCCCCGGCGCCGTGAATCCCAAGGATGTGATCGAAGTCTGACTTCTTTCGCCCTGTCAAAAACCGCATATAAAAAACGGGAAGGAAAGAGCGAATCATGCTGAACACCATCTATACCGGCTTTGCAAACCTGATCGGCGGCATCAACAACGTGATGTACAGCTATCTGCTGATTATCCTGCTGCTGGCCGTGGGCCTTTACTTTACTTGCAGGGGCAAGTTCCTCCAGCTGCGTATGCTGCCGGAATCCCTCCGCGTGGCCACCGAGAAGCCCGGCAGCACCGGCGCGGTTTCCTCCTTTGAGGCGCTGATGGTCTCTACCGCCAGCCGCGTGGGCACCGGCAACATTGTGGGCGTGGCCAACGCCATTGCCACCGGCGGCTACGGCGCGGTGTTCTGGATGTGGGTGATTGCCATTGTAGGCGCGGCCTCCGCCTTTGTGGAGAGCACCCTGGCCCAGATCTATAAGAAGAAGGATGAAAACGGCGGCAGCTACGGCGGCCCCTCCTATTACATCCAGGCGGCGCTGAAGAGCCGGGCCCTGGGCGTGGTGTTCGCCATTGCCCTGATTGCCACCTATGCGGTAGGCTTCAACATGCTCTGCGCCTTTAACCTGATTGACAGCCTTTCCGGCTACGGCTTTTACTCTGCGGCGCAGACGACGCTGCTGGGCAGGGAAGTGAACCTGGCGGCCCTGATCGGCGGCGCGCTGCTGGCGCTGCTGGTGGCCTACTGCATCTTCGGCGGCGGCAAGCGCATCGTGAAGGTCACCGGTGTTCTGGTTCCGGTGATGGGTGTGCTGTACATTCTGATGGCTCTTGTGGTGGTGCTGCTGAATCTGGGCACCATCCCCGCTGTCTTTGCCAGCATCTTCCGGGAGGCCTTTAACTTCAAGGCCATCTTCGGCGGCGCGCTGGGCTTCGGCTCCTCCGCCATCATGCAGGGCGTGAAGCGGGGCCTTTACTCCAACGAGGCCGGCGTGGGCTCCGCCCCAAATGCGGCGGCTGCGGCGGATGTGTCCCACCCGGTGAAGCAGGGCTTGGTGCAGATGCTGTCGGTCTTTATCGATACCCTGCTGATCTGCACGGCCACGGCCCTGATGGCGCTCAGCTCCGGCATCGTCCCCTCTGGGGAACTGAAGGGTGCGCTCTTTGTCCAGACTGCTCTGGCCCAGACCTTCGGCGCTGTGGGTCCCTACTTCATCAGCGCGGCGCTGCTGCTGTTTGCTTTTACCACGCTGCTGGGCAATCTGTTCTACTGCGAAGGTGCGCTGAACTACATCTCCCAGCGGAAGGTCAGCAAAAAGACCATGACGGTGTTCAATCTCTGCGCTGTGGTGGTGATCTTCCTGGGCGCGCAGATGCAGTTTGGCCTGGTTTGGGACCTGGCGGATGTGCTGATGGGCATTATGGCGCTGATCAACCTGCCGGTGATCGTCGTCCTGGGCGGCACGGCCATGCGTGCGCTGGAGGACTATGTGGCCCAGCGGAAGGCCGGCAAGGACCCCCGGTTCAAGGCCGCTTCCATCGGATTGAAGGAACAGACCGATTTCTGGAACTGAAAAAGTCATAAAACAGGAGCGCTTCGCCCTTGGCGGTGCGCTCCTGCTGTCTATGGGGCTGTACTTGAAATCGTAACAATTCGGTGCTATAATGCTTGGATAGAACAAGTCTTAGGAAAGGAAGAAGCTGAGATTTGAAGAAGAAAATCGCCTGGATTCTCTGCATGATCGGCCTTTGCCTCGTGCTTTATACCATTGTCGTGTCCCGGATGGAGAGCAGCACCAATGTGATCTTCGGCGGGGCAGAGGGCGCCTATGTCAAGTCTGACAGTGTTACCTTCATGGATATGAACGCCACACCCACCCCAGAGCCCACGGTGGATATCTGGCCCCAGCTGACCCAGTCCGACTTTGAGGAGAACAACTACCTGCGCATTGTGAACAACGATAACCTGATCTCCTCCGCCTTTGAGCCCACTTCCGTCGCAAGGATCAGCTCCACCCGTTACATGATGTTTGACGCGGAGTACCTGCCCTATCTGGACGCCTTTATCGAGGCTATCAACGAGGCGGGCTTTGACGTCTATGTGGCCGGGGCTTACCGCTCCTATTCCTACCAGAACCGCCTGTTTAACTCCAAGGCCAGTCAGATCGCCTATGAAAAGGCAGGCGGCAAGCAGGTGGATTATACCGACCCCATCTATCAGGAGGCGGTGGAGGAGGCCAAGCTGATCACGGCCTTCCCCGGCAGCAGCGAGCATCAGCTGGGCCTTGCGGTGGACCTGCTGGACAAAAACTATTCCCGCATGGTGTACAGCGAAATGAACCAGGAGTTCTTTGCCTGGCTGGATGAGCACTGCGCCGAGTATGGCTTCATCAAGCGCTATCCCACCCGTAAGCTGCTGCTGACCGGCTGGGACGAGCCATGGCACTACCGCTATGTGGGCAAGGAGGCTGCCACCTTTATTATGGAGCAGGGCATATGCTATGAGGAGTTCTATGCCCATTATTTCCCCGATTTCCAATATTGATCTGTTTGTGGCAGGGCATGGGCGCCCTGCCACAAAATATGTGCTCATCTGCGGAAAAAAGAACTTGCAATTGCCAGCATATGGTGGTATCATTGCAATGTAAGCATTATGGTATTTGCAGAGTGGGTTCCGACCCACTCTTTTTTGCGAGACTTTTTGACTATGTATGCGAAAGTGAGAAGGACATGAGCAAAATAACCGATAGGGTCTGGGCCCTTGCAAAGCCGGTGGTGGAGGAAGCGGGCTGCACGCTCTGGGACGTGGAATACGTCCGGGAGGCGGGAAGCTGGTATCTCCGGGTGTTCATCGACAAGGAGGGCGGCGTCAGCATCAATGACTGCGAGGCCATCAGCCGCAGGCTGGATCCCATCTTGGATGAGGAGGACCCCATTCCTGACAGCTATGTGTTTGAAGTGGGCTCCGCCGGGGCGGAGCGGGAGCTGAAGCGTCCCGGGGATTTTCAGCAGTTCATGGGCAGCCAGGTGGAGGTCCGACTGTATCAGCCCCTGGATGGCAGCAAAGTGTTTGTGGGCACGCTGGCCGGCTACGACAACGGCGATGTGACTGTGACAGTGGGTAAAAATGATATGCGCTTTCTGAAGGCCCAGGTGGCCCTGGTAAAGCTGCATGTATCAATATAAGAGGTATAAAAGGACGGAGTTTGAGAAATGAACGCAGAATTTTTTGAGGCAGTTGCGGATATCGAGGCTGAAAAGGGCATACCCAAGGCCTATATGTATGACAAGATCAAGCAGGCTATGCTGGCCGCTTTCCGCCGCGACAACCCGGAGTGTGAGGACAATGTGGAGATCATTCTGGATGAGGACAAGAAGCGGATTGACATGAATGTCAACAAGCTCATCGTGGATGAGGTTCAGGACCCCAGCCATGAGATCATTCTGGAAGCTGCCAAGAAGATCAGCCGCCGGGCCAAGGTGGGCGACATGATCGGCGTGCCGGTGGAGACCAAGAAGTTTGGCCGTATCGCTGCCCAGGCTGCCAAGCAGGTCATCATCCAGGGCATCCGTGAGGCCGAGCGGGGCATCATCTATGAGGAGTTCACCTCCAAGGAGCATGAGATCCTTACCGGCGTGGTGTCTCACATCGAACCGAGAAACGGCAGTGTTTCCATCCGTATCTCCTCCAACAGTGAGTTTACCGAGGCCATGCTGGCCCCCAATGAGCGCATCAAGACCGAAGTACTTACCGAGGGCGACCATATCAAGGTCTATGTGGTGGAAGTGCGCAACTCCACCCGCGGTCCCCAGGTCCTGATTTCCCGCACCCATCCCGGCCTGGTGAAGCGCCTGTTCGAGCTGGAAGTGCCGGAAATTTACGACGGTACGGTGGAGATCAAGTCCATCGCCCGTGAGGCCGGCAGCCGCACCAAGATGGCCGTCTGGTCTGCCGATCCCGATGTGGACCCCATCGGCTCCTGCGTGGGCCCCAAGGGCGGCCGCGTGGCCAGCATCGTCAACGAGCTGGGCGGCGAGAAGATCGACATCATCAAGTACAGCGAGGTTCCCGAGGAATACATCGCCGCGGCCCTCTCTCCCTCTGAGGTGGTCAGCGTCACCATGCTGGAGGACGGAAAGAGCTGCCGGGTCATCGTGCCCGATTCCCAGCTGTCCCTGGCCATCGGCAAGGAGGGGCAGAACGCCCGCCTGGCCGCCAAGCTCACCGGCTACAAGATCGATATCAAGCCCGAGTCCGAGGCCTGAACAAATCCTTAAAGGAGGCGGCAGTTTTGGAAAAGAAAATACCCATGCGGCAATGTCTTGGCTGCCGCGAAATGAAACCCAAGAAGGAACTGATCCGGGTGGTCCGTTCCCCGGAAGGGGAGATCAGCCTGGACTTCAAGGGCAAGGCTTCCGGCCGGGGCGCCTATGTGTGTCCCGATCCCAAGTGCCTGAAGAAGGCCATCAAGGCCCGGGCTTTGGAGCGGGCTTTCTCCGCCCAGATCCCGCCGGAAATCTATGAAAGGCTGGAAAGCCAGATGGAGGGCGGGGCATGAGCGATAAGATATTGAATATGCTGGGCCTGATGCGCCGGGCCAACGCCATCCAGATCGGCGAGACCAATACCGGCGCTGCCGTCCGGGGCGGTAAGGCGAAGCTGCTGCTGTTGGCGGCGGACGCTTCCGACAATGCCAGAAGCCGGGCGGAGGGCTTTGCCAGGGGCCGCAGCGTTCTGACCGTGCCGCTGCCCTACACCAAGGAGGAGATATCCGCCAGCGTTGGCGTGAATGGCTGCTCCATGGCGGCGGTGACGGATATGGGCTTTGCCAACGCCCTGATGAAGGCCCTCTCGGAAAAGGAGCCTGAACGTTATGCGGTGCTTGCCGGGGAGATGTCAGGCCGCTTTGAAAAGGCGCAGCGGCGGAAAAAGGAAGCTGCCGCCCACGAGAGGAATAAGAGAATTGGAAAGAGGAGGACTAACGTATGAGCATGATTAAGTACAGGATTCACGAGGTGGCGAAGGATTTCAATGTCTCTTCCAAGGTCATCAGCCAGATCCTTACGGACTATGTGGCCGCACCCAAGAACCATATGCAGGTTCTGGAAAATCATGAGTTGAACGTTATCTTCGACTATATGACCCAGCACAATCAGGTGGCCAGCCTGGAGGAGATTTTCAATGTTCCCCCCAAGGCGGAGCCGGCTAAGGCTGCCGCTCCCGCGAAGCAGCAGGGCGCCCAGGAAAAGAAGCAGGATAGCAGGAACGCAAAGCCTGCGGAGAAGCCCGCCGCTGCCGCCCCTTCCGCGCAGAACGCTGCTCCTGTCCAGCAGGCTGCCCAGGAAAAGAAAAACAAGCCCCATGTGCCCCGCCAGGTGGCTGAGAAGCGGGTGGTGGATACCCGCGGCGGCGCTGCCGTGAATATCGAGAAATACAACGAGCGTTATGACGACATGGCCGGCAACAAGGCCAACACCAACAATATGCGCCGGGGCAACAAGGAGAAAATCCAGAGCAAGGCCAAGCAGCGCACCAACCAGCAGGCCGCTTCCGCCAAGCGCCGCCAGGAGGAGCGGGATAAGATGAACCGGCTCCAGTTGGAGATCGCCAAGAAGCAGCAGCTGAAGGTGGAGATTCCTGATGAGATCGCCGTGGGCGAGCTGGCCTCCCGCATGAAGAAAACCGCTGCCGAGGTCATCAAGCAGCTGTTCAAGCTGGGCGTTTTCGCCTCCATCTCCGATGTGATCGATTATGACACCGCCGCTCTGGTGGCCATGGAAATGGGCTGCAAGGTGGAGAAGGAAGTCATTGTCACTGTGGAGGAGCGTCTGATTGACGACCATGAAGACAAGGCAGAGGATCTGGTTCCCCGTGCTCCCGTTGTGGTGGTCATGGGCCACGTTGACCACGGCAAGACCTCTCTGCTGGACTATATCCGTCATGCCAATGTGGCCTCCGGCGAGGCCGGCGGCATCACCCAGCACATCGGCGCCTACACCGTGGAGATCAACGGCAGCCCCATCACCTTCCTGGATACCCCGGGCCATGAGGCTTTTACCTCCATGCGTGCCCGCGGCGCCATGGTGACGGATATTGCCATCCTGGTGGTGGCGGCGGACGACGGCATCATGCCCCAGACCATTGAGAGCATCAACCACGCCAAGGCCGCCGGCATCCCGGTAGTGGTGGCCATCAACAAGATGGATACCGTGGGCGCCAACCCCGAACGCATCAAGCAGCAGCTTACCGAGTATGATCTGGTCAGCGAGGAGTGGGGCGGCGACACCATCATTTGCCCCATCTCCGCCAAGACCGGCATGGGCATTGACAACCTGCTGGAGAACCTGGTCATCCTGGCCGAGGTGCAGGAGCTGAAGGCCAACCCCAACCGGGCGGCAAAGGGCGCTGTTATCGAGGCCCGGCTGGACAAGGGCCGCGGCCCCATCATGACCGTCCTGGTGCAGAACGGCACTCTGAAGCTGGGCGATATCATCATTGCCGGTACCGCCGTGGGCCGTGTGCGCACCATGATCAACGACAAGGGCCAGCGGGTCACCGAGGCAGGGCCCTCCACCCCGGTGGAGATTTCCGGCCTGTCCGAAGTGCCCAGCGCCGGCGATACCTTCAATGCCGTGGCCGATGAGCGCATGGCCAGAGAGCTGGCGGAGGAGCGCCGCGTCAAGCAGAGCGCCAACGCCCTGGGCGGCACCAAGAAGGTCAGCCTGGAGGATCTGTTCAGCCAGATTCAGGCCGGCGAGATGAAGACCCTGAACATCATTGTCAAGGCTGACGTGCAGGGCTCCGCCGAGGCGGTAAAGTCTTCTCTGGAGAAGATTTCCAACGACGAGGTCCGTGTCAAGGTCATCCACAGCGCTGTGGGCGCCATCAACGAGTCCGATGTGATGCTGGCCGCCACCTCCGGCGCCATCATCGTGGGCTTCAACGTCCGTCCGGACAATGCCGCCCGGGACAGCGCCGCCCGCAGCAAGGTGGATATGCGCATGTACCGTGTCATCTACGACTGCATCAACGAGATCGAGGCCGCCATGAAGGGTATGCTGGCGCCCCAGTTCAAGGAAGTCATCATCGGTCATGCCGAGGTTCGTGAGACCTACAAGGTCTCCAAGGTGGGCACCGTCTGCGGCTGCTACTGCACCGACGGCAAGATCCAGCGCGGCTGCCAGGTGCGCGTCCTGCGGGATAACATCGTCATCCATGAGGGCGAGCTGGCTTCCCTCCGCCGTTTCAAGGACGACGTGAAGGAAGTGGCCAGCGGCTACGAGTGCGGCATGCAGGTGGAGAAGTTCAACGACATCAAGGTCGGCGACGTGATCGAATGCTTCGTGATGGAGCAGATCAACCGCTGAAATAATTTTATGTGATTGACAGGCGCTTTGCAAAAAGCGCCTGTGCTATAGGAGAACCAATATGGCATCAAACAAACTGGCAAGAACCAACGATGATATTCAGATCGTCCTGTCCAAGCTGCTGCGGGAAATCAAGGACCCCCGGGTGCAGCAGGGAATGATCAGCGTCACCCGGGTGGAAACCACCGGCGATCTGCGCTACTCCAAGGTGTGGCTGTCCGTCATGGGGATGCAGGACGAGAAGGAGTTTCGCAAGGGGCTCAAGTCCGCTTCCGGCTGGCTGCGGCGGGAGTTAGGCAACGCCATGAAGCTGCGCTATACCCCGGAACTGGTGTTCGAGGTGGACCACAGCATCGAGTACGGCGCCCACATCAACCAGGTGATCAACTCCCTGGACATCAAGCACGACGAAGGTGACAGCGATGAACTATAAGCAGTGTGCCAAGGCCCTGCTGAGCCATGAGAATATCCTGATCCTGACCCACAAGAACCCGGATGGGGACACCATGGGCTCCGCTGCCGCCCTTTGCAGTGCTTTGCAGCGTGGGGGGAGGACGGCCTGGCTCTATCCCAACCCCCAGGTCAGCGATAAGCTGCGCCCCTTTGTGGAGAAGTATTTTGCCCCCGCCGGGTACAAGTACAAATATGTGGTTGCGGTGGATATTGCCACAGAAGGCTTACTTCCCAAGGGTTATGAGGGTTTGGTCAATCTCTGTATCGACCATCACCCCACCAACAGCCATTACGCCGGGGCAGAGCTTGTGAAGGAGGAGAAATCCGCCTGTGCCGAGGCGGTGATGGAATTGATATTGAACATCAATACCGACATTACCCCCGAAGAAGCCACCCTGCTCTACATCGGTCTCAGCACCGATACGGGCTGCTTCCAGTATGCCAACACCAACGCCGCCACCCTTCGGGCCGGGGCGGAGCTTCTGCGCCTTGGGGCGGACAATAAGCGGGTGAACCTGGTGTTCTTCCGCAAGGTGAGCCGGGCCCGCCTGCTGCTGGAGAGCATGATCTACGCCGGCATGGGTTATTTCCGGGACGGCAAGATTACCGTTGCCACCGTGACGCTGGATATGATGGAAAAGGCCGGGGCTACCGAGGATGACTGCGACGATCTGGCCGGTCTTGCCGGCAGGGCGGAGGAGTCGGTGGTGAGCATCACCATCAAGGAGCAGGCCGACGGCAACTGCAAGATCTCCGTCCGCTCCAACCCGGAGGTCAGCAGCAGCCAGATCTGCGCCGTCTTTGGCGGCGGCGGCCACGATATGGCTGCCGGCTGCACCATCATGGGCACGCCGGAAAAGGCCAAAGAGCTGCTGCTGCAGGTCATTGACGAGGTCTGGAAATGAACGGCATCCTGCTGATCGATAAGCAGCCGGATTGGACCAGCAACGACGTGGTGGCCAAGTTGAAGGGCATCCTGCACCAGCGGCGCATCGGCCACTCCGGCACCCTGGACCCTATGGCCACCGGGCTGCTGGTGGTGTTTGTGGGCCGGGCCACCCGGGCGGTGGAATTTGCGGAAGGCCATGACAAGCGCTATATCGCCGGGCTGCGCCTGGGCATCACCACCGATACCCAGGACATTACCGGCAGGGTGCTGGAAGCGAAGGACGTCACTGTCACAAGGGAAGAATTGGAGCAGGCTCTGGTGGGCTTTCGGGGTGAGATTCAGCAGATCCCGCCCATGTATTCCGCCATCAAGCAGAACGGCCGGCGCCTTTACGATATTGCCCGCAAGGGCGGCGAAGTGGAGCGCAAGCCCCGCGCCATCACCATCCATGACCTGCGCGTGATTGACGGGCAGGAAGGGGACTGGCTGCTGGATGTCCGCTGCTCCAAGGGAACTTATGTGCGCACCCTCTGTCATGACCTGGGCCGGGCCCTGGGCTGCGGCGGCTGTATGAGCAGCCTGCGCCGGGTGGAGGCGGGCCAATTTTCCGTGGATCAGGCTGTGACGCTCTCCCAGGTGCAGCAAATGGCCGATGCAGGCCGGATGGAAGAACTGTTGCTGCCGGTGGACAGCTTGTTTCAGGTGTATCCCCGCTGTACCGCCAGTGCTTCGCAGGAGAAAAAAATCCGCTGCGGCAACCAGGTGAAAACCGGGCTTGCCGGCGGCGACTACCGTGTCTACACGGAAAGCGGAGAGTTTCTCATGCTGGGCCGGGTGGAAGACGGTATCATGAAAACAGTAAAGAGCTTTTTTGAGGTATAAACAGGAATGTCAGAGATAAAGAGAGCCATTGCGCTGGGCTTTTTTGACGGCGTACACATCGGCCATGGGGCGCTGCTGGAGCGGACCAAGCAGCGGGCGGCCCAGATCGGGGCTATGCCCTCGGTGCTCAGCTTCGACGTGCACCCGGACAATCTGGTTTTCGGCAGGGAGACGCCGCTGATCAACAGCGCCATCGGCCGGGAGGACATCATCCGCCGGATCTACGGCATTGACAATGTGGTCTTTCTCCATTTCAACCAACGCCTGATGCGCATGCCCTGGCAGGACTTTGCCGATAACATCATCCAGGAGCTGAACATCGGCTGGATCGTGGTGGGCCATGATTTCTGCTTTGGCTACAAGGGCGAGGGAACAGCCCGGCGCTTGCAGGAATATTGTGAGGCACGGGGCATAGGCTGTGATATCATCCAGCCTGTGATGCTGGACGGCCGGGTGGTCAGCTCCACCTATATCCGCCAGCTGATCGCCGAGGGCGATATGGAGCAGGCCCGGCGTTATCTGGGCCATCCCCACTGCCTGGCCAATATCGTCCGCTCCGGCTACCATCTGGGTACCAAAATGGGCACGCCCACCATCAACATGTATTTCCCTGACGGGGTGCTGGTGCCCAAGTACGGAGTCTATGTGACCAAGGTGATCCTGGAGGACGGCAGCAGCTATGTGGCGGCCACCAACGTGGGCCTGCGCCCCACCACCGGGGACAATGAGCGGGCCAATGTGGAGAGCCATATCCTGGACTACTCCGGCAATCTCTATGACCGGCAGGCCCGGGTGGAGTTCTACTCCTATATCCGCCCCGAACGGAAGTTTGAGGATTTTGACGCCCTTTCCCGGCAGATCAAGGCCGACGCGGAGACCTCCAGGAATTACTTTTTACAAAATTAATCATCGGTTCACAGTTTCCTCATAAAGATATGATAGCTTGAACACATATGGAACGGAGGGAAACAAATGCCTGAAAACGAGAACAATCAAAGCCCGAAGAAAAAGAGAGGCTTTTTGTGGGTAATCATTATTATATTGATGGTGGTGCTGGCGGCTGTCATCGGCGGCTACGCCCTGTGCCAGTATTATGGCACGCCCGCATGGCTTTCCGGCATTTTGCCCGGAAATGAGGTTATTGCTCCGGCACCCGCGGAGGAGACGGTTGAACCGCTTACCATCGCTCCGCCGGCCCCTGTGAAAACAAGCCCTGTTCCCACACAGACCCCACAGGCATCCGACCTTGAAGAACCAAAAGAGAGTACGCAGCCTGAGACGCCTGTAGCCACTGCGGTTCCCACCCCGGCTGTTACCGCCACGCCAACCATCGGCGCTGACGCCGCAGCGGAAGCTGCTTTGAAGCACAGCAAGGTGAACGAGAAGGACGCGGACGTCAGCTCTGTGCTGCTGGTGGAGCAGAACGGTATGATGCTCTATGAGGTCTGCTTCAGCACCAAGGACAATCAGTATGAGTACCTTCTGGACGCTAGCACCGGCCGGGTGGAAAGCTGGAGAAAGGCCGCCATTGCCGAGGCTGTGACGGAGCCTGCCATTGCCGCTTCCGGCGAAATGAAGCCCGCGGCCAGCCCGGAACCCACGGCTACCCCGGCGCCGGAGAAGGACGCAACCGTGCTCATCGGTGAGGATGAGGCCAAAAAGCTGGCCATGGGCCATGCCAACATCACCGAGAAGGACCTGAGCAGCATTGAATGTAAGCTGGAGCTGGATGGGCTGAGCCTGATTTACGACATTGAGATGAAAACAAAACTGATGGAATACGACTATGAGGTCGACGCCATCGGCGGGGAGATCATCAGCTTTGACATTGCGCCGCTGAAAAAATAACATAAAGCAGAACGCCGGACGTCATATGACAGCCGGCGTTCTTTTTCCCTTACTTGACCTTCTCCTGAAGCCAGGCCAGGATGTCATGATAAACGTCGTATTTGTTCACTTCGTTCAGCATTTCATGGCGGCCGCCGGGGTAGAGGCGGATCATCACATCATGCAGTCCCGCGTCACAGAAGGCCTTATAGGCACGCTCCACGCCTTTTCCGTTGTCGCCCACCGGGTCGCAGTCGCCGGACATGAAGTAGATGGGCTGGGTTCTGCTCATGGTGTTGATGTTCTTCTGGTCGGTGATGAATTTGATGCCGCCCATCATATCCCGGAACAGGCTCACCGTGGCCACAAAGCCGCAGAGGGGGTCGGCAATGTACTTGTCCACCTGGGCTTCATCTCTGCTGAGCCAGTCAAATTCCGTGCGGGGATTTTCAAAGCCCTTGTTGTAGGCGCCGAAGGCGATGGCGTTCAGCTTCTCGCCCACCTTCCGGGGGCCATAGAGTTTCACTGCCGCACTGGCCAGGGCGTAGCCGCTGAGTACCATGGCCTTGGCCTGGTGGCCGGTGCCGCTGAGGATGGCGGCGTCATATTTGCCGGGGTATCTGATCAGGTAGGTGCGGGTGAGAAAGCTGCCCATACTGTGGCCAAACATCACATAGGGCAGGCCGGGATGCTCCTTCACCGTCCGGTCATGCAGCTTTTCCATATCCCGCAGCACATAGTTCCAACCGTCCCTGGCGGCGAAGAAGCCCAAATCCTCCGGGCCGTTGATGGATTTGCCGTGGCCCAGATGGTCGTTGGCCACCACAAGGTAGCCGTTTTGGGCCAGAAACTCCATAAACTCCCGATAGCGGTCAATGTGCTCGGCAATGCCATGGGCGATCTGGACAATGGCTTTGGGCTCCCCATCGGGCAGGCACTTCAAAGCGCGGATGCGGTTCATGCCGGTGGATGAGGTGAAATAGAATTCCTGAAAACTGGGCATGGAAAACTCCTCCTTATCGTGTTATACTGAATTTCGGATATTATATGCTTTTATATTATACTTAACCAGAAAAGAAGTCAACCAAAACAGGGGAAAGGGAACAGCGGATGAAGGTTTATATCAAGTATTTTGACCAGGACATCACCAGAATTGAGAAGATCAGCCAGGGGGATTGGATCGACCTGCGCGCCGCCGAGGACGTGGAGATGAAGGCCGGGGAGCTGCGTGTGATCCGCCTGGGGGTGGGGATGATCCTGCCGGAGGGATATGAGGCCCATGTGGCTCCCCGCAGCAGCACCTATAAGAATTTCGGCATCATCCAGACCAACAGCATCGGCATCATTGATAATTCCTACTGCGGCGAGGAGGATGAGTGGAAGATGTCCGCCTATGCCCTGCGGGACACGGTGATCCACAAAAATGACCGCATCTGCCAGTTCCGTATTGTGGAGAAGCAGCCGGATTTTGAGTTGGTCACGGTAGATCATCTGAAAGAAAAAAGCCGGGGCGGCTTCGGCTCCACCGGCAAAGCCTGAGCTAAATTCAACAAATAAGGTCTGTCCTCGGGGCAGACTTTTTTAATAGACTGTGAATAAAAGCCCCACAGCGAAACCAATCATTTCCTTTTCACGTCTGAAAAAGCAGAAGCAAAAAAGGAGGGAAAGCTGTGCGAAAGACAAAATTTATTGCCTGGCTCCTGCTTATTGCGTTGCTGCTGTCCGCCTGCGGTAAAGGGAACGCCAGTCCGCGAATGAAAACAACAGCGGAAAAACAAAACGCCGATACCAAGACCTGGACAGGCCAGGGCGGCAGCTACGCTGCCCATCTGATGCCGCTTGCTGACTATGCCGGCGGCTATCAGGATGTTTACACTTTGCTGCCCAAGGAAGAGCATGTATACTGTATAGCCTGGAACTATGACGAAACAGATATGCATCTGCTGGTAGACGGAGCAGAGATAGGAACCGTACCAGGCAGCGTTTGTTCTGCGCACGCATCCCCGGACGGCCTGTGGCTCCTGAGCGAGGAAGAAAGCGGGATGCGCTTGCGGCTGATTTCCCCGGAAGGGGAGCAGCTGCGGGATGTCCTTTTCCCCCAGCTTTCTGCCGCATCGGTGGAGCAGGTGCGGTGCATGGAGGACCGGCTCTGCTTCATCAACAGCGGCCAACTGCTGGTGATGGACGGGGAAGGGCAGCAGCTCAGCAGTTCGGCACTGCCGGCGGCGGAAATGAAGCTGCGCCTGTCTGCCGGGGGACAGATTTATGCTGTGTCAAGCAGCCCGGAGGGCAGCAGCTTTTACAGCCTTGACCGGGACAGCGGCCAGCTTACCGCCGCCTTTCAGGCCCCGGCGGGCGCCGTTTATGACGGCGGGGGAGAGGACCCCTTCCTTCTGAAAACCAAGGATGGCCTGTACCGGCTGGCTGAGGACGGAAGCACCCAGCCCATTGTCATCTGGGAGGAATGCGGCATCAGCATGGGGGAGTTGTACGGCGTCTTTCCGATGGGCCAGGGGAAATACGTCTGCCGCACCATGAATGGCTATTATGAACTGCTGCCGGTTGCGCCGGAGGACATTCAGGAGAAAATCCAGCTGCGGCTGGTGACGGTCTTTCCCGGTGGCTTCAGTGGTCTGTCAAAAGCGGTGACCGCCTTCAACGCCCAGAGCGAAAGCTACCAGGTACATCTGGAGGATTACAGCCAGGGCATGGCCCTGGATAAGGAGCAGGCTCAGCTGCGGCTGAACACAGAGATCATCAGCGGCAAGGGGCCGGATATGATCTGCTTTGAAGGGCTGCTCTCTCCCTATCCCTATATTGGCAAGGGCCTGCTTGTGGATCTGAGGCCGCTGATGGAACAGGATGACCAGGTCCACCCGGAGGACATATTACTGTCAAAGGCCCTGGAGCATAAGGGCGGCATTTACCTGATGGGGGATGCCTTTGCCCTGCCCACCCTGGAGGCCCGGACTGCCGACTTTGGGGATCGCTTCGGCTGGACTCTAGAGGAATACCGGCAGATCGACAGCCAGCTGCAGGATGGGCAGATGTGCATCTATAACCTGACCAGGGGGACCTACCTGAACGAGGTGGCTTCCAGATATATCCGCCAGGCGGTGGACTGGGATGCCGGCACCTGTGACTTCGATAACGCGGAATTCAAGCAGGTGCTGCAGACCGCCCTGGAGCTGCGGGAGACGCCGGAGGACCCCAACAACATGGTCTTTGGTCCCGGCGAACCCCAGGTCGCTGCGGGGACCCAGGTGACCAATGCCGTTTTTACCACCCGGGTCTATGACCTGGCCCAGTCGGAGAGAGCGGCCGGCTGCCCCATGAGCTTTATCGGCTGGCCCACCGCAGACGGCAGCTGCGGCACAGACGCCTATCTGAACCGGGCTGTGGGCATATGCAGCCAAAGCGAGTACCAGGAAGGCTGCTGGGCCTTTATCAAGTTCATGCTGACCCAGGTAAACACCGATGAGCAGGGCCTTTATGTCTATCGCCCGGCCATGGAGGAGAGCATCCGCAAGGCCATGGCGGATGAAAATTGCCCCGTAAAAATGAGCAGTGACGATGTGGAGAAGTTGATGGCCCTGATCGGCGCCGTGGAAAACATTCAGGTCTATGACCAGGCCATTATGAGCATCATCAAGGAGGCCTGCGCCGCCATGTTCAACGGCGACAAGACCGTGGATGAGACGGCAAAACTGATCCAGTCCCGGGCAAGCATCTATGTGGCGGAGCAAAAGTAAATACGCTGAAAAACGCAAAAACCCCAGGCATGAACGTCATGCCTGGGGTTTGACTGTTTTCCGGTAAGTTACTCAGCCGACGATGTCGCGGGTATCGCGGGCGATGACCAGCTCCTCGTTGGTGGGGATGACAAAGACCTTGACCTTGGAGTCGGGGGTGGAGATCATGATGTCCTCGCCCCGCTTGGAATTGGCCACGGGATCGATGGTGACGCCCAGATAGCCGAAGTAGCTGGCGATGGCGGCACGGGTCTCCTTGCTGTTCTCGCCCACACCGGCGGTGAAGATGATGGCGTCCACGCCGTTCATGGCGGCGACGTAGGAGCCGGCCACCTTGGCCACCCAGTAGTGGAACATGTCCAGAGCAAGCTGAGCACGCTCGTTGCCCTCGGCAGCGGCAGCGTCCAGATCACGGAAGTCGGAGGACACGCCGGAGACGCCCAGAACGCCGGACTTCTTGTTCAGGATGTTCAGCATCTCGTCGATGTTGTAGCCGTACTTGTTCATCAGGAACTGGATCACGCCGGCGTCCAGATCGCCGCAGCGGGTGCCCATGGGCAGGCCCACCAGGGGAGTGAAGCCCATGGAGGTGTCCACACTCTTGCCGCCGTCAATGGCGCAGATGGAGGAACCGTTGCCCATGTGGCAGGAGATCAGCTTCAGCTCTTCAATGGGGCGGCCCATCATCTCGGCGCAGCGGGCGGATACGTAACGGTGAGAGGTGCCGTGGAAGCCGTAGCGGCGGATGCCGTCGTTTTTATAGTACTCATAAGGAACGGCGTATGTAAAGGCCTTGCCGGGCATGGTCTGGTGGAAGGCGGTGTCGAACACGGCCACCATGGGCACGTCGCCCATAACTGCCTTGCAGGCGTTGATGCCGGTGATGTTGGCGGGGTTATGCAGGGGAGCGAAGGGGATGCATTCCTCCAGCGCGGCCATGACAGCATCGTCAATCCGCACGGAGCTGGCAAACTTCTCACCGCCATGGACCACACGGTGACCAACTGCGTCGATCTCCTTCATGGAGCCAACAACGCCGTACTCTGCGCTGGTGAGCTTATCGATGACAGCGGCAATAGCCTCAGAGTGGGTGGGCATGGGCACATCTTCATTAAAAACGCTCTTGCCGCCCACCATGGGGGTGTGCTTCAGATGGCCGTCGATGCCGATGCGCTCGCAAAGGCCCTTGGCCATGACCTGCTCGGTCTCCATATCGATGAGCTGATACTTCAAAGAGGAGCTGCCGGCGTTGATAACAAGAATTTTCATTATTTCGTTCCTTTCTATTGTAAATGGTTCAAGGATTGAGTAAAATGTTCATACCTTATCCATTGTAATACAAACGGAAAAAATTGCAAGAACTTTTTATCAGTAAGGAGCGGCCATGAACATATGCGGGATCGTCTGCGAATATAATCCCTTTCACAAGGGTCACTTGTTTCAACTGGAGGAGAGCAAGCGCCGGCTTGGAGAGGAAACAGTGACAGTGGGGGTGATGAGCGGCGACTATGTGCAGCGGGGGGAGGCGGCCATCTTCTCCAAGTTTGCAAGGGCAGAGGCAGCCAGCCGCTGCGGGGTGGACCTGGTGGTGGAGCTGCCGCTGCCCTGGGCCCTGTCCTCTGCGGAGGGCTTTGCTGCCGGTGCGGTGGCGATCCTTTCCGCCCTGGGCTGCACCCACCTCAGCTTCGGCAGCGAGAGCGGGGACCTGGAGGGCCTGGAAGCGCTGGCGGAATGCCTGCTGAACCCACTGGCTCTGGAGGCCGTGAAGAAGCGCATGGCGGCGGAGCCCAATCTTTCCTTTGCGGCTGCCCGGCAGCTGGTGCTGGAAGAGCGGGTAGGGGCACAGGCGAAGCTGATCGAGAAGCCCAACAACATCCTGGCGGTGGAATACCTGAAAGCTATCCACCGGCAAAATGCCGCCATGACGCCAATCACCGTGAAGCGGTGCGGAAGCTGCCATGACCAGACAGGGGAGGGGGAGCTCCGCTCCGCCTCGGAGCTGCGTCAGATGCTGCGCCGGGGGGAGGACATCTCCGCCTGCATCCCGGCGGCGGCCATGGCGGTTTTCCACCGGGAGCTGGAGCAGGGGAGAGCGGCGGTAAACGAAAAGGACATGGAACTGGCGGTTCTTTCCCGGCTGCGTATGCTGGACGAAAAGGCTTTTCTTGCCCTGCCTGACGGCGGGGACGGCGTGGGACAGCGTTTGTACAAAGCCGCCAAAGAGGAACCCACCCTGGACTTCATCCTGGCGGCGGCAAAGACAAAGCGGGTGGCCCTTTCCCGGCTCCGGCGTATGTGCATGGCTGCGGCTCTGGGGATCGATGCATCCATGGCGGCGGGGGAGCCGCCCTATATCCGCGTGCTGGCAGCCAACGAAAAGGGGCGGACCTATCTGCGGCAGGCGGCGGGAAAAACCACAATCCCTGTGGTTACAAAGCCGGCCGCGGTCAAAGATCTTGGGGCCCGGGCCCAGGCCATGTTCGCCGCCGGCGCATCCGCCCATGACCTGTACACCCTCTTGTTTTTGTCTATTGAGGACAGAAAAGGGGGCTCCGATTGGCGCACCGGCCCCAAAATTGTGTAATTTATATAAAACATATAAATATTGACAAATTATTTTGGCCATTTAGCAATATTGCAATTTAGCGAGCTATCATGCATAATCAAAATATCGTTGTTGAACTACAGGTGTCCGCCACTAAAAGACATCTGGCGGCAGCAACAAAGCAAATAGGAGGAACAAAAATGAAAAAAGTTATTGCACTTGCACTGGCACTGATTATGGTGCTTGCCCTGTGTGCCTGCGGCGGCAACAGCGGCAGCGCCAACGCTCCCGCTTCCAGCGGTGATAAGGTCGTCAAGATCGGCGTGTTTGAGCCCACTTCCGGCCAGAATGCCGCCGGCGGCAAGAAAGAGGTTCTGGGCATTGAGTATGCGCACTCCCTGTACCCCACCATCGAAATCAACGGCGAGACCTACAATGTTGAGCTGGTTTATGCTGACAATGCTTCTGACGCAGCCAAGGCTCCCACTGCTGCTCAGCTCCTGATCAGCAACAATGTTTCCGTGGTTGTTGGCACTTACGGCTCCGGCTGCGCTATCGCCGCAGGCGACCTGTTTGCTGAGGCCAAGATTCCTGCCATCGGCACTTCCTGCACCAACCCCCAGGTTACCATCGGAAATGATTACTACTTCCGCATTGCTTACATCGATCCCTTCCAGGGCGCTGTCATGGCCAGCTACGCACTGAAGAACGGCTGCCAGAACTGCGTTGTCATCGTTGAGGCTGGCGACGACTACTCCGCCGGCTTCGGCAACTACTTCTCCGAGGCCATGGTAGCCGGCGGCGCCAAGTGCAGCACCGTCACCTTCCAGACCGGCGAGACCGACTTCTCCACCATCATGGCCAACATCAAGTCCGAAGGCTATGACGGCATCTTTGCTCCTGTCTCCATCGAGACCGCTCCTCTGGTCATCAATCAGGCCCGTGAGGCCGGTGTTGACTGCCAGATCATGGCCGGCGACACCTGGGACGACATCTCCATCGCTGAGCGTGCCGGCGCCAATGCCAACGGCGTGTTCTTCTCCTGCTTCTTTGACTCCACCGACACCAGCAACGCTGCCGGCGTAGAGTTCAGCAAGGGCTTCACCGAATGGGTCGCTGCCGATTCCGCCCGTGTTGAGAACAACGGCGGCACTGCAGAGGCCATCTCTTCCGTCACTCCCTGCGGCTATGACGCTTATATGGCTGCCTACAATGCCATTCTGGCTGCTCAGAGCACCGATGGTGCTGCCATCCGCGACGCTCTTGCCGGCCTGAAGGTGGAAGGCCTGGTCACCGGCGACCTGCAGTTCGACGAGAATGGCGACGCCATCAAGAACTACGTTGCCATCAAGACCTTTGAGGATGGCCAGATCGTGTTCTCCGATGCTTACCAGGGATAATTTTCCCGGACTGTTCCAAGCATAAAACGCAAAAAGGTTTCCCCGGCGCTTTTACGCCGGGGAAACGTTCCGTTTAAACAGACACAGAGTATTAGAATATTAGGAGGCTGTAATATGCACACTGCCACATATTACATCGATCTGCTGCTTTCGGGTATCACCGTGGGCAGCCTGTATGCGTTGATTGCCATCGGCTACACCATGGTCTACGGCATCCTGCGCCTTATCAACTTTGCCCATGGCGATATTTTTATGATGGCCGGCTTCTTCATGGTGTATGCCAGCGCATCTATGCCCATGGCAGTTTCGATCCCGGTGGTTCTGGTCATGACGGTGCTGCTGGGCGTACTGATTGAACGGGCGGCTTATAAACCTTTGCGCAGCGCGCCCCGTATGTCGGTGATGATCTCCGCCATCGGCGTGTCCTACCTGCTGCAGAACCTGGCCACCTACATCACCGGCGGCCTGGCCCGCCCCTATCCTGAGATTGCCCTCCTCAAGAAAACCCTTGCTGTAGGGAGCTTGAATGTAAAGGTGATCACCATTGTCACGCCGCTGCTGACCATTCTGCTGGTTGTGGCACTGGTGCTGTTCATCAACCACACCAAGACCGGTATGGCCATGCGTGCCGTATCCAAGGATTTTGACACTGCCCGTCTGATGGGCATCAAGGTCAACAATGTCATTTCTGCCACGTTTGTGATCGGCTCCTTCCTTGCAGGCGTCGGTTCCATCCTTTACTTTTCAAACTACGGTCAGGTAAGCCCCATGATCGGCGCCATGCCCGGCCTGAAAGCCTTTGTCGCGGCCGTCTTTGGCGGTATCGGTTCCATCCCGGGGGCCGTGCTGGGCGCATACATTATCGGTGTCTGTGAGTCCTTGATCAAGGCCAATGACACCATTGCAATCTTCAGCAACGCCTTTACCTTTGCCCTGCTGATCCTGGTGCTGCTGTTTAAACCCAACGGAATGTTCGGCGAGAAGCTGACGGAGAAGGTGTGATATGATGGGCAACAAGAAAAGAGATTTCATCCTGTCGCTGATTCTGGCGGCAGTGATCACCGCTCTGCTGGTGTATGTTGACAAGGAAATGCATTATTCCATGCTGGCTTCCGTAATTCAGAAGGCTTCTATCTA
This sequence comes from uncultured bacterium, assembly GCA_945873205.1. Lineage (GTDB taxonomy): Bacteria > Bacillota > Clostridia > Oscillospirales > Oscillospiraceae > Limivicinus. Next base: position 73,809 of record CAMCCC010000001.1, read on the forward strand.
CGCGCTGCTGGCCGTCTCCCTGAATCTGCTCAATGGCTTTACTGGCCTGTTCTCTCTGGGCCAGGCCGGCTTCATGATGCTTGGCGCCTATACCTATGCCATTCTCACCATTCCTCTGGAGCAGCATGCCAGCGTTTACCAGTATTTTAACGGCGGCATTGTGAACATCTGCCTGCCTGCCTTTGTGGGCGTTATCGCGGCAGGTATTGTGGCCGTGATATTCGCCTGGCTGGTTGGTAAGCCCTGCCTGAAGCTGAAGAGCGACTACCTGGCCATCGCCACCCTGGGCTTTGCGGAGATTCTCCGTGCCCTGATCCAGTGGGAGGTGCTGGGTCCTGTTACCAATGCTTCCAATATTCTGAAAAAGTTCCCCAAGTTTGACAGTATTCTCACCCCTGTCATCGTCTGCGCCTTCTGCATCTTCCTGGTTGTCCTGCTCATCAATTCCTCTTACGGCCGGGCTTTCAAAGCCATCCGTGAGGATGAGATCGCGGCGGAGGCCATGGGCATCAACCTGGCCAAGACCAAGATGCAGGCCTTCCTCACCAGCGCCTTCTTTGCCGGTGTGGGCGGCGCGCTGCTGGCCATGTTCCAGGCCAGCGTTCAGGCCCGTTCCTTCACCTCCGCCATGACCTATGAGATCCTGCTGATCGTTGTCATCGGCGGCATCGGTTCCATCACCGGCTCCATCATCGGCAGCTTTTTGTACATAGCCAGCTCCGAATGGTGGCTGCGCTTCCTGGATGACTCCCAGACCTACCTGGGCGTGAACATCCCCTTCATGCGGGGCGGCTTCCGTATGGTGGTGTTCTCCGTGGTCATCATGCTGATCGTGCTGTTCTACCGTCAGGGCATCATGGGTACCAGGGAATTTTCCTGGCAGGGGATTATCGACTTCTTTAAGAAGCCCTTTGCCAAGCGCAAGAGAAAGGCGGTGGAAGACAATGGCTGAGAACGTGCTGCATATTGAAAATGTGACCATGCAGTTCGGCGGCGTTGTGGCCGTCAATAACCTGAACCTGGATATCAACCAGGGGGAGATCGTGGCTCTGATCGGCCCCAACGGCGCCGGCAAGACCACGGCCTTCAACTGCGTCACCGGCGTGTATGAGCCCACCAACGGCAAGATCGATTTCCTGGGGGAGACCATTGTGGAAAACTTTCCCCACGGCAAGATGAAAAAGCTCTACGCCGGGGAGAACATGGGGCTGTACAGCAATGTGGTTTCTCACACGCCGGACGTGATCACTTACAAGGGCATTGCCCGTACCTTCCAGAATATCCGCCTGTTCTCCAAGCTGTCCGTGTTTGAGAACGTGCTGATTGCAAAGCATATGCGGGCCAAGCAGAATTTCTTCTCTGCGGCACTGCACCTGAACCGTGCCGAAGAGAAGCGGATGCGGGAAGAATCCATGGCCCTGCTGGTGGAGCAGGGGCTGGATAAATACAAGGACGACGTAGCCGGCAGCCTGCCCTATGGCCTGCAGCGCCGGCTGGAGATTGCCCGCGCTCTGGCTACCGATCCCAAGCTGCTGCTGCTGGATGAGCCGGCGGCAGGCATGAACCCCCAGGAGACGCTGGAGCTGGCCGCTTTTATCAGCGAAATCCGGGATAAATACAAGCTCTCCATTTTCCTGGTGGAGCACCATATGGACCTGGTCATGAACATCAGCGACAGAATCTATGTGCTGGACTTCGGCAAGCTGATTGCCCAGGGCGTCCCCGCAGAAATCCAGAGCAACGAGAAGGTCATCGATGCCTACTTGGGGGTGAGTGAAGATGAGTGATATTATTCTCAGCGTAAAAGACCTTCAGGTCAACTACGGCGGCATTGAGGCCGTCAAGGGCATCTCCTTTGACGTTCCCGCCGGGGATATCGTCACCCTGATCGGCGCCAACGGCGCCGGCAAATCCACCACGCTGAAGGCCATCGCCGGCCTGGTGAAGCCCCGCAGCGGCTCCATCGAGTTCGAGGGCGCCAACATCACCGGCAAGGATTCTTCCGATATTGTTGCCAGAGGCGTCACCCTGGTGCCGGAAGGGCGCCGGGTCTTTGCCAATATGACCGTTCTGGAGAACATCAAGATCGGCGCCTATCTGCGTAAGGACAGCCTGGATGAGGATATCGCCTGGGTATACGACCTGTTTCCCCGGCTGAAAGAGCGCGCGTGGCAGCTGGCGGGCACCCTCTCCGGCGGCGAGCAGCAGATGCTGGCCGTGGCCCGGGCACTGATGAGCCGGCCCAAGGTGCTGATGATGGATGAACCCTCCCTGGGCCTGGCCCCGCTGGTGGTTAAGGGCATATTTGACATCATCCGGGAGATCAACAAGCAGGGCGTTACCGTGCTGCTGATCGAGCAGAACGCCAACATGGCCCTGAAAACCGCCGACTATGCCTATGTGCTGGAGACCGGGCGCATCGGCCTTTCCGGCACCGGCGCGGAGCTGCTGACCAATGAGGACGTGAAAAAGGCCTACCTGGGCAGCTGATCTGGTAAAAAAGAAAAAATGTGCAAAGGCAGCGTAGTTGTTTCTACGCTGCCTTTGGTGTTTACTTTGCGTATGCTTTGTGCTAAAATGTGGTATCTTATGTGGAGAGACGGCTATGTTTGAGAAGCTGAAACTGCTGAAAAATCAATATGAACAGCTCTGCGCCAGAATGGAGATGCCGGAGACCTATGCGGACCCGGCTCTGTACGCCCGCTATGAGCGGGAGAGCCGGGAGCTTGCCCCCATCGTGGAAGCCTACTGTGCCTATGAGAGGGCCTGTGCCTCTATGGAGGAGGCCCTGGAACTGATGGGCGACGCGGAGATGAAGGAGCTGGCCCAGGAGGAATATACTGCCGCCAAGGCGGATAAGGAGCGGCTGGAGCAGGAGATCAAGATTCTTCTGCTGCCCAAGGACCCCAACGACAGCAAGAACGTGATCATGGAGATCCGTGGCGGCGTGGGCGGCGAGGAAGGGATGCTTTTTGCCGCAGACCTGTTCCGCATGTACAGCATGTACGCCGAGAGCCGGGGCTGGAGGACGGAGATTGCCAACATCAGCGAGACGGAGCTGGGCGGCATCAAGGAGATCAGCTTTGTGATCGAGGGGGAGGGGGCCTACTCCCGCCTGAAATTTGAAGCCGGCGGCCACCGGGTGCAGCGGGTGCCGGTGACGGAATCCGGCGGAAGAATCCATACCTCTGCCGCCACCGTGGCGGTGCTGCCGGAGGTGGAGGATATTGACTTCAAGCTGGATATGAACGAACTGAAGATCGACACCTTCCGCTCCTCCGGCGCCGGCGGACAGCACGTCAATAAAACCGAAAGCGCCATCCGCATTACCCACCTGCCCACGGGCACGGTGGTGGAGTGCCAGGATGAGCGGAGCCAGTATAAGAATAAGGACCGGGCTTTGCAGATTTTGCGTGCCAAGCTCTACGAGGCGGAGCAGGCCCGGCAGAACGCGGAACTGGCCAGCCAGCGGCGCAATCAGATCGGCTCCGGAGACCGCAGCGAGCGCATCCGCACCTACAACTTCCCCCAGAACCGGGTCACCGACCACCGGCTCACCGGGGATAACAAGAACTTTAATTTACAGAGTATTATTAACGGCAGCCTGGATGAGCTGATTGACTGCCTGGTGACCAATGACCAGGCGGCCCGGCTCCAGGCGCAGGCGGAGGAATAAATGGAAACCCTGCTGATAAAAGATAAATTAGAGGACGCTGCCGGGCTGCTGCGAAGCGGCGGCCTGGTGGCGGTACCTACGGAGACGGTGTATGGTCTGGCCGGGAACGGTCTGGATGCCGCTGCCGTGGAGAGAATATACGAAGTAAAGGACCGGCCGGCGGTAAAGCCCCTGTCCCTGATGGTGCCTGGCCCGGAGGCCATGGAAGCGTATTGCCTGGAAGTTCCGCCTGCTGCGAAATACCTGGCGGAGAAGTTCTGGCCCGGCCCCCTGACCATTGTGCTGAAGGCCAAGGGCCATATCCCGCCCATCGTTCTAGCGGGGGGGAGCACCGTGGGCCTGCGCTGCCCCCAGCACCCCATGACTCTGGAACTGCTGAAGCGGGCGGGCGTCCCTTTCGCCGCACCCTCGGCCAATCCCTCCGGGGAGGAGAGTCCCAAGACGGCGGAGCAGGTCAGGGCTTATTTTGACGGGAAGATCGAGGCCATCGTGGACGGCGGCCCCTGCGGATTGGGTCTGGAATCCACCATCATCGATATGAGCGCCCTGCCCTATAAAATCCTGCGCCAGGGCGCACTGCCTGCGGCGGAGATTCGCGCCGCATTGGCGGAGAGCCTCCAGGTCATCGGCATCACCGGCGGCACCGGCTCCGGCAAGACCACGGCCCTGAATGTGCTGGCGGATATGGGGGCGCTGATCTTGGACTGCGACGAGATTTATCACCAGCTTTTGCAGACGGATACCGACATGCTCTCCCAGATTGAGAGCGCTTTCCCCGGCGTTGTGACCGGCGGTGTGCTGGATCGGAAGGCCCTGGGGGCCGTAGTGTTCAGCGATGAACAGGCCCTGCAAAAGCTCAACACCATTACCCACCGCTGCGTTGACCGGGAAGTGCAGCGCCGGCTGGAGGACTTCGCCATGAGTGGAGGCAGAATTGCCGCCATTGACGCCATTGAGCTGTTCGTTGGCAACCAGGCCCGGCGCTGCCAGACCACCCTTGCCGTGCTGGCAAAGCCGGAAATTCGGGCGGAGCGTATCATGCGGCGGGACGGCATCAGCCGGGAATACGCCCTGCTGCGCATCCAGGCACAGCGGCCCGACAGTTATTTTGAGGGCCTGTGTGACCATATCCTGCGCAATGACGGCAGCCCGGAGGAATTTGAAATGGAATGTAAAAAACTGTTTAAGGAGATATTGAACCATGGATGATATGAGAACCAGCCTGTTTTATGAGCAGAAGAACGGCTACGACCTGATCGGCACCGAGGAGCGCAAAACCCTGGAGGACTACTGCCTGGGCTACATGGAATTCCTGAACAACTCCCGCACAGAGCGGGAGGCGGTGAACAACGCCATCGCCATGGCGGAGGAGCGGGGCTTTGTGGCGTACCAGCCGGGGATGGAGCTGCGTCCGGGTATGAAGCTGTACCATAACAACCGGGGTAAGGCCCTGATGCTGGCCGTCATTGGCCGCAAGGACCTGAGCCACGGCGCGGTGATTGCCGGCGCCCATGTGGATGCGCCCCGGCTGGACCTGAAGCAGATTCCCATGTATGAGTCCGATGAGATGTGCTTTTTCCGCACCCACTACTACGGCGGCATCAAGAAGTACCAGTGGGTCACCATCCCGCTGGAGCTGCACGGCGTGGTTGCCCTGAAAAACGGCGATGTGATTGACGTCAGCATCGGCCGGGAGCCGGATGAACCCAAGTTCGTCATTACCGACCTGCTGCCCCACCTGGCCGCCGACCAAATGAAAAAGACCATGTCCGAAGGCATCACCGGCGAGGGCCTGAATATCCTCATCGGCTCCGCCCCCTATGCCGACGAGGGCAAGGACCGGGTGAAGCTGGCGGTGCTGAGCATCCTCAACGACATGTATGACATTACCGAGGAGGACTTCCTCTCCGCGGAGCTGACCGCCGTCCCCGCCTTTGACGTGTGCGAGGTGGGTCTTGACCGCTCCCTCATCGGCGGCTACGGCCATGACGACCGGGTTTGCGCCTATGCGGAACTGAGGGCCATCTTCGATGTGGAGAACCCGGAGCGCACCTGCGTCTGCATCCTGGCCGACAAGGAGGAGACCGGCTCCGACGGCGTCAGCGGTATGCAGAGCGCCGCCTTTGACTGCTTCATGGAGGACCTGTGCCAGAGCCAGGGCGTGGCCCTGCGCCGCTGCTTTGAAAAGAGCTTCTGCCTTTCTGCCGACGTCAGCAATGCCTACGATCCCCTGTACCCCGATGTGTCCGAGAAGCGCAGCGAGGCCAAGGTCAATTACGGCATGGGCATCAGCAAGTTTACCGGCGCCCGGGGCAAGTCCGGCACCAGTGACGCGTCTGCCGAGCTGGTGGCCTATCTGCGCCGGCTCTTTGCGGAGAAGGAAGTGGTCTGGCAGCTGTGCGAGCTGGGCAAGGTGGACCAGGGCGGCGGCGGCACCATCGCCATGTTCATGGCCAACCGAAACATTGACACCATTGATGCCGGCGTTCCGGTACTGAGTATGCACGCCCCCTTTGAAGTGGTGGCAAAATTTGACTGCTACATGACCTACAAGGGCGTTCTGGCGGCCTACAGCGACAAATAATGCGAACATACCCAGGAACCGGCCGGCTCCTGGGTTTTTCTTCCGCCTTTCGGGTACAATAACTGAGAGGTGATCGTGTGGAAGAAATCAAGGAATTTGGCGCCTGCAAAAAGGGGAGCATCCAGTGCCTGACCATTGTGGGCCAGATTGAGGGCCACCAGGTGCTGCCGGAGGATACCAAGGCCACCAAGTATGAGCATATTCTGCCCCTGATCGCGGCGGTGGAGGAAACGCCGGAAATTAACGGCCTGCTGGTTCTGCTCAACACCATGGGCGGCGATGTGGAGGCGGGGCTTGCCATCGCCGAACTGATCGCCGGGATGAAAAAGCCCACCGTTTCTCTGGTGCTGGGCGGGGGCCACTCCATCGGTGTGCCCCTGGCGGTGGCGGCAAAGCGCAGCATGATTGCGCCCTCGGCGGCCATGACCATCCACCCGGTGCGGGTCAACGGTCTGGTCATCGGCGTGCCCCAGACCTATCACTATTTTTCCCGCATCCAGGAGCGGATCATTGCCTTCGTAACGGACCACTCCCGCATCAGCCGGGAGGATTATATGAAATACATGAACAACACCGATGAACTGGCCAATGACGTGGGCAGCGTCATCTACGGCCAGGAGGCGGTGGACAGTGGCCTGATCGACCAGCTGGGCACCCTCTCTGACGCCCTGACCTACCTGCATGGGGAGATCGACAAGGAAAAAGGGAACACGGAAGCATAGTATGCGGGGGAAACTGCCCCCGCATTTGCCGTTCTGTAAGTCTTGTTTTTCACATAAAAATGTGGTAATATATAGTTTATGATTACCATGGGGGTATGTGTCAATGAGCATTTGGAACGCGGTTCTGCTGGGACTTGTACAGGGGATCGCTGAATTTCTGCCCATCTCCAGTTCGGGGCATCTTTCCATCGTGAATAACCTTTTCAAAATGTCCAACGATGGGCATATGTTTTTTGATGTTCTGCTGCACCTGGGCACCTTCATTTCCATCCTCATCGTGTACTGGCAGGATCTGAAGGAAATGGTTTATGAAGTTCTTTCCTTTGTCAATGTGGGCCCCCTGGCCGGGCAGCCACGGGAGCATTATCCCATGGCGCGGATGTTTCTGATGATCGTGGTGGCCACGCTGCCCCTGTTTCTGGTGCTGCCCATCAATGATAAGCTGGAGACACTGTATTACAGCAATGTGTTCATCGGCATTGCCATCATCCTTACCGGCTGTATGCTCTATGTGGCTGACCGGATGAAGCCGGGGAAAAAGACGGAACGGAACATGACCATGCTGGACGCGCTGATCATCGGCCTTTGCCAGTGTGTGGCCACCATTCCCGGCCTGTCCCGTTCCGGCACCACCATCACCGCCGGCATCGCCACCGGTCTGCGCCGGGACTACGCGGTGAAGTTCTCCTTCCTGATGTCCCTGCCTGCGGTACTGGGGGCCAACCTCCTCAGCCTGGTGAAGGCCGTAGGGGAGGGGGTTGACTGGGCCAGCGTCCCCGCCTACCTAGTGGGCATGCTGGTGGCTATGGTCTCCGGCATCGCCTCCATCAGCCTGCTGAAATACATAAGCGTCAAGGGCCGTTTCGGCGGCTTCGCCTACTACTGCTGGGTCATGGGCGTGCTGTCCATCGTCCTGTCCATGATATTCTGAGATACACCCAAAAGCCAAAGAAAGGAACCATTCCATGGCACAATCCAAGAAAAACTCCACTGCGAGCAAGAATAAAAGCAAAACCAACAGCAAGAGCAAGGCAAACAGCAAGCCGGTGAACACCGCTCCCCCGGAGGAGCCGGTGCTTCCCATCCGGCGGGAGCTGTGCGCGGTGTTGTTCCTGTTTCTGGCGGTGTTTATCGCCATCAGCTATTTTAAGCCGGAGGGCAGCTTTATCCTCTTCTTTGCCAACCTGATCAAGGGCCTGGTGGGCTGGGGCTATTGGCTGTGTGCCGCCGCCTTTTTGCTGGTGGCGGTGATCCTGGGCTTCCACCGGGGCCGCCCGGTGATGCTGCGCAGCATCTGTGCCCTGCTGCTGCCGGTGCTGCTGGCTGCGATCTTGAGCCTGGTGCTGTATGAGCCGCCTTTTCAGGCAAAATTTGACCTGAAGCTCACCACCGGGCAGCTGTTTGAATCCGGCCAGTATCTGGAATCGGCCGGTGTTCTGGGCGGCCTGCTGGCCATGGGGCTGGAAATGGCCTTCAGCATCTATGGCGCGTTGCCGGTGCTGGCGGTGGCCTTTGTCGCCTGCGCCATCTGCGCCTTCAGCAAGAGTTTCAAGAAGGTGGCCCAGCAGGTGAAAATCCGGGCCACGGCGCCCTATGACCCGTCCATGTACGAGGACTCCCTGGCCCCCGTGGGCGCCGTTACCGGGAAGATTCCGCCGGCCGAGGCAAAGAAGATCCAGCGTATCGCCCGCAGCTCCGTCATGGATATCCCCCTGGGGGATGAGGATGACGACTTCATTCTCAGAGAAAGAGGCGGGGCAGAACCCGTTGCCGAGCCGGTGAAGCCTGCCCGCAAGGCCGACAAGGTGAAGCCGGAGAAGAAATCCGCCGGGAAAAAGGCCGAAAAGCAGGATGCCAAGGATGCTCCCGGTAAAAAGACCGCCATCATCCATGAGCCGTCCCTGGGCCCCACAGAGGATACAATGCCCCTGACGCCGGAGGAAGCGGCCGCCATTGCCGATGTGGTCACAGCGGTGCAGCAGGAGGAACGGGAGAATCTGAAGCCCATCACCATGAGCGGCGAAATCTCGGACCCACCCAGGAGCCGCAAGGCCATCAAGGCGGAGGTCAATGCCGAGGCCCAGGCCGTGGCACAGGCCATATCCGCCGCCGGGGAGCAGGGCGATTACGAGTTCCCGCCGGTGTCCCTGCTGCGCAGCGGCACCGCCGCCGCCATCGACGCCCGGGACGAGATTGCCGTGAACCGGGCAAGACTGGAGGGAGCCATCCGCAGCTTTGGCATCAACGCCTCTATCGTCAATGTCACCCGGGGCCCCACAGTCACCCGGTACGATATCGAACTGGAGCAGGGGGTCAAGCTGGCCCGGGTCACCAACCTGGCCGGGGACCTGGCCCTGGCTCTGGGCGTGATCAACGTGCGTATTGCGCCCATCCCGGATAAAATCTCCACCGTGGGTATCGAGGTGCCCAATAAGATCGTCAGCACCGTCTACCTGCGGGATATTATCGAGTCGCCCCAGTTCACCGGCGCCAAATCCAAGCTCAGCTTTGCTTTGGGTAAAGATATTGGCGGCCAGTGCGTGGTGGGCAACATCGCAAAGCTGCCCCATATGCTCATTGCCGGCACCACCGGCTCCGGCAAGTCCGTGTGCATGAACTCCCTGATCCTTAGCCTGCTGTATAAGGCCCGGCCGGATGAGGTACGGCTTATCATGATCGACCCCAAGATGGTGGAGCTGGGCGTCTATAACGGCATCCCCCACCTGTATGTGCCCGTGGTTACCGACCCCAAGAAAGCCGCCGGTGCGCTGCAATGGTCCGTTGTGGAAATGCTGAAACGCTACCGCCTGTTTTCTGAAATCGGCGTCCGTGACCTGGAAAGCTACAACAAGCACTGTCTGGAGACCGGGGAACAGACCATGCCCCAGGTGGTCATCGTCATTGATGAGCTGGCAGACCTGATGCTGGTGGCCTCCAAGGAAGTGGAGGAGAGCATCTGCCGCGTGGCCCAGATGGGCCGCGCCGCCGGTATGCACCTGATCATCGCCACCCAGCGTCCCTCTGCCGATGTGATCACCGGCCTGATGAAGGCCAACATCCCCTCCCGCATTGCCTTTGCCGTCTCCTCCGCCATGGAAAGCCGCATCATCCTTGACCAGGCCGGGGCGGAGAAGCTGGTGGGTATGGGCGATATGCTCTTTTCGCCGGTGGGCTGCGGCAAGCCCACCCGTATTCAGGGCGCTTTTGTCTCCGACGAAGAACGGGAAGAGGTTATCCAGTTCATCAAGGAGGGCGCCGGCGAAACCAACCAGAACAGCGAGATCGAGGAATACATGAACAAGGCTGCCGAGGGCAAGGATGCCCATGACAGCGGCAAGGACAGCCACGAGGACGGTCCCGCCGGCAGCTTTGACGAGATGCTGCCCCAGGCGGTGGAAGTGGTGCTGGAGACCAAAGCCTGCTCCGTGTCCATGCTCCAGCGCCGGGTGAAGCTGGGATATTCCCGTGCCGCCCGGATCGTTGACCAGATGGAGGAACTGGGTATCGTGGGCCCCTATGAGGGGGCCAAGCCCCGGCAGGTCATCATTGACCGGGAGGGCTGGATGAACATTCAGCGGAGCCTGGGCCTGATCGCCGGCGAGGGCCCACTGCTGCCGGTGGACAGCGCCGCCCGCGATTATGCCACGGACGGAGAAATTTAATGCAAAGGAGCTGCAGGGCGTGGGTAACGCCCTGTAGTTTTAGGTGAAAACATGACAGGATTCTTTCCTCAAATGACTGCCCGGGAGGCCAACAGCATCAGTATGCTGGGGCTTGCCCATGTGGGCGACGCGGTATATGAGCTGCTGATCCGCAGTATGCTCTGCCAGCAGGGCCACTCCGCCGTGGGTGACCTGCACCGCAGCACCGTCACCCTGGTGCGGGCGGAAGCCCAGGCCCAGGCCATGGCACTGCTGGTGGACATGCTGGATGAGGAGGAGCTGGCCGTATATAAGCGGGGCCGTAACACCCGGGTCAACTCCGTCCCCAAGCACGCGGACCTGAGCCAGTACCACGCCGCCACCGGCCTGGAGGCGCTGTTCGGCTGGCTGTACTTACAGGGGAAGCTGGAGCGGATCAACCAGCTTTTCAACGCAATTATGGAGAACAACAATGCCACTTGACGCCATATACCTCTCAGCCCTGACGGCTGAGCTGAAAGAGAAACTGGAGGGCGGCCGGATCGACAAGGTGCAGCAGCCGGAGCGGGACATGCTGCTGCTGTCCCTGCGCGCAAAAGGGGAGAACTTGCGCCTGCTGCTGGCGGCAGGCACCGGCAATGCCCGGGTGCACCTGACGGAGAGCAGCTTTGAGAACCCGGCGGAGCCGCCCATGTTCTGCATGCTGCTGCGCAAACACCTGGTTGGTGCCCGCATCACTGCCGTCTGTCAGCCGGACTATGAGCGGCTGCTGATGATTAAGCTGGAATGCCATGACGAGATGGGTTTCGCCTGCCAGAAAAAGCTGGTGGCGGAAATGATTGGCCGCAGCGCCAACGTCATCCTGGTGGACGGCGAAGGGCGGATTGTGGACTGCATGCGCCGGATGGATTTCGGCGGGGATGCCCAGCGCAGGATGCTGCCGGGCATGATCTACCGCCTGCCGCCCCGGCAGGAAAAGCCGCCTCTGCTGGAGACGAACAGTGCCCAGCGGCAGGCAATGATTGCCGGGGCGGACCGGCAGCAAAGCCCGGATAAGTGGCTGCTGAACAGCTTTGCCGGCCTGTCGCCCCTGGTCTGCCGGGAGCTGGCCCACCGCTGCGGCGGCAGCTATGACACCCTGCCGGAATTGCTGGACGCCTTTGTGGACAGCGTGCAGGCCGGGGATCTGCGCCCCTGTATTTTGTATGAGGACGGCAAGCCCCGGGACTTTAGCTTCATGCCCATCAGCCAGTACGGTCCGGCCGTCGGCTGCCGGGAAGAGGAGAGCTTTTCCAAGCTGCTGGACAGCTTCTATTCCCAGCGGGACCGGGCGGAGCAGCAGCGCCGCCGCAGCCACCAGCTGTTCAAAACCGTCCGCACCATTCGGGACCGAATCCAGCGGAAGCTGGCCAGCCAGACCGAGGAGCTGCGCCGCACCGAGGACAGGGACGAAGTACGCAAGACGGCGGAGTTGGTGACGGCCAATATCTACCGCATCAAAAAAGGGGATCGGACGCTGGAATGTGTGGATTATTACGACCCGGAATGTCCCACCATCCGCATTGCCCTTGACCCGCTGAAAACACCCCAGCAGAACGCAGCGGCTCTCTTTAAGGAATATAACAAGCTGAAGGCAGCCCGTTCTCATTTGACCGGCCTGATCGAAGAAGGGGAGCGCCAGCTGGACTATCTCAACAGTGTGCTGGAATTGCTGAGCCTTTCGGAGACGGAAAAGGATATTTCCGATATCCGCCGGGAGCTGATTGCCACCGGCTATCTCCGCAAACAGGGCGGAACCAAGGCAGACCGGAGCAAAGCCCAGGCTCCCTGGCGCTTTGTCACCGATGACGGCTTTGAGGTGCTGGCAGGCCGCAGCAATGTGCAGAACGATGAACTCACCACCAGGACCGGCCGGCGCACCGACTATTGGTTCCACACCCAGCGGCTCCACGGCAGCCATGTGATCCTGCGCTGCAACGGCATGGGGCCCACGGAATTGGCCATCGCCCAGGCGGCAACCATCGCGGCCTATTACTCCCAGGGCCGGGAGGGCGGCAAGGTCCCGGTGGACTATACCATGCTCCGCTTTGTGCGTAAGCCTTCCGGCGCTCTGCCCGGCAAGGTGATCTATACCGATTACAAGACCATTATGACCGAGGCGGACGAAGCGCTGGTAAGGCATTTGAAAAAGTAATCTTTCCCCTCGGCAATCGGTTTCTACCAACAGGAATAGTCGCTTTTTTGACAACTTCAAAAATTTGTATAATCTGTCAGGTGGCTTTAGTCATACTGCTGGTTGCAAAAAATGGTAAAAGATGCTACTATACAAAAAGCGGATTTCATACTAAATAACCGAGAGGAGAAATAAACATGACCGATCTTGAAATCCTTGTGGAGAAAGACAAAATCAGAGACCAGATTTATAACTACTGCCGCGCTCTGGACCGTATCGATAACGAGCTGGGTTACACCGTTTTTGCAGATGACGCCGAGGTGGACTATGGCCCCACTTACAAGGGGACAGGCCGTGGCTTCATTGACATGATGCTCAAGCAGCACCGTGGGATGATCTCCACCCACCACATGATGACCAACATCCTTATCAAGTTCAATGAGGACGGCACCAAGGCCGCCAGCGAGACTTATATGTACGCTGCCTGCAAGTACAAGAACAAGAAGGGTGTGCCCACCTTTACCGTTGAAGCCCGCTGCCGCGACATCGACAAGTGGGAGAAGCGGGACGGCAAGTGGGTCATCGTCAAGCGCGTTGTCGCCGGCGATAACACCTTCCTGGTTCAGGGCCAGACCTACACCGACGACTACAACAACGGCAGAGATAAGGTCCGCGACATCTCTTACGACTTCCTGGCTTCCGTCTGATATTTCAAAACAAAAAAAGATCCCGACAGCAGTCGGGATCTTTTTTGTTTCTGTGCAGGTATGTAGCTCAGCTGAAGCGCCTGCGTTTGTTGTCGGCGGGGGGGACAAAGCCGATGGCCGTGGCGGGATTGATCTCTTTGATCAGCTCCAGCAGCTTGTCCACATCCGCTTCCTCGTTAAAGATCAGGTTGGCAAACTCCTTCTCCCCGTGGACCAGGATCAGCCGGTAATAGTAGTAGGCCGGGCTGTCATCGGGCTGGCACTCACTGATACGGCAGAAGGCCCGGTCAATGTAGTCGTAGGGAACGTAGTACTTCTTGCCCAGGTCTTTGTAGTACAGGCACAGCTTGCCCAGGCGAACCCGGCCAATAGGCTCCGCTGCCTCATAATCGGCAATATGCTCCGGGTCGCTGATGTGTTTTTTGTCCACACCCTTGAATCTCAATTTTCCGAATCCGAACATTTTCCTTCACCTGCTTTCTTTTTCTTTCGCCAGGAAGCGTACCAGGCTTCCGGAAGTTTTACTGCGATCAGTGCGCCCAGGCAGCCTGCCACCACACCCACGATGATGCCGCCCAGCACGTCGGAGGGATAGTGCACCACCAGATAGATGCGGGCAAGGCCCATCAAAAAGGCAAAGATAAAGGCCGTCCAGCTGTATTTCTTGTTGCCCATGAGGAACAGGGCCGTCATGGTGGAGAAGGCGGCGGTAGTATGGCCGGAGGGGAAGCTCATATCGCTCTCCACATTCTGCCCCACCAGCAGCCACAGCTGGTAGAAGATGCCGCTCTCATCGGCGTAGGGGCGGGGCCTGGCGATGACCACTTTCAGGAACACGTTGGTGAACAGTGCGCCAATGGCCACACCGAAAAGCATGGCCGTGCCGAAGCGGCGGGTGGGCCGGTAGAGCATCAGGGCCAGGCTCAGCAGCACCAGAAAGATGCCCCCCTTGCCCAGAAGGGAAATAAATTCAAAAAACGGGGTGAAAAAACCGCCGGCCATGGTGTACAGCCGGTGCACCAGAAGCGTGATGCTCTGGTCAAAAGCAGCAAAGCAGGTGTTCAGCCACAGTGCCGCAGCAGTGATCTGCATAGGCATGTCCTCCCAAGATTAGTGTAGGTATTTTATCACAGCCTTTCGTTCTTTGTCTACAGCCTTTTGTATATTTGCCCAATCCAGGCACAAAATACTGTCAGTACATTGGAGGAGGACAACTGCATGAAACGTAAGTTTATTTTTGTGTTTACGCTGGTTCTGGCAGCGCTTCTGTGCACTGGACTTGCCTATCCGGCTCTGGCCGCCGGCAGCGCCCCTGTGGCGGAGAATCTGGAGCTGCGCACCTTCAAAAATGTCTCCGTAAGCGGGCAGCTCAGCGCCTTTGACCCGGAGAATGATGTGGTAAAGTACCAGATTTGCACCCAGCCTGTGAAGGGTCACATCGAGCTGGCCACCGATGGCAGCTTCGTGTACACCCCGGCCATGGATAAAAAGGGAAAGGACTACTTTGGCTATAAGGCCATTGACGCCGAGGGCAACAGCTCCCAGGAGGCCACCGTGATCATCCGCATCGACAAGCAGAAAAAGGGCGTCAGCTATTCCGACATGAAGGGCAGCGGCGGGGAATACGCGGCCCTGCTGCTCAGTGAGGAGGATGTATTCACCGGGGAACAGATCGGCGGGGAATACTGCTTTTATCCTGACCAGGCCGTGTCCCGGGGCGAGTTTCTCAGCATGTGCATGATCGTGGCCGATGAGCCGGTGATCTCCGCCGTTATGAATACCGGCTACAGCGACGATGAGGACATCCCGGACTGGATGAAGCCCTATGTCACCGCCACGGTGATGAAGGGCATGGACAGTCCCACTTCCGGCAACTTGGGCCGCTGCTTCCAGCCGGAGGCCAGCATCACCCGCGCCGAAGCAGTGACCATGCTGAACCAGGCCCTGGGGCTTAACGACGTGAGCTATATCCAGCTGGATGCGGCTCTGCAGCCGGAGCTGGCCCAGGCCTGCGCAAACCTCACCGCTTCCGGCATCATCCGGGACGGAACCCCGGTGGAGGAAACCATGAGCCGCATGGATGCGGCGGAGCTTCTCAGCAAAGCCCTGGAACTGATGAGCAGAAGATAAAAACACAGAGGGCCTAAAACGGCCCTCTGTTTTATTTCAGTCCGTGTACATATTTGAAAATCAGCTTCTTGTACCAGGGCAGAGCGGCATAAGTTTCTTCCCGCAGCTGCTCCAGAGCCTGACGCCCGGCTTTCAGCTCTTTGGTGCTGTCAAGGCCCCGGCCATAGAAGGCCCGCTGAGCGTTCTGCGCTATGACCGGCGGCATCTCTCCGCCAAAGGAACAAATGCGCTTTGCGCAGCGCCAGATGTTGATGGCGGCTTTGTTTCTCTCACCGCCCAGCTGCTTCTTCCACCGCCGCCGTTTGCCCAGATACCACAGGAAGGGGGCGGCCAATAGAAGCAGAACCGCCAGCAACGCCAGCAGAACCGGCGCGGCCTTGCCATCGGTGTCAGGCTGCTTTGTGTCTGCTTCAATCTCATTGTGCTCCGCTCCCGGTTCGCCGCCGCTGTCCGGGGCAGGGGAGGGTACAGGCGCCGGCGTGGGCTGGCTCTCGCCATCAGCGGGTTGAGGCGTTTCCAAAGCTTCCTCCCCATTGCCCTCGCTGTCACCGTCCAGCGTACCGGGGGTCACCTCCACCGGCAGCCAGCCAATGCCATCCATATACACCTCCACCCAGGCGTGCTCGTTCAGGCGGCGGATTTCCACCGGGGTGTCCGCCACGGTCTCTGCCAGCACCCCGCTGACCAGCCGGGCAGGGATGCCCAGGGCCCGGTACATGGCGGCAGCCGCCGTGGCAAAGTGGACGCAGTAGCCCTCACTTCCCACGGTCAGCAGATAGACCGCATAGTCCTCGCTGGGATAGGGCTGGGTATCGATGTTGTATGCCCCGCTGTTTCTCACAAATTCTGCCACAAGGGAGACGCTTTCCAACACATCGTCGCTTTTCAGGGCGTTTTCTTCAGCGATGTTCAGCAGGGCAGCCCTGGTGCTCTCCGGCAGTGCCAGATAGCTGCCATAGACAAATTGGCGGTAGGCCAGCTCCGCGTCCCGCAGCGCCGGCGGCAGGGAAAGGCTGCGGTAGCTGCCCTCATAGATCATATGTGTCAGGGAATATTCTCTGCTGCTGCCATTTGCGTAGGCGTCACTGTCAAAGTCCACAGCGGTGTAATAGGGAAGGTACAGCAGGCCGCTGTCGGCAGCGATCAGTTCAATACTGACTTCCTCCGCCTCTGCCACGCCGCTATTTTCCACCGCCCATGCGGCAAAATTGGGGACAGAGCTGCCGGGATATTCCGGCGCTGTACCCCAGCCTGTGCCGGTGTAGCCGCCGTAGGAGCAGTGGCGCAGATAGACATGTCCGTCCCGCCCGGCGGTAAAGCGCATCAGCACTTCCTGCAGCTGATTCTCATCGGTGACGGCGGAGACATCCAGCCGGCCCGCGCCGTCGATCCAGCGGTCATTTTCCGTGCCGGGAGTGCCGGCACTGTCATCGGGGGTTAGAACTGCTACCGGCAGAAGTTCCCCGTCCTGATGAAAGGCGGCTGTCAACTTGGCGGTAAAGGCCTGGGCCAGCTGCACCAGGCTCTGATTCTGCCGGTTGTAATCATAGCTGGCCGGCCCTTTGAAAATCAGCAGAGCGCAGAGCACAAGGGTCACCGGCAGGATCAGCACAAAGAAGCTGCGGCCCAGGTTGCTGTCCCGTTCAAAGAGCCGCCCGGTGCAGAGCAGCAGAACAACAAAGAGACAGAGGCAGAGCATGATCCAGGACGGGATCTTGCCAAAAACCAGCAGGCACAGGATCGTCACCGGGGCGCAGACCAGCGTAGTGAGGAATACCCGTTCCTCCCTGGAGTTGAGGGCCAGACCCAGCAGCGCGGCCAGCACCAACCCCAGAATCAGCAGGGCCTCGGTGTGACTTTGCACCTGGGAGATCAGCGTGACTTGCTCATTGCTGCCGAAGCGGAGATAATAGGTGACGGCAACCCTGTCCAGAATATCGTTGAACTGGGCAGACAACAGCTCCCTGCGCCCAAGGAAGAACAGAACAATCAGCGCCGCGCAGGGCAGCAGGCCTGCCAGCTTGTAGGGGAGAAAGCTGAATACCAGCCAGCAGAAGAGCACCGCCGCCAACAGAAACAGAGGCAGCCGCTGGTCGGCCTCCAGGCCGAAACTGCACAGAACCAGGTGCACCAGCGGGATCACCGACAGTAGCATCAGAAACAGGGTGCTGACCCGGTTGAGAAAGCGGTTCATCGCCAGCGCACCTCCCCCTTGTCCACGGTGAACACCCGGCTGTAGCTGCCGTTCACTTCACCGCAGGCCTCACCGGGGCAGGAGAGCAGCCGCCGCATGGCCCGCAGGCAGTCCGTCTCATTCTCCACCTGGGAGATCTGGCTGCCGCTGAAATGGATGCTGTGTTTGATGTTGGCAGCGCACAGCCGCAGGGACAGCCAGTAAAGATGGGCAATGTCCGCCTCACTTTGACCCCGCAGCAGCACAGCGGTGCCCTCATCCACCGGCTCCAGCGGCTCCCGGATGATGATCTCATCCGTTTTGGAGGACAGCTTCCAGTGGATGGAATTGACGCTGTCCCCCGGCCGGTAGAGGCGCAGCTCATGTTCCTCGGCAAAGCCGCCGCCGGGCTTGGGCCGGTAGCGGAGGAAAACCGGGGGCAGGGCATCCAGACTGTCCATGTTGGCCGGGGCCTGGGGCCTGGGCATGACGATGCAGCCCACGGCGTCAACTTCCCTGGCCCGCAGCGCCAGCAGCCCCAGATAGCTGTAAACTTTCATGTTTTCCAGAGTACACAGCAGCATGCCGCTGCTTTGGGTGTCTAACGTTACCAGGCTCACACTGTCTGCCACCAGGGCAAAGCGCATTTCCTGCACCGTCTCCTGCCCGGTGAACACGTTTTTTATCCGCAGGGTGAAGCGGCAGGCCCTCACCGGCAGCAGCCGCCGGCAGGAGAAACGGATGCTTAGCTCTGCGCCTTCACCCAAATTGATGGCCGTGGGGGCGGAGCAGCGGATCCGCAGCGCCCGCATGGAAGGGATGGACAACAGCGTCAGGACCGGGGGCAGAAGCATCACCGCCCAAAGCAGGTATTCACCGAACCAGCCTATGTACGTTCGGCTGAATACAAAAGCTCCCCCAATGGCCAGCAGATAGTAAAACAGATTCAGCCAGCACATATTATCGCATTTCCGGCGCCTTTACCGAGGCGAAAAGCTCCTCCACCACTGCCCGCTGCTTGCGGAAGAACTGGTTATCCTGGGCCCAGATCAGCCGGTGCTGAATGGCCTCGGCAAAGACAAAGCGGATGTCCGAGGGCAGCACGAAGTCCCGCCCCTGAATCCAGGCGGTGGCCTTGGCCAGGGCGGTGAGGGACAGAGCAGCCCGGGGACTGGCCCCCTGCAGGATGCGCTGGTCGTTGCGGGTGACGGTGCAGAGCTTGACAATGTAGTCAATCAAAGAATCCTTGATGTACACCTGATCCGCCTCCCGGCGGATGCCCAGCAGCTCCTCCCGGCTGGTGATCTGCTGCACCTGGTCAAGGCCCAGTCCCTGCTGCTTACGGCGAATCATCTCCGCCTCTGCCGCCGGGTCGGGATAACCCACGGACAGGCGGATCATGAACCGGTCCAGCTGAGAGTCGGGCAGCATCTGGGTGCCTTTGGCGCCGGTGGGGTTCTGGGTGGCGATGACCACGAAAGGCTGGGGAACGGCATAGGTCAGGTTGTCCACTGTCACTTCGCCCTCCTCCATGGCCTGCAGCAGGGCAGACTGGGTGCGGCTGGTGGCCCGGTTCAGCTCGTCGGCCAGAAACAGGTTGCAGAGGATGGCACCCCGTTGATAGTGCATCTCCCCACTGTTCTTGTCGTAGATGGAGTAGCCGGTGATGTCCGAGGGCAGCACGTCCGGGGTGAACTGCACCCGGTTGTAGTCCAGGCCCAGGGCCTTGGAAAAGGCCACCGCCATGGTGGTCTTGCCTACGCCGGGGATGTCCTCCATCAGGATGTGCCCGCCGGCCAGGATGGCCAGCAGCATCTTGATGATGACCTCGTCCTTGCCCACGATGGCCTTACTCACTTCGTAGACGATCTGCTTTGCGCTGCCGATGGAATCAATGGTTTTCATGTCTTTCTCCACACCTTTTCTGTGTTGTATTGTTTATCATATCATGTCTGCCCGCATGGTTCAAGAAAGATAAAATGAAGAATATTGAAGGGCAATGCCTTGTGGTTTTGCCATATAGGTGGTATAATATACCGTCAATGACACGAATACGCGGATAATTTCCGGGGGAGAAGCAGATGGATCATTTTAAGCTGGTTTCACAATATGAACCTACCGGCGACCAGCCGGAGGCCATAGACAGCCTGGTGGCCGGCATCGAAAACGGCATCGACGAGCAGGTGCTGCTGGGCGTCACCGGCAGCGGCAAGACCTTTACCATGGCCAACGTCATCGCCCGGCTGAACCGGCCCACCCTGGTGCTGGCCCATAACAAGACCCTGGCGGCCCAGCTGTGCAGCGAGTTCAAGGAGTTCTTTCCCGAAAACGCGGTGGAGTATTTTGTCTCCTATTACGACTATTACCAGCCGGAGGCTTATATCGCTCATACGGACACCTTTATTGAGAAGGACTGCTCCATCAACGATGAGATTGAGCGCCTGCGTCACAGCGCCACATCCAGTCTCTTTGAACGTAGAGACGTAATTGTGGTGGCTTCTGTTTCCTGTATTTACGGTTTGGGCGACCCAATTGATTATGCCAACATGGTGATCTCCCTCCGTCCGGGCCAGACCCGGGATTTTGACGAGCTGCTGCGTAAGCTGATCGAGATTCGCTATGAGCGCAATGACATTGCCTTTGAACGCAATATGTTCCGTGTCCGGGGGGACACGGTGGAGATTTTCCCCGCCTACGCCAATGACAAGGCCATTCGGGTGGAATTCTTCGGTGACGAGATTGACCGCATCAGCGAGATCAACGTGGTCACCGGCCAGGCCACCCGCTACCTTAACCACGCCGCCATCTATCCCGCCAGCCACTATGTGACCACCAAGGAAAAGATGGCCGCCGCCATTGACCGCATCCGGGCGGAATGCGATGAGCGGGTGGCCTTCTTCCAGGAGCAGAACCGGCTCATTGAGGCCCAGCGTATCAAACAGCGCACGGATTATGATATTGAAATGATGCAGGAGCTGGGCTATTGCACCGGCATTGAGAACTATTCTAGGGTCATTTCTGACCGGGCACCGGGCAGTCCGCCCATGACCCTGCTGGATTATTTCCCCAAGGACTTCCTGCTCTTTGTGGATGAAAGCCATGTGACCCTGCCCCAGGTGCGGGCCATGTACCGGGGGGACCGGGCCAGGAAGGAGTCCCTGGTGGACTACGGCTTCCGCCTGCCCTCCGCCTTTGATAACCGGCCCTTGAAATTTGAAGAGTTCACTGATAGAATCCACCAGCGGGTCTATGTCTCCGCCACCCCCGGCGACTATGAGCGGGAGCGTGCGGGCCAGGTGGTGGAGCAGATCATCCGCCCCACGGGCCTGCTGGACCCGGAAATCTTCGTTCGCCCGGTGGAAGGGCAGATCGACGACCTGATCGGCGAGATCAACGCCAAGATCGCCAAGGGCCAGCGCAGCCTGGTGACTACCCTGACCAAGAAAATGGCGGAGGACCTGTCCGATTACTTCACCAATTCCGGCATCCGCTGCCGGTATATGCACCATGACATCGGCACCATTGAGCGCATGGAGATCATCCGTGACCTGCGCCTGGGTGAGTTTGATGTGCTGGTGGGCATTAACCTGCTGCGTGAGGGCCTGGATATCCCGGAGGTGGGCCTGGTTGCCATTCTGGACGCGGATAAGGAGGGCTTCCTCCGCAGTGAGACCAGCCTGATCCAGACCGTGGGCCGGGCCGCCCGCAACGCCGAGAGTAAGGTCATCATGTACGCCGACACGGTGACGGCCTCCATGCGTGCCTGCATCAACGAGACCGCCCGCCGCCGGGAGAAGCAGCAGGCCTATAACGCCGCCCATGGCATCGTCCCCAAGACCATCGTCAAGAGCGTCCGTGAGCTGATCGAAATCTCCACCGACACCAAGCCGGTGCGCCGCTCCGACGGCACCAAGCTCACCGACCGGGAGCGGCGTGAGCTGATTGCCCAGTTGGAGGACAAAATGCGCAAGGCGGCCAAGATGCTGGAATACGAGATCGCGGCGGAGCTGCGGGACGAGATCATCCGCCTGCGGGGAGAAAAGTGAGGAAATGCGTAAATGAAACTAATGATCCTGGACGGCAACAGCATCGTCAACCGGGCCTATTACGGCGTCCGTCCCCTGAACGCCCCGGACGGCACCCCCACCAACGCTATCTACGGCTTCTTGGCCATCCTGCAGCGCCTGCTGGAGGAGCAGCAGCCCCAGGCCGTCTGCGTCAGCTTTGACCTGAAAGCTCCCACCTTCCGCCATCAGCAGTATGAGGCATACAAGGCCCAGCGCAAGGGTATGCCGGAAGAACTGGCGGCCCAGATGCCCGTTTTGAAGGAAGTTCTGGACGCCATGGGCATCCGCCGGTACGAGCTGGAGGGCTATGAGGCTGATGACATTCTGGGCACCGCCGCCGCCATCTGTGAGAAAAGCGGCTGGGACTGCGTCATCGTCACCGGCGATAAGGACAGCCTGCAATTGATTACCGATACCACCAGCGTCTGCAACGTGAAAACCCGCATGGGCCAGACCGAGACGGTGCTGTATACCCCGGTGCGCTTTCAGGAGGAATACGGCTTTGCCCCGCCCCTGATGGTGGATTTAAAAGCCCTCATGGGGGATAACTCCGATAATATCCCCGGCGTCCCCGGCGTGGGCGAAAAGACCGCCATGGACCTGGTGCAGCGCTACGGGGAGATCAAAAACATCTATGCAAATCTGGACAGCCTGGAAATCAAGGAAGGCGTCCGCAAGAAGCTGGCCCAGGGCCGGGAAAGTGCGGAAATGTCCTACTGGCTGGCTACCATCATCCGGGATGTGCCCCTGGACTTCAAGCCGGAGGACAATCTCTGGGATAAAAACTATACCGAGGCCCTGTACGGCATCTTCAAACGCCTGGGTTTCAACAAATTCATCGAAAAATGGGGCCTGACGGAAAGTGGGGAAACTGCCATGAACGATGAGCAGTCCCATCTGCCCCGGCGGGAACTCAGCTCTATGGAGGAAATTGACGCCCTGATCGCCGCTCTGAGCGGGGTGAAGCAGCTGGCGGTGTACCCCTTGGAGGGCCTGGACCATATCGAAGTCTGTGACGGCAAGACCGTCTATGACGCGGCCTGGAACCGCTGCGGCGAGGGCTATGACCGGCTGCTTTCCACGGTGTTTTCCCCGGAAATAAAGAAAACCGGCCATAACGTGAAGGACCTGATGGGCCTGCTTATGAAGGAGGGCCTTTCCACTGAGGGCTTTGTGTTTGACACCGCTCTGGCTGCCTACCTGCTGGAAGCCACCGAGAGTGACTATGCCCTGGAGAGAATCTCTGTCCGCTATACCGGCGCCGAAGCTGCCGGGGCGGAGGCCGTGTTCAGACTGGCCCCGGTGCTGGACGCCAAGCTGCGGGAGCTGGGCATGGATGAACTGTATTATCAGGCGGAGCTGCCTCTCTGCGCCGTCCTGGCGGAGATGGAAGCTGCCGGCTTCTTCGTTGACCGCAAGGCCCTCTATGACTTCGGTGAGAGTCTGAATGACGGCATTGCCCAGCTGCAGCAGAGCATCTGGAACCATGCGGGCCATGAGTTCAATATCAACTCTCCCAAGCAGCTGGGGACGGTGCTCTTTGACGAGCTGCTGCTGCCCTACGGAAAAAAGACCAAAACCGGCTGGAGCACCAATGCCGACGTGCTGGAAAAGCTCCAGGGCAAGCACCCCATTGTGGACGAGGTGCTGGAATACCGTATGCTGACCAAGCTGAAATCCACCTATGCCGACGGGCTTTTGAAGGTCATCAGTGAGGACGGCCGCATCCACACCAATTTCCAGATGACCGTCACCGCCACCGGCCGCCTTTCCTCTACCGAGCCCAACCTGCAGAACATTCCCGTGCGGAAAAAGCTGGGCGCCCAGATTCGCAATATGTTTGTGGCCGCCCCCGGCATGATGCTGGTGGACGCCGACTATAGCCAGATCGAGCTGCGCCTGCTGGCCCATATCTCCGGGGACGAGACCATGAAGGAGGCTTTCCTGAGCGGGGAGGATTTCCATACCGTCACCGCCTCCAATGTCTTCGGCGTGCCCCTCAGTGAGGTTACGCCCATCCTGCGCAGCCGGGCCAAGGCCGTCAACTTCGGCATTGTCTATGGCATCTCCGCCTTCTCTCTGGCCCAGGACATCGGCGTTTATCCCAACGAGGCCAAGGCCTATATAGATGCCTATCTGGAAAAATATCACGGCGTCCGGGACTATATGAAGCAGATCGTGGAGACCGCCAAGGCCCAGGGCTATGTTGCCACCATCTATGGCCGCCGCCGTTACCTGCCGGAGCTGAAAAGTTCCAACTTCAATATGCGCTCCTTTGGGGAGCGGGTGGCGCTGAACATGCCGGTGCAGGGCACCGCCGCGGATATCATCAAGCTGGCCATGGTGAACGTCCACCGCCGCCTGAAAGCGGATGGCCTGAAAGCCCGGCTGATCCTCCAGGTTCATGACGAGCTGATTGTGGAGTGCCCCGGGGAAGAAGCGGAGCAGGTGCGGCAGATCCTTACCCAGGAAATGGAGAACGCCGCCCAGCTCAGCGTCCCCCTGCTGGCGGATGCCCATATCGGCCACAGCTGGGCGGAGGCCCATTGACATGGAGTACCGTATCATTGATACCACCGAGACCCAACTGGAACAGATTGAGGCCATTGAGCGGCAGTGCTTCTCCTGTCCCTGGACGCTTGAGCAGCTGCGAAGCCAGCTTTCGGATGACCGGCATGTGTTCCTTGCCGCTGTGGCGGAAAGCGGGGCCGTGCTGGGCTATGTGGGCATGATGTTCGTGCTGGATGAGGGCTATATCTCCAATGTGGCTGTAGCCCCGGATTTCCGGCGGCAGGGGGTGGCCGACGCTCTTATCTCCGCCCTGATGACGCGGGCCGAAGAATTGGGTCTGGCTTTTGTCACCCTGGAAGTCCGGGCCGGGAACGAGCCTGCCAAGGCGCTTTATGCAATACATGGCTTTGTCCCTGTGGGCCGAAGAAAAAATTACTATGATCTTCCCAAGGAAGATGCTATACTGATGACACGTTTTTGGAAATGAGGCGCAGAACTTGAAAATACTTGCTTTTGAATCCACCTGTGATGAAACCGCCGTCGCCATCGTGGAAGACGGCAGGAAAATCCTTACCGACCAGATTTTTTCCCAGGCCCAGCTCCATGCTGTCTATGGCGGCGTGGTGCCGGAGATCGCCTCCCGCTGCCATGTGGAGTCCATCTCCATCCTGGCCCAGAAGGCCATTGAAGCGGCGGGCATCAGCCGCAAAGAGATCGACGCCGTGGCCGTGTCCTATGCCCCCGGCCTCAT
The DNA here is from genome assembly GCA_945873205.1 of uncultured bacterium. Lineage (GTDB taxonomy): Bacteria > Bacillota > Clostridia > Oscillospirales > Oscillospiraceae > Limivicinus. The sequence goes on from CAMCCC010000001.1 coordinate 98,944, forward strand.
CGGCGCGGTACTGGTGGGGGTGAACTTCGCCAAGGCCTGCGCCCTGGCTCTGAACGTCCCCCTGATCCCGGTGCACCATATCCGGGGCCATATCGCCGCCAACTACCTGGCTTACCCGGAGCTGGAGCCGCCTTTCCTGTGCCTTGCCATCTCCGGCGGCAACACTATGCTGGTGGACGTGCGCGGTTATACGGACATGGAGATTATCGGCTGCACCCGGGACGACGCGGCAGGGGAGTGCTTCGATAAAACCGCCCGTGTGCTGGGCCTGCCCTATCCCGGCGGTAAGCCCATTGACCAGCTCTCCCAGGGCGGGGATGACAGCCGCTATGTTTTCCCCATCGCCCATGTGGAGGGAAGTCCCTATGATATGAGCTTTTCCGGCCTGAAAACCGCTGTCATCAACCTGGTGCACAATGCCCAGCAAAAGGGGGAGGAGCTGGACCGGGCCGGTCTTGCCGCCTCCTTCACCAAGGCCGTCAGTGACAGCCTGGTGCCCCGCACCATGATGGCTGCCAAAGAACTGGGTTATCATAAGATCGTGGTGGCCGGCGGTGTGGCCGCCAATTCCCGCATCCGGGCGGATTTCACCGCCGCCGCCAAGGAGAACGGATACCAGTTGTTTGTGCCGCCTCTGAAGCTTTGCGGCGACAACGGCGCCATGATCGGCGCCCAGGCCTATTATGAGTACCTGGCCGGCACCCGGGCGGGCAGCGACCTGAACGCCTACGCAACCATGGAGATATAAAGAGATTTTGAAGGACAGGGGAGAGCCGGATGGGTGTACATGACGGACACCGGGAAAGACTGAAATCCAGATTCCTGGAGCATGGGATCGACAGCTTCAATGACCTGAACGCGCTGGAACTGCTGCTGTTTTATGCCATCCCCCGCCGGGACACCAATGAGATCGCCCATGCCCTACTGGACCGTTTTGGCGGCCTCAGCGGCGTCTTTGAGGCCAGCATCCCCGAACTGACCGACGTCCCCGGCGTTGGAGAAAATGCGGCCCTGCTGATCAAACTGGTGCCCCAGATGATGAAGAAGTACGAGCTTTCCAAGGTGGGCGATATGCGGACTTTCCGAAGCTCCGCTCAGGTGGCGCAGTTTCTGATCCCACGCTTTCTGGCGGAGCGGGAGGAGCTGGTGCTTGTGCTGTGCCTGGACAGCAGGAGCAGTATGCTCTGCTGCCAGGTGCTGAACCGGGGCGTGGTGAACGCAGTGGACATCAGCACCCGCCGCCTGGTGGAGCTTGCCCTGAAGTACAAGGCCAGCGGGGTGGTTCTGGCCCATAACCATCCCGACGGCGTGGCCATGCCCTCCCGGGAGGACGAGGCCTTCACCGAAAAGGCCATGGAGGCCCTGCGTCTGATGGGAATACGGATGATGGATCATATCATCGTCGCAGGGAAGAACTATTTTTCCATGCGGGAATCCGGCTTCTACCGGGGCTTTTCCTGATACCCCGCTGCAACAGGGGCGGACTGATGGAGATGCGATTATGTAAACAATTTAATGTTCCTATTTTGTAATTTTTTCTTACATCATTCGACAGGAGCCCCGATAAAAACCGCATATTTACGAACAATCTCCGCTTTTTGACTGTTGAAAACCCTGTTGAAAATGTTGATAACTATTTGGTGAATAATTATCTTTCTGTGTTATGTAACTTTTTGAAACCGATGGACAGGCCCGGGAGACGACATTGTAAAGCATTGAAAATCAATGCTTCTATGCGCAGGGCGATACGGGAGCAAGCGGACACTGGAAGTAAAATAATTTCAAATAATCACTGAATTATACAAACTGTTATCTTTCGCTGAAGCCAAGGAAGAGTGTTGACTTACCGTGGCTTTTGTGCTAAACTATTCAGCGCTTAATGAATCTCTTGTCTGTGCTGGTATAGCTCAGTCGGTAGAGCACTTCACTCGTAATGAAGGGGTCGTGTGTTCGAGTCACATTACCAGCTCCAGAAAAATGCTTTTCGCGTTTTTGCGAAAAGCATTTTTTATTCTGCTGATGGGAGGAAGGCTGGTTCCTCTCCTGTTAAAACTGGCGATGAAAAAATATTTGTACAATTTTTGTCTATCGACTTTACTCATTTGCCGGGATTGTGCTATAATGAAGAAAATCGCCATAGAGATTGGAGTGATGAAGGTGGCTTCTTCAACAAAACGCGCCTTGGCAGATGCCTTGAAGCAGATGATGGAGGTTAAGCCCATCGCCAAGATCACCGTTAAGGACCTGGTGGAAATCTGCAATGTGAACCGGCAGACCTTCTATTACCATTTCGACGATGTGTATGACCTGCTGGAGTGGGTATTTGAAGAGGACGCGAACCGGGTTCTGCCCAAGGAAGTGATCTATGAGCAATGGCAGGATGATGTGTTGATCTTTTTCAAGTATCTGAATGATAATGCCTCCTTTGCCATGAATGTCTATCATTCGGACAGCCGCCTTTATATGCTGAAATACCTGAAGACCAGGCTGGAAAGCTGCATCCGCAGCTTTGCAGATATTGTCTCCGAGGGTATGAATATCGATAAGCAGGATTATGACTTTGTGATTGAGTTTTATTCCAACGGTATCATCGGCCTGATTGCCCAGTGGATGGATCTGAATATGCAGATGCCCAAGGTGATGACCAAGGAAAGGCTGCTCCGGGTGCTGGAGGACAGTGTGGAGAATATGTTGGCCCGCTTCCAGAACCCAACAAAATGAATAGGAAAATTTTTGCGGACTGAGGCTTTGAAAACCTCGGTCCGCTTTTTCGTGGGGACTTGACTTCTGCTGTAATTTGCGGTTGAAACACGGGATAAATTGGGGTATAATTAAGCGTTACAACACTACGGGAGGACAATGCAGGAATGGCAGAACAAAAGACCAATGTGATGCGGGCGCTGGATCAGAAAAAGGTCCGCTACACGCCCCATGAATATCCCCACGGCGCCGAGGCAGTGGACGGCGTGACGGTTGCGGGATTGATCGGCGCCGCGCCGGAGCAGGTGTTCAAGACCCTGGTCACCAGAGGGGCCAGCAAGGGTATCTATGTTTTTGTCATCCCTGTGGCCGCAGAGCTGGACCTGAAGAAGGCGGCCCGGGCAGTGGGGGAAAAGTCCATCGCCATGATCCATGTCAGCGAGATCACGGCCCTTACCGGCTATGTCCGGGGCGGCTGTTCTCCCATAGGCATGAAAAAGCAGTATAAGACTGTTTACCATGAAAGCGCACTGGAGCAGGAGACCATCATTGTCAGCGCGGGGAGAATCGGCTCCCAGGTGGAGCTGGAGCCCAATGCGCTGGCCACGCTGACCAGGGGACAATTTGCAGATATCATTACAGGGGACTGACTATGCAGGATAAAATATTCATCAAAGGCGCCCGGGAGAATAACCTGAAAAACATCGATCTGGAGATTCCCAGAGACAAGCTGGTGGTAGTCACCGGCCTTTCCGGCAGCGGCAAGTCCAGCCTGGCCTTTGACACCATTTATGCCGAGGGGCAGCGCCGCTATGTGGAAAGCCTCAGCTCCTACGCCAGAATGTTCCTGGGACAGATGGACAAGCCGGACGTGGACTATATCGAGGGCCTCTCTCCCGCCATCTCCATCGACCAGAAAACCACCTCCAAAAACCCCCGCTCCACCGTGGGCACCGTGACGGAAATTTATGACTATCTCCGCCTGCTCTGGGCCAGGGTGGGCGTGCCCCACTGCCCCAAATGCGGCAAAGAGATCCGCCAGCAGACCATCGACCAGATCGTGGACAAGATCATGGAGCTGCCCCAGGGCACCCGCATCCAGGTGCTGTCCCCAGTGGTGCGCGCCAGAAAGGGCGAGCACGTCAAGGTCTTTGAGGACGCGAAGAAATCCGGCTATGTGCGAGCCCGGGTGGACGGCATCGCCTATGACCTTTCGGAAGAGATCAAGCTGGAGAAGAATAAAAAGCATAATATCGAGATCGTGGTGGACAGGCTGGTGATCAAGCCCGACCTGGGCCGCCGCCTGACCGACTCGGCGGAGACCGCCATGGCCCTGTCCGGCGGGCTGCTGTATATCGATCTGGTCTCCACCGGGGAGATCATGAGCTTTTCCCAGAACTATGCCTGTGACGACTGCGGCATCTCATTGGAGGAGTTGGAGCCCCGGCTGTTTTCCTTCAATAACCCCCATGGAGCCTGCCCCACCTGCACCGGCCTTGGGGTTCAGCTGCTGGTGGACCCGGAACTGATCATACCCAACCCGGAGCTGAGCATTGCCGAGGGGGGCATTGTGGCCTCCGGCTGGAGCAATGTAAAGAACGACTCCATTTCCCGCATGTATTTTGAAGCCCTGGCAAAGCGCTTTCATTTTAAACTGACCGACCCCTTGAACACCCTGTCCAGAGAGGCCATGGACGCCATCCTCAACGGCACTAAGGGGGAGCCTTTGCAGCTGAAATATGAGCGCAGCGAGGGCTATGGCGTCATTCGTCGGGAGTTTGAGGGCATCATCCCCAATTTGGAGCGGCGCTATCGGGAGACCCAAAGCCCCGCCATGCGGGCGGATATTGAGGAGTGCATGTCCGAGACGCCCTGCCCGGCCTGTCAGGGGATGCGCCTGAAAAAGACGGCCCTGGCCGTGACCGTGGGCGGCATGAACATCGCTGATTTCTGCAATCTTTCCGTTTTCAAAGCCCTGGAATTCATAGAAAGCCTGGAACTGAGCGAAAAGGACCAGATGATTGCCGAGCGCATCGTCAAGGAGATCAAGGCCCGCCTGGGCTTTTTGACCAGTGTGGGCCTGGGCTACCTGAGCCTGTCCCGGGCGGCGGCCACCCTTTCCGGCGGCGAGAGCCAGCGCATCCGCCTGGCCACCCAGATCGGCTCCAGCCTGATGGGCGTGCTGTATATCCTGGATGAGCCCAGCATCGGCCTGCACCAGCGGGATAACGAGAAGCTGCTGCGGACGTTGAAGCAGCTGCGTGACCTGGGCAATACCCTGATTGTGGTGGAGCATGACGAGGACACCATGCGCGCCGCCGACTATGTGGTGGATATCGGTCCCGGCGCCGGCATCAACGGCGGACAGGTGGTCTGTGCCGGCAGCATTGAGGATATTTGCGCCTGCCCGGACTCCATCACCGGGGCCTATCTCAGCGGGCGCAAAAAGATTCCCGTGCCGGAAAAGCGCCGGGAGGGCAGCGGCAAGAGCATCTGGATCCGGGGCGCCCGGGAGAACAACCTGAAGAATATCGATGTGGAAATCCCGCTGGGCAAGCTGGTCTGCGTCACCGGCGTCTCCGGCAGCGGCAAGTCCTCCCTGATCAACGAAATTTTCTATAAAACCCTGGCGGCGGAGAAGAACCGGGTGAAGGTCCGCCCCGGCAAGTGCGACAGGCTGGAGGGACTGGAATACGTGGACAAGGTCATCGCCCTTGACCAAAGCCCCATCGGCCGCACGCCCCGGTCCAACCCGGCAACCTATACCGGCGTATTCAATGACATCCGCAACCTCTTTGCCGCCACCCAGGACGCCCGGCTTCGGGGCTATAACCAGGGCCGCTTCTCCTTTAATGTAAAAGGCGGCCGCTGCGAGGCCTGCTGCGGCGACGGTTTGCTGAAAGTGGAAATGCACTTCCTGCCGGATGTGTATGTGCCCTGCGAGGTCTGCGGCGGCAAGCGCTATAACCGGGAAACCCTGGAAGTGAAGTACAAAGGCAAGAGCGTTGCCGACGTTCTGGATATGACCGTGGAGGAAGCCTGCGGCTTCTTTGAGAACCAGCCCAAAATCTATAACAAGATCAAGACCCTTTACGACGTGGGCCTGGGCTATGTGCGCCTGGGTCAGTCCAGTACCACCCTCTCCGGCGGCGAAGCCCAGCGGGTGAAGCTGGCCACGGAGCTTTCCAAGCGCAGCACCGGCTCCACGGTGTATGTGCTGGATGAGCCAACCACCGGCCTGCACGTGGCCGATGTGCACCGGCTGATCAATATTCTGGATCAGTTTGCCGATGCGGGCAACACCGTGGTAGTTATTGAGCATAACCTGGACGTAATCAAAGTGGCCGACCATATTATCGACCTGGGCCCCGAAGGGGGCGACGGCGGCGGGGAACTGGTCTTTGCCGGCACGCCGGAGGACTGCGCCCAGTGCGAGGCCAGCTTCACCGGCCAGTTCCTGAAACCCCTGCTGGGCTGACGAAAAACTTCATCTCCCCATAGAATGGGAAAAGGGGAGATTTCATTGGCTTATGTTGTTTTTGTGCTGATCGCCGCCGCGCTGTGCTTTTTGCTGCTGCTGCACCTGGTCATGGGCCGCTGCCCGGCCCGGGTGCGTCTGGGCCGGAACAGCCGCTGCTGCCTGCACCTTTCGGTGATCGGGCGGGAGCCGAAGCTTGAAAAAAGCATAAGGTCGCTGCTCTGGCTCCTGCACCAAAGCGGCCTGTACTGCGGCATCGTGATCGAAGGCCATGGCCTGGACCAGGACACCAGAGCAACAGCCCTGGTCCTGGCGGAAACCTATAAATGCATTACATTGATTGAGGACGGAGAATCCCCATGGATCAGGAAAACGAACTCTTAGAGCTATCCGGCACGGTTGAAAACATCATCTACAAAAATGAAGAGAACGGCTACACTGTTTTGCGTCTGAAAAACGACAGTGGAGAACTGGTGACGGTGGTGGGGTGCTTCCCCTATGCCGCTGCCGGGGAGTCCATGATCATCAGCGGCAACTGGATGAATCACAGCGTCCATGGCCGGCAGTTCAAGGCAGAGTTTGCCCAGCGCCTGCTGCCCACCAGCGCCAACGCCATCTATCAGTTCCTGGCCGGCGGCTCCGTCAAGGGCATCGGCCCGGCCACCGCTTCGCTGATCGTCAACCGCTTCGGGGACGACAGCCTGGACGTGATGCTCAACTCCTGGGAGGAGCTGACAAAGATCAAGGGCATCAGTGCCGCCAAGGCCCAGCAGATTTCCAAGAGTTTCCGCCGTCAGGCGGGGGTGCGGATGCTGATGGAGTTTGTGTGCTCCTTCGGCCTTCGGCCCATCCTGGCCATGCGTATGTACAAATACTATGGGGATGAGGCCCTGGAGGCCCTGCGGGCCAACCCCTACATACTCTGCGGAAGTATGATCGGCGGCACCTTTGCCGAGGCGGACGCCATGGCTCTGGAGCTGGGCATTGAGGAGCACAGCAAGAACCGCCTGGGTGCTGCCATCCTCTTTGAACTGTCCCACAACACCGGCAACGGCCACTGCTTCATCCCCCGGGAAAAGCTAGCGGCTGTCACTGGGGAGCTGATCGGCGTGGAGCCGGAGACCGTTGACGAATGTCTGGAGGAGCTGATCGAGGGCGGCCAGCTCTGCTACGAGGAGATTGCCGGCTGCAGGGCCTGCTACCTGCCGGAATTGTATGAGGCGGAGCGGGACGCGGCAGAGCAGTTTGCCCGCATGAGCAAGCGCCGCTTTAGCGACCGGGTAGATGTAGAGAAGCTGCTATCCCGATTGGAGAGCAGCCAGGGCATCCACTATGCCCCCATGCAGCGCAGCACCCTGGAGCTGGCCCTGAAAAACCAGATCGTGGTGATTACCGGCGGCCCCGGCACCGGCAAAACCACCTCCATCCGGGCCATCCTTGCCATGTTTGAACAGCTGGGCCTGAAAACTCTGCTGACCGCCCCCACTGGCAGGGCCGCCAAGCGTATGACCGAGCTGACCGGTCATGAGGCCAGTACGGTCCATCGTCTGCTGGGCGCCAAGTTCGATGAGGACAGCGACCATGTGGTTTTCACCAAGGACGAGAGCGATCGGCTGGACTGCGACGCCGTAATCCTGGACGAGTGCTCCATGGTGGATATCTGCCTGATGGACGCGCTGCTGAAGGCCATGCCCCCGGATGCCCGGCTGGTCATGGTGGGGGACGCCGACCAGCTTCCCCCGGTAGGCCCCGGCAATGTGTTCTCCGCCCTGATCCGCAGCCAGGTGATCCCCACCGTTCGTCTGACGGAGATTTTCCGCCAGAATGAGGGCAGCAAGATCATCCGCAACGCCCACATAATCAACCGGGGGGAGCATCCCAACCTGGCCGAGAATTCCGGGGATTTCTTCCGTCTGAAACGCCTGCAGGCCGGCACCTCGGTGGAGACCATCACCCAGCTGTGCTCTCAGCGTCTGCCGGGGAAGATGGGGATTCCCCCGGAGGATATCCAGGTTCTTTCCCCCACCCGGAAGGGGGAACTGGGCACCGCCAATCTGAACCGGGCTTTACAGGCTGTGCTGAATCCTCCCGGCAAGGAGAAGAAGGAAAAGCTCTTTGGTGACGCCGTCTTTCGCGAGGGCGACCGGGTGATGCAGATCAAGAACAATTATGACATCCTGTGGAAGAACTCCTCCGGCACGGAGAGCGGCACCGGCATCTATAATGGAGACATCGGCGTGGTACAGGCCATCGACCCGGAAGCCGAGACCATCACCGTGAACTTTGACGGCCGCATTGCCAGCTTCGGCTTTGACGCTCTCATCGAACTTGAGCATGCCTGGGCCATCACCGTCCATAAAGCCCAGGGCAGCGAGTACCGGGCCGTGATCCTGGCCCTGAGCCCCAGCTCCCAAATGCTTTTGACCCGCGGCGTGCTCTATACCGCCGTCACCCGGGCCAAAGAGCTGATGATCATGGTGGGGGACGACCAGACCGCCTATCAGATGATCGACAATTACCGCCGTTCCAAACGCTATACCGCCCTGCGGGTGCGGCTGCGAAAGCTGTGCGGTGTGGAATGAAGCTTTTTGACTGGTTGCTGGACCTGATTTATCCGCCCCGCTGCGCCTTTTGCCGCCGTCTGCTGGACCGCCGGGAGAAGGGCGTGTGCCGGTTCTGCCGGCCGAAGCTGCCCTATGTCCCGGCAGACGGCCAGGTTCAGCACTTCCGGAATGTGGACAAATGCCTCTCGCCGCTGTATTATCATGGCAGCGTGAAGGACTCGCTGCACCGCTATAAATTCGGCGGTGCCACAGCTTATGCGGATATTTACAGTGAATTTATTGTAAAATGTATTGACGAAAACCAAATTTCCTGCGATAGTATCACTTGGGTTCCTTTAAGCCGCCGCCGGCTTCGGAAGCGGGGGTATGACCAGGCGGAGCTACTGGCTAAACTGATAGCAAAGCACCTGGGGCAGCGCCCTGTCCGCCTGCTGAAAAAGCTGCGGGATACCCCGCCCCAATCTCAGACCGGCAGCGCGGAAAAACGCCGTGCCAACATCGCGGGCGCTTATGCCTGCCTGCGGCCGGAGCGGGTGCAGGGAAAGCGTATTCTGCTGGTGGATGATATTGTCACCACCGGCGCCACCTTGTCGGAAGCAGCTAAGGTACTCAAAAAGGCCGGGGCCAAAGAAGTGATCTGCGCCACCCTGGCCAGGAGTCTGAGATAAATTAGATCATAGATAGAGGAGAAGCACATGAATCTGTTTGAAAGAGATATTGCCGTTGATATGGGTACATCCTCCACCCTGCTGTTCGAGCAGGGGAAGGGCGTGGTCGCCCGGGAGCCGACTGTGGTAGCCGTGGACAAGTTCAGCGGCAGAATATTGAAGATCGGCCAGGAGGCCCAGAGAATGCTTGGCCGTACCCCTGCCAACATCGTGGCCATCCATCCCATCAACGCCGGCGTCATCTCTGACTATGAGATCACCGCCCAGATGCTGCGGGAACTGGTGAACCGCATCACCTCTTTCAGCCTGTTCAAGCCCTGCATCCTGGCCTGCGTCCCCAGCAGCATCACCGGCGTGGAGGAGCGGGCCGTCATTGACGCCGCTATTGAGGCCGGCGCCAGAAAGGTCTACCTGCTGGAGACTGCTGTGGCCACCGCCCTGGGCGCCGGCGTGGATATCTCCAAGGCTGACGGGCATATGATCATCGATATCGGCGGCGGCACTACCGATATCGCCATCGTCTCTGCCGGCGGCGTGGTGGAGTGTGAGTCTCTCAAGGTGGCCGGTTCCAGCTTTGATGAATCCATCGTCAAGTTCATCCGGCAGAAGTATGATATGCTCATCGGTCTCAGCACCGCCGAGGAGCTGAAGCGCAGTATCGGCTGCGTGATTCAGCGGCCCGACGTGGGCTATGAGGAGATCAAGGGCCGGGATCTGACAAACGGCCTGCCTAAAACCGTGCAGGTCAGCTCCAGCGAATTGATTGAGGCTTTTGTTGAGCCCATGAACTATATCCTTGAGGCCATCCACACCGTGCTGGAACGCACGCCGCCCCAGCTGGTGGGTGACCTGGATAAAAACGGCATCATCATGTCCGGCGGCGGCAGCCTGATCTACGGCATTGACCGGCTGATCGAGCGCAGCACCGGCATCCGCACTGTGGTGGTGGACGACGCCGTCTCCTGCGCCGCCTATGGCGCGGGCAAGATGCTGATGCATCTGGAGGATCTGCAGGACGGCATGATGAACTTCTACAGAAAGCGCCAGCTGAAGGGCTGAAGCATTTGACAGCAGGAAAGGAGCGCCGGGAATGAATATCAGGCGACTGTTCAGGAAAAAGCAGAAGGATCCCCACTGCTCGGTGGTAGTTGTGGCCGCGGGCAGCTCAGAGCGCATGGGCGCGGACAAGATGCTCATGACCCTGGGGGCAAAGCCCGTCATCATCCGGACGCTGATGGCTTTCCAGAAAAGCCCCATGGTGGATGATATCGTGGTGGTCACAAGGCCGGAAAAGATCATGGGTCTTGCGGACATGATCAAGCTCTATGATATCAGCAAGGTGACCCAGGTGATCTCCGGCGGCGCCACCCGGATGGAATCCGCCCTGGCCGGCGTCTCGGCGGTGCGGAAGGGCGCCAAGCTCATTGCCATCCATGACGGCGCCCGGCCCCTGGTGACCCAGGACTTGATTGAGCGGGTGGTGAACGCTGCCAATGCGTATATGGCCGCTGTGCCCGCTGTCCGCTGCGTGGATACCCTGAAGCAGATTGATGGAAACGGCGTTATCACCGGCGGCGTGGACAGGGACTGTGTTGTCCGTGTGCAGACGCCCCAGGTCTTTGACGCCGACATCATCAAGGGCGCCCTGACCAAGGCGGTGGAGAAGCACCTGACGCTGACGGATGATTGTTCCGCCATGGACATGATGGGCGTCAGGACCCATACAGTGGAGGGCGATGCCGGCAATATCAAGCTGACGGAGCCTGTGGACATGGTTCTGGCCGAGGCCATACTGAAAAGCAGGGGTGAATGATATGCGCATCGGACACGGTTATGACGTTCACCGCCTGGTGCCGGACCGGCGGCTCATCCTGGGCGGGGTGGACATCCCCTTTGAAAAGGGCCTGCTGGGCCATTCCGACGCCGACGTGCTGACCCACGCCCTGATGGACGCCCTGCTGGGCGCGGCGGCTCTGGGGGACATCGGCAAGCTGTTCCCGGATAACGATGACCGCTTCCTGGGGGCGGACAGCATAGCGCTTTTGCGGGAAGTCTGCCGGGTGCTGGGGGAGAAGGATTACCGCATCTGCAACGTGGACTGCACGGTGCTTGCCCAGCGGCCCAAGCTGGCTCCCCATATCCCGGCCATGCGGGAGAATCTTTCCGCCGCCATGGGCCTGCCGCTGGACTGCGTCAGCGTCAAGGCCACCACGGAGGAGGGGCTGGGCTTTACCGGCGAGGGCTTGGGCATCGCCGCCCATGCCGTGGCCCTGATCGAGAAAACAAAATAACAAAGCGGCAGTTTCCGCATAAGATGAACTATATCTGTGCGGCTTCGCCCTTGGATCAACACCGCACAGCTTTCGGGCTGTGCGGTGTTTTTGCACAGAGAAATCAACTATTCATGCCGCGTATGCGGAGGATCGGAGCAGTGTGATGCAGTACCTTATAATGTGCCGCTCCTTGACCTGGGCCCAACGTTCCGCGGCGCTGCTGGAGCGCAGCGGCATAACGGCAAGCGTGGTAAAAGCGCCCCAGGGCCTGAGCACCAGCGGCTGCGGCTATGCCATCAGCATTTACAGGCGTTTCGAAGAGGCCCGGAATCTGCTGGCGAAAAACAATATGATAAACGGAAAAATATTCAAGCGAACGGATACTGGTGAATATCAGGAGATAGGCTGAAAAAGTCTTGCGCTCTCCGTCTGCCGCTGGATGGAACAGCGTTTGGCACAGTGTTCAGCGGCAGATAGGAGAGCTTTATGATATATCTGGATAACGCGGCCACCACCATGATCAAGCCCCTTGCCGTAAGCCGGGCCGTGATGAAGGCCATGCAGACCATGGCAAGTCCGGGCCGTGGCGGCCATGAACCGGCCATGCGGGCGGCAAAGACCGTTTTTGACTGCCGCATGGAGGCGGCGGAGCTGTTCCATGTTCCGTCTCCTGAGCAGATCGTCTTTACCATGAACGCCACCCACGGCCTGAATATAGCCATCCACAGTCTGGCCCGAAAGGGCACCAGAGTCCTGGTCTCCGGCTATGAGCACAACTCCGTCACAAGGCCCCTGGCGGCCCTGGGGGCAGAGATCCATGTGGCGCAAGCCCCGCTGTTTGACAGCGCCGCCATGCTGGCGGCCTTTGAAAAACAACTGCCCGGGATGCAGCTTGCGGTCTGCACCCATGTCTCCAACGTGTTCGGCTATATCCTGCCCATTTATGACATCGCCCGCCTGTGCCGGGAGCAGGGGGTGCCCCTCATCGTTGACGCCTCCCAGTCGGCGGGGGTTCTGGAGGTGGATTATGAGCGGCTGGGCGCGGCCTTTATTGCCATGCCGGGTCACAAGGGACTCTTTGGACCTCAGGGCACCGGCATCCTGATCTGTGCCCAACCGGGCAGCCCTCTGCTCAGCGGCGGCTCCGGCTCGGACAGCATCCCCCAGACCATGCCGGATTACCTGCCCGACCGGCTGGAGGCCGGCACCCATAATGTCTGCGGCATTGCCGGTCTCCGGGAAGGCATCCGCTATGTGCGCCAGTCCGGGCTTGACAGCATCTATGCCCATGAGAACACGCTTCTTCAGGCCATGGTTTCAGAACTGTCCGGCGTGGAGGGCCTGACGCTGTACAGCGATCACTGCCGGAATCAAAGCGGCGTGCTTTCTCTCCGAAGCGCCCGGCTCAACTGTGAAGAAATGGCCGCCCTGCTGGGGGAAAGAGGGGTCTGTGTCCGCGCCGGGCTCCACTGTTCACCCTATGCCCACCGCACCGCCGGCACCCTGGACAGCGGCACTGTGCGCTTCAGTTTCTCCCCCTTCAACAGCCTGGAGGATGTGACCCGCAGCTGCCAGTTCATAAAAGATTTACTATAATATGGCAGGGAATGATGTTGCCTTTTTCCTTATTTTGTTTTATAATACTCTAATAGGTATAGACTAGGGTAGAAGCGGAATCTTTCCGCTTTTGTGATGGAGAGGGCGCTATGAGTGCATTGAGCAATTCTTTAAGCGGCGCGATTAATTATCTGCTTACGATCAGAATTTCTGATTTTATCGATATTATCATCGTCGCCTATCTGATCTACAAAGCCATATGGTTTTTGCGCAGAACCAATTCCTATAATCTGGCCCAGGGCCTTCTGATTCTGCTGGTGGTGCTTTGGCTGTCTGAGGTTTTCCGGCTCACCATGATCAACAACCTGCTGCGCAAGGCAGTGGAGCTGGGCCTTATCGCCCTGCTCATTCTTTTCCAGCCGGAACTGAGGCGGATTCTGGAGCGGATGGGCAGCAGCTTCCATTCAGGGAAGGCTGCCTCCAGTACAGCCATGGATATGGCCATTGCCCAAACGGTGCTGGCGTGCAGTGATATGTCTGCTTCCCGCACCGGCGCCCTGATTATCTTTGAGCGCAATGTAAACCTGAACAACATCATGAGCACCGGCACCATCATCAATGCCGATACTACGGCGGAACTGATCAAGAACATCTTCTTCAATAAAGCCCCCCTGCACGATGGGGCTTTGATCGTCAGAAACGGCAGGATCGCGGCCGCCGGCTGTGTCCTGCCCCTGACCCAAAGCACCAACCTCAGCAAGGAGCTGGGTATGCGTCACCGGGCCGGCATCGGCCTGAGCGAACAGTCCGACGCTGTGGTTATCATCGTCTCGGAGGAGTCCGGCTCCATATCCATGGCCATTGACGGTATGCTCAAGCGTCACCTCAGCCCGCCCATGCTGGATAAGCTCCTGCATAGCGAGCTGATTCAGGACGATGACGAGCAGGACAAGCGTAACCTCAGAAGCATCATCAATAAACTATTCGGAACAGAATTCAATGGAGACGAGAAGAACAATGAAAAAACTCTATGACAGCAGGGCCTTTTGGATGGTGGTCTCGCTGCTGATCTCCATCACCCTCTGGCTCTATGTTTCCAGCGTGGATAAAGAAGTCATTACCCAGCCCTTCCGGGGTGTCAAGGTGGAACTGGTAGGGGAGAACCTGCTGAAGGATTCCAGGAATATGGTCATTACCGACATGGACACCAGCACCGTCACCGTGGTTCTGGAAGGGCCACGGCGGATCATCGGCTCCTGGGACGCGGATTCCATCACCGCCCAGATCGACGTGAGCAAGCTCTCCCGGGCAGCCTATACTTCCCAGCAATATGTGATCAGTTACCCCGACGGCACCGACACCAGCAGCATCAGCGTGGTGCGGAAAACGCCGGAGACCATCAATTTCATGGTCTCCCCCCAGGTCTCCAAGACCATCCAGGTCAGGGGCAGCTTTGACGGCAAGCTGGCGGATGGCTATACCGCGGAAATGCCGGTGTTTGAACCCTCCACCATTGTTATCAGCGGCGCGGAGGCCTATATCAAGAATGTGTCTTACGCCTGGGTCACCTTCGGCGAAGGGGAAGTAGACAGCACTTATAAGGTGGAAACCGGCTTTACCCTCAGAGATGAAGACGGGGTTCCCTGCTCCAATACCGGCATCAGCTTTTCCACCGATGTGGTGACGGCCACGCTGCCGGTGCTGGATATGAAGGAAGTCAAGCTGGACGTGAACCTGATCGAAGGCGCCGGCGCTACAGCTGCCAACACCAAGGTCAGCATTGAGCCCAAGTCTCTGCTGCTGGCCGGTGACTCGGCGCTGCTGGAGGGCATGAACCGCATCGTTCTTGCCACCATTGACCTGACCGAGTTCAGCAGCAGCTTTACCGACGTTTACACCATCCCTCTGGATAATGGGCTGAGAAACACCACCGGGGAGACGGAGGCCAGGGTCACTGTGGAGATCGCGGGCCTGAGTACCAAGAGCTTCAAGGTCACCAATTTCTCCTGCATCAATGTTACCGATGGCTACTCCGCCAATATCATTTCTGAAAGCTTGGACGTGACTCTCCGCGGCAAGGAGGAAGTGATCTCCCAGATCAAGCCGGAGAATATCCGGGCAGTGGCCGACTTGTCTACCTTTAACGAATCCACAGGCACCTACATGGTCCCTGTCAAGATCTATATCGACGGCTTTACCGACGTTGGCGCTTTGAAGCCGTCCAGTGGTGAAAACAGTATTTCCATTGAGATAAGAAAGGTGAGCTGATGACACAAGACGCAGTAGTAACAAAGCTTCTGCCCAACAACATGGCGGAGGTGGCCGTTGCCAGAACCACCGCCTGCGGCGGCAATTGCGGCAGCTGTGAGAGCTGCATATTCCAGAGCGAACTGAAAACCCCCGCCCGGAACCTGGTGGGTGCCCGGCCGGGCCAGAAGGTCGTAATCGAGAGCAAATCCTCCGCCGTGTATAAGGCGGCCATGCTGGTGTATCTCCTGCCCATCACACTGGTGGTGCTGGGCTATGTGCTGGCCTACCTTGCCGGCGCAGCTGAGGGGCTGTGCGTGGCTTCCGCCTTTGCCGGCTTGCTGCTGGGGGCTGCCATTGTGGTTTTGAGCCAGCGGCTGAAGAAAAACCATGAGAATGATATCAGCTTTGATATTGTCCAGCTGATGGAAACGGGGGAAAAAGCATGATCAAAAGTATGACTGGCTACGGCGGGGCCAAAGGCTCCGTGGAAGGGCTGGAAATCAGCGTGGAGCTGAAAAGCGTGAATAACCGCTATCTGGACACTTCGGTCCGCCTGCCCAGAAGCTTCCTCTTTGCTGAGGATACCGTCAAAGCTGCCGTCCAGCGCCATATCAGCCGTGGCAAGGTGGATGTGTTCGTGTCGGTGGATTCCTCCGCCGCCGGGGATATGGCCGTCAAGGTGAATGAGCCGCTGCTGCGTGGCTATATTGACGCCATAGAGCATATTGCTCAGGAATACGGCCTGCCCAATGACATGACCGCCATGAGCGTCAGCCGCTTCCCGGATGTTTTGTCCGTTGAGAAAAAAGACCTGGACGCCGAGGCCATCTCCGCCGGTATAGCCGCCATTACGGAGCAGGCCCTGGAGGATTTTGACGCCATGCGTCTCCGGGAGGGGGAGAAGCTGCGGGACGATGTGCTGGCAAAGCTGGGCACCATAGAAAGCCTGGTCAGCACCGTGGAGCAAGAGAGCCCCAAGACCGTGGCGGAGTACCGCGCCCGGTTGGAGAGCCGGATGGCTGAAGTGCTGGGCACCGCCGGTATCGATGAAAACCGCATCCTGGCCGAGGCCGCCATTTTTGCCGACCGGGTGGCCGTTGATGAGGAGACCGTGCGGCTGCGCAGCCACATGTCCCAGCTGAAAACCATGATCAACGGCAATTCACCCACCGGCAGAAAGATCGATTTTCTCATTCAGGAATTCAACCGGGAGGCCAACACCATCGGCTCCAAGTGCCAGAATTCCGATATCGCCCATGTGGTGGTGGACCTGAAATCCGAGATCGAGAAGATCCGGGAGCAGATCCAGAACATAGAGTAGGAGCCGTCGATGAAACTGGTAAGTGTTGGCTTCGGCAACCTGATTTCCGCCGCGAAGATCGTCTCCATCGTCAGCCCGGACTCTGCCCCCATCAAGCGCATGATCCAGGAGGTGCGGGAAAAGGGCCTGCTGATCGACGCTTCCTTTGGGCGGAGCACCAAGGCGGTTATCGTGATGGACAGCGGCAACGTGGTCCTGTCGGCCCTGCCGCCGGAGACCATTGCGGCAAGATGTGAAGAAAGAACAGAGGGGGAGAATGATGCAAGAGAAAGGTAAGCTGATCGTGATTTCCGGCCCTTCCGGGGCAGGGAAGAGCACTGTGGTCTTCAAGGCCATTGAGGGCAGAGAGGACGTCTGCTTCTCTACTTCCGTTACCACCCGTAAGCCCCGCCCCGGCGAGGTGGACGGCAGAGAGTATTTTTTCGTGGACCCTGACCGTTTCAAGGAAATGGTGGAGAATGACGAGCTGCTGGAGCATGCCGAGTATGTGGCCAACTCCTACGGCACGCCCCGTGCCTATGTGGAGGAAAAGCTGGACGCCGGTTTGAACGTTCTGCTGGACATTGAGGTTCAGGGTGCGCGGCAGGTTCATGAGAAAATGCCGGATGCTGTGAAGGTCTTCATCATTCCGCCCTCCCTGGAAGAACTGGAAAAGCGCCTGAAGGGCCGGGGCACCGATACCGAAAGGGCCATCGAAGCCCGGCTGATCCGTGCCAGGCAGGAGTATCAGGAAGCAGACTTTTATGATTACCTCATCATCAACGACGATGCCGATAAGGCGGCAAAGGAGCTGTCCGCCATCATCCTGGCGGAGCATTGCCGATTCAATGATCGGAAAGAATATCTGAAATAATCCCCTGAAATAATCCAATTTGTAAATTCGGCGCGCCGCAGCCATAAGCGGCAGATAGGAGAATTGTTATGATGCTTTATCCCCCCGTGGCCGATCTGGTCGATAAGATTGGCAGCCGTTACCAGCTGGTGAATCTGGTGGCAAGAAGAGCCCGCACCATCTCCGCCCAGGCGGAGGAGCGGCAGATCCCTCTGGAGAAGAAGGCTGTCTCCACCGCCATCGATGAGGTCTATTCCGGCAAACTGAGCATTAAATAAAAAACGCCTGAGTTTGATTGCCCCAAGGAGAAACGCCCATGCCCGTATGCGTAGCAAAAATTGCGGTTGCCGCCGCAACATACTGGGTTGACAGGCCCTATGATTACCTTGTCCCGGAAGAACTGCGGGATAAGGCGGTGCCGGGGGTAAGGGTGTATGTGCCTTTCTCCCGGGGCAACCGGCGCAGCGAGGGCGTCATTCTGGCCCTCAGTGACCACAGCGAGTATGAAAAAAAGCTAAAGCCCATCACTGCCGTGCTGGACGATGCGCCTGTGTTGAGCCAGGAGCAAATCAAGCTGGCCCTGTTCATGCGAGAGCGCTTTTTCTGCACCGTCTACAGCGCCATCAAGGCCATGCTCCCCGCCGGCCTGTGGTTTGATGGGGAGGGCCGCCGCAAGATCGGCGATAAAACCATCGAAATGGCAAGGCTTTGCCTGCCGCCGGAGGATGCTTCCATCATTGCCGCCAATAAACGGCTCCGTTCCCCCCATCAGGCCAACCTGCTGGATCAGCTTTGCAGTTTTGAATGTTTGCCCAGCCGGGAACTGCTGAACTTTACCGGCGCCTCCCGCCAGTCGCTGAAAGCGCTGGTGAACGCCGGCTTTGTGGAACTGTATCACAGGGAAGCCTTTCGCCGCCCGGAAATTCACCTGGGCGAAAAGCTGCCCCTGCCGGTTCTGAATCAGGAGCAGCAGGCGTCTTTTGCCGGCATCAACGCCCTGACCCAGTGGGGGCAGAGCGCCGCGGCCCTGCTGTTCGGCGTCACCGGCAGCGGCAAGACCAGCGTCTATATCCACCTGATTATGGAGCAGCTGAACCGGGGCAAAACCGCCATCCTTCTGGTGCCGGAGATTGCCCTGACCCCCCAGATGATCCAGACTTTTTCCTCCCACTTTGGGGACGATGTGGCCGTGCTCCACAGCAGTCTCTCCGTGGGGGAACGCTATGACGAATGGAAGCGTATCCGCTCGGGCAAGGCAAGGCTGACCATTGGCACCAGAAGTGCCGTTTTTGCCCCCTGCGAAAACCTGGGCCTTATCATCATCGATGAGGAGCAGGAGGAGACCTATAAATCCGAAAATTCCCCCCGCTATAACGCCCGGGATATTGCCAAATACCGCTGTGTCCGGTCAGGCGCCCTGCTGCTGTTGGGCTCTGCAACCCCGGATATTGTCAGCATGTATAAGGCCCAGACCGGGCAATATTCCTTCTTCACCCTGAAAAACCGTTATAATGACCAACTGCTCCCCAAGGTGGAGATTGTTGACATGAAGCGGGAGCTTCGCCGTGGAAACGGCGGCAATATCAGCGAGAAATTGAGAGAGGAGCTGGCTGCCAACATTGACCGGGGCGAACAGAGTATTCTGTTCATCAACCGCCGGGGCGCCAACAAGCTCATCAGCTGCGGGGACTGCGGCTATACCTATAAATGCCCCCGCTGCAGCGTTTCTTTAACCTATCACAGCAATAACCGGCGGCTCATGTGCCATTACTGCGGCTATTCCCAGTGGATCGATGACGCCTGCCCCGACTGCGGCGGTACATTGCAATTCATTGGAGCCGGCACCCAGATGATCCAGCAGGAGCTGGAGCAGCTTTTCCCCGGCGTAGAGATCATGCGCATGGATACTGACGCGGTCACGCCGGTTGGCTCCCATGAGGAGCTTTTCACCCGCTTCAAAAAGAAGCGGATTCCCATCATGGTGGGGACGCAGATGGTCACCAAGGGCCTGAACTTCGAAAATGTCACCCTGGTGGGTGTGATCTCAGCGGATCAAAGCCTGTATGCCGGCAATTACCGGGCCGGCGAACGGGCGTTTTCCCTCATGACCCAGGTGGTGGGCCGCAGCGGCAGAGGCGAAAAGCCCGGTCGCGCCATTATCCAGACCTACACGCCGGACAATGAGATCATCCGGCAGGCAGCCCGGCAGGACTATGAGGATTTCTATCGCTCTGAGCTGGAGCTTCGCCGCCTGCAGAATACCCCGCCCTTCAGTGAGCTGATGGCCATCACTGTCTCCGGCCAGGTGGAGGAGCATGTGGTGTCGGCCTGTCGCTATATCAAAAACTGGCTTGATCATACTGCCGGCAAGGATGGCAGCGCCCTGATCCTGGGGCCAAGTCCGCTGCCGGTGGTCCGGGTCAATAACCGCTACCGCTATCGGGTTACCATCTCCGGCAAAGCAAGCCGGGGCATCCGGGCGCTGATTGCTCAGATCGTCATGGACTGCAGCAGAGATAAGCGTTTCAGTGATTTGTCCATTTTCGCGGATAACGACCCCCTGGATTAAATTTGTAAATAACGGCAATGCCGATGAAACGGAGATCAATCAATGGCTAGACGAAATATTCTTGTAAAGGGCGAGCCTGCGCTGAACAAGCACTGCCGCCCTGTGACCGAGTTCAATGAGAGATTGCACCAGCTGCTGGACGACATGGCCGAGACCCTGGCCAATGAGAACGGTGTGGGCCTGGCCGCGCCCCAGGTGGGCGTCCTGCGCCGGGCGGTGCTGGTGCTGGAGACCAATGTGCCGGAAGGGGAGGATGAGTATGTTATCGAGCTCATTAACCCCGAGATTATTGAGACCTCCGGCGAGCAGTACGGCCCCGAGGGCTGCCTCAGCGTCCCCGGCGAGTTTGGCCTGGTGAAGCGCCCTTATAAGGTGAAGGTTCGCGCCCAGGACCGAAACGGCCAGTGGTTCGAGGTGGAGGGCGAGGGCCTTACCGGCCGCTGCTTCTGCCATGAGCTGGACCATCTGGACGGCGTTCTCTTCACCCAGAAGTGTGACCGTATGCTTACCGAAGAAGAGATGGAGACCGGAGAGTTCTGATGCGTATCGTGTTTATGGGCACGCCGGATTTTGCGGCGGCCTCTTTGCAAAAGCTGCTGAACGACAAGTTCAACGTGGTGGGCGTTTTTACCCAGCCGGACAAGCCCAAGGGCCGGGGGATGGAGATGTGCTTTTCCCCGGTGAAGGAGCTGGCCCTGGCCCATGACCTGCCGGTCTACCAGCCGGAGAAGATGCGGGACGGCACCGCCTATGAGCAGATCAAGGCCCTGGCCCCGGATATCCTGGTGGTGGTGGCCTACGGCCGCATCCTGCCCGACGATATTCTGGCCCTGCCCAAATTTGGTGCTGTGAATGTCCATGGCTCCCTGCTGCCCCGGTATCGGGGGGCTGCGCCCATCCAATGGGCGGTACTCAATGGGGACAAGACCACCGGCGTCAGCACCATGTACCTGGCAAGCGAGATGGATACCGGCGATGTGATCTATACCGCCGAGACGGAAATCGGCGAGTTTGAAACTTCCGGCGAGCTGTTTAACCGTCTCATGCTCATGGGCGCCGACCTGTTGGCCAAGACCCTGCGGGACATCGAAAGCGGCACCGCCCCCAGAACCCCCCAGGATCACAGCAAGGCCAGCTATGTTTCCCAGCTGGATAAGTCCATCTGCCCCATCGATTGGAACAAATCCCCCCGGGCCGTGGTCAAATGGATATACGGTCTGCAGCCCTGGCCAGTGGCCACCATGGAACTGGAAGGGGCGGTTTACCGGGTCTTTGCCGCTGAATATACCCAGAACCATACGGATAAGCAGCCGGGTCAGGTGGTCAGCGCCGGCAAGCAAGGCATCGAGATGGCCTGCGCCGATGGAGAAACGCTGATGATCACCGAGCTGCAGGCCCCGGGCAAAAAGCGCATGAAAGCGGCGGACTTCCTGCGGGGCCATCCCATAAAAATTGACTCCTGAGGACATTATGAAGGATATTTCCCATGGCGGTGCCAGACAGGCCGCTCTGGAGAACCTGGAACGGTTCCGGCGGGACGGCACCTGGTCCGGCTCCGGCATTGACAGCGTGATAAAGAAATACGGCCTGGACGGCAGAGAGGCGGCCCTGACCGCCCGGCTCTGCCTGGGTGTGTTGCAAAACAGCAGTCTCTGCGACTATTATATCGGCTGCTACTGCCGCTCCAAGCTGGAACCCAAGGTCAGGGACATCCTGCGCCTGGGTGTTTACCAGCTTCTGTTTATGGACAAGATTCCAGCCCGGGCTGCCGTCAGTGAAAGCGTGGCCCTGTGCAAGGACTGCGGCTATGCAAGGGCGGCAGGGCTTGTGAATGCCGTGCTGCGCCGTGTTGCCGAGAATGTGGACGCATTGCCGGAGATTCCCGGCCAGGGCACCGCAAAGTATCTGAGCATCAAATACAGCCACCCGGAGTGGCTGGTTCAGTATGTGATCGACAGAATGGGCTATGCCTTTGCCGAGGCATTCCTGGCGGCCAATAACTGTCCTGCCGGCCTCACCATTCAGGTCAACCGGCTCCATGTCAGCCCGGAGGATTATACCCGTGCCCTGGCCCGGGCGGAAATTCCCTTCCGAAAAATCTCCGACCTGCCGGGCTGCATCGAATTGGAGGGCGGCAGCGCCGTGAATTTGCCCGGCTTTGACCAGGGCCTGTTCTATGTACAGGATCGGGCCGCTCGGACGGCGGTAGAGATCGCAGCGTCCCGGCCCGGCATGAATGTGCTGGATGCCTGCGCTTGCCCCGGCGGCAAGTCCTTTGCCGCCGCCATCGCCATGGAGAATCGGGGCAGCATCCTTGCCTGCGATATCCATGAAAAGAAGCTGCGTCTGGTCCGTTCCGGCGCGGAACGCCTGGGCATTGATATTATCGATACCTGCGCAAGAGACGCCAGAGAGCCGGAGGAAGCGCTGCACCAGCGTTTTGACCTGGTCATTGCCGATGTGCCCTGCTCCGGTCTGGGCGTCATTGGCAAGAAGCCGGAGATTCGCAATAAGAGCCGGGAGAGCCTGCAAGAGCTTCCCGCCATCCAGCGGGCTATTCTGCACAATTTGGCTGACTTTGTCCGCCCCGGCGGAACCCTGCTGTATTCCACCTGCACCATTCTGGAAGAAGAAAATGAACAAGTAGTTCGTGCTTTCTTGTCAGAGCGAGACGATTATATGCTGGAGGGCTTCCACGTTGCCGGCATTGACTGCCCCGTCGGGATGTATACCTTCTGGCCCAATATAGACGGAACGGACGGCTTTTTTGCCGCCAGACTGAAAAGGAAAAACTGATGGGAAAAGATATTCTATCCATGCTGCCCCAGGAGATCGAGGACGATTTCCTTGCCATGGGAGAGCAGAAATTCAGAGCCAGGCAGGTCTTTGAATGGCTGAGCCGGGGCGTGAGAAGCTTTGATGAGATGACCAATCTCTCCAAGCCCCTGCGGGAAAAACTGAAAAACACCTATGACCTGTATCAGCCCAAGGTACTGAGCAAGCAGGTCTCCAAGCTGGACGGCACCATCAAATACCTGTGGGAGCTGAAGGACGGCAACGCCGTGGAGACCGTTGTCATGAGCTATCGGCACGGAAACACCGTCTGCGTCTCCTCCCAGGTGGGCTGCCGCCAGGGCTGCGCCTTCTGCGCTTCCACCATTGGCGGCCTGGTCCGCTCCCTGGAGCCATCGGAGATTCTGGATGAGGTGCTGTATTCCCAGCTGGATTCCGGCAAGCCCATTTCCAACATTGTTCTCATGGGCATCGGCGAACCGCTGGATAATTTCGATAACGTGATGCGCTTTCTGGAGCTGGTGAATCACCCCAAGGGCATGAATATCGGCATGCGCCATATCTCCCTTTCCACCTGCGGCCTGACGGAGCGCTTTGATGAACTGGCTGAGAGGGATCTGCAGCTGACCCTGTCCGTCTCCCTCCACGCGCCGGATGACGAGACCCGCTCCAAAATCATGCCTGCCAACCGGGGCAGGGGAGTGGAGCAGCTGATTGAAAGCTGCCGGAAATACTACGAAAAGACCGGGCGGCGCATTTCCTTTGAGTACGCCATGATCGACGGCGTCAATGACACGGAGTATCACGCAAGGCTCCTGGCCAAGCACGCCAGGTACGTCTGCGCCCATGTGAATCTGATCCCCCTGAACCATGTGGAGGAGCGGCAGTTCCAGCCTTCTACCCCGGCCCATATGCGCTCCTTTATCCGCATTCTGGAGGATGCCGGCGTCAATGTCACGGTCCGGCGGAAGCTGGGCGGGGACGTGGACGCCTCCTGCGGGCAGCTGCGCAGGAAAATGCAGAAAAGCTGAGGACAGCCCGGAAGCCGGGCAGAAACGAGGTTCCCATGAAGAGCTTTGGAATCACAGACAAGGGAAAAGTCAGGCAGGACAATCAGGACAGCTTCATTATTGAAAGCTGCACCGCCAGGGACTGCCTTATTGTCGCCCTGTGCGACGGTATGGGCGGCGCCAAAGCGGGCGGCCTTGCCAGCCGGCTTTCCAATAAATCCTTCGTTTCCTATATTTATGCCAAGCTCACCTCCCGCACCAGAAAACCAATTGATTTCAAAACGGTGCTGCAGGCTGCCTGTGCCGAGGCAAACGCTGTTTCCTATGAGTACTCCCAGTTTGACGAGGCCTATAAGGGCATGGGCACCACAATTGTGGGCGGTGTGATAAACGAGAACGGGAATGGTTATATTATCAACGTGGGTGACAGCCGGGCCTATCATATCTCCCGCCGCACCAACAGCATCTATCAGATCACCCGGGATCACTCCCTGGTGGAGGAGCTGGTGGAGTTTGGTGCCATCACCAAGGAGCAGGCCAAAAGCCACCCCCAGCGCAATGTGATCACCCGGGCCCTTGGCTCTGAGGCCAGGGTAGAGTCGGATTATTTTGAGTTCACCCTTCAAAGCGGCGATATTCTGCTGCTGTGTTCCGACGGACTATCCAACATTGTGACTGACCTGGAGATGCTGGACTATGCCAATGAGTATCAGGACCCGGAGCTGCTTTGCCGGGCGCTGATGAGCAAGGCCCTGAACCGGGGCGCACGGGATAATGTCACCGTGCTTGCGGTGATGAACTAAACGCCCAGATTGGAGAATCATATGCCTAACACGGATAAATATATCGGCAAGCTGCTGGATGACCGCTATGAGATTCTGGAGGTCATCGGTGAAGGCGGCATGGCCGTTGTGTATAAAGCCCTCTGCCACCGGCTCAACCGCTATGTGGCAGTGAAGATCATGCGGGATGATATGGCGGCGGATGATGAGTTCCGCCAGCGCTTCTGCGCGGAGTCTCACGCCGTTGCCATGCTTTCCCATCCCAATATCGTCGCCGTGTATGACGTCAGCCACAACGACACCATGGAGTACATAGTCATGGAGCTGGTGGACGGAATCACATTAAGACAGTATATGGATAAGCGGGGCGCCGTGCCCTGGCGGGAGGCCCTGCATTTCACAAAGCAAATGGCCAAGGCTCTGTCCCACGCCCACGAGCGGGGCATCATCCACCGGGACATTAAGCCCCAGAACATCATGCTTCTGAAGGACGGCACCATCAAGATCGGCGATTTTGGCATTGCCGCCCTGGAAAATGAGATGCATGAGGAGAACGGCCAGGCCATCGGCTCCATTCATTACATCGCGCCGGAGCAGGCCCGGGGCGAACTGCCCGATGCCCGCAGCGACATCTATTCTCTGGGCGTTGTGATGTATGAGATGCTCACCGGCAAAAAACCCTATGAGGGGGACAGCATCGGTGAGATTGCTGTCAAACATATGAACGCCGAGGCGGTCATGCCCCGGGACATTGTCCCCGACATCCCGGAGGAGCTGGAAGCGATCACCATGAAGGCCATGTGTGCCGACCTGGGGAGCCGCTACCAGTCCGCCAATGAGCTGCTGCAGGCGCTGGAAGATTTCACCCAGGCCCAGCTCAAGGCAGAGGAAGCCCCGGAGGAGGAGCCGGTGCCGCCTGTGGTGCCTGTCCGCTCTGTCAGTGAGCTTTCCAAAAAAAACTATCAGCTTCGCCGCCGGCGGGCTCACCGGGTGGCCTTTGCCTCCGGCGCTCTGGGCGCCCTGGTGCTCAGCATCGCCCTGTTCGTGTTCCTTTGGGATTTCTGGCTGTCGGACGTGTTCTCCCCGGCGGAGCGGATTGACCTGCCCAATTTTGTGGGCAGCAATTATCAGAATATCGTCAGCAATGCGGAGCTGGCCTCTCTCTACCGCTTCAACGTGGTCTACGTCATTGACACCGACACCGAGAGCGGCCTTGTGCTGGGGCAGAACCCGGACCCTGGCCGCAGCATGATGATCACTCCCGACGGCATCCAGGTGGAGCTTTCTGTCAGCACCGGCATGGTTTTCAATCCCGTGCCCGATGTGATCAACATGGACTACCGGGAGGCTTGTAATCTCCTGCAGCAGGCGGGTTTCCTGGTGGATATTGAAAACGCCATGTCTGACACGGTGCCCAAGGACTATGTGATCAGCACCAGCCCCATTGCCAATGAGCAGCTCAGCTCCGGCTCCACCGTGTATGTCACCGTCAGCACCGGGTCCAGCGTGGCCTATGTTCAGATGCCCAACCTGATCGGTTTGTCGGAGGAAGCTGCCATCTCCAAGCTGGAAAGCTGCGGTCTCAGCTTCGGCAGTGCCGACTATGTCCGCAGCGACCTGAACGCCGGTACCGTCATCGGCCAGAGCATTGACGCCTTTACGGAGATTGAAGAACATTCCAAGATCCACCTTCGCGTCTCCTCCGGCCCCGAAAGTTGAGGCGCCCATGGCAGACGGTGTAATCTCCAAAGCCCTCAGCGGCTTTTACTATGTCAGTTCCGACGATGGTTTGCTGGAATGTAAGGCCAGGGGCCGCTTCCGGCTGGACGGCACCTCCCCCCTGGTGGGGGACAGGGTCCAGTGCAGCCTTGACCAGCACGGCAAGGGCCGTATTGACAAGGTGGAGCCCCGGCGCAACTGGTTCATTCGCCCTGCGGTGGCCAACATTGACGCCATGGTTTTTGTGGCCGCAAACACCACCCCGGTGACGGACCCCTTCCTGGTGGACCGGGTTTCGGTCATCGCGGCGGACGCGGATTGTCAGCTGATCCTCTGCATCAACAAGGCGGATATTGACCCCGGCGACGAACTCTATAATACCTTTACTGCCGCCGGCTTTCCCGTGGTGCGCACCAGTGCAGAAACCGGCCAGGGCATGGAGGAGCTGCGCGCCGCCATCGACGGCAAGATCTGCGCCTTTACCGGGAACTCCGGCGTGGGCAAATCCAGCATCCTCAACAAGCTGCTGCCCGGCGCCGCCA
Source organism: uncultured bacterium (assembly GCA_945873205.1). Taxonomy (GTDB): domain Bacteria; phylum Bacillota; class Clostridia; order Oscillospirales; family Oscillospiraceae; genus Limivicinus. Next base: position 126,002 of record CAMCCC010000001.1, read on the forward strand.
TCCCCACCGGGGAGGTCAGTGAGAAGCTGGGCCGCGGCAAACATACCACCCGCCATGTGGAGCTGTATTCCCTGGGCGGCGGCACCTATGTGGCGGATACCCCCGGCTTTGCCTCCTTTGATGTGGAGATGATGAACCCCATCCCCAAGGAGCAGCTGCAATATGACTTTATCGATTTTGAGCCCTATCTGGGCCGCTGCCGCTTCAATGACTGCGCCCACCTGAAGGAACCGGGCTGTGCCGTCACCCAGGCCCTGGACCAGGGCAAGCTGATGCCCAGCCGTTACCGCTCCTACGTGCGGCTTTACGAACTCAGCGCCCAGCATAAGTCCTGGGAAATAAAGCCCTGAGCATAATAGCGTCTAAAAAGCTCTCCCTCTGCGTATGATGTAAGGAATACATCGGCAGGGGGAGAGCTTTATGCGCAAGGGGCGTAACAACATATGGGGCTTCGTGGCCATCATTACAGGCGTGGTAATCTTTTTGGCCCTGATCCTGCCCACGGAGTTCTGGTGGTTCATACTGGCGGTCGTTTTGATCGGCGCGGGTATCTGGTTTATCCGCAGCTGCTGACAGGGAGGTATAAGGATATGAAGGTGTACATTTTTAAGCTGCCAAGATTTCTTTCAAGACTGCTGAAGAAGCTGGGCGTGCGGTAATAATCCGGCAAAGGCGCTCATATGTTGTACAAACTGTGCAGCAAGGAGCGTAAGACCTATGGAAATAAGCTTTGAGAATAAAACCGTCAACATTTACCGGGAAATCTATCATCAGACAAAGCGCATCCAGGAGAGCGCCGAGAGTGTGGTCCCGGATACCGACGACGACATTGGCCGCGTCGCCTCCGTCCAGACCAACCTCATGCTCAAGAGCAAGGAAGTGACTGCCCGCGGCGTCATCATCTCCGGCGAGGCCACCGCCGCGCTGCTGTACATTACCGAGGACCAACAGAAAGTGTCCTTTGTCCGCCTGGCCAAGAGCTTCACCCTGGAGTATGAGGTGGCAGACATCGACCCGGATACCGTGGCCCAGGTGAAGCTGAGCATCGTCAATTGCGAGACCCGGGTGTTGAATCCCCGAAAGGTTTCTGTAACCTTTGAGCTGGCAGGGGAGTTGAGCTGCTATAAACTGGAGAGCCTGACCATTGACAGCCGCCTGCCGGCAGAGGGAAGCGAGGGCCTGCACGCCCGGTACGAAAGCACCGAGCTGATGCTGGCAAATGCCGCCTGCGAAAAGACCTTTGGCATCAACGAGCAATTCAGCTTCCCCAGCGGCAAGCCCAGTCCCAGCCGCCTAGTGTCCCAGCAGATCGATTTCGCCGTCAGCGACAGTCAGCTCATCGGCAGCAAGGTGATCATCAAGGGCAATGTGAACATTTCTGTCTGCTATCTCTCGGAGGAGGTCAATTACCCTGTCCGGGCCGAGTTCACGACCCCCTTCTCCCAGATCATCGACATCGGGGAGGAAAGCATGGACCATTGCTCCATGAATATCGAGCTGACCTCCGCCTATTTTGACATCATCAACACCATAAGCAGCGAAAAGGCTCTGGACGTGGAGCTGCACGCCGTGATTCAGCTGGTAAGCCGCAGCAGGAAGAGCATCAGCTATGTGGCGGATATTTACAGCAACAAAATGCCGGTGGACTGCGCCGTCCAGAGCCGCCAGTTCAGCATGGTGTCCAGCATCCAGAAGCTGAAGATCACCTCAGATGAGCGGCTCAGCGTGGCGGAGGACTGCGCCGATGTGCTCAGCGCTTTCCTCTCGATTGCCGAGATTTCCCTGGAACAGGGGAAGATCAAGGCCAGTGTTGGCGTCGATGTGGTCTATCGGGACAGCAACGGTCTGCTTTCCTCCGTGCACCGGGCGGTGAGCATGGAAGGGGACGGCGGTGGGCAGAATCTTCGCCTCTGCTCTGCCCGGCTCAGCGACGTCTACCTCCGGCCCGACGGCCAGTTTATCGATGGGCATATCTCCGCCGAGATCGGCTGCCTGGTCTGCACCAGCATCGAGGTAAGGAAGGTGGGGGCAGTCAGTCTGGACGAGGAGGCTGCCTATGACCTGAGCGCTTATCCCACCGTCACCCTGGTCAGGGTGGAACGGGAGAGCCTGTGGGAACTGGCAAAAACCTACCATTCCAGTGTGGAGCAGATCCGGGCCATGAACGAGCTGGAGGAAGATCTCTCCGGCCGCCTGCTGCTGATCCCCAAGGCGCTGTAGGGAAATTAGCCCTTGCTATTGGTGCCGCTTTGTGTTAAAATATCATTCGATCATTTTACTATAACAACGAATTGCACATAAGAGGAGCTGTTAACATGTCAGGACATTCCAAGTGGCACAACATACAAAAGACCAAGGGTGCGGCAGACGCCAAGCGTGCGCAGGCCTTCACCAAGATCGCCCGTGAGATGATCGTGGCGGTCAAGGAGGGCGGCGGCGGTGATCCCCGCAGCAACTCCAAGCTGGCCACTGTTATTGCCAAGGCCAAGGCTGCCAATATGCCCAATGATAATATCAAGCGCACCATTGACAAGGCCCTGGGCGCCGGCAATACCGAGAACTATGAGAAGATCGTCTACGAAGGCTATGGCCCCTGCGGCGTTGCCGTCATTGTGGAGACCATGACCGACAACCGCAACCGCACCGCCGGTGAGATGCGCCACTACTTTGATAAGTATGGCGGGAACATGGGCGCTGCCAACTGCGTGTCCTGGTCCTTCGACAAAAAGGGCGTCATCGTCATCGATAATGAGGATGGCGACCTGGACGAAGATACCGTCATGATGGACGCACTGGACGCCGGCGCTGCCGACTTTGAGGCAGATGAGGACGTGATGACCGTCTACACCGGGGTTGACGATGTAGCTGCCGTGTCCGACGCGCTGACTGCCGCCGGCTACAAGCTGCTCTCCGCCCAGGTGGAGATGCTGCCCCAGAACGGCTATATCAAGCTCACCAATGAGGACGATATCAAGAACATGCAGAAGATGCTGGATATGTTCGAGGATAATGACGACGTCCAGAACGTCTGGCACAACTGGGAAGACGCGGAGTAAACCATATCTTGAATCAAAAAACAGATACCCTGGAGGGTATCTGTTTTTTTAACGTTTCCGCAGAATGATTTTAATGAAATTCAGGTATTTTCCGGCTCCGGCCTCCATGGACTTCCGGTCGCCGATGGCGTAGGGATTGTCCTGCTCCAGCCAGTCCTGCCAGACCTCCTCATTGCTCTCCATCTGCTGGATGCACAGGATGTCGACCCCCTTGGCGGCACTGATGATACCCCGCCAGTAGGGTATGTCGTGCATATACTCCAGCTGATCCGGGTTCCAGGACAGCAGCAGCTCCCGTGGCAGCCGGTCATGGCAATCCTTCACCATCCCGGGCACGGCGATGTAGATGTAGCCGCCGTGCTTTACATAGGGCAGCAGCTTCTCATTCAGATAGCTCTTGTCCCGGCCGAAATAGTTATAGGAGTCTACGCTGACCACCGCGTCAAAAAACTCCTCCTGGAAGGGGAGAGCCATGGCGTCAGCCTTCACCGCCTGGAGCTGCTCCGGCCCCAGGCCCTGGGCGGCAAAGAAGGCGTTGTTCTCCTCCGGGTCGCTCCACAGGTCTGAGGCGTAGACCTGGAATCCGTATTCTTTTGCCAGGAACAGGGAAGTCAGCCCGTTGCCGCTGCCCAGGTCGCAGACCCTGGCGCCCGGCTTGATCAGATGCCCGGTCATCAGTTCCTCCGTCAGCTTCACCGGGTTTGGCCCCATGATCATGGACATGAACTTACTGCTGCTGTATTTTTTACTTCTGGGGTATTCCATTTTATATTCCTCACTTTCTGTCAATTCGCAGGCCCGTTTTTCCAGCCTGCGCACAAATACTTCCATGTGTTCTTTCAGGCTTGCGGCCAGTTCCGCCGGGTCTCCGCCGCCGTCGTAAATGCTGATCAGCGTGTATACCGGGGCGTAAAAGTCCAGGGCCAGATACCGGGGGCTCTCGTTTGCCAACCCGGTCTCCACCATCTGACCCATCAGCTCCTCCACATAGTGCAGGGGGCCGGCCCCCAGATACTGCTGGTAGAGGGCGTTCATCTCCGCATTTCTGTACCGCTCCAGACTCAGCATTTTTCGGAACTTGGAGGCAAAACTGTCCTCCGTCCAGTAGACGAACTGGGCCAGGGTGTAGGCGCAAAGCTGCTCAAATTCAGTGCTTCTGTAGCGATCCGGCATTTTTTCAAACAGATCCTCCGGCATATGGAAGCGCTTGGCGTTTTCGTAGTCGTTTTCCTCCATGCGCCGGACAATGCTGTCAAAGATTGCCCGTTTGTTCTCGTAATGCTTGTAAAGCGCACCCTTGGTCATGCCCAGCTCCCCGGCAATCATACTGACCGACACCGCCTCATAGCCGTCCCTGGCGAACAGTGCAAGGGCAACTTGCAGTATTTTCTCTTTTGTATCCACTTTTCAACCTCCCTTAAAGTAAGTAAACGCTCGTTTACTATATTATAGTGAACGAGCGTTTACTTGTCAATATCCAATTGATTATTTAGAATGGCCATGGGCTCAGCTTTTCTTTGCGAACGATATAGGCCCGCTGGGCGATCTCAGCCATAGGGGTGTCGCTCAGGGAGTCGGAATAAAATTCTTCTGTGCAGGCGCCGGGAAATTCCTCATAAAAACGCCGTACCTTCTCCTTGTCGTGGCAGTTTTCGCCGCTGATCCTGCCGCTGTGCTGGTCCATCCTGGTGCCGATCAGGCGTACCCCCAGTTCATCACATATGGGACGAAGCAGAAACTCCGGGGAAGCGGAGATGATCACATCGTCGCTTCGCTTCTGCCGCAGATACCACTTGGCCAGGCGCTGCCTGTTTTCCTCCCAGAAATCCTTCACCGCTCCATCCACATCGGGGAGATTGGGCAGAAAGGAGAAAAGCTGCTCCTTCAGCGCTTTGGTGTTGCCTTTCCCTGCGGCGTAGCGCAGGCCGCTGACGATGGAGCGGGGAAGTGTTTTCATCATGGCCCCGGGATAGTGCCTCAGGCAGTACAGGTAAAAGCAGTAGGAACTGTCCGGGTAAAAGACGGTCTTGTCAAAATCATAGGTATTCATGGCGTTCATCCCACATAGTAGACATAGTTTTCTTTCCGGGGCTTCATCTCCCGCTCCTCGTCGGGGTAGCCCAGGATGCAGTTGCCGATGCCGATGTACTCGCCTTCAATGCCCCACTTTTTCAAAAGCGCCTTACCTTCGTCGCTGTCAAATACCTCTCTGGCCCGGTTGATCCAACAGGAGCCCAGCCCCAGGGCGCTGGCGGCGTTCATCAGGTTGCCCATCACCAGGCTTCCATCCTGCACGGCGTGGGGGCTGTCCGCCTGGGCCAGGACGATCAGCACCGTGGGCGCGCCATAGAAGGGGTCGCTCTCCCAGTGATTGACTGCCGCGTTCAGCCTGGACAGATAGGCGATCTGCTCTTTATCCTGCAACACCAGGATGATAGGGGACTGCCGGTTCATTCCGGTGGGGGCGCAGACGCCGGCCTTGAGCACGGCCTCCAGCTCCTCCCGGCTGATCTGCTCCGGCTTGTATTTTCTGATGCTGCGTCGATTGTAAATGGCTTCCAATGCTTGGTTCATTCTTCCTGCTCCTTCCATGCCCCCAGGGGCCTCAGTGAATTGATCATGCATGCTGTGAACAACGCCGCGTCGGCCACGGCGGCCAGGGCAATGGGGATGAACCCGGCCGCACCGCCCACCAACAGCAGCAGTTTCAGCGCTGCGGCGGCTGCGGTGTTCACCTTGACTACAGCGGCTGTGTACCTGGCCGCTTTTACCGCCAGGGGCAGCTTACCAATGTCCTTATCCATCAGCAGAATATCAGCGTTGGCCATGGACAGGTCAGAGCCCAGCGCTCCCACAGCAATGCCCACGTCGGCCCCACGGAGCACTGCCCCGTCGTTTATCCCGTCTCCCACAAAGGCAACGGTGCCCCCGCCGCCCTTGTTGTCAAGCAGATATTCGACTGCTGCCAGCTTTTCCTCCGGCCGCAGCTCCGCCTTGAGCATGTCAAAGTTCAGCTTGGAGGCGATGGGCCTTGCTACCGAAAGTACATCCCCGGTCAGCATCACCGTCTTCTTTACGCCCAGTATCCGCAGATTTTCCAGGGCGTCAAAGGCGTTACGCTTTATCCTGTCGGCAATCAGGATATGCCCGCAGTATTTTCCGTTCACCGCCACATGAATGGCCGCGCCGGAGCGGCTGGGCACCTTGTAGCCGATGCCGTTTTCCTCCAGCAGGGCCGCGTTGCCCACCAGGATCTCCTTGCTGCCTACCAAGGCCCTCACGCCCCGGCCCGGAATGTCCTCAGCACTGAGTTCATCGTCCGGGGACAACGCGAAGGGGCTGCTGGCTTCCCGCAGCGCCAGGGCAATGGGATGGGGCGACTGCTGCTCCGCCGTGGAGGCGATGCTCAGCAGTTCCTGCTCGCTGATCCCCTCCGGGAACACATCGGTGACGGCAAAGCGCCCCTCGGTAATGGTGCCGGTCTTGTCAAAGACCATGGTGTCCGCAGTGGCCAGGGCGTCAAGGTAACGGAAGGCTTTCACAAACACGCCGTTTTTGGCCATGCAGCCGGCGCTTCCATAGAATGCCAGCGGCACGGAAACCAGCAGCTCCCCGGGGTAGGCCGCAATCAGCAGCACCACCGCCCTGCGGATATATTCTGCCCACTGTCCGCTGGTTACGGAGGGGATAATGGCCAACAGCAGCGCGGCAATAAACACCGCCGGCGTGTAGAACCTGGCGGCCTGGCTGATGCGCTCCTCCCAGCGGGACTTGCCCTTGGGCGCGTTTTCCACCAGCTTCAGCGCCCGGTTTACGGTGGATTCCTCAAAACTGGTGTCCACCCGTATCCGTATGCTGCTGGTCACGTTGATGCAGCCGGAGAGCGCCCGGTATCCCACCGTCATGGCCACCGGCTTGCATTTGCCGGAGAGGGGAGAGGTGTCAATGGCGCTGATCCCCTCAATGATCATTCCGTCCAGGGGGATCCGTTCTCCCGGGTCAACCACAATGATATCGCCGATATTCACATAGTCCGGCGTGACCTCCAGGATTCCTTCGGACGTCTCCACTTTGGCAATGTCCGGCCGGATGTTTAGCAGAGCCTTTGTTTCCTTCCGGCCCCGCTTTACGGCAATGGCTTCCACCATGGCGCAGACCTTCAGAAGCAGCATCAGCAAAACCGCCTCCACATAGGCGCCTGCGGCAAAGGCTGCGATGGAGGCCAGCACCGTCAGCGGTTCCTTGCGCAGCAGCTCCTTGTTGCTCAGCCTTTCAATGGCATCCATGATCCCGTCAAAACCGGCGATCAGATAGGGGATGAAAAAGCTCACCGCTCTGAGCCACCCGGTGGTTGGCAGCATCCATGCGCCCACCAGCGCCCCAACGGCGATCAGGTGCAGAACCAGGTCCTTCCAGCCAACGTCCCGGTAATCCCGGGCCTGACGCTTCTGGGCCGTTCTGGCCGCTTTGGGCCGGGACTTATCGACTGCCGGCGCGGAGCGGGCCGGCTTATCCTTGCCTCTGTATATCTTAACATCCTCGTCTCCGGCGTGACAGCCGTAGTTTGGGACATCTCTCATATGTTATCACTCCTCTATCTGCATGATACGGGCAAGGCCCAATTTTGTCAAGAGAACAAGCCGGAGAGAAAGCAATCATACACTGAGGGCAGCTTATGAACGACTCTGTAATATCCGTATTCTGGATACCCGAGCGGAAAAGCTGATATTCAAAAGGCGAAAGAGGGCCAAGCAGCCCTTTTCCGCCTATCATCGCTTGCTGGCGGAAAAATCCGCCGCTTCTTTGATCCAGCCCAGCAGTTCATCGTCAATTTCCGCTGTGCTGCCCACCATCACATGATGGGTCCAGCGGCCGGGATAAGGCTCCGTTGCCACATCTATGCGCTCTGCCTCTTTTCGGTAGCCCAGCCCGAAGCTGACCGTCATCCACGCGGCGGGCCGCTCCTTGGCCCGGCGGCAGGGATTGAAGGATACAAAAGCAAAGCCCCGCTTGTTGGAAAAGCTGATCTGGGTCTTGGCCACCTTAATCTTCACATCCGGGATTTCCGCCAGAATCTGCCCCTCCAGCTTTCCGTACAGCGGCAGCGCTTCCATGCGCTGGCTGAAAAACAGTAAAATATCGTCTCTCATTCTCTTTCTCATCATTCCACATCCGGCAACAGGCGGGTAAAACTGTAAATCTCCGGGTTGCAGGGCTGCGCCCGGTTACCCACGGCCCAGTCCACAACGCCCATGCCCATGGCGTCCAGGGAAATCCGCACATGGTCATCAAAGGTGCAGCCCACCATTGTCACCTTATTCCCGGTATTGACCATCAGCCGGATGCCCTCCCGGTTCATGCCGACCCAGGGACTTTCAAACAGGTAAAATTCGGTGCCGACCTCTGCTGCTTTCCGGCACTCACTCTCATCCAGCAGCAATTCCGTCTCCAGCCAATCCGAACCCGCGTCCAGTGACAGGACGCAATCCGTTCGGATTCCATATTCCTCGTAGGCATAGACCACGCTGTGCATGGCGGGGTAAGCCCCCAGACTGGAACCGGCCACAACGATTTCCCGTGCAAATATCCCACATTCCGCGGCGGCCTTGTCCAGCAGGTCAATGGCCTGGCAGGTCTTGTCACGCATGTAGTCAAGGCCGTTTTTCCGCATGAAAACCGCCAGGGTGTTGGGGGAGGGGTTCATCATATAGTAGAGCAAATAGTCCACGGACATTTCCTCGTCCCGGCCGCCCGGATAATAGATGAAGAAGCGGGTCTCGCTGCTGCAATTCTCCGGGACAACGAAATAAGCTTGCTCGCAAACATAGACGTTTTCCAGGGACTTGCTGAGATAGCGGTTTGCCGGTATAAGGAGCCTTTGCTCCTCCGGCGCCGCGGCCCAGTCAAGGGCACGCCGGCCCCGCTGGAGCAGCAGTGTGCTGCTCTCGAAGCTGCCCAGTTCCTCCCAAATTGCGCAGGCTTCCTCCAGTTTGAACGCTGCCGACAGATCTTCAGCCTGCGTGAATAATCGTTCACTGATTTTCTCTACTGCATCCTGACAAGCTGACTGATGACCCAGGGTCTGAAATCCGTGGAGAGCATCCATTAGTTTAGCTGTGTCCTCAAGGGCCAGCTCCTCTTGCCAGTTGCAGGCGGCAAGAAGCGCCGCCGTATCCTTGTAGCTAATAAGGGAGGAAAACAATTGCTGTGCGCCGTCATAGTCGCCTGCCTGCAAAAGCCGTCTGCCTTCCTGATATACTTCTTCTGCCTGCAAAGCGTCACAGCGGGCGTCATCCTCCGCCCGGCAGATGCGAAAAATTTGTACTACTGCCCCAAGCAGCACCAGCGCCGCAACGATCCCTATCCAAATTGCCGTCCTTCGCTTCATCCAAATTGCTCCCGGTTTCATTCAAGTCTGCATAATAAAGCTTCTACTATTGTATTCTATTTTAACAAAATATGCAATTGATTCACTGTCAGACGCGGATGAAAATGAAACTGTACCGTTCTGTTGCTGGCCGGACATACAGAATTTACATATTTAAAACTGAATAACTTTTTCAAGTCAGCAAAAGATAAGCGTGGGATAACAAACCCGAATTGAACGAAAAGGAGATGCAAAAACAATGTCCAATAATTCCAGCAATCGTCTTGTGAACCCCGCAGCCCGTGAGGCCATGGATAAGTTCAAGATGGAGGCCGCTTCTGAGGTTGGCGTCCTTTTAACATATTAAACCCAGTTTGGCCCCGCTTTTCTGAACTTCTTTCGTTTCTTTGCACAAAACAGGGACGCTAAATCAAGGAAAATTTGATGGTTTCGTGAGAATTCAAGATGGTAACACATAGTTGCAGTTTACATAACATATATTCATTTTCAATGCATACGAATGAATATAAATGAATATTAAAAAAAGAGTCTCAGACCATGCGGCAGGGCTTCCGTGCCGCGTGATCTGAGACTCTTTGCAGAGTATTGATTGCTCCCGTCAACCCTTACAAAAAGGCCCGATGGAGGTCTGTTTTCCGTCCTTACCCCAGGAAGCGACCATAATCTCTTTTCGCGTAGATCACCCGGGAAACTGTGACAGTTTTTTTCTGCTCATCCACGCGATAAAGCATCAGATAATTCTTGACCATCAGTTTTCTATACTCAAACCGTAGTGGACGAATCGGTACATATGCGGGATTAGCATGCGGGAATTCTGTTACCGACTCCATAGCAGCAAATTGTGCATCGGAAAGATTATTTGCCGCTGCGGGATTTTTCAGGTCTTTGCTGATATACCTGACAATCTCTACCATGTCTTCTTTGGCCACAGGCAACACTTCAAGCTTATACAACCTTATTCTCCCTCTATAGCGTCACGCATGGCCTTCAGTACATCTTTGGATGAATAGCGGATGTCGCTGAGCGCTGCCTCACGCTCCGCCTCTTGTAATTTGAAATATACTTCGCTATCAAATTGCAGGTTTTCATATGCCTCCATGCTCAGTACGACCATATCCCCATAGCCATTTTTCGTCAGGAACACAGGCTGTGCTGTTTCATGTACTGTCTTTGAAATATCGGCAAAATTATTTCTCAAATCGGATACCGGTCTAATCATGTTCATGTAATCATCCTCCTGAAACTATTTTAGCATAATTGCGCTAAATTATCAACAGGGATTTGATCGCCTTCATCGGACCTTCCGCAAAGGCCCGATGGCCGTCCGCAGTGAAGTGCACAACCCTGGCTCTCCACTTCCCAGCTGGTCTTTTCCGCCATTTGATGTTTTGCTCTACTTTGCCCAATATCAAAATGCAATTGCCTAAGCCCGAAAACATATTGACATTTTTCAATGTGACGCATATAATATACATCAAGAAAACTTGATTTGAGGTGAGCACATGGCAACAGTGTATGAAGAACGGGCAAAGGTATTCAAAGCTCTTTGTGATGAGCGGCGGCAGCGGATTCTGGAGCTGCTGCACACCGGTGAAAAATGCGCTTGTGTGCTGATTGATGAGATGGGGATGCCCCAGTCCTCCCTCTCTTATCACATGAAGATCCTCTGTGACTCCGGCATCGTCACAAGCCGGGAAGAGGGCAAGTGGACCCATTACCAGATCAGTCAGCAGGGCAGTGAAAAGGCAATCCAGCTGCTGAAAGAAATCACGGCAGTTACAGAAAACAATGACGGATGCAGGAATTGCGGCAAATAACGCAACAGGCCATCCCAGGGCGGAGATGGCTTTTTGCCGGCAATTCAAATCAAAAATTCTTGATTTAATTTGAAGGCGAGGAGACAATATGCAAGCGTTGGAAACAGGGTGGAGCTTTTTTCAGAACGAAGTCCTTGGTATGAAATGGCTGAACCGGCTGATCGGCAGCGTCGTGGAAGCCAGCGGGTTAGACCCCACATGCAAAGTAGGCGGCAGCATCCAGTTCTTCTTCTACGATGTTATCAAGATCATGGTCCTGCTGGGCGTTTTGATTTTGATCATCTCCTACATCCAGAGCTACTTTCCGCCGGAGCGCACGAAAAAGATTCTTGGCCGGTTTCATGGCATCGGGGCCAACTGCATTGCAGCCCTTTTGGGTACAGTGACCCCATTCTGCTCCTGCTCGTCCATTCCACTGTTCATCGGCTTCACCAGCGCGGGTTTGCCGCTGGGTGTTACATTCTCTTTCCTGATTTCTTCCCCGATGGTGGATTTAGGAAGTCTGGTGCTGCTGATGAGTATTTTCGGCTGGAAGGTCGCCATCGTCTATGTGGTATTGGGGCTGGTGATTGCCGTGATCGGTGGAACCCTGATTGAGAAGCTGCACCTGGAGACGCAGGTGGAGGAGTACATCCGCAACGCCCGCGCCATCGATCTTCCCCAGGAAGAGCTGCATTTCAAGGACCGGATGCAGTACGCCTGGGAGCAGGTAGTATCCACCGCCAAAAAGGTAGCTCCTTATGTGCTGATCGGCGTGGGCATCGGCGCGATCATCCACAACTGGATTCCCGAAGAATTTATCGTGAAGATTCTCGGAACAGGCAATCCCTTTGGCGTTATCATTGCCACCATCGCCGGTGTCCCCATGTATGCTGATATTTTTGGCACGATTCCTATAGCGGAGGCTTTGCTGGCGAAGGGTGCCCAGCTGGGTGTCGTTCTGTCCTTTATGATGGGCGTTACCACCTTGTCCTTGCCTTCCATGATCATGCTGCGCAAGGCGGTGAAACCGAAGCTGCTGGGCATCTTCGTTGCCATCTGTACGGTTGGGATTATTATTGTCGGCTACTTCTTTAATGCAATTCAAAATATCATTATTTGATGGAGGGAATATGATGGCACTGTTTAACATCGGTAAGAAAAAGGAAGAAAAGCAGGTTTCCGCCTGCTGCTGCGGCAATTCCGGGCCGAAAGCAGAGAAATCCGCTGGCTGCTGCGCTGAAACAAAAGCAGATCATTCTGCAGCCTGTTGCTGCGGTGCACCTGTGGACGGCATCTGGCGGCGGATGTGTTTGAAAGCTATTCCGCCGGAACGGAGTTGAAAGACCGCATCAATCCAGACGCTGTGCGCCTGATGAAAGAGCTGTATCATATTGACATGGAGGCTGAGGGCCAACACAGAAAGCTGCTGGAGGCGCTGCCCCCGGTGGATGGCATTGTGACCATGGGCTGCAACGTTCAATGTCCATTCCTGCCCTGCAAATGGCGGGAGGACTGGGGCCTGAATGATCCCACTGGACAGCCGGATGCAGTATTTCTGAAGACAATCCGCCAGATTGAAGAAAAAATACTTCAACTGAAGGAGAGATTAAGTTAAGAGCATCCAACTTCTTCGAATTGGTTGTTGCCGTGGCAATCGCCCTGTTTGGCACTACATCTCCGGCGGCGTTGGCTACCACGCTTGGCGTTCTGACTGAGGTGCCGGCTATGCTGTTCCTGGTAAAGATCGCAAATCGGACACAATGGTGGTTTGTTAAAGAAACCAACAAATAATGAGGAATTAAGTTATCTACAAGGCCAGCTCGAAAGGGCTGGCCCTTCTCATACCATCAGGGAAGGAAATTTTACTGTGGCAACCACACGCCTGATCCCCATGCATATTAATTGGATAACAGAGCCATCAGCATCTTCAGACGCTATGGGGCAGGGGAGGGGGCTGTAGCGTTTCTATTACCAGCCGTTAGATTCTTCCCAGTTCCGTTATACTATTATAATAATGAACAAGTAGTATCGCATACGCTTTTTTGAAAGGGGCGATGTCGATGCAAAAGCAAAATTCTACACAGCCGGCTCAGCAGACCTGTCAAAGTGTTTTCAAAAGCGGCGAAAGCACAACAACCAAAAATCAATTCACCCGCAAGTGGATTGAACTGATTAACCAGCTTGAAAAAAATAAAAGGATTGCTGCCGAGAATCAGGAGTGACAAGCTGTTGATTTACATGGTATAATCCGTGTGTGTGAATAGCTTGTTTCTATCTCTATGGAGATGTGAATATGAAGGTAGCTATTTATTGCCGCTTATCCGAAGAAGATCGAAACAAACAATTTGAAACCGACGACAGCAACAGCATCCAGAACCAGAAAGCAATGCTGCTGCAATACGCTATGGAACAGGGGTGGGAAGTATATAACATTTACAGTGACGATGATTACACAGGTTCCGACCGCAGACGCCCGGAATTTAACCGTCTGTTAGCAGACGCGGAGGCCCGCCGATTTAACATTGTCCTCTGCAAAACGCAATCCCGTTTTACCCGTGAATTGGAATTGGTTGAAAAATACATACACGGCCTTTTCCCGATTTGGGGCATCCGATTTGTCAGCATCGTAGACAATGCCGATACTGCCAATAAGGGGAATAAAAAGTCCCGCCAGATCAACGGCCTTGTGAACGAGTGGTACTTAGAGGATATGTCCGATAATATCCGAAGCGTTCTCACCAACCGCCGGCAGAACGGTTTTCACATCGGTGCTTTTGCTCTTTATGGGTACAAGAAAGACCCGGAACAAAAAGGGCATCTTATCATTGATGAAGAAGCCGCTGCAATCGTCCGGGAAGTGTTCACCCTCTTTTCGCAGGGCTATGGCAAGACCGCCATTGCACGGATGCTGAACGACAGGGGAGTCCCCAATCCCACGGAGTACAAAAGACTCCACGGTCTGCGTTACCAGCAGCCCAAGAGAAAGAACAGCACGCTTTGGAAATACTTTGCCATCTCCGATATGCTGACAAATGAAATCTATATCGGAAACATGGTGCAAGGGAAATATGGCAGTGTCTCCTATAAGACAAAGCAGAACAAACCACGCCCAAAAAGCGAATGGTATGTTGTTGAGAGAACGCATGAGCCAATAATAGATCGGGAGCTTTGGGATAAGGTGCAGGCCATGATTGCTCAGCGGGTAAAGCCCTTTGATACCGGTACCATCGGCCTGTTTGCAAGGAAAGCCCGCTGTGCCAACTGCGGCTATACAATGCGTTCCTCCAAAAACCGAGGCAAACATTATCTTCAATGCTCCAACCGCCATGTTGCCAAGGATGCCTGCATTGGCTCGTTTATCTCCGTGGATAGGCTGGAACAGATGGTGATTGCCGAGCTGAACCGGCTGGCTGCGGAGTATCTGGACAAAGACGAGCTGGAACAGAACATTGCGTTTTGCGACAACTTACAGGGGCAGAAAAAGCGACTGCTTGCTGATATGTCGGCCTATGAAAAGAAGATTGTCGAATACAGCAAAGGCATCCGTGAGCTGTATATGGATAAGGTCAAGGGCCTCATATCCGAAAGCGATTTTGTGGAATTGTCCAAGGACTTCACCTCGGAAAAAGAACGCTTAGAGCGTGTGATGATCGACGGCCAGAAGCAGCTTGCAAAAATCGAAGAACGGATTGCCGTTGGTGATAATCGTCGTGAACTGATCGAACAGTACACCAATCTGGAACACCTGACACGGGAGATCGTTGAAATCCTGATTGACTACATCATGATAGGCAAGCGGATTCCCGGAACCAGGGATGTTCCCATCGAAATTCACTGGAATTTCTGATAACTGTCCCAAAAACGGGACAGAAATGAACCAAATAACCTGAAAAGTTGTTCTTATATAATTGCAGCAGAGCAAAAGGCCAGAGTGACATATGACAATATTCTCCGCCTCTCCGATGACCCGGATGTAAATAATGTGATCCGTTACCTGCGGGAGAGGGAAATTGTGCACTACCAGCGCTTCGGTGAAGGTATTCGCCGCGCTCTTGAGAAGATGGATGAAAAGAATTTCTACGTCGTAAACCCGGCCTTTGACAGATAGAAAAACAGGCAGACGGAATCAAACACCGTCTGCCTGTTTATGTTCTATATAGAGGATGCTACACAGCAGGGAATTGCTGCACTCTCTGGTGTAGCGCATAAATTCTGTGCGACTCATATAATACTTGCTTCCCCAGGAGGAGAGCTCCACCCATTCCGCATCCAGGCCCGTGGCCGTTACAAAATGGGCCCTGGCGGAAACGATGGGTACATATCCGCCCTCCGGCGAGAGGCGGCAGAAGCTGGCTCCCTTTTTCTGCCAGAAGCGGGGAAAATTTGGCCCCACAGCCATGATCACCGGCAGATCCCGCTCCAGCATGGCGCCTATGCACTGCCACAGTTTTGCCTTTGGTACGCTCCAACGGGCCTTATAGGGCAAAGCATGCCGCTTGAAAAACAGGTTGATGCCCAAGCTGAGGGCAAGCCCATTCATGCCGAAAGGATAAAAGAGGGGAAAATAAGCCTGGCGCAGTCTATCAAGCGCCTGCTCATAGGCCGGCTGGGGCAGGGGAGAGGAGGAGCACAAATTCGCAAATTCAGGGATATGTACATCGCTGTGCCAGCGGTCAAGGTACAACAGCAGATCCAGCGCCGCCACCACGCCGCAGCCGCAGCGCTGCAAAACCTTGCCGCCGCAGCACCGCTGATCCCCTCCAAAACTGGGCCGCCCGGAATAATCCACACTGATATACGGGTTTTGAAGACCTATCATGCAATCACCGGAAATATTATACTGCATCTTTTCATCGGATTCAATGAATTCCAGCAAAATTAGTGGCAAATCCCCTTGGCCTGTGTTATAATATATAAATGTTGAGTCGTAACATTTGGAGGTGCCACATGCTGGATTTTCTGAGACAAGAGGGAATAGAAGAGAATATCATCCGCCGCATCGAGGACTTTCGCAGCCAGTACCCGGCGGCAGCGGAGGATGAATATCGGATTTCCGTGCCCAAATATCACTATTACGGCACGGACGTTTGGAAAAAAGCGCTGACGGCCCTGCTGGCCGGGGAGAACATCCTGCTGGTAGGCCCCAAGGCCACCGGCAAAAACGTTCTGGCGGAAAACCTCTCCGCTGTGTTCCGGCGCCCGGAATGGAACATCTCCTTTTACCTGAACACCGATGCCGCCTCTCTGATTGGTGCCGACACCTTCAAGGACGGTAAGGTCAGCTTCCGCCAGGGGCCCATCTATAAATGTGCTGCCCAGGGCGGCTTCGGCATACTGGATGAGATCAATATGGCAAAAAACGAGTCCCTTGCCGTGCTCCATGCCACGCTGGACTTTCGCCGTATAATCGATGTTCCGGGCTATGACCGGATCGAGCTTTCCCCCTGCACCCGCTTTATTGCCACCATGAACTATGGATATGCCGGCACCCGGGAGCTGAACGAGGCCCTGGCTTCCCGCTTCATGGTGATCAATATGCCCATCATTGCGGAGGAAAATCTGGTCAAGCTGCTGAGATCTCAATTCCCCGCGTTGAAGAATGATTTTGCGTGGCAGCTGGCCGGACTGTTTGAAGATATCCGTAAAAAATGCGACAGCTCGGAGATTTCCACCAAGGCCCTTGACCTGCGGGGCCTCATGTCCGCCGTTTCCCTGGTGCAAAATGGGTTGAGTATGGGACAGGCTCTGGAGCTGGGCATCATCAACAAGTCCTTCGACGACTTTGAGCGTCAGCTGGTGGCAGATATCATTGCTGCCAAGATCAGCGAAAAACTCACCGCCGCTGACATTTTTGAAAGCTGATGGAAGAGGTATCCAAGCTCCAGGTCAAGCGGGCGGAGAACATGATCTGGAACGCCGCCGGGGACTATGGCTTTCGCCCGGATTTCAAGGCCTTTGACAAGGCCGGCCAGGCGGAGCTGTACTGGAACTGCATCATCGGCGCGGCCCGCAGACATTATGATTATTCCAAACTGGCGGAGCTTTTCAAAGCCCTGGACCAGTATGAGGACGGCGATACTTACGAGGGGTTGCTGTGGCTGGGCCTGGAAAATGCCCTGTATCAAAAGGAACTGCCGGCTCGTCCCGTGCTGAAATCCCTTCGGGAGGACTATGCCAGAGCGCTGATCAAACAGCTGGGCTATGTGGAGGATGACCGTTTTTATGACGCCCTGGCCCTGGCCCATTTCAAGCGGGCCATAGGGGAGGAGCCTAAGCTCAGCAAGTATGACATTAAACTGCTGGATCAGCTGGAATTCAGCCCGGAAATGGACACGGATGCCATTGTGGCTTCTGCCCGGGAACTATTCAAGCAATGGTTCCAGATCACTGCCCAGCTGCGGAAGAAAGAACGACGCCTGCGTCCCACGCTTTTCGGCAAGAAGAAGGGAAAACTCAGCGGCAGCAAGCGTTATCGTCGCTTTGGTGCCGGCTTTGCTGACCACCCGGACGATGTTTACGGCGGCGAAAATGCCGGCGGTAAGCGGGAAGAGCATGAACTGCGCACCAAACTCAGCGCCCGGGAACTGCGGGAGTTTATGGAATCCAAATTCGGTGAACCAATGTACCAGGAGAGCCGGATGATGGAGATTGAGCGCAGCCTCTGCACCGGCAACCACAGCAGCTGCCACCTGCTTTTCACCAAGGGCGAGGTACTGAAAAGCAAGATCCAGAACGCCTTTGAGGCTTTGCAGAAGGAGAGGGAAGCGGTTCAGATCGGGAAAAACCGAAAGAGCTTCTATGACGATCTGCCCCGGAACATGACCGCCATTGCTAAGCTCACAGGGAAGATTCAAAACTCTGTTCTCCTGCATCTGGAGCCTACGGACGTCAAGGCCAACTCCGGGCTGCTCAACGGCGGCCTTGTATGGCGGGCCACCCAACTGGATGACGACAAGGTGTTCACCCGGAGCGAACAGGGGGATAAGGGGAATCTCAGCGTGGATATCCTGCTGGACGCCTCCACCTCCCAGAAACGGCGGCAGGAGCTGGTGTCCTGCCAGGGCTATATGATCGCCGAGAGCCTGAGCCGCTGCGGCATTCCCTGCCGTGTGATGTCCTTCTGTTCCATGACCGGCTTCACCATCATGCGCATCTTCCGGGATTACGGCGAATGGAATAAAAATGACAGAATTTTTGATTTTGTCTCCAACGGCTGCAACCGGGACGGCCTCGCCATCCGGGCCGCCCACCACCTGATCAACGAGACCAGCTATGAACACAAGGTGCTCATCGTTCTCTCCGATGTAAAGCCCAACGACGTGATGAAGATCCGCGCCCGGGACGGCAGCGAGATCGCCGCCTATGAATATGAGGCCGGCCTGGTAGATACCGCTCTGGAGGTAAGACGGGCCCGGGCGGACGGCATTGCCGTTGTCTGCGTCTTTACCGGCAACGATGAGGATGTGCCTTCGGCAAAGATGGTCTATGGCCGGGACTTTGCCCGCATCCAGTCACTGGATAAATTTGCCGACACCGTGGGGATGTTGATCCAGAACCAACTGAAAATCATATAACATATAAGAAAAACGACCTGGACAAAAAATCGTCCAGGTCGTTGGCACTTTTTGTTTTTTTCTTCGTCTTACTTGGCAAGGACTTTTTTCAGCCGTGCGTATCTGGGCAGGGAGTGCTCCAGAGGCAGTTCCGGCTCACCCTGGATCAGGGGCAGCACATAGTCAATGAATTCATGCTTCAGGCCGTTGCCATCCTCGTTGATCCATTCCACAGGGACCTTCTTTTCAAAGTTTGCAACGGACTCCAGGGGCAGCAGCACCATCTTGCAGTGGTACTTGCCGTCGATATACTCCCGCTCAAAGGCCACCATCTTGCCGGTGATGCCGCTGACAGCCTGCTTGACTGCTTCCTGGCCTGCGCCGAAGGCCTCGTCAATGTCGGTCTTGGAAGCCAGATGGGCGCCGCAGCGCTGCAGAAGGCTCAGCTCGATGCCGCGAACTTTGGCGCCGGTGCGCTCCTTGAGGATTTCGGCCAGCAGGGAGGCCAGACCGCCCAGCTGGGCGTGACCGAAGCCGTCAGTAGCGGAAGTCTTTGCCTCAGAAACGAAGCGGCCATCGGCATAGTGGATGCCCTCGGAAACAGCGATGAGCACCTTGCCGTTGGCGGCATAGATGCGCTCCACATCAGCGATGAACTTGTCCATGTCAAAGTCCAGCTCAGGAAGATAAATCAGGTCGGGGCCGGAGCCGAACTCAGTGGCCAAAGCGGCACTGGCAGCCAGCCATCCTGCGTGACGGCCCATGATCTCCACCACAGTGATCATGCCGTTGTCATACACTCTGGCGTCCTTGTTGATCTCCATGCAGGAGGTGGCAATATACTTTGCTGCGCTGGCAAAGCCGGGGCAGTGGTCGGTGCCGAACAGGTCATTGTCAATGGTCTTGGGAACGCCCATGACCCGGCACTCATAACCCACGGACTCCATATAACGGCTGATCTTGTTGCAGGTGTCCATGGAGTCGTTGCCGCCGTTGTAGAAGAAGTATCTCACATTGTACTTTTTGAAGATCTCCAGAATACGCTTATAGTCCATGTCATCCTTCTCAGGGTCTGCAATCTTATAGCGGCAGGAACCCAGCTCGGAAGAGGGGGTGTTCAGCAGCAGCTTCAGCTCTGCAGGGTCCTCCTCATCCATGACGTAGAGCTTGTCATCAAGAACGCCGCGGATACCATGGGCAGCACCATAGACCTTGGTGATCTCCTCTGCGTCAAGTGCAGCGCGGATGACACCGTAGGCACTGGCGTTAATGACGGCAGTGGGGCCGCCGGACTGGCCAAAAATGCAGGAGCCAATGAGTTTTTCAGACATCTTTCTTCCTCCAAGAAAAAATTAATTTTTATGCGTTTTGTCAAAACTGCTTATTGATTATAGACCGCTTTGAGGATATAATAATATTGCAGATTTGTAAATGTACTATTTGTACAAATTTTGACTATCTAACAAAAGGAGATCTGAAAAATGCCCCTGGTAACTACAAAAGAAATGTTTGAGAAGGCCTATAATGGCGGTTACGCTATCGGCGCATTCAACGTTAACAATATGGAGATCGTGCAGGGTATCACCGAAGCTGCGGCTGAGCTGAATGCTCCGCTGATCCTTCAGGTGTCCAAGGGTGCCCGGGCGTATGCCAACCATACTTACCTGATGAAGCTGGTGGAGGCCGCTGTTATCGAGACCGGTCTGCCCATCGCCCTGCATCTGGACCATGGCAACAGCTTTGAGCTGTGCAAGTCCTGCATTGACGGCGGCTTTACCTCCGTTATGATAGACGCTTCCTCCAAGTCCTTTGAGGAGAACATCGCCCTGACCCGTCAGGTGGTTGAGTATGCCCATGACCACGGCGTTGTGGTCGAGGCCGAGCTGGGCACCCTGGCCGGCATTGAGGATGAGGTCAATGTCTCCGCCGAGGACAGCTCCTACACCAGACCCGAGGACGTGCAGGAATTTGTGGAGCGCACCGGCTGCGACTCTCTGGCTATCGCTATCGGCACCTCTCACGGCGCATACAAGTTCAAGCCCGGCACCGATCCCAAGCTGAGACTGGATATCCTGGAAGAAGTCCAGACCCGTCTGCCCGGCTTCCCCATCGTGCTGCACGGTTCTTCCTCTGTCCCCCAGGAGTTTGTCAAGATGATCAACGAGAACGGCGGCAATATGCCCGGCGCCATCGGTATTCCTGAGGAGCAGCTGCGCCTGGCCGCCCAGAAGGCCGTCTGCAAGATCAACATCGACTCTGACCTGCGCCTGGCCATGACTGCCAGCATCCGCAAGTACTTCAACGAGCATCCTGATCACTTTGACCCCCGTCAGTACCTGTCTCCCGCCCGCGACGCCATCAAGGCCATGGTTAAGCACAAGATCGTTGACGTGCTGGGCTGTGACGGTAAGGCCTGAGCAAGGCACATTCATTAGAAATTAGAGCATAGTTTTTCTGCCCGTTTTCCCCTTGCCCCATCAGGGGCAGGGGAGGGGGCAGTGTTCCCCCGCAATATAAATACAGGAGGTGGCAAAATGAGTCAAAAGCCGGAAAAAAACAAGCATGAGACTATGAAGAAAAAGCCGGAGAACAGTGCGCCAAACAACAATACGATGATCGTTATCCGCCTTGTTGTGGCCTCTGTCATCTTTGCCGTCTCTCTCATTGTTAAAATGCCGGAATTTCTGAGCATCATTTTGCTTGTGCTTGCGGCTGCTGCTGCCGGATATGACATTGTTTTGCAGGCCATGAATTCCATCGAGGAAGGGGAGTACTTCTCTGTTCCTGTGGTCGTGGTATTTATTGCGCTTTTGTCGTATTTTATTGGCTTCGCCATAGAAGGTGCAGCCCTCATTCTCCTGTATCAGATCGGCCTTATGCTCATCAACTATGCCGAGGAGCACACGAAGAAATCCGCGCTGGAATTGCTGGGCTATCAGGATGAGGCTGTGAAAGCCAAAATGGCCGCGCTTGTCAGTGATAAAGAGGCCACCAGTATGTCCCTTGAGTCTGTAATGAAAAGCAGCGCCGGCTCAGCTTTGAAGCTGGCTATGGTGCTGTCTGTGGTATATGCCGTCGCGCTTCCCATTTTTACCAACTATACCTATATCGTTTCCATTCACCGGGCCCTTACCATCATCCTGATTGCCACACCGATGTCCGTTGTGGTGTCCATTCCTTTGGCCGCCATAGTCGGTATGTGCTACAGTGCCCAGCAGGGTGTGGTCATTGAAAAAGCCTCCAGTATTGAGGCCCTGGCAGATTCTACCGTGGCCATCTTTGACAAGGGCGGTATTTTCGCCGATGAGTGCCCCAGAATCATTGCAATGTACTCAGATATCCTGGATTCCGGCACTTTTATGAACTTTGTGGCCCATTCCGTGTATTATTCCGACCAGCCCATTGCCAAGGCGATTGCCGCCGCTTTTGACCAGGATTATCGCTTGGATGTGATCAGCAATTTCCGTGATATCCCCGGCTATGGTATGGAGCTGAGTATCGACGGCATCCCTGTCTCTTTTGGCACCAGAGAGCTTTATTCCAGCAGGGAAGTGGAGCTGCCGGAGGATAATGCCGCCATCGGCCAGGCCTATTATATGGTCGTTGCCAATAAATACGTTGGCAAAGTTGTGGTTTCTTCCGAGGTGAATGAGGAGACCGAGAATCTCATTCCTGAGATGAAAGCCACCGGCATCAACAGATGCATTCTGCTCACCGAGGACAGCAAAGAAGTTGGGCAGCAGTTTGCCGAGCTGATGAACTTCAACGAGATGTATGCCCAGTGTGATACGGAGAAAAAGCTAGGCATCATCAGCGATATCGTCAAGCGGGAAAAAGGCGCTGTCCTGTTCATTTACTCCAGCGGAGTAGAAACCCACTCTGATGCTGCCGTTGATATCCGGGTGGGCAGCAAAGGCAAGTTTGCCGATGCGATCGTTGCCCCTGCGTATATCAACAATCTACCCTTTGCAAAGCAGGTGGCCGTTCGCGTCAAGGAGATCGCCATCGAGAACGCACTCTTTGCTTTCATCGTTAAGGCGATTCTGGTGTTCCTCAGTATCGTTGGATATTGCAATCTTTGGTTTGCCATTTTTATTGATATGGTCGCCGCTGTTGCCACCATCCTGAACACCATCCGGGTCACCAACGAATCACTGCTTACCACGCTTCGCTATAAGATGGGCCGTTAATTTGATTATGCAAACCGCCGAGGAATCAGCTCTCGGCGGTTTTTTCTTGACAAGCAGACCTGGTTAACATATAATAGTAAACGTAGGGGACATCATTCAGTCCCTGATCTATATTTCCCTTTTGGTTCGCATAATATCAATTAAGCGAACTTAGAACTGGACTTTATAAAGGAAGGTTAACATAATGAATCTAGATCAAATCCATGACGCGCCAGATCTCCTAATGGAGTTTCTGGAGTATCATTCCACGGTGCGCGGCCATTCCGATAAAACCATCGCCGGCTATTATCTGGATCTGAAAATTCTTTTCCGCTATATCAAACGCCGGCGCGGACTTGTCCCTGCCGATACCCCTTTCAATGAGATCGACATCAGCGACGTTGATCTGGACTTCATCAAGTCCATCCGTATTGAGGAACTCTACCGTTATCAGTCTTTTTCGCCGGAAATGACTGGCTCCGACCAATCCCTCTCTGCTGCCAGCCGCTGCCGCCGCACCTCCTCTGTCAAGTCCTTTTACAACTACCTGACTACAAAACGCCATCTTTTGGATTTTAACATTTGTCAAGAACTTGACATGCCCAAGCGCCCGGCTTCACTGCCCAGGTACCTGGAAGAAACCGAGTGTGAGCGTCTGCTGGCCGCCTGTGATGGTACCTATGCTCTGCGCGATTATTGCATCCTGATGCTGTTCATGTCCTGCGGTATGCGTGTTTCTGAGCTGGTCTCGTTGAACCTTTCGGATATTTATGAGGACCACCTGCGCGTTACCGGCAAAGGCAATAAAGAGCGGATAATCTACTTTGCCGAGGGCTGCCGGGAAGCCATCGATGACTATCTGGCCGTGCGAGACCCGGAAAAAATCGTTCCAGAGGACAAAAACGCCCTGTTTATCAGCCGGGATCAACGACGGATCAGCGTCCGGGGCGTGCAGAAAATGGTGGAAAAAAAGCTGAAATTGGCCGGGCTGGACGCCACTCGTTATTCTCCCCATAAGCTGCGTCATACAGCAGCCACGCTGATGCTGAAGAATGGCGTGGATACTCGGGCACTGCAGGAGGTCTTGGGCCACAGCAATCTTAACACTACCCAGATCTATACCCACCTGGATAACGCCGCTCTCCACGAAGCCGCCATGGCCAACCCCATCGGCAGAAAAACCCGGGCAGAAATTGAAGATGAGATTTAAAAATAGTGCTGCAAATAAGATGCAGCACTATTTTTCAGTTATGGGAATTCCAGAACCGATATCAAAAATTGACCGTTCTGTCAGATAAACAGCCTCAATTTCATGGGCTTTCAGAAAACATAAAATATCTTTTTTGCTTGGATGCAAATCCAAAGTCCCGGTAAACGCAAGTTTGCTACGCGAGATTTTGAACGACGAACCGCCTATAAAACCAAAACTGAATCCATCCAGCGTAATATAACCCGGTTCAATCAGCAAAACATCCAACCCAGCCTCCCTGGCAGCGGCCTCTACTCCCCTGTCGGCTGTGATGATCGCCCCTTCATCTACCACGCAGACCGAGCACTTCGCATACCCCTGCCTGCAATCTATGATCTCAAATCCTTCATCTGTTAAATAATTGACGGTCTCTATTGGAACAATGGACTTGTTACAGATTGCATATTTACCGCAGATACAGACATTCAACTGGGCATCTCCGGGATAGGCGGCGGATTGAAGGATATCGGGATAATCCAGAGCAAATCCCATGGAGTTAAGCCGGTCTGCAAAGCGACTTCCCTGCAAATGGGGCGCCAGCCATAGACAGTTTCCTCCCGTATGCAGCACGGACAGGTCCCCATGGCCGGAGAGCCTGGGATCGACAAAACCATTACCCGGTACGGGTACAGCATTTATACCCAGTTTTTGCAGTGGTTTTTCCAGCAATTCTAAATATTTTTCCCCAATAAGGACGGTTTCCGCCATCTCCGGCAGGTTGGAATTTTCAACGGCTTTCACGCTTTTTCCCCAAGACGGCAGCCATGGCCTCCCCAATATTCTTTACCGCAATCAGCTCCAGCCCCTCAAAGTGCTTCACCTCATCCCGCACATGGGCTGGAATGACGCAGCGCTTGAAACCCAGCCGGGCGATCTCACCCAGGCGCTGGTTCAGGGCGCTGACGCTGCGGATTTCCCCGGAAAGGCCAACCTCACCAAAGGCAGCCAGATCGGTGCCCAGGGGCCGGTCCAAAAAGCTGGAGGCCACCGCCAGCACCGTGGCCAGATCGGCCGCCGGCTCATCAAGACTCAAACCGCCAATCACATTGATGTAAGCGTCGCAGTTGCTGACCGGCAGACCGCCCCGCTTTTCCAAAACGGCCAACAGCATGGCCGCCCTGTTGTAATCGATGCCATTGCAGCGGCGGGCCGCGTTATAGGCGGCGGGCGCCACCAATGCCTGCACCTCGGCCAGAATGGGCCGTGTCCCCTCAACAATACAGGAAACGCAGGTACCTGGGCTGTTTTCCGGCCTGCCGCTGAGAAAGACCTCAGAAGGATTCTCAACGCAGCGCAGGCCCTTGTCTACCATTTCGAAAACACCGATCTCATTGGTGGAGCCAAAGCGATTCTTGGCCGCCCGCAGGATACGGAAGCTGGTGCTCCGTTCTCCCTCAAAGTAAAGGACACAGTCCACCATATGCTCAAGCACCTTGGGTCCGGCGATGCTGCCCTCCTTGTTGATGTGACCAACAACAAATACCGTCAGCCCCTTTTCCTTGGTCACCCGCATGATCCGCATGGTGCACTCTTTGATCTGGCTCAGGCTGCCGGGAGCGGAGCTGACCTCCCCGTCGGACACGGTCTGTATGGAGTCAATAATCACAATATCCGGCGAAACTTCGTCAATGGCAGCGATAATATTGTCCAAATCCGTCTCTGCCAGCACATAGGTGTCCCCACCGTCCACGCCCAGACGCATAGCCCGCAGCTTCAGCTGGCGTTCACTTTCTTCGCCGGTGACATAGAGGACGGTTTTCCCGGCGTCCAGACTGCCGCACATTTGCAGCAGCAGCGTGGACTTGCCAATACCCGGCGCGCCGCCCACCAGATTCAGTGAGCCTACCACCGCACCGCCGCCCAGCACACGGTCAAATTCCGATATGCCAGTGACGAAGCGGATCTCGGCGCTGGTGTCCAGCTCGGATATGCGCTTTATCGGGCCGCTGTTACGGGCAGCCTTGCCGGAGGATGTGCCCTTCCTCCGGCTGTCAGCGCCGAGTTTCACTTCCTCCAGCGTATTCCAGGCCCCGCAGGCCGGGCATTTGCCCGCCCAGTTGGCCGTCTCGTTGCCGCAGGCAGAGCAGCAATAAATTGTCTTTTGTTTTGCCATAATATTCTCCGTTTATCAGGTGCCGGTAAGCCCTGTTCTATATTGCAGATAGGACGCCATCAGTACAGTTGACAGCGTGGTCTGATAACTGCTGTCGCTGAGCTTTCCCAAGTCGGAAAGATTGGATAAAAACCCGCATTCCACCAGGATGGCCGGGCAGGAAACATGATTGAGCACATACAGCTTTCTTGACGCCGGCTCAGCCACCCGGCGGTTTCCAGGATACAGGCTGCCAATAAGATTCTGATGGGTCAGCTTCCCCAGGCTTTCGCTGGACTCCGTGGCCGCGTAGAGGACCTGGGGACCGCTGGGCTGGCCGGTGGGATAACAGTTCTGGTGAATGCTGATCAATACCGGGTTCTCCGCCGCGTTTACAAAATCGGCCCTGCTCACCAGATCCTCATGCTCGCTGTATCTTTCCGGGCCGGATCTGCTGCTGTCATCCTGGCGGGTCATTACATTTTCCAGGGCATAAAACTCCGCCAAAGCCCGCAGCTTCAGAGCAATGGCCAGATTGATATCGCTTTCTTTTGTACCGTCCGCCGCTACCGCGCCTCCGTCGATGCCGCCATGACCGGGGTCAATCACCAGGGTGAAGTCCCCCATGCTGCCTGCGGCATCGGAAGTTTCCTCCGGCTTCGGCCCCAGGATACTGATGGCGATTGCTACAACCAGTAAAATTGCCACGATGATCAGCGCGGTCTTATTCCCGCCTTTGACCTTAAATATACAGTACATACCAAACCCTCAGCAATGTATTTGAGGTCAGGACTTATTATATATGCAGAAAATTGCTCCGTCAACCATGAGCTCAAAGCAAAATGCAGATAAGTCCCCCGCTGCCCTCATTGATTATCCGCTGTAATGTCTCCTGAATCTTGTCTTTGGCGCTCTGGGGCAGCGACTCGATTTTGGACGTCAGCCCCTCCTCAGCAATGTCGTACAGAGATTTGCCAAAGATGTTGGACTGCCATATCCGATTCACATCCCCGTCGAAGCCCTGCAGAAGGAAGTTTATAATATCCTCGGAGGCCGTTTCCCCGCCGATGGCCGGGGTAACCTCCGTCTCAATATTGGTCATCATCATATGGATCGCCGGGGCATTGGCTTTCAGCTTCACGCTGTATTTCCCGCCCTGCCGTACGATCTGAGGCTCCTCCAGCTGCATCTGGGAGGAGTCGGGCATGACTACCCCATAGCCCTTTGTGCGCACATCTTCCAGAGCGGAGCGCAGTTTGTCGTAATCCTGCTTCACAGCGCTCATTTCTGCCAGGGTGGAAATCAGATCACCGTCATTGTTCACCTGTATTCCTGTCTGTTCACTGATGGTCTTATAATACAATGTTCTCGGTAAACAAACGTTTACTTCAACATTTCCGCTGCCTAAATCGCTTTTCCCGATCTTTACCTCGCTGATATTCTCGCATTGGGCCAGTTTACCCACGGAATCATAGCAGTCCTTGATCTTGCAAACGCCGTCACAGCTATTCAGTATATTCCCAAAAATCTCTTCTCTCAGCTCGTTATCATCCGGCAGCGCCTCCAGCCACTCCGGCAGAAACAATCCAATCGACTTCAGCGGGAATTCTTCCAGCACCGAGCGAATGATACAGGCGATGCCGTCTTCCTCCAGCTTCAGGCAGTTCACCCGCAGGCAGCGTACATCGTATTTTTCGCTGATTTCCCTGGCCGTCTCCACCGCCTGTTCAACCTCCGGATCTGCGCAGTTGAGCAGAACGATAAACGGCTTTCCGATCTCTTTCAGCTCATGGATTACCCTTTCCTCCGGCTCCAGATATTTTTCCCTGGGAATATCACATATGCTGCCGTCGGTGGTGATGACGATGCCGATGGTGGAGTGCTCGGTAATCACTTTATAGGTTCCCTTTTCTGCCGCCTCGGTCATGCTGATCTCGTGGTCGAACCATGGGGTTGTGACCATGCGTTCTTCCCCGTCCTCAAACTGGCCTGCCGCGCCATCCACCATATACCCTACGCAGTCCACCAGGCGTACGGCCAGTTCCGTGTTCCCCGCCAGAGAAATGTTCACCGGGTTCTCCGGCACGAACTTGGGCTCCGCCGTCATGATGGTCTTGCCGGAGCCGCTCTGGGGCAGCTCATCCTTGGCCCGTTCCTTCATGTAGGTATTGTCTATCTGCGGTATCACCAGCTTTTCCATGAACCTTTTGATAAAGGTGGACTTGCCGGTTCTGACCGGGCCAACAACGCCAAGCATGAAAGCCCCGTCAGTCCTTGTCGCAATATCACGATAAATATTTGTATCAGTCATAAAAAACCTCCGCTCTCATGTTCTCGTTTGTTCGAGTTTATGAGCAGCGGAGGTGCTTTATGACAAGCATCTCAGGCAAAGCGGATCACCTGATGATGCCTCTTGGATATGGTAAATTTCGTTTCGGGAAAGGCGGCTCTCAGCCTCTGGGCCATCACCGGGATGACCAGGTTTTCCGTACAGAAGTGGTCCCCGTCGATGAGATTGATCCCCAGCTCCTGGGCCTCCAGAAACTGATGGTACTTGATATCTGCGGTGAGGTAGGTGTCGCAGCCCAGACGGTAAGCCGTTTCCAGGCTATCCCCGCCGGAGCCGCCCATCACCGCCAGCTTAAAAACCTGCCTGCCGCTGTCATAATAACGCAGCCCGGATGTTTTCAAAACCGCCTTGCAGAAGGGCAGAAACTCCTCCATAGACATGGCCTTGCCAAGCCTTCCTACCCGGCCGCAGCCATATTCGTCCAATCCGCCCAGGACCTGGGCCCCCAGGGCCGCCATCAGCGCGTCGTTCACGCCGCCCTGGGCAATGTCCAGGTTGGTGTGCATGGAGATTACCCCGATCTGATACTGTGCCAGCCGCAGCAGCTTCTCATCGGTCACAGATTTAAGGGGACTGAAGATCAGCGGATGGTGGGATAGGATCAGTTCCGCGCCCAGTTCTGCGGCCTCATCCACAACAGCGGAAGTGACGTCCAGGGCCAGCAGTGCTTTGGTCACGGCAGCGGTCTCCCGACCGAAGAGAAAGCCGGAATTGTCAAAGCTCAGCTGCAGCTCCAGGGGCGCCAGAGCACAAAGATTTTCAAAAATGTCTTTCGCAGTAACCATTTTTTACCCCAACCTTTCCAGATCTTCCAGAATCTCCCGGTAAAGCCTGTACGCAGGCAATCCTGCCCCGGCAGCATTTTTTTCCATCCCGGCAATGGCCGCCTCAAAGCGTTTGATCAGCTTTTGCCGCTGCTGCTCATACAGCTCCCAATCGGTGCAAAGCTGCTTCTTGCCAAGGAACAGCTCCCCATCACTAAGCCTGGTGGAGCCGCCAAAGCGGGCCACGATCAGTTGATACAGATTTCCACCTTCCGGAACCAGGTCCTCAGCCAGGATCTCAAACTCATTGTTGACCAGCCAATAGCGCAGCACCTCGCTTTTGGTCATGGGCTGCAAAATCAGCTTGTAGCGCCGGTCCATGCACCACTCGGCCAGGTCCAGTATCCTGCAGATCATATCCCCGCCCATTCCGGCAATAATGATCGTATCCACAGCTTCCGGCTTGCATTGTTCCAGCCCGTCGCAAAGCTGGAAGGTGATCCTGTCCGCAACACCGGCCCTCTCCGCGTTCTCTCTGGCTTTTTGCAGCGGGGCGGCGTTAATGTCCGCGGCAATAATGTTTCCCCGATAGCCATGGCTCGCCATCCAGACCGGAAGGTGACCGTGGTCAGTTCCCACGTCGATCAGTCCACGCCCCGGCTCGATGTATTTGACGATTGCGTGCATCCTCTTGTTCATGCCAACCTCCTGAAAAAACAAAAGCCGGAACAAGTCCGGCTTTCATGTGTGCTGATACTCAGGCGGTCTCAAGGAAAGCCTTGAGGTAAACCAGGAACTCATCCGGGTCAACGCCGTGGGCGGCGCAGGCCTGCTCCAGGGTCTCACCGCTGGCCAGGGCACAGCCCATGCAGTGCATACCAATCTCCATAAAGGCGGGCATGGCCTGGGGGCAGTTCTCAATAATCTCAGCAATCCGGGTCTCTCTGGTAATTTCCATTTCATTCACCTCGATAAAAATCATCAGGCCCCGAGGTGGGGCGGGCGGAAAAGCAAAGGGACACCGAAGTGTCCCTTTGCTTCTTGTCAGGCGATCAGGCCTGCTCTCTCATCTTAGCGAAGCACTCGCTGCAGTAGACGGGACGGTCAGACTTGGGCTCGAAGGGAACCTTTGCCTCGCCGCCGCAAGCAGCGCAGACTGCGGTAAAGAACTCCCGGGGACCACGAGCAGCGTTCTTGCGTGCGTCGCGGCATGCCTTGCAGCGCTGGGGCTCATTCTGGAAACCACGCTCAGCGTAAAACTCCTGCTCACCTGCGGTAAATACGAACTCGTTACCACACTCTTTGCAAACTAAGGTTTTGTCTTCGTACATTTTGAATCCTCTCTTTTGAAAAATGTGCCTGTCGGCTTGTATTTGCGTTCAGCTATCGCTGATGTCGCCTAAACTTGTATTCCGCGCCAGCTTGCGCCTAATCCTCTGCACCGCGTTATCCACAGCCTTGGGCTCCTTGTTCAGTCTCTCCCCGATTTCACGGTAGGACAGCCCATCAAGATAAAGGTCCAGGACCTTCTTTTCAAACTTGGATAAGCACTGGGAAAAGGTCGTGTAAAGTTCTTCCTTGCTCTCTCTGGCCAGAACTAAATCTTCCGGGCTGCGCCGGAAAACCTCAGAAACTGCCGACAATGGGGCACGGGGGTCTTCCGAGAGTTGCTCCAATGACAGGCCGTCATTGAGCGGAAAATGCTTCAAACGAGATGCGGATTTGATTGCGGAGTATAACCGCATTCTGATGCAGTGCTCGGCAAAGGTCTTAAAAGAAGTATCACACGCCGGCGAGAACTGCCTTATTGCTGATACCAGCCCGAAAGTTCCCTCCTGAATAAGATCCTCGCTGTCACCGCCTGCCAGAAACATGGGCCGTGCGCAGGCGCGCACCAGATACATATATCTGCTCGCCAATGTCTCCTCAGCGTCTCTGTCCCCTGCTGCGGCCAAAGCCTGCAGGTCGATGTCGCTTGCCTTAGAATAATTCTCCATAGCTACATACTAAACAAATTTACATATTGTATTATACATCAGCTTTGTATAAAGTCAATAGCTTTTTTCTTTATTACAAGCATTAAATAATCAAATGTCCATCTGCTGCTGGCCCATGTACTGGATTCCCAGATGCTCATAGGCCTTTCTGGTGACACAGCGACCCCTGGGTGTGCGGGTCAAAAATCCCCGCTGCAGCAGGTACGGCTCGTACACATCCTCCAGCGTTACCGCCTCCTCATTGATGGTGGCCGCCAGCGTTTCCAGACCCACGGGCCCGCCGTTATAGAACTCAATAATGCTTCTGAGCATCCGCCGGTCCAGGGCGTCCAGCCCCAGCTTATCCACCTCCAGCCGGGACAGTGCCTCGTCTGCCACTTCCCGGGTGATAAGTCCATCTGCCCGCACCTGGGCAAAATCCCGCACCCGGCGCAGCATACGGTTTGCGATCCGGGGCGTGCCCCGGGAGCGGGAGGCGATCTCGTAAGCGCCCTCCGGCAGGATCTCCACCCCCAGGATTCCGGCGGAACGAATGACAATCCGCTGCAGTTCCTCCGGGGTGTACAGCTCCAGGCGCAGCGACACGCCAAAGCGGTCCCGCAGGGGCGCGGTCAGCTGGCCGGAACGGGTGGTTGCGCCAATCAGCGTAAAGTGGGGCAGGTCCAGATGCAGGGAGTTTGCGGACGGCCCTTTTCCCAAAATGATGTCGATGGCGTAATCCTCCATGGCGGGATAGAGAATCTCCTCATAAGCCCGGTTCAGCCGGTGAATCTCATCCACAAAGAGGATGTCCCCCTCGTTCAGATTGGTAAGCATGGCCACCAGGTCACCGGGCTTCTCGATGGCTGGGCCGGAGGTGATGCGCATATTGACGCCCATCTCATTGGCGATGACCGCCGCCAGTGTGGTTTTGCCCAAGCCCGGGGGGCCGTGGAGCAGCACATGGTCAAGGGACTCCCCTCTCATCTTGGCAGCGTCGATAAACACCTTCAGGTTGTCCTTGGCCTTCTCCTGGCCGATGTATTCATTGATGGTGCGCGGGCGCAGTGAGCCCTCGTTGCTGTCCTCCGGGAGGCTGGCAGTGGTGGTGATCAGTTCCTCGTTGACTTCGTCAGAAAAGCTAATACTCATTTAACGCTCCTATTTGACCATTTGCTTCAGTACGGCCTTGATGATTTCCTCGGCGCTCATGCCGGTGACGTCGATTTTCTTCAGCGCCGGGGCGATCTCTGCGCTGCTGTAACCCAGCACCGCCAGGGCCGCCATCGCGTCGCCCATGGTGTCGCTCTGCCCGGTAACAGGAACGGCGGCAGGCAGCCTGATTTCCTGCCCGGCGGTCTCCTTGCTCATCTTGTCCTTCAGCTCCAGGATAACCCGCTGGGCAATCTTTTTCCCAACGCCCGGCGCAACGGTCAAAGCCTTCACATCGTCATTCATGATGGCCAGGGCCAGCGTCTCCGGCGTACTGTAGGACAGGATGGACAACGCCGCCTTTGGGCCAATGCCGGATACCGACACCAGCAGTTCGAAGCAGCGCTTCTCGCCCTTGGTGTAAAACCCGTACAGATCAAAATTATTTTCGCCAATGGCCTCCGCCACATAGAGCTTCACCTTGTCGCCCATGTGGATGTATGACACTGTGTTCATGGTGGCGTTCAGGGCATAGCCCACACCGCCGCAGTCCAGCACCACCAGGTTCGGCTCCAACTCCGTGACGGTGCCTTCTATATGGTAGAACATTCCTCGTTCTCTCCTCTGTAAAGTAGTGATGTGGCGCTTCTGGCATGGCACAGAGCCAGGGCCACGGCGTCTGCCGCGTCGTCGGGTTTCGGGGGCGCCGGCAGATGGCAAATACGCTTTACCATATCCATGACCTGGGCCTTCTCCGCCCGTCCGTAGCCCACCACGGCCTGCTTCACCTGCAGGGGCGTATACTCATAGACCTTCAGACCCGCCTTACGGCAGGCCAGAAGAATCACCCCCCTGCCATGGGCCACCGCGATGCCGGTGGTTATATTGGTGTTGAAGAAAAGCTCTTCAATCGAAACCGCCTCCGGCTTGAACAGGTCGATCAGCTGGCACATATCGTCGTAAATCTGTTCCAGGCGGCTGGATAAGCTGGTGTGGGCCGGTGTGCTTATGACCCCGCAGTTTATCAGCTGATGCCCATTTTTGTCCGAATCCACCACGCCGAAGCCAATGGTGGCAATTCCCGGGTCGATCCCCAGTATTCGCATCCTATCACATCCTGGATGAATTTTAGCACATTTCCGCCGCCATGGCAACCAAAATGAATCTCAGAGCCAGGCTCTTTCCAGCGCCGCGATCCCCTGGGCCAGCTGCTGCGTACTCATGCCCGAATAACCGGCAATGACGCAGCCGGGGCCGTCGTACACACCGCCGAAGGAATAATATTCTGAAAGCCCGTATACCCGCACATCTTCAGCGGCAGCCCGGTCTAAAAGCTCTCTCTCGCTGAGTCCGCAGCGGGAGCGCAGCAGCAGATGCATTCCGGCGTTGGTGCTTTTGACCTCCAAAATCTCAGAAAGCCTGCTGGTTTCCAGTGCTTTTATGAAGAAGTCCCGGCGGCTCAGATAACGTTTTCTCATGCGGCTGATATGCCGCTCAAAGTGCCCCCGCCTGATAAATTCCGCCAGAATCAGCTGCTCAAACACCGGCACCGTGCAGGCGTAAAAACCAAGCTTCTCGTCGAAGCGGTCCAGCAGCCCCAGGGGAACAACCATATACCCGATACGCATGGAGGGCGCCAGGCTCTTGGTAAAGGTGTTCAGATAAACCACCCGGTTGGCGCAGTCCAGACTTTGCAGCGCCGGCACCGGCTTGCCGGAAAAGCGGAAGTCGCTGTCATAATCGTCCTCAATAATGTATCTGTCCTCAGCGTCATAGGCCCAGGACAAAATCTCATGCCGGCGCGTTGCGGGCATCACTGTCCCCAGTGGAAAATGGTGGGAGGGCGTCAGATGGGCCACCTGAACTCCTTGCTCCAGCAAAGACGCCGGCTTCGCCCCGCTGCCATCCAGCCCGATGGGCACCACCTTGTGGCAGTTGGCGGAAAATACCCGGTGGGTCTTCACATAGCCTGGTTCCTCCACGCCATAAATTTTGTCCCTGCCCAGCAGCTGGACAAGAAGCCCGGTAAGATACTCTCCTCCCGCGCCGACAACGATCTGCTCCGGCTGCGCCTCTATTCCCCGGAAGGACCGCAGATGCTCCGCAATGGCCTGGCGCAGGCTGTATACACCCTTTCCGCTGCAGGTCTGCAGCAGCTCGGCGCCGCCGGAGCTGAGGATTTCCCTGGATAACCTGGCCCAGACCGAAAAAGGAAACAGCTCTGTATCCACCTGATTTGTGCGAAAATCGTAACGGTATTCCCGCTCTGCCGGCTTCTGTGGAATTACAATGGGACTTTTCTCCCCACGGAAAGGGCCGGAAAGCCGTTCGGCGTAATAGCCGCTGCCGGGCACGGAGTAAATATAGCCCTCGGCAGCCAGCAGTGAGTAGGCCGTCTCCACCGTGACCACGCTGATCTTCAGATGGGCGGAGAGGGCGCGTTTGGAGGGCAGCTTGTCCCCCGGGCCGATCTTCCCGCTTTCGATTTCGTTTCGTATGTGATTGTAAAGCTGTTCGTACAACGGCTTTTGGTCATGGAAGGATATGGTAAGCACAGCGCAGCCACCTTGTGTATAATATCATCGTAATTGATATAAACAATATATCATAGCCCCCCGTAAAGTCAATATGATGCAGACCCGGCACTGGCGCAAAAAAAGTTGATCGGACTATTGTGATATGGGAAGAAATTTGTTATATTAAATAATATCTTAATACAGATTGGAGTCATATATATGGCGAAGTTAAAAGCAGCTGATATTGCGGCAGTCAAAGCCCAGGGGTTTCTTATAAACAGAGGAACGGAGCTGTTTTCCGGCCGCATCGTGGCCCCCGGCACTGTCTTCACTGCTGAGGATTTTAAGAACATGGCGGAGCTGGCCGCTACTTTTGGCAACGGCAAGCTGATCTGCACCAGCCGTCTGGCGGTGGAGATTCCCGGCATTCCTTTTGATAAGATTCAGGAAGCCAGGGCCTGGGCGGCAGAGCGGGGTATGCGCTTCGGCGGCACCGGGGCCAAGGTGCGCCCGGTCGTGGCCTGTAAGGGCACCACCTGTGTCTATGGCAATTATGATACCCAGGAGCTGGCGAAGAAGATCCACGAGAACTACTACATCGGCTGGGACGATGTGAAGCTGCCCCATAAGTTTAAAATCTCCGTGGGCGGCTGCCCCAACAGCTGCATGAAGCCCGCCCTGAACGACTTCGGCGTGGAGGGTCATAAGGTTCCTGTGTTCAATAACGATATGTGCCGCGGCTGCGCTGTCTGTCAGATTGAGAAGAGCTGCCCTTCCAAGGCTGCCAAGGTGGTGGACGGCAAGCTGAAGATTGATGCTTCTGTCTGCAAGGAATGTGGTGTCTGCGTGGGCAAGTGCCCCTTCAAGGCCGTCTCCCATGAGTCTGAGACCGTATACCGCATCTATGTGGGCGGCACCTGGGGTAAGAACAGCCGCATGGGCACCGCCCTCTCCCGCTATGTCACTGAAGACGAGATTCTTCCTTTGATCGAAAAGACTATGCTCTGGTTCAAGGAGAATGCTTACGCCAAGGAGCGCCTGGGTATGGCCATTGACCGTATAGGTGCGGACAAGCTGGAAGCTGCCCTGTTCAGTGACGATCTGCTGGCGCGTAAGGACGAAATTCTTGCCAAAGAGGTGCTGCAGCGCCCGTGAAAAGGAAATGGATTTCCCTTCTGCTCTGCCTTGCTTCCCTGTTTGTCATGGCGGCTTGCGGGGCTGAGAGCGCCGCTCCTGCTGCCACACCCTCCCCGGATGCCGACACGGTGGAACTGGTGGATGCCCTGGGAAACCGGGCTGTGCTTTCCAAAGACGCCCGAGTGGCCTGCGGCTATGCATCTTTTGCCCAGTGCTGGCTGCTTTCCGGCGGCGAGTTGGTGGGCGTAACCCAGGACGCCATTGACCGTGGTATTCTGGGCGTCGGTGATGCCGCTGTTATCGGCACGGTCAAGAGCATTGACCTGGAAAAGCTGGCGGCGCTGTCCCCGGATTACGTCATTCTTTCCGCTGATCTCAGCGCCCACAGCCAATTGGAATCTTCTCTGGAAACCATGGGGATTCCCTATGGCTATTACCGGGTAGATACCTTTGCGGATTACAAGGCCATGATGGCTCAGTTCTGCGCTTTTACTGGCCGGGACGACCTGTATCAAACCAATGTGCTGGACGTAGAGCGCAATATTGAAAGCATCCGGGCGCGTATTCCTGCCGACTATGATAAAAGTGTCCTCCTGCTCCGGGCCTATTCCACCGGCATCAAGGCTAAAACAGATGACAACCTGGCCGGGCAGATCCTGAAGGAATACGGCCTGCGAAACATTGCCGATGAAAGCCCCTCCCTGCTGGAGGATATGAGCATGGAGCAGGTGATCCTTACCGACCCGGATTTTATCTTCATCCTCACCATGGGGGATGAGCAGGCAGCGGCGGAGTATATGCGCACACATCTGGAGAATGACCCTGCCTGGCAGGGGCTCAGTGCCGTCCGTGATGGGCACTGTCATATCCTGCCCCAGGATCTGTTCCATTATAAGCCAAACCAACGTTGGGACGAAAGCTATGAACATCTGGCAAAAATTGTTTTCCCGGAAATCTTTGAATAAAAAAACCGGCAGGGCCTTTGTAATCTTGGCCCTGCTGCTGTTTATCAGTTTTTCCGCTTCTCTTCTGCTGGGTTCTACCCGTGCCAGCGCCATGGAAGCCCTCAGAGCCGCTCTGGATGGCCAGCTAAGCAACGGCGCCTATCGGATTATGGCTTATGTGCGTCTCCCCCGCTGCTGCGCGGCGGTGCTGGCCGGTAGCGCCCTGGCCGTTGCCGGCGTCATTATTCAGGCGGTTTTGAACAATGCTATGGCCGCCCCCAACATCATCGGCGTCAATGCCGGGGCCGGCCTGGGCGTGACGCTGCTGGTTGCCCTTGCCCCCGGCGCCGCCTCGTCTGTTCCCTTTGCCGCGTTCTTCGGTGCCCTGGCCGCTTGCCTTTGCATTTATGCCATTGCCCGCCATACCGGGGCCAGCCGCATGACCATCACCCTGGTGGGCATCACCATCAGCAGCATCCTGACCGCCGGGATCAACCTGGTGAAAACCATCTTCCCGGACAGCATCTATAATACCCACGGTTTTCTGGTGGGCGGTATCGCCGGCGTCAGCATGGCGAAGCTGAGCCCGGCCTGGTGGTTGATCGGCCTGGGCCTGCTGGCGGCGCTGCTGCTGGCCAGGGACATCGATGTGCTCAGCCTGGGTGAGGAAACTGCGGCAAGCCTGGGCATGAACGTGAATCTGAGCCGTTTTCTGCTGCTCATGCTGGCAAGCCTCATGGCCGGCAGCGCCGTCAGCTTTGCGGGAC
Organism: uncultured bacterium; assembly: GCA_945873205.1. Classification (GTDB taxonomy): domain Bacteria; phylum Bacillota; class Clostridia; order Oscillospirales; family Oscillospiraceae; genus Limivicinus. The sequence continues at coordinate 163,914 of CAMCCC010000001.1, forward strand.
TGCTGGGTTTTGTTGGCCTGTTGGGGCCCCATATTGCCCGCCGCTTTGTAGGCAGCCGCCACCGGCTTCTGCTGCCCTTCAGCGCCATGGGCGGTGCCGTGCTGGTGCTGCTGTGTGATCTTTTGGGCCGGGTGCTCTTTGCCCCCTATGAGATACCTGTGGGTATCATCCTGTCCTTTGTGGGCGGCCCCTTCTTCCTTGCCCTTATCCTGCTGCAAAGGAAATCAAGAGTATATGATCCAGCTTGACGATTTGAATTTCTCCTACGGTGGGAGAACTGTACTGCGCAATATATCCGCCGCTTTCTCCCCGGGAAAGCTCTATGCTGTCCTGGGTCCCAACGGCAGCGGTAAGACCACCCTCATCCGCCTGCTGTCCCGTCTCCTGCAGCCGGACAGCGGCAGCCTTACACTGGATGGAAAAAGCTATGCCTGCTACGGCAGGAAGGAGTTTGCCCGCCAGCTGGCCCTGCTGCCTCAAACCCGGCCCATCCCTGCCATCTCCGTGCAGGATCTGGTGTCCCACGGCCGCTTCCCTTACCTGGGCCTGTCCCGGACGCCGGGTAAGGACGACCTTGACGCCGTAGAGCGGGCCATGGCGGCAGTGAATGTGCAGGCCTTTGCCGGCCGGGATCTGCGCCAGCTTTCCGGCGGTGAGCGGCAGCGGGTATACCTGGCCCTGCTGCTGGCCCAGGACACCCGCTATGTGCTTTTGGATGAACCCACCACCTACCTGGACGCTTCGGCTCAGTTTTCCGTCATGGAGAACCTGAAGTGCATGAGCCAGGACGGAAAATGCGTCATCGCTGTGCTGCATGACCTGAATTTGGCCCTCAGCTTTGCCGATGAGATATGTCTGTTGGATCAGGGCCGTATTGCCGCCTTTGGTGCGCCGGAGGCGCTGGTGGAACAAGGCGTGCTGGACCGTGTGTTTTCCATCCGTTGCCGCTCTGTTGTGGTAGATGGCATAAAAGAATATATTATTCGTCCCGATGGGACGTAACCTTATTTTCGGGAGGTCAGATATGGGCAATCTGGTGAAAGAAAAACTGAAAAAGGGGCAGAAGGTCATCGGCACCTTCTTCTCTATGGGCAACCCTTCCGCGATGGAGTGCCTGGGATATACCGGCATGGACTTTGCCATTATCGACACGGAGCACGGCCCCTTTGATACCGAGTCTGCCATGGCCCTGGTTCGCTCTGCCGAGTCTGTAGGCCTCACGCCCTTCATGCGCATTGCCGATGTGAGCCACAAGGAGATTCAGCGGGCAGTGGACATGGGGGTTCAGGCCCTGATTGTTCCCTGCCTGCGCAGCTTGGATGACATGAGAAAGCTGGTTGACCTGGCCAAGTTTGCCCCTATCGGCAACCGGGGCTTTATCAAGGGCCGGGGCAGCGGCTTCGGTTACAAGGACTGGGCCAGCGGCAGCGTGGCGGAGTTTATGGCGCAGAGCAATGAACGGCTTCTGGTGCTGCCCCAGTGTGAGACGGCGGAATGTCTGGAAAACATAGAAACAGTTGTGGCTATGGACGGGATCGACGGCATCTTTATCGGCCCCTTTGATCTGTCCATTTCTCTGGGCCTGCCCGGCGATTTTGAAAATCCGGTCTTTCTGGCCGCTGTTGACCGCATTCTGGCCGCCTGTAAAGCCGCAGGAAAGTATTGCCTCATCTTCTCCACCAGCACGGAAAAAGCCCGGGAATACCTGGCCCAGGGCTTTGACGGCGTGGCCCATAACACGGATTTCACCGTGTTTACTGAGGCGTTCCGGGCTGTGGTCAGTGAGATACGCGGATGAGTATGCGCATTATTATTTCCCCGGCCAAGAAAATGAATCAGGATACGGACAGTCTTGCCTGGATTGAGTTACCGGCTTTTCTGGATCAAACCAGCCAGCTTCTGTCTGCCCTTCGCGCCATGAGCTACGCAGAGCTGAAAACGCTCTGGCGCTGTAACGATCAGATCGCGGCGCTGAATTTTCAGCGGATACAGGATATGGATTTGACTTCCGGCCTGACCCCAGCTATTCTGGCCTATGAGGGGATACAATACCAGTACATGGCCCCCGGCGTGTTCAGCTACGACGAGTTTGATTACATACAGGAGCACCTGCGCATCCTCTCCGGGTTTTACGGGCTGCTGCGACCCTTTGACGGGGTCAGGCCCTATCGTCTGGAAATGCAGGCCAAGCTGGCCGTTGATGGCCTCAAAGACCTGTACGGCTTCTGGGGCAGCGCCCTTGCCAAAGCCCTGGAGCAGGAGACGGACACTATCATTGACCTTGCCTCCAAAGAATACAGCAAAGCGGTTTCCGCCCACCTATCCCCTTCCACGCGCCTGATCGGATGCGTTTTCGCGCAACAGGCCGGGGACAAACTGGCAGAGAAGGGAACGCTGTGTAAAATGGCCCGGGGCGAGATGGTGCGCTTCCTGGCGGAGGGGCAGGCAAACAGCCCGGAGGACCTGAAAAGCTTTGATCGGCTGGGCTTCCGCTTTTCCCCGGAACATTCTGAGAAAGATAAATATGTGTTTATAAAGGAGTAAAAAAGATGCTTACAGCAGGAATGAAAGCCCCGGACTTTTCACTCAGCGACCAGCATGGAAATACTGTGACGCCGGCTGATTTTGCCGGGAAAAAGATTGTCCTCTACTTCTATCCCCGGGACAACACCCCCGGCTGTAGCCGCCAGGCCTGTGCCTTTGCCGGAGCTTATGAGGACTTCAAAACCATGGATGTGGCAGTGATCGGCGTCAGCAAGGACTCTGTTGCCTCCCATGTGAAATTTGCGGAGAAGTATTCCCTGCCCTTTATTCTGCTCTCCGACCCGGAGCTGCAGGCCATCCAGGCCTATGATGTGTGGCAGGAGAAAAAGAACTACGGTAAAGTCAGCATGGGGGTTGTCCGCAGCACCTATATCATTGATGAAAACGGCGTCATCGAAAAAGTCATGCCCAAGGTAAAGCCGGACACCAACGCAGCGGAGATTCTGGAATACCTGCGCGGTAAAGCATAAAAAAGGAGAGAACTATTATGGGAGCATTTCTGGAAAGCAAGGGAAAAGAGTTCAGAATTGGTGAAATTCCGGCCATTTTGTGGGGGGATTCCTCCGATAAGGTTTACATCTATGTGCACGGTTATCAGGGCTGCAAGGAAGAGGCAGAGCTTTTCGCGGAGCTGGCATGCAAAGAAGGCTGGCAGGTGCTCAGTTTTGATCTGCCGGGCCATGGCTGCCGGGAGCCCATCAAGCTGGGACTTTTGCCCTGGGATGTGGTGCCGGAGGTGGAGCAGGTATACGACTACATAGAAGGGAAATACAGCCGCGTTGCGCTGTATGGCAGCAGCGTTGGTGCCTTCTTCTCCATGCTGGCTTACCGGGACAAGCCTATCGAGCGGGCCCTGTTCGTCTCCCCCATTCTGGACATGGAGCTGATGATCCGAAACATGATGAAAAGTTCCGGAGTCAGCGAAGAACGGTTGGAAAAGGAGCAAATGATCGAGACAAACTTCGGCTTTATGCTGATCTGGCGCTATTTGCAGTATGTGGTGGAGCGGCCCATAGACCGCTGGGATGTGCCCACTTCCATTCTCTATCCCGGCAAAGATAATTTCACGGATATCACGGTAGTAAATCGTTTCGTGCAGCGTTTCGGAGCAGATCTGACGGTTTACAAGAAGGGGGAACACTGGTTCCACACGCCGGAGCAGCTGGCGGTACTGCGGGATTGGGCCGAAGAAAAGCTGAAATAATATGCAGAAAAAGATAGCAAGCGGGTCATGTTTATGCATGCTCCGCTTGCTTTTGCAGTCGCTTTTTGATGCTTTTCGCTTACTTTAAGGTGAGCTTATTGAAGTTCTTCTTGCCCCGCTTGACCACGATGCCGGCTTTCAACGCATCAGCGGTGTAAACCTTGCCAATGTCGGTGACCTTCTCATCGTTCACGGTGACGCCGCCCTGCTGCACATTGCGGCGGGCATCAGACTTGGAGGAGCAGAGGCCGGTCTTGACCAGGATGGTCATGATGTCCATGGCGCCGTCGGTCAGGTCATCTTCCGTGATCTCGGTGGTGGGCATATTCTCGCTGACACCGCCGCCGGTAAAGAGGGCCTTAGCAGAAGCTTCGGCTTTCTTGGCTTCCTCCTCGCCGTGGACAAGGCTGGTGAGCTCATAGGCCAGAATTTCCTTGGCCTTGTTCAGCTGGCTGCCTTCCCACTTGTCCATTTCATCGATCTGCTCCAGGGGCAGGAAGGTCAGCATACGGATGCACTTGAGCACGTCCGCGTCGCCCACGTTGCGCCAATACTGATAAAACTCATAGGGGCTGGTCTTATTGGGATCCAGCCAGACAGCGCCGGAGGCGGTCTTGCCCATCTTCTTGCCCTCGGAGTTCAGAAGCAGGGTGATGGTCATGGCATGGGCGTCCTTGCCCAGCTTCTTGCGGATCAGCTCGGTGCCGCCCAGCATATTGCTCCACTGGTCGTTGCCGCCGAACTGCATATTGCAGCCGTAGTGCTGGAACATGTAGTAGAAGTCGTAGCTCTGCATGATCATGTAGTTGAACTCCAGGAAGCTCAGGCCCTTCTCCATGCGCTGCTTGTAGCACTCGGCCCGGAGCATATTGTTGACGGAGAAGCAGGCGCCCACTTCCCGCAGCAGCTCCACATAGTTCAGGTCCAGAAGCCAGTCAGCATTATTGACCATGATGGCCTTGTCCTCGCCAAACTCAATAAAGCGCTCCATCTGCTTTTTGAAGCAGGCGCAGTTATGGTCGATGGTTTCCTTGGTCATCATGCTGCGCATATCGGTACGGCCGGAGGGGTCGCCCACATGGCCGGTGCCGCCGCCAATAAGGGCGATGGGCTTGTTGCCGGCCTGCTGCAGGCGCTTCATCAGGCAGAGAGCCATAAAGTGGCCCACATGGAGGGAGTCCGCCGTGGGGTCAAAGCCAATGTAGAAAGTGGCCTTGCCGTTATTGAGCATATCCCGGATTTCTTCCTCGTTGGTGACCTGGGCGATCAGACCGCGGGCCACCAGTTCTTCATAAATTCCCATTGTTCTTTCTCCTACTTTTCTATCATTTTTCGTTTTTGATCACGTCTTCCGCCGCTTTGGCGCAGCAGGCAATCAGTTCACTGCAGGGGCGGCCGCTGACCTTCAGGTCAAGGCAGCGGATGCAGCCGAACTGCTGCTTGAACTGGTCGGTAAAGGCCTTGGTCTTGACGGCAATATCGACTTTGGCCTGGTTATCCCCGCCGTCCACAAAGGGATTGCAAAGACCGATGGCCATGACAGCGCCGGTGACAGCGCCGCAGATTTCCCCGCAGCGGACGCCGCCGCCCAGGCCGCCGGCAATGGCCAGAGCAGACTTTTCATCCAGGCCGGTATATTCGCCGCAGGCGGCAAGGACACTCTGGGCGCAGTTGAAGCCCTGGGCATGATACTGGGCAGCTTTTTCTTCAATAGACATTTTATCTCTCCTAACAAATAATAAAGCCCTCTGTCCCTTGGACAGAGGGCAATTATGCGGTACCACCTCTGTGCGCCCTTGCCTCACGGCAAGGACCTCAGCGAGTGCAGAGCACTCCGGCGCTGTATCGGGCGCTTCCCGTCATAGCCTACTGGCCGGGGAAATCCCGGTGTTTCGGTATGCCGCTCCGAACGGTATTGGGCGCCCTGCCTCTCCCCCTTACAGCAACCGGGGGCTCTCTGCGCAGGTCAAAGGCGCTTACTGGTGTTCTTCATCGCGTTATCTTTGTGGATTATACTTTATCTGCCATGGCTTGTCAAGTAATGCTTTTTATAGGCATCGGCGGCAGAAAGCTGTTCCCCGGCGCTGGCCAGGGTGAGGGCGGTAATATTATCGCCGCCGTGGAGGCGGGCCAGTTCCCGCTCCCGTCCCTCCTGATCCAGCTTCAGAACCTGGGTATAGGTTCTGCCGCTGCGCTCCTCCTTGGAGATCAGATAGTGATTATCGGCCATGGCGGCGATCTGGGGCAGGTGGGTGACGCACATGACCTGCTTGCCCAGGGAGACGGAGAAAAGCTTCTCCCCCACCCGCTGGGCGGCGATGCCGGAGACGCCGGTATCGATCTCGTCAAAGATCATGGTGGAGACAGGGTCATTCTCGGCAAAGACGTTTTTCATGGCCAGCATGATCCGGCTCAGCTCACCGCCGGAGGCGATGCGGCTGATACGACCCAGCTCCTCCCCGGCGTTGGCCGACATGACAAAACGAATTTTGTCGGCGCCGGTAGCGTCAAAGCCCAGGTCGTTATCCATGGGGGTGAACTCCACAGCGAAGCGGACGGAGGGCATGCTCAGTTCCCGCAGCTGGGAGACAATGCGTTCCTCCAGACGTTTCGCCGCTTCCCGGCGGCTGGCGCTCAGCTTCTGGGCCGCCTTACGGCAGAGGCGAATCTGCTCCTGGAGCTGCCGCTCCAGCTTGGCGGAACGTTCATCGGCATACTGGATGTCATCCAGCTTGTTGCGGCACTCCTGCAGATAGTCAATGAGCGCTTCCTCATCCCGGCCATACTTCCGCTCCAGCTTGTTGAGGAGAGAAATCCGCGTCTCCAGCTGGTCATATTCCTCAGGGGAAAAGTCCAGACTCTCCCGGAAATCCCGAAGCAGCTCAGAAGCGTCTGCCAGGGCAAAGGCAGCGGCGTTGATCCCCTCTGCCGCACGCTCCAGCTCCGCGGAGAGGGCGGCAGCTTTGCCGGTGTAATAGGCGGCGTTCTGGGCCAGGGAGATGGCGTTTTCATCGCCGCCGCTGAGGGAAGCGATGGCCTGGTCAATGGCCTCGGTCAGCTTTTCGGAATTGCGAAGCAAATCCCGCCGGTCAACAAGGCCATCATACTCCCCTGCCTTTAACTGGGCCCGTTCCAGCTCCTCAATCTGGTATTTCAGGCTGTCGCTGAGACGTTCCTTCTCCACTTCATCCATCTGCAGCCGGTCCAGCTCTTTCTTCACAGAGCGATAGGCAGAATAGGCCTGGTCAAAGGCGGCGATATCCCCTTCCAAACAGCCAAAGCGGTCCAGGTACGCCCGATGACGGGTTTCATCCATCAACTGGCGTCCGTCGTTCTGGCCATGGATATCCACCAAGAGCAGGGCCAGCTCCTTCATCTGGGCAGCCGTGACAGGCATACCGCAGACCCGGCAGCTGCTTTTCCCGTCAGCACTGATGCGCCGCTGGAGGATCAGCTCATCCTCGGCCTCAATCTCGTTCTCTGCAAGCCAGGCTTCACAGCCCGCCTGGTCGAACACGGCAGTGACCGTGCCTTTATCGGCGCCGCGGCGCACCAGTTCGCGGCTCACACGGCCGCCCAGAACGGCGCCAATGGAGTCAATGACAATGGATTTGCCGGCACCGGTCTCGCCGGTGAGCACGTTGAAGCCGCTGCCAAAACGGATGTCGGCCTTTTCAATTACCGCAATATTCTCTATGTGAAGTTCGTTTAGCATGATACAAGTCCCCTTGCGGTGATTGCGCGTTTACAAAAGCTGCTCAAGCTCGTGGTACAGTTTGACAGCCGCGTCCGGGTCTTTCAGCGCCAGAAATGCAGTGTCATCACCGGCAATGGTACCCACAAGACCGGGAATATCCATCCCGTCCAGGGTGGAGCCCGCCGCCTGCGCAAGCCCAGGCAGCGTCTTGATGACCAGAATATTCTGCGCCAGGTCATAGGACAGTACACATTCTTTAAAAATTTTCTTCAGCCGCGCGTCCAGATCCGCGTTATCCTGACTTGCTGCCATTACATAGCGATAATTGCCGTTGGGGCCAAGCTCCTTAATCAGGCGCATATCCCGAATATCCCGGGAAAGGGTGGCCTGGGTGCTTTTGACGCCCCGGGCAGCCAAAGCCTCCAACAGCTGGTTCTGGGTCTCAATATCCTGCTTGGTAATAATTTCCATGATCACGTTCTGCCGGTCCAGTTTCATCCTGTCTCACCTCCGTTTGCTTCGTTTTCCTTGTTTATCTCAGTTTTTCATATGTGATCTCATAAAAGCTCCGCAGGCCAGCATCCACCATAAGGGTGCAGTTTGGGGAGCGCTTTACAAGAACAATATCCTCATTTGCCAAGTCTAAAACGGAATTACCATCAAGAGACAGGTAGGCCCGGCGGCCATGGAGTTTCTCCATCCGAACGCTCACTTCACTGTCCGGCCCCAGGACAAAGGAACGAAGGCCCATTACATGAGGGCAGATCGGCGTGATGATAATATTCTCCGCATCCGGCTCAACAATGGGGCCGCCGGCGGACATGGAATAGCCGGTGGAGCCGGTGGGCGTGGAGAGAATGATGCCGTCCCCGGAGAACTGGGTGATGCGGTCACCATTACAATAGACGGTCATTTTTATGCAGTCGCCGTAGCCATGCATCACGGCGTCGTTGAGGGCACTGTCACTCAATACCTGCTTTCCGTCCCGGATGACAGAGACGTCCAGCTTCATGCGGCGGCTCAGGCGCATCTGGCCCTTCACCGCAGGAATGATTCGATCCAGCTCATCCTGCTCCAGGGTGGTCATAAAGCCTTTGGTGCCCAGATTCACGCCCAGAATGGGAACAGAAGTATTATGCAGCTGCCGGGCAGCGGCAAGGATGGTCCCATCGCCGCCCACAACCACCACCATCCGGCAGTTCTCAGCCACGGAGGAAAGCTTCGTGGCCTTCATATCCGCCGGCAGCGTCACGGCGCCTTCCTCCAGAAACAGAGGGCAGACGCAGGTAGTGAACCCAGCGGCTTCCAGGCGGGCAATAATATCCCGGGTTATGTGGCAATCAAGGTCCCGAAAGGGATTGGGGCAGACAGCAATCATACAAGACTCCTATACCAGCGCCTCATGGGAGGCATTTACCAGGGCCTCCACATCCACGGAAGCGCCTTCATAACAGCCATTCTTCATATGGCAGATATATTCGATATTTCCCTCCGGGCCTTTTATGGGAGAGTAATCCAGACCCATCACGCTCAGACCGATCTGGGGGGCAAAGTCTAGGATGCTGCGGATCACCTGACAGTGCACAGCGCTGTCCCGCACCACGCCTTTTTTGCCAACCTCGCCCCGGCCCGCTTCAAACTGGGGCTTGATCAGACAGACCAGGTCGGCACCGGGAACAAGCAGAGCCTTGACCGCAGGCAAAACCAGCTTGATGGAGATGAAGGACACGTCCATCACCGCCAGTTCCAACAGCTCCGGGATCTGCTCCGCCGTGACATAGCGGAGGTTGGTACGCTCCAGATTCACAACCCGGGGATCGTTGCGCAGTTTCCAAGCCAGCTGGCCATAGCCCACGTCCACAGCGTAGACCTTTGCCGCGCCATGCTGCAGCAGTACATCGGTAAAACCGCCGGTGGAAGCGCCGCAATCAATGCAGGTTTTCCCCGCCGGGTCGATGGGAAAAACCTTCAGGGCCTTATCCAGCTTGAAGCCGCCCCGGCTTACAAAGGGGATGGCCTCACCCCGGACTTCGATCTTCGCGTCCGGCGCAACCGGCGTCCCCGGTTTATCGGCCCGCTGGCCGTTAACGAACACAAGGCCGCTCATAATGGTGGTCTTGGCCCGCTCCCGACTCTCGGTATAGCCCAGGTCAAAGACCAGCTGATCCAATCGTACTTTCTTCATTTTCCCTCAACAGTGGCCGCACAGAGCGCTGCCGCCGCATCACGGATACCGGCAGCGTCAATATTCTTCTCACGCATAAGCTCGCTCACCTTGCCGTGGCCGACGATGCCGCTGCCAAGGTTCAGAAGCCGGACGCCTTTCAGGGCCACACCATTCATTGCGGCAGCAGCAACAATGCTCGTGCCCACACAGCCGGCGGCGCAGACCTCCTCCGCCATGAGCAGGCGGCCGGTCTTTTTCAGGGAGGCAAGGCAGAGATCAAAGTCATTGGGGCAAAGCACGCCCAGCTTGATCACCTCGGCGGAAATGCCCTTGGCGGCCAGTTCCTCAGCGGCAGCCATGGCTTCATTGACCATGGTTCCGTAGCAGACCAGGGTCAGGTCGCTGCCTTGGCGCAGGAGGTGCTCCGCAGTTACATGGGAGGCTTGATACGCCCCCTCCCCTCCCCGGGGATAGCGAAGGGCAACAGGGCCGTTCAGCTCGTGAAGAGCGTAGCCCAACATATCGTCAAGCTCCTGAAAGCTGGCGGGAGCCAGAATGGTCATGCCGGGGACGGAGGAGAGATAGCTCACGTCAAAGACGCCGTGGTGGGTTTCCCCGTCGCTGCCCACAAGGCCGGCCCGGTCCACACAGAAAACAGCGTGGAGATGCTGGAGGGATACGTCATGGATGAGCATATCATAGCCACGCTGCAGAAAACTGGAATATACGGCAAAGACAGGGATGAGCCCCTGCTTCGCCATACCGGCGGCCATGGCGGTAGCGTGCCCCTCGGCAATGCCGGTATCGAAGAAACGGGTGGGGTATTTGGCGGCGAAGCACTCCGTTCCGGTGCCCCCGGCCATGGCGGCGGTGATGGCGACAATGCGGGAATCCCCCTCCGCATAGCGGCACAGAGATTCGCCCATCTTATCGGAAAAGCTGAATTCCACGGGAGCAACAACCCCGGTTTTGGCGTCAAAACAGCCCACGCCGTGGTACTTATCCGGGTGGCTCTCCGCATAGTCACAGCCCTTTCCCTTCCTGGTGAGTACATGCAGGAGCACAGGGCACTCCATATCCCGGGCCAGGCGGATGGCTTTTTCCAGGGCGGCCAGGTCATGGCCGTCGATGGGACCCAGGTAGTTCAGGCCCATTTCGCTGAAAATATTATCCGGCAGAACCCGGGCTTTTAGCCACTCTTTGATCTTGTGGGTGGCAGTATAGATGATGGGAAGTTTCTTCACCGCGGCACGATACCACTTCTTGAAGCTGATATAGCCGGGGCGCATGCGCATCATCTGCAGCAGGCGGGAGATGCCGCCTACGTTCTCACTGATGGACATGTTATTGTCATTGAGGATGATGACCAGCGGCTCGTCGCTGGCGGCGGCGTTGGCAAGGCCCTCATAGGCAAGGCCCCCGGTCAGAGCTCCATCGCCAATGACAGCGACCACATCGTACTGCTCTTTATTCAGCGTCCGGGCCCGGGCCATGCCCAGGGCAACGGATACGGAGTTGGAGGCGTGGCCGGCAATAAAAGCATCGTCCACTGCCTCATAGGGCTTGGGAAAGCCGGAGAGGCCGCCATACTGCCGCAGCGTGCCGAACGCATCCCTGCGGCCGGTGAGAATCTTATGGGTATAGCTCTGGTGGCCAACATCAAAAACGAGCCTGTCAACGGAAGTATCGTATACTCTGTGCAGGGCCACGGTCAGCTCGACAGTGCCTAGATTGGATGCGAGATGCCCGCCGGTTCTGGCGATGCTCTCTATCTCAAATTCTCTCAGTTCCCTGCAAAGAGCGTCCAGCTCATCCCGTGTCAGGCTCTTCACATCATTTGAACAATTGATTCTTTCTATAATACTCAAAAAGTACACTCCAATAGGCAGGGCATAGCCCTGCCGTCAATTCTTTCTGTCTGCAAGGGAATCCGCCAGGGCGCAAAGGAAGGCCGTGTCATCAAAGGCTTCTCCCAGGATGTTTTTCGCAAAATCGGTCAGGCGGGCCACGGTCTGCCGGCAGCCCTCCTCGCCCATGAGAACCATATAGGTGTTCTTATTCTCTTGGCTGTCGGACCCGATGGGCTTGCCCAGCTCCTCGGCAGTGCTGAGCACATCCAGCATATCGTCACGAATCTGGAAGGCCATGCCCAGGGCGGCGCCGAAGTGCCCGGCGGTATCCAGCATCAGGCGGCTGCCGCCGGCGGCGGCAACACCCATCTGGCAGGCGGCCACCAGCAACGCGCCGGTCTTGCGGGAGTTGATCTCCGTCAGCTCCTGCTCGGTCAGCTTTCTGCCCTCCCAGGACATATCCAGATACTGTCCGCCGCACATCCCGTCCAGACCAACGGCGCCGGCCAATATTTCGGCACAGGCAGCCTTCCGTTCAGCCGGAAGATCACAGCGGAGAATGGTGCCGAACGCCTCCGCCTGGAGGGTATCCCCTGCCAGAACAGCGGTGCACTCGCCATAAACTACATGGTTGGTGGGGCGGCCGCGGCGCAGGTCATCATTATCCATGCAGGGCAGGTCGTCATGGATCAGGCTATATGTATGCAGCATTTCAATGGCGCAGGCCACAGGCAGGGCCGCCTCCACATCGCCCCCGGCAATGCGGCAAAATTCCAGCACCAGCATAGGGCGAATCCGCTTGCCGCCGGCCAGCAGGCTATAACGCATGGCCTCGGCCAGGCGGGCCTGGGGATAATCCTCCGACAGGGTGAAGTATTCCGCCAGGGCGGCGTCAATCCGATTGCGGTATTCATTCAAAGTCATTTCAATTCTCATCCTCAAAGGGCAGCTCAATGGGTGCGCGGTCAGGCCCTTTTTTTAATTTTACTACTTTCTGCTCCGCCTCATCCAGCATTTTGCTGCAGGACTTGATAAGGCCGGTTCCCTCCTCATAGAGGGAGAGGGATTCGCTGAGAGGCAGGTCCCCTTTTTCCAGGTGACGCACAATCTCGTCAAGCCGGCTGAGGGACTGCTCAAAGCTGAGTTTCTTTACTGCCATGGCAAACTCCTTTGGCAAAGTTTATTAAGGCTTCTCTGTTACCGACTGGACAAGGCAATCCGCCTTGCCGTCGCAAAGTTCCACGGTGATCGTATCCCCCGGGGAGAGGGACTTTACGCTTTTGATTGCCTGCCCCAGGCCATCTTCGGCGATGGCATAGCCCCGGCCCAGGACGCGGAGAGGACTCATAGCGTCCAGCGAGGCGGCAAGGCCCACAAAGCGCTGCCGGCAAGCGGCAAGATTCCGCTCCTCGGCGGCCACCAGGCGGTCCCTGGCATAGTCAAGGCTGATGCGGCGGTTATCGATATGGGCCACCGGGTCGGTCATAACCCGTTTGGACTGGTAGGCCTCCAGCTGTTGACTCAGGTGCATCAGCTTTTTGCGCAAAGCCTGATCCTGACGGATGCTGAAGCTGTCCAGCGCGTCACGGATATCCCGCTGGTCAGGCACCACAATCTCGGCGGCGTTGGAGGGCGTAGAGGCCCGGGCGTCCGCCACATAGTCGGAAATGGTCACATCCGGCTCATGCCCCACGGCGGAGATCACAGGCAGCTCCGAGGCGTAGATGGCCCTGGCCACCCGCTCATCATTAAAGGCCCACAGGTCTTCAATGGAGCCGCCGCCCCGGCCGGTGATGATCACATCGGCCACCTTGAACTCATTGGCGTAACGGATGGCGCCGACGATCTCCGGCGGAGCCTCCACCCCCTGCACCCGGACAGGCAACAGCACCACCTGGGCCATGGGCCAACGGTGGGACAGGATGCGAATCATGTCATGCACGGCGGCGCCGGCGGAGGAAGTGATGATGGCAATGCGGCTGGGGAACTGGGGCAGGGGTTTTTTATGGGCCCGGTCAAACAGGCCCTCAGCGGCTAATTGGGCCTTCAATTGTTCAAAGGCCACCTGCAGGTCCCCTGCCCCTTCGGGCATGAGGCCGGTGCAGTAGAGCTGATAGGCCCCGTCCCTGGGGTAGACGGCTATCCGGCCATAGGCGGTGACGCCCATGCCGTTTTCCGGGCGAAAGCGCAGCTTACCGGCACTGCTTTTGAACATGACGCAGCGCAAGCTGCTCTCACTATCTTTCAATGTGAAGTAGTGATGGCCCGAGGGATAGACCTTATAATTGGAAAGCTCACCCCGGACGGAGACATTGCCCAGCATCGGGTCCTGGTCCAGAAGGCCTTTGATATAGTTATTAAGCTCTGTAACGGTCAGCGTCTGCTGGTCCATGGCTTACTCCCGGGCAGGCTCGTCCTGAGCAGTTTCGCCCTGGACGGGTTCCTCCTGAGCGGGCAGGGTCTGCCCGAACTCGCCCCGCATGAAGCCGCCGAGAACGCCGTTGACAAAGGCGACGGTATCCGGCTCGTCATAGCCCTTATCCAGCTCCACCGCCTCGTTGATGGCAGCGGCGTTGGGGATATCGTCCATATAAAGAATCTCACAGATGGCGCAGCGCATGACGGCAAGGGCGGTTTTGGAAATGCGCTCCAGCTTCCAGCCCTTGGCATAGCGCTCTATAAAGCCGTCAATCTCGCTGCGGTTTTCCATGGTCAGCTCCGTCAGGCGGCGGATATAGGCCATCTGCTTTGCATCCGGCAGCTCGGCATACAATTCGTTCTCGCCCCGGAGGGTCTCATAATGTTCGGGAGAAAAGAACCGCTCCATCAGGGCGGAGATATCCTCCTTGCTGGAAACTGCCGCGAAGCCAAGCTGAATGGCGATCTCGCGGGCGGTTGTTCTGGTCATAGCTTATTCCTCCGGACTGTTTATTTCTCAAAGGCCACGCCGGAAACATGAACGTTGACCTCGGCGCTTTCAATGCCGGTGGTGGACTGCACCACGGACATGACCTTCTCCTGGACGGCCTTTGCCACATTGACGATGTTGCGGCCATACATTACGGTGATGATGGCGTCAACAACGATACGGGAATCCACAAACTGGACCTTCACGCCCCGGGCCACAGTCTTGAGGCCGAAAAGCTCCGCCAATTCGGCGCCGGCGGTATTGGAAAGGCCGGCCACCCCGTCCACCTCAGTGATGGCGGTGCGGACCATGCTGTAGATAACGTCCTCAGAAATATTGATGCTGCCGAGCTGTTCCTGGCAGGTGATATAGTTCTCGCCCATAGTTAGCCTCCTAAATGAATTCAGTGTATTTTACCACGTTATACACAAAAAAGGAAGCCCAATATTCAAATTTCAAATCTTATTCACGGAAAAAAGCCTCAGGGCCCGGTGAACGCTCCGGGGCCCTGAGGGAAAAAGATCATGCTTTTACTTCAATGATGCTCAGCTGAGAGGCCTGATAGGCGGTCTCGGAGCAGATAATGTCGGTAATCCTGGCCACAGCTTCCTCGCTGAGGCCCTCGGCCGGAGCGGGCACCGCCACGGTGACAGTGTCATTGCCGATATACACAACGCAGTCGGCAAAGTCCTTGGCAATGAGAAGGTTCTCGATCTGCGCCTCCTGCATGGTGCAGGCAGCCATGGCAGAGATGGCGTTCATGGCGCTGTCGATGGTCTCCTGGGAGGCGTTCTCAGAGGTGGCGGCAGTTTGCAGAAGCTCCAGCGCCTCATCTCTGGATACCTGCCGGGTCAGCCGGGCCTCGGCAAAATATTCGCTGCCGGTGCTCATCAGATTATCGGCAAACTCCGCATTGGCACTCATCATCGCCTCATCCTCGGCGGACACCATCTCCGAATCCGGCGTGCCCCAACGGTTATTATAGGACCAGTTGAGCGCCACCGCCGCGCACACGAACATCAGCACCGCCAGCATCGTCAGATTTCTTTTCCGGTTTTTCATTGTTTGCATACTCCCCCTTAGCTATAATCCGCCATTTTCAGAATCGTGATCTTATCCGATGTAAAACCAGTATATGAGCTGACGGCCCGAATAATATCCAGGCGCACCCTGGCATTTTCCGCTCCCTGGCACACCACCACCACGCCGTTTTCGGAGATGAGAACCCGACTCTCCCCTACCCCCTCGGTGCTGGAGAGCAGCAGGGCCATGGGTTCCTCCTCCGAAGCAACGGCGGCGGAAGAGCCGCCGCTGGGCAGCAGCATCAGCACCACACCAATGACCAGTACAACCAGCGGATACTTGAATTTATCCAGTTTTTCCGCCATATTCTTCCGTCCGTCACTCACTGTCCCAACGCTGCCTTTCGTATGGTATGCCCAGGTCCGCCGCCATCAGAGCGGAGAGCTGTTCTTTCCCGGTCTGGCTGCAAACGCCGCTGATGCTGGCGCCATAGGGCATCCAGAGCCCTTCCAGGCTCCACTGTACTTCCACGTCCACCGCAAGGCCCTCCAGGCCAAGTTCCAGGGCTTTGTCCATAATATATGCCTCGTATTCCTGTTCTATGACAAGGCGGTTCAGCCGCTGCTCCGCCGCCTCCGCATCGGCAGTCAGGGAAGATTCCAGCTCATGGCGCCTGGCGCTTTCCAGGGCATAGGCGTCCATATCCAGGGCTTTCAGCGGACTGACGATGGCAATGATCAGGCTGGCGGTACAGACCACTTCCGACACCCGCTTCACGCCGCCTTCTGGCAGGATGCTCAGAGCCGCGCCGCAGAGCAGGGACAGGGCACAGAGCTGCCGTATGCTTTGATGGATCACAGGCTCACCGCCTTGATGCCGGCCATGATGGAGATGAAGAGCATGATGCCGCAGCAGCCCAGCAGACCCAGGAGCAGGCCCATGGCCGCAGCCACGCTGGCAATGAGGGAGGAGAGCCGGCCGTTGGGCACCATATCCGTGGCCGCGGCCACCGCCTTCAGCACCAGCATTTTCACCGAAAGCAGGGCAAATGGCCCGGCGCACAGGGCGCAGACGGCAATCAGGCCAAAGACGCCGGCGGAGTTCTTGATGACAGATGCGGCGGAGAGTACGGTGGCGGAAGCATCCGAGATAAGGCCGCCCACCACGGGGAGGCTGGTGGAAATGACGGTGCGGGCGGTTTTGATGGCCACGGCGTCCACGCTGCCGCTGATGAGGCCGGTCATGCCGATATAGGCGCTGAAAGCCAGAGTCATGACGGTCATGACGGTTGTGGCGGCCCAGCGGATGACGCGGGCGGTATTGCTGAGGAGGGAATTGGGGAAGACGCTGCCGGAGAGCGCAAGAGCAAGGTAGGCATACACCAGGGGGATGATCAACTGTTGGGCCAGGCTCATGAGCACATCCAGAGCCAGGCACACGGCGGCATATTTGGCGGCGGAGGAGCCCACTGCTCCGCAGGCGGCAGCGGCGGTGAAGATGGCGGGAAGGGCCGCCTTGGAATAGTCCGAAAGCTGATTGAGGGCGGAGACGGTCTGGCTGACGATGCTGTCAACGCCGCCCAGGAGGCTTACCGCAGCGGCGCAGCAGCCAGCGATATTGATATATTCCTTGATTGCTTTGCCGGAACAGACGGAGCCGGACAGGGCGCAGGCGATGGCGATGGCCACCAGGGCAGAGGCAGAGCGCAGATTCTCCCCCAGCTCACGGCGGACACTGTCCCGGAAGCTTTTCCACAATCGCTCCAGGGCGCTGCCGGTGTCATAGCTGCCGTCCACCTTCAAGGCGCCGCTGATATCCCGCAGTTCCTGGGGAAGCTCCTCCACGGCATAGATGCCGGTCTCCTCCGCCGCCTGCTGATAAATATCCTCCGCATAGGCCGTTCCGCCAAAGGCCGGAAGCAGCAGAAGGATGAGCAGCAGCGTCCTCATGTCATGCCTCCGATCAGCTTCAGCATGCTGATAATCAACGGCATGGAGACACCAATGGCGCAGAGGGTCCCGGCCATGTCCACCGCGGCGGCGGCAGAGCTTTGGGCCGCATCCCGGCAGAGTTCGGAGCTGATGCGGGTTATGGCGCCGATACCCACGCATTTGAGCACGGGGACGATCATCACGTCGCCGTCTTCGGTCATGGCTTTCACCATGGAAGCCAGTTCTGTTATGCTGCGGGCAAAGCCCATGGCGGCAGTCATGATGACAACGATAGCCCCGGCGCTGAGGAGCATGGACATCTCCGGGTTTGTCCGCTTGATCAAGAGGCAGATCACCGTGGCCGTCAGCGCGGCGGCGGCACATTTGAGCATGATATCCATAGGGCTATAGTCCAAACAAGGTCTTGATCATGTTGAAAAGCTCACTTATTTTCTGCACCACGATCATCAATACCACCACAAGGGCCGTGATGCTTGTCATCAGGGCCTGCTCGTCCCGGCCGGAGCGCTGCAGCAATATGTTCAGCACCGCCGCCAGGATGCCGATGGCAGCGATCTTGAAAATCAGGTCAACATCCATTGTTTTCTCCTAGATCAGTACTATGACAAGCAGGGCGCCGCCAGCCCAGGCCAGGCCCAGGCCCAGCCGCCTCTTTTCTGGCAAGGCGGCGCTGTGCCGGTCGATGGCGTGGGAGAGCCGGTCAAGGGTAAGGGACAGCTCGGTCAGCTGCCGCTCCAGCTCATAGCGGCCCAGGCAGAGGCCCAGGGCGCTGAGCATTTCCCGCTCTTCCCCGCTGAGGATATTGAAGGCGGTTTCCACGCTCTCGGCCCAGAGGGCGCTGAACTCCCGCTCCCCCAGCTGACACAGGCGTAGGTTCAGCTCCTCCGCAAAGGCGGCAGCTGCGCCGTCACAACGGCAGGCCAGCCGGGAAATCAGCTCCGGCAGCGGGGTGAGCCGGGTCTCCAGCTCACCCGCCATGGTTTTCAGCATCCGTTCCGCAGAGCGCAGCGCTTGGAGGCGGCGCTTCTCCTCTTTTACATAGGAGAAGCCCAATGCCACAGAGGCCGCCGCAATCAGAAGCGCCCCCAACAGGTGGGTCATTCCAGCCGCTCCAGACTGTAGCGCCGGGTTTCCCCATCTCTGCTGATGGTGAGTACATTGCTGAAGGCACCCATTTCGAAAAGGTCCCTATACATCGGCCGCCGGAGCATATCGTGTCTTTCCCTGCCGTGGGCGCTGGCCAATATGCTGACGCCGCAGCCTATGATCCGTTCAATCACCTGCTTGTCCTCCCCTGCGCTGATCTCGTCCATGGCGATCACCTGCGGGTTCATGCCCCGCAGGAGCATACCCACGCCTTTCCCCTTCGGCACGCCCACAAGCACGTCGCTGCAGCGGCCCAGGTCAAAATGCTGCTTTCCGCCGGTGCTGGCCGAAAGCTCGTTCCGCTCGTCCAGAACCGCCACCCTTGTCCCCCTGTCGGATAGGACCCGGATCAGCTCCCGCAGCAGGGTGGTCTTGCCCAGGCCCGGTGGCGAGACAATGAGGGTATTTTCCAGGCCGGGCTGGGTCAGGCGGTCGATAAAGCCGTCGCATATGCCCTGACACTCCCGGGGCAGGCGGATGGCAAGAGAGCTGAAATCCCGAAAGCCGGCAAGCTGGCCCTGGTTCATGATGCCGCTGCCGCAAAGGCCGATGCGCAGGCCCTTATAGCTTATGTAGCCGCTGATAATGCCGGGCATGGCGGCGTGA
The DNA here is from genome assembly GCA_945873205.1 of uncultured bacterium. Classification (GTDB taxonomy): domain Bacteria; phylum Bacillota; class Clostridia; order Oscillospirales; family Oscillospiraceae; genus Limivicinus. The sequence goes on from CAMCCC010000001.1 coordinate 183,011, forward strand.
AGGGAGGCCCCGGTGGCCCGTTCCAGCACCTGGTTCAATTCGTTCTCGCTGAGCCTGTCCCCTGGCAGCTCCAGCTCCCGGCCGTTGATCACCAGCGCCGGAGGACGGAGAAGGCGCAGGCGGATCTCCTCCGGCTGTCTTTGGCCGAAGGCTTCTATCCGCCGCCGCAGTGGGGAGGACAGAAGCTGGCAGGCTGTTTCAAAGCTGTCCATCCTCTCACTTCCTTGAAACACTCTATGTCCAGCAGCGCGGATTTATTCTTGAAAATCCACCCGTTGTGTGGTATTATCTCTGCAATAATGTAATATCTTTTCAGGAGGAAGTATTATGCAAATGAAAATTCTGGGCGCCGGCGCGCTCTTAATGGTTGGATGGCTTTGGTTCTATCTGTTTGTGCGCCAGTTCCTGTTCAATTTCCTCACTGCCTACCCGATGATCAAGCGGATGCAGGCAGCGCAGGAGGAGCTGATCGCCATCGGTGCCAAGCGGTACACCACCGTGTCCGTGATCAGCTGCGCTGTGGTCTGTGCCATTGTGATTGCCATTGTGGTGGCCTTCTGCCCCTGGTATTTCATAGTCTGCTTTTTCGGCGGCGCGCTGGTGGCGCTGTTCATGTATCTGCCCCTGCTGGGGCCCACGAACCGGGATATGTTTGACGCCTTCTGCATGAAGTACTACAGCTTTGTGCCCGATGACGAGCTGCGCACCGCTATGTATAACAGGAAGCCCAGCCAGATGAAGGTCCGTCTCCATGATATGGGCGTCAGCGATGCGTTTATCCCTGAGTTCAAGAACAAGAAATGATAATGTTGACTTTTTAAAAAAATTGCAGGACAGATATCTGCCCTGCAATTTTTCTTTTGGCTGATGTTCGACTCTCACACAAGAGCCGACCCTGGGAAATCAAAGCCGGCCCTCATAGCAAGCTGAGCCTGCGCCTATACTATAAGCACAAAGCTTACTTCATGCCGTTTTCGTAGGACTCGATCATCTTTTTGACCATCTGGCCACCGATAGAACCGGCCTGGCGGCTGGTCAGATCACCGTTGTAACCGTTCTTCAGGTTAACGCCAACCTCTCTGGCGGTCACGCTACCATCTTGAAAGTTTTAACTTACGCTGGTAAATTCAAGGGGATTTCCGGCTTTTCACCTATGAATTTGTAATAAATATGGATTTTTTGCTCATAAGGGACTTTGCTGCGGGCGTAGACCTTGACGCCGGGGGGATAACGCTTCGGCTCGATCTCAATGCGGTCGATAAAGGTGGTGAGAATCTCCCGGGTCAGCTGCTCCACATGGGTGTAGCGCTCTGTCAAGGCAAAGAACTGGTCATAGGTGCGGCGGACATCCTCGGCGCTGCGGCGGCTTTGGGTGATGGTCTGGATCAGCTCATTCAGCTCATCGCTCTCGTCGCGGTATTTTTTCAGCAGGCGGTGGGCCCGGTCTTCCTCCAGCCGTCCGGCGTACATATCCTCATAGAGCTTCATGGTCATGCTGTCAATGGCCCGGAGCCGCTGCCGGGCTTCCTCAAGGCGTTTTTCCCGGGCCGCCGGAAGGCCGGCATCCTCAGCCAGGCGGATGGCCTCCTGGGTCACCTGGCGCTTCTCCTCCTCTGTCAGGGAAAGCAACTGATTCAGCTCCTGACAGACCACCTGGTTCAGCACCTCGTACTTGATCCTTGCGCCGTCGGAGCAGGGATTTTTGCTGCGCTTGGGGATGTTCAGGCAGGTGAGAAACCAGTACTTTTCCCGTTCGCCCTTGTGGACTGTGCCGCTGCTGCACATGGCGCCGCCGCAGCAGGCGCAGTAGGCAATGCCGCCGTAAATGCTTTTGCGCACGTGTTCCAGCTGCATGTAGTCGCTCCGGCGCTTCCCCAGGTTCCGGGCCGCCTGGTCAAAGGTCTCGCTGCTGACCAGAGGCTCATGGGTGTTCAGGGTGACACGCCACTCCTCCTGGGGGACAGGCCGCTTCACATCGGATTTGGGGCTGAGCTTTTTGGACTTGCCCAGCATGGTATGGCCCAGGTACACCGGGTTTTTCAGGATGCGCTTGACGGTGGTATTGTTCCACTCGTCGCTCATCATGTCCGCATTGCCGGAGTTCAGGCCCTCGGTTTTGTAGACCCGGTATTTCAGCGGCGGATAGACGCCGTCCTCGCTGAGGGCCTCGGCGATGGCCCAGGTGGAATCGCCCTGGGCAGCCATGGAGAAAATGCGCCGGACAACGGGGGCGGAATCCTCATCCGGGATCAGCTTGTGGTTATCATCCGGGTCCTTCCGGTAGCCGTAGGGAGCGCGGAAGCAGTACTCTCCCCTGTCCATCATGGTGTGCAGCGCGGTCTTGACCTTTTTGGAGGAATCCCGCAGGTAGACATCGTTGATGGCAAACTGAAAGGGGGCAAGGAAGTTATCCTCGTCCGAATCAAAATTGTCATACACGGCCACGTAGCGGATTCCCCGTTCGGGGAAAAAGCGCTCGGCATAATAGCTGGACTCGCTCATATCACGGCCCAGGCGGGACAGGTCCTTGGTGATGACCATATTCACCCGCTTATCGGAATCCAGGGCCTTGAGCAGCTCCTGAAAGCCGGGGCGGTTGAAGTTGCCGCCGGAGTAATCATCATCAGCAAATTCCCGGGCAATGACAATGTTGTTTTGGTGGCAGTAGTCCTCCAGAATCTTCCGCTGATTGGTGATACTGCCGGACTCACCCTGCCTTCGGTCTTCATTGGAAAGCCGTAAATAAATGTAGGCCATCTTCTGATAGCCCATGCCAGACACTTTCATCTGTGTGAATCAGACCTCCTTGTCTGTCTGGCCGGCTCTCTGAACTTCGGTTCTATTATACCATCGGGGCCGGGCAATGTCAAAAGTCCGGCCTGACTGGCGGCCCGTGCCACGGCGGAAGAAAGAAGCTCCGCGGGCTTCTCCTCTGCTGCAAAGTGCCTGCAAATACTGATGGTTCCGTTGTCCAGTTCATAGCTTGCGCTGCCTGGTATTTCCATAGTATCCCTCCCGGGAAAAGTATGCCCCCTTTCCACTTGTTCTAATATCTATGGTTTCACTCTCCATTCGGACATGAAAAATGGGCATCCATTGCTGAACGCCCACAGGTAGGATATTTAATTTTGATGTTTAAAACATTTTTCCATACGCCGGTCAACTTTTAGCCCCATCCCGAAGAAATACATACGTTTCATTGTTGGAGCGAGTCTGATCAAACCGGTATTTCAGCCGGTCAAATGCCTTGATTTGCTCCGGGGCTTCAATCTGGTTCTCCGCCATATAGCGCACCATTTCGCCCCGGGCTATCTTGCACGCGGCAAAGGCGCAGGCTTGCCGGGTGCAGCCGGGGGTGTTGTCCTTGGGGTAAAAAAACACCACAACCTTCCTGCCCAGATAATCGGACAGGCTGACGGGGTTGCCGTCCTTGTCGCTCAGGGTAAATTCAGGCGCTTTCATACCAATTTCCAGTATAAATCGTTCTCCTTATCGTTATAAAAGCTGAAAGCTGTTTTTCTCAAACAGCAGCAGGCCATCGTCACGCATTTTGCACAGTTCATTGGACATGGCGCTTCGGTCAACGGACAGATAATCTGCCAGCTGCTGACGGTTAAAGGGAATGGTGAAACTTGCGCTGTTATTCCGTTGGGATTCTGCCGACAAATAAGAGATCAGTTTTTCCCGCGTGGAGCGTTTCGACATATGACCCAGCTTCTGCATCAGGTTTCTGTTTCGTTCGGAAATGGCGAAAAAGAGGTTTTGAACCACCATTCCATGAAACCGGCAGGCAGAAGAACAGGTGGTCAGAACTTTTGCGGCCGCAAACAGAATCACGGTGCTGTCTTCCACCGCAACCACATCGCAAAGCAGCGGACCGCTTTCTGGCGCAATATACGCTTCGCCAAACATTTCCCCCACCACGATGGGACTGACAATGGAGCGGTTACCCCAGTAATCGTCCTGCTGGATATGGAGCCCACCTTCTACCAGGACTGCGAAATATTTCAGGTGTTCCCCCTGACGAAAAACAGTTTCGCCTTTTTTGTATTCCTTCCTCCTTGCACCCAGGCAGGACAGCATAGCTTCGATCTCCTGCTCCATAAGCCCGGCAAACAGCTTTGTTCGTTTCAAAACCGGGATAAATTGCTTCATAAAAGATGCTCCTTCGTTGTAAATACAACAGACTTGCTGGTTTTGTTATACTATAATGAACGTGCAAAGTCAATAAAAAAGGAGTTAAGGAATATGATTCGTAAAATAATCAAAATCGATGAAGAGAAATGCAATGGCTGCGGCGCTTGTGCCGCTGCCTGCCACGAAGGCGCCATTGAGATGGTTGACGGAAAAGCAGCGCTCACCCGGGAGGATTACTGTGACGGTCTGGGAGATTGCCTGCCCGCTTGCCCAGCGGGCGCAATCAGCTTCGAGGAACGGGAAGCCCCCGCATACGACGAAGCCGCTGTGCAGTCAGCGAAGGCGGCAAAAACCAAGACCTTACCATGCGGATGCCCCGGCACCCAGGTAAAAGCGATTCGTCCCGGCACAGAAACTGCTGCTGTCTGTGGCCCCCAGACCTCTCAGCTTTCCCAGTGGCCGGTGCAGATCAAGCTGGTTCCTGTGAATGCCCCCTGGTTTGACGGCGCAAAGCTGCTGGTGGCCGCTGACTGCACCGCTTATGCTTACGCCAATTTCCATCAGGACTTTATCAAAAATCACATTACCCTGGTGGGTTGTCCCAAACTGGACAGCGTAGACTATGCCGAAAAGCTCACTGAAATTCTCAAAAAAAATGATATCCGCAGCCTTACCGTTGTACGGATGGAAGTACCCTGCTGCGGCGGTATCGAAAACGCGGTCAAAAGTGCGCTGCAAAGCAGCGGCAAGTTCCTGCCCTGGAACGTAGTCACCATCTCCACGGACGGCCGCATCCTGGACAGAGTATAAACTATTGCGTGTGAAATAGCTTGTCCTATCGGTAATTTTGGCCACGTTATTCTTACAAAGGCGCAGCATGAAAAAGCCAGTGCAACACAAAACCCCGTGTTTTCAATGGTTTCCGGTCCGCGTTGTTCTTACAGTATCGTGGCATCGGCGGCCAGGTCCTCGTTCAGATCTGCGATCACATCGCCTTTGACGGCCATGGAGGCAGCGCTCCATGGGAAGCCGGAGGCGGCGGTGGGATATACGCCGGCAGTGCGGTCAACGAAGTAGGTTTCAAAGCCGGCTTTTTTGATCTCCTCCGGGGTCATGTTTCTGGTAAGCTGGTGAACGAGCGTTCCTATCATCTCTAAGTGGCCAAGTTCCTCCGTGCCTATGTCCGTCAGCAGGGCCTTCAGCTCCGGGTAGGGCATGGAGTAGCGTTGGCTCAGGTAGCGAAGGGAGGCACCCAGCTCACCGTCGGGACCGCCATACTGTGATATGATGAATTTGGCCAGGGCCGGGTTGGGGTTCTTTATCTTCACGGGGTATTGCAGCTTCTTCTCATATACAAACATGTCTCAAACCTCCATCTTGGGCTGATATTCCCAGGGCCAGGGATCGTCGGGCCAGCTATAGCGCTTCGCACCCAGCAGATCGTCCTGGGATATGGGGCCAAACTGCTTGGTATAGCGGCTGCGTACTTCTTTTTTCAGAGCCAGGAAGGTTTGATACATGGCAAAGGCTTCGCTGTCATCGTTGTGTGTGTCCAGGTACAGCTCCAGCTCGTCGGCCACAAAGTCGATGGCCATCATTTCCGTCAGGGGGCACATTTTCAGCTCGCTGTTGACCATGTTCATCAGGGGCAGGTCAAGGCCGGGGAACAAGGTGCCGCGGCTCAGGGCCTCCATGCTTTCGTAACTGGGCGATACCGATTCCTGCAGGGGAACATAGGCCATAGCCAGCGGTGCGTTCTTGGGCAGGGAACCGAATCGATAGCCGTTATCGGCGTTTGCTCTGTTCAATTTCATTCCTCCAAATATTTTTAGGAGGGGGACCTCAAGGCATCCTATGCCGAAAGAGCCAATAATGTGAAAGACGCCCGTCCGGGCGTCTTTCACATTATTGAATCATCGATTCAAATTCTTCTTCGCTGATGATCTTGATTCCCAGGCTCTCAGCCTTGGTCAGCTTGCTGCCGGCGTTCTCACCGGCCAGAACATAGGAAGTCTTTTTGGAGACAGAGGAGGACGCCTTCCCGCCAAAGCTTTCAATGATGGCGGAAGCTTCGTCCCTGGTAAAGCGGCTGAGAGTACCGGTGAGCACAAAGGTCAGCCCGGCAAAGCGGTCGTCCTTCTTCTCCTCACGGCTCTGAAAGCTGACCCCGGCCGCCCGCAGCTTGTTGATCAGGTCCTGGGACTGGGGATTCTGGAACCAGTCAACAATGAAGCCGGCAGTAATTTCGCCAATATCCGGGATGGTGGTCAGGGCCGCCGCATCCGCCGCCATCAGTTCGTCCAGATCTCCATAGTGGCTGGCCAGCACCTTGGCCGCTTTCTGGCCCACCTGGCGGATGCCGAAGGCACAGAGCAGCCGGGCAAGGCCTGCCTGCTTGCTGTTTTCAATGGCGGCAATGAGATTTTTGGCAGACTTATCGCCCATACGCTCAAGCTGGGCAACCGGCTCCGCTTCCAGATAATACAGGTCAGAAGCATCCTTCACCAGACCGCTGCTGATCAGGCTTTCACAGACGGAGATTCCCAGGCCCTCGATATCCATGGCTTCCCGGGAGGCGAAGTGGGCAATGTTCCGCAGGCGCTGGGCCGGGCACTCGGGACTGGTGCAGCGCAGGGCCACACCGTCCTCATCCCGCACCACCGGGGAGCCGCACTCCGGGCAGACGGTGGGCATGGTAAAGGGCACTGCATCCGCCGGGCGCTTTTCCTTGTTGACCGACAGTACCTCCGGGATGATCTCCCCCGCCTTTTGCAGCAGCACCGTATCGCCGATGCGCAGGTCAAGCCGGTCAATGTTATCCTGATTGTGCAGCGTGGCGGCGGAGACGGTAGTTCCGGCCAGGCGAACCGGCTCCACAATGACCTTGGGCGTCAGAACGCCGGTGCGGCCCACCTGGACGACGATATCCAGCACCCGGCTCTCCTTCTTCTCCGGCGGGTACTTGAAGGCCACGGCCCAGCGGGGGGCCTTTGCCGTGCTGCCCAGGGCGGCGCGCTGGCTTAATGCGTCCAGCTTGATGACGGCGCCGTCCATGTCATAGGGCAGGTCTCCCCTGTTCTCCCCCAGCCACTGGATGCGTTCCACGCAGTCCTTGATATCATTGAACTTTTTGTAGGGCACCACCGGGAAGCCCATGGAGCGCATGGCGTCCAGGGTTTCCGCGTGGCTCAGATACTTCTCATCCGAGCTGTACTGCATATTGAAGCAGATGATGTCCAGCTTACGGGAAGCAGCCACCTTGGGGTCCAGCTGCCGCATGGAACCGGCGGCGGCGTTGCGGGGATTGGCCAGCAGCGGCTCCCCGTTCAGCTCCCGCTGGGCGTTCAGTTCCTCAAACACGGCCTTGGACATATAGACCTCGCCCCGGACGATCAGCCGCTCAGGGGCGTTTTCGATGCGCAGCGGCAGAGAACGGACGGTGCGCAGGTTCTCGGTCACGTTCTCGCCGGTGACGCCGTCACCCCGGGTGGCACCCCGGACGAACACGCCGTTTTCATATTCCAAAGACATGGAAAGTCCGTCGATCTTGGGCTCCACCACATAGCTGTGGCCCTCAGGCAGAGAGGCGTCCATCCGCTCCCCAAAGGCAAAAAGCTCCTCATAGGAAAACACATCGGTCAGGCTCTCCAAAGGTACCTGATGCTGCACCGGCTCAAACTTGGAAAGGGCCTCACCGCCCACCTTCTGGGTGGGTGAATCCGGGGTAATCAGCTCCGGGTGCTCGGCCTCCAGGGCTTTGAGCCGCTGCATCAGCAGGTCATATTCGTAGTCTGAAATTTCCGGCGCATCCTCCACATAGTAAAGGCGGTTGTGCCTTTCCAGCTCCCGGCGCAGGGAGATGATGTCCTTTTGTACGTCCATAGGCTTCTCCTATTCTTTTCTACTGAACATTAAGATAGGTATCCGGCACCTGGCCCACCACGATGGTATCGGCAATGAGGATCTCCGTCACCACCTGGGCATTTTCCGTGCCCCAGGGAACAAGAATATCGATATCCACGATGACCTCCAGATTGATCTGGTGCTTGGTCTGGTTGATGCCGGCGGTGACGATGCTGTTATTAAACTCCACCCGGGAGGAGGTGAGCACGACGATCTGCACCGGGATGTTGGGGCCGCGGCCCATCAGCAGACTGATGCCGGTCAGATTCCCCAAAGGGATGCCGATCTCGATGGTGCGGTTCTCCGTGGCACCCACCACCTGGTGCAGGATTTTGGCGGAAAGGGCGTTGATCCTTGCCATGTTGCTGCTGATGGCGGTAACCTCGCCGGTGGCGGATTTTTCAAAGCTTACAAAATAGTCCCCACTGTAATCCTGCTCCGCCATAATGTCCGCTATGGCGTTGTTGATCTGCACGGTGACAATGTCGCTGGCGTCGGAGACGGCGATCTGAGAGGACAGGTCCTTCAAAAAGACGGCCACAGCAGCCAGGAACACGCAGAGTATGGCAAGGATGAACAGCAGCGCCAGGGGAAGGCCACGGCGCAGCCTCGGCGCCGTGGCTGCGCCGGAGGAATAAATATAGGCGGATCTTCTGCGTAAGGGTCTGCGGTAGCGCATGGAGACACCTCCCCATGCATTATATGCTTATTTCCCTTCCAACATGGCACTAACGGCCATCATGATCCCCAGCTTGCCGGATTCATAGGTGAGGCCGCCCTGCATATAGGCGATGTAGGGTTCCCGGATGGGGCCGTCGGCCGAAAGCTCAATGGAGGAGCCCTGGATAAAGCTGCCGGCAGCCATGATGACCGGGCAGTTATAGCCAGGCATGGGCCAGGGCTCCGGCGTCACATAGGAGTCCACTGGCGCGCCGGCCTGGATGCCAAGACAGAAGCGCTTCATATTCTCCGGCGAGCCCAATTTCACCATCTGAATGATATCGGAACGAGGTTCCTCCACACCGGGGGAGCTTTCAAAGCCCAGTTCATCCATCATGGCGGCGCAGAAAATGGCGGTCTTTAACGCCTGGGCCACGATGTGGGGGGCCATGAACAGGCCCTGGAACAGCAGGCGGTTGTTGCCCAGGGTAGAGCCGCACTCGCCGCCGATGCCGGGGGTGGTAAGGCGCATGGCGGCCCGCTCCACCACTTCAGCGCTGCCGGCGATATAGCCGCCGGTAGGGGCCAGGCCGCCGCCGGGGTTCTTGATGAGGGAGCCGGCAATAATATCCGCCCCCACATGGGTGGGCTCGATCAAGTCGGTAAACTCACCATAGCAGTTATCCACCATCACCTTGACGGCGGGGTTCGCGGCCTTGACCGTCTGACAAATCTTGCCGATCTCCTCCACGGTCAGCGCCTTTCTGTCCGCATAGCCTCGGGAGCGCTGCACCATGACGGCGCTGACCCCGGGCTGAGCAACGGCCTTGGCGATGGCCGCATAATCCGGCTCCCCTGCTTCCGTCAAGTCCACCTGACCGTAATGGATGCCGTAGAATTTGAGGGAACCGTAGGCGTCCCCCTCGATACCGATGGCGGTGCGCAGAGTGTCATAGGGCATGCCGGTGACGGCCAGAATGGTTTCCCCGGGCTTTGCCAGGGCGAACATGGCGGTGGTGAGGGCGTGGGTGCCGTTCACAAAGCCAATGCGAACAAGGGCGGCCTCCGCCCCGAAAATCTGGGCATAGATCTTATCCAGGGTCTCCCGGCCCAGGTCGTCATAACCGTAGCCGGTGGTGCCGGCAAAGCAGGCCTCGGACACCTTGTTATCCTGAAAGGCCTCCATGACCCGGCGGGTGTTCGCCTCGGCCAGGGCGTCGATCTGGGCAAAGCGGGAGCTGATGCGCGCCTGTGCCCGCTGGGCCATCTCATATACTTCGGGACGGATATCGGATATCTTCATGTTATTCTAACTCCATTACAATTTTCTTAAAAATTTTGCCCCGCTCCATAAAGTTTTTGAACTTGTCAAAAGCGGCGCAGGCCGGGGACAGAAGCACAATATCCCCCTCAACCGCAGAGGCGGCAGCGGCAAGCACGGTTTCTTTAAAGTCGTCAATAACCGTGACCTCCAACTGAGACTGGGGGTAGTATTCTGAGGTAAGGATGGCCTCTTTGATTCGCTGGGCAGTATCGCCGGTGAGGAACACCCGCTTGGAAAGCAGGCACAGCTCATCCCCAAGGCCGTCAAAGGGCAGATGCTTATCATAGCCGCCGGCAATAACAATGGGCTTGGTTTTAAGCGCATGGAGTCCGGCGGAGGTGCGGGTGGGGCTGGTGCCGATGGAGTCGTTGATATAGGTAACGCCGTGAAGAACACGCACCTGCTCCAGCCGATGCTCCACCCCGGCAAAGGTCCTGGCCACCTGGGCGCAGATCTGGTCACTGACCCAGCCCTCGGTGGCGGCGAAAGCGGCCAGATAGTTCAGAAGATTGTGCTCGCCGGGCAGTTTGATGTCTTTGGCTTCCATTACCGGACGGCGCTGACCCGCAACCACACGATAGATGATGCCGTCCTCGCATATGGCGCCGTTTTGCACATTGCCTTTATCGCTGAAGTAGCTGATAGGGGCTTTGGCGAAGGAGGCGTAATATTCACTGTGGCTGTCGTCCCGGTTCAGAACCAGCCGGTGAGCTTCTGTCTGTTGCTCAAACACGGCACGCTTTGCGTCTATGTAATCCTGGAAATCCTTATGCTTATCCAGATGATTGGGCGAGAGGTTGGTGATCACCGCCACATCGGGGCAGCAATGCATGCTGTGAAGCTGGAAAGAGCTCAGCTCCAGCACGGTTACATCCTTCTCCCGGATCTCCCCCGTCTCGCACAGCAGCGGGTGGCCGATGTTGCCGCCCAGATGCACGTTATAACCGGCGGCCTTCAACAGCTCGGAGATGATGGTGGTAGTGGTGGTCTTGCCGTCGCTGCCGGTGACGGCGATGATGGGGCAGGGACAGAGGGACATGAACACCTCCATCTCACTGGTCACAAGGCTGCCCCGGGCTTTGGCCGCTTCCAGATGCGGGTCAAAGGGCATCAGCCCCGGCGTGCGGAAAATGATGTCCTGGTCCAGGCCTTCCAGATAGTCCACTCCCAGCTTCAGCTCCGCCCCCATGGCTTCCAGCTTCCGGCCTTCCTCGCCCATTTCCTCCATGCTGCGCTTATCGCAGGCTGTCACATGGCAGCCCTTATTCAAAAGCAGCTCGATCAGCGGCTCATTGCTGACGCCGATGCCGATGACCGCAATGCGTTTCTCCTTGATACTTTCAATATACTCGTTCAGAGTCATAGGATCGCCTCACAAACCCTTCATTGTTCAAATTCAATCTTATGTATTATATAGCTTTTTTCATTTCTTTACAAGAAAATTTGTTGACTTGCGCAATAAAACTGGTTACAATAGGCCGGTGAGCGGGCCGAACGACCGCGGGCACAAGGCGAAAGCCTGTGCGTGAGGAAAGTCCGGGCTCCACAGGGCAAGGATAACGGGTAACGCCCGCCAGGGGTGACCCTCGGACAAGTGCAACAGAGATATACCGCCGGCGGCTTTGTCTGCCGGTAAGGGTGGAAAAGTGAGGTAAGAGCTCACTCGTCGCGTGGAGACACGTGGACGCTGTAAACTCTATCCGGAGCAACACCGTGGGAGGACACATGGCCGGCCCGGCCGTCCTCAGGAGGTGGCTTGAACCTGCCGGTAACGGCAGGTCTAGATAGATGGTCGTTTTCAACAGAACCCGGCTTACAGGCCCACTCACACAAAACAGCCAACGGATCGGATCCGTTGGCTGTTTTGCGTTGTTGTTTTACTTCTTCATAGCCGCGATCTGGTTTTTCCGCTCGCCCCGCAGCACCAGCTCCGGGATGATATTGTTTTCGGATTCATACACCCGGTTGGAGATGTATTTGAAGCCGTCCTCCGTTTCCATGACGGTGAGCTCATGGGTAAAGGCGCAGTCAGTACCGTAGGCCGGGAAAACGGCGTCCACCTTCATGGTCAGGCTGCCGTCAGAATTGTACCAGTAGTCGGTCACTTCCGGCTTTGGAATTTTGGGGGTGCGGTTGTTGTAGTATTCATGCCGGGTACCCAGGACCAGATAGCCGCCGTATTTGCTGCTGGTGTCAGACAGCCAGCGGATGGTGTCATCACTCAGGTCCAGATAGTGGCTGATGACCCGCTCATACTGCTCATAGGGAACCAGGTGGAGATTGGTGCCGGGGATGCTGTCAAAGCCGGTGATCATTTTCATATTGTCATTGGACAGGGGCTCGGTCCCGTAATAATGGCTGTACAGAACCAGAAACAGGCTGTTCAGGTCCAACTGGCTATAATCCGAAGCGCTCCAGGTGCAGGTAAAGAGATTGTTTTCCGCGTAGGCCATATCCCCCAGGTATTTCTCCCCCAGCTGCCGCTTGGTATCGTCATAGGGGACAAGGCGCACAAAGGTGTAGGCATTGCCGTTTACCGCCCAGGATGAGCCGCCGCCCTCGCTGTCCCGGGTGCAAATGAGCCAGCCCTTGGAAGTGAGCTGCAGCTTTGAGAGAGCGAACTGGCCGGTGGAATAGACCTCGGGCTTGCTGCCATCCCACTCCAAGGACACCGTGACCACAGAGGCGACACCGTCTTTGTAAGACAGGTTATTGGCATGAAGGCTGCCGTCGCTGTGAACCACATAATAGCAGGCCTCCGCATCAGCGCCGGCATTGACTGTGTTGCCGAAATCGATCAGCGCCTGGGCGTTCTGCATATTCAGGTCACAGAAATAATCGATGGCGGAGTAGCCGTTGGCCCCCAGGGCACCGACGATCTGGGCCACGGTACTCTGGGACAGCACCACATTGGAGGCATTTCCTTTATCGGCCTCAAGATAGATGTCCTTGTAGCAGTTCATGGCCTGCTGGGCTGCCGACTTATACTGCTTCAGCTGTGCGTCAGAGACCGGGGTCAGCGGTATGGCCGTGGTCTCCGGCTGGGCAGCGTCAGCCTGGTCGGCGGCAGGCTGCGCCGTCTCAACGGCCTGAACGGCAATGGTCTCCTGGGGCGCCGCTGTCTGTTGGGGCTCCTTCTTGCTGTCCAGACTGATAAGCCAGGACAGCAGTCCGGCAATCAGCAGCACGCATATTAAAAATACAATAAACTTTTTGCTCATAATACCCTCCGTGGGGAATGCTTTCAGCCAAGTTCCGCTTCCATCTGGGCCACGGTCTTCTGCAAAATGGGGTGCCGCTTGTTGGGCGCGATCTCCCGCAGGGGCTTCAGTACAAAGTCCCGCAGGTGCATGCCGGGGTGCGGAATCACCAGGTCCTCCGTCTCCAGAATCAGGTCGTCATACAGCAGAATATCCAGGTCCAGCGTCCGGGGGCCCCAATGGATCAGCCGCTCCCGGTGGGCCGCCTGCTCGATCTCATGCAGGCGTGCCAGCAGTTCCTCCGGGGAAAGGAGGGTTTTCAGCATCAGGCAGGCATTCAGGAAATCGTCCTGCTCCACGCCGCCATAGGGCTTCGTGACCAGATAGGAGGACAGCTTCTCCACCCGGCAGTCCGGGCGCGCCCCCAGCGCTTTTACCGCCTGATCCAGATAGCCTTTCTTGTCCCCCAGGTTGGAACCCAGGCCCAGATAAGCGGTATGCCAGAAGCGGGTGATTTTTACAGACACAGTCTCCAGGGGCAGCCCCACCGGCGCCCAGGGTTTTTTCAGCTCCAGAGTCAGCCCCTGCAGCTGGGAATACCGCAGCAGCAGCGCCTCCGCCAGATGCTCTGCGGCGGCCTCGATCAGCTGATAGCTGTGCTCCTTCATGCAGGCTGTGGCAAAGGCGCTGACTTCCCCGTAGTGAACCGACTTCTCCAAACAGTCCGACTTCCCGGCAGGCCGGGTATCCAGGTACAGGGTCATGGAGAGCAGGAACTTCTGCCCCAGCCGGGTCTCCTCAGGAAGCACCCCATGATTGGCAAAGACTTCCAGATTCTCAATATGAATCTCATCGTAATATGTGCTGCGGATGGCGCGTCACCTTCCCTCTCTCAAAATGGCCTGCGTCATGCGAACGGCGCGGAAATTCTCCTTCACATCGTGGACACGGATAAAGGCCATCCCCTTCTCCACACCCATCACCGTGGTCACCAGGGTACCCTCCACCCTCTGGTCAGCAGGTAAATCCAGCGCAAGGCCGATCATGGACTTGCGGGAGGTCCCCAGCAGCACAGGATAGCCCAGCGCTGTCAGCCGCTCCAGGTGCAGCATCACGGACAGGTTCTGCTGATAGGTCTTGCCAAAGCCGATGCCCGGGTCCAGGATGATCTGCTCCCTGCTGATCCCCGCCGCCTTGGCAATGGCCAGCGACTCCCGCAGGTCAGCGCAAATATCGTCCATAAGATCGCCGTACTCTGTTGTATTCCGGTTGTGCATCAGGCAGCAGGGCACCTGGTATTGGGCAATCAGCTCCGCAACCTGCCGGTCATATTTCAGGCCCCAGATGTCGTTGACCATGTCGGCCCCCGCCTGCAGCGCCGCCTCTACTACCGGCCCTTTGTAACTATCTATGGAGACGGGGATATCAAAGTTTTTCCTGACCATCTCGATGGCGGGCACTACCCGGTCAATCTCCTCCTGAACGCTGATCTGTTGGTGGCCGGGGCGGGTGGATTCGCCGCCGATGTCAATGATGGCGGCACCGTCTTTGATCATATCGGCGGTATGACGCCTGGCTTTTTCCAGGTCCGTCCACTTGCCGCCATCGGAAAAGGAATCCGGCGTCACATTCAAAATGCCCATGATGTAGCAGTCGTTGTCCACATCAAACAGGTGGTTTCCGATCTTCATGCTGCTGAAATTCTCCCGTTTTCAATACTTTAAGCTCATATTTTTCTTTTCCTGGCTCCAGTTGCAGGCTTCGGCGGCCCCGCAGAACATGCAAAGGCGGGAGGCCTTGTCCGCACGAAAAAGCAGTCCTGCCAGGTCATTTTGTGACCCGGTCTCCGGCAGCCTGTGCTGCAGGATGGCAGAGACGATTTCCTCCTGCTCCGCCGGGGAATAGCCGCAGTCCGTCAAGATGGACCGGGCCAGTTCGGCGCTTCCCTGCTCATGGGGAAGGCCCTCCAGGTACTGGAGATGCCGCCCGATATCGTGAAGCAGGGCCGCAGCATAGATAAGCCCCTGCTCCAGCCCCAGCTGTTTTTCCAGGTTCTCCAGGTAAGCCAGTCTGGCCACGTCCAGACAGTGGGCAATATCATGCCGGCAGAAGATGCGATCCTGCTCCAGCTGACGGATCTGCTCCATGCTCTCCCGCCAAAGAGGATGACGGCAGATTCGGTTCACTTGTTCCATGGTTATCTCCCCAGCATCCGATAAAAGCTGTTCTGGAGGGCCTCGCTGCCATCAAAAACGCCCCGGGTGACCACCGTAACGGTCTTGGTCCCCGGTTTCCGAATCCCCCGCATGGTCATACACATATGCTCCGCCTCCAGCAGAACCATGACACCTTTGGGATGCAGCTCATTCATAAAAGCATCTGCCACCTGGGCGGTCAAGCGCTCCTGCAATTGGAAGCGCTTAGCGTAAACCTCCAGCGTTCTGGCGATCTTGCTGAGGCCCACCACCTCCCCATCGGGGATATAGGCCACGGCCGCCGTGCCGTAGAAAGGCAGCATATGGTGCTCACAGAAGGAATAGAAGGGAATGTCCTTTTCCAGCACCATGTCGCTGTTGTCCACATGGAAGCGTTTTTGCAAGTGCACAGCCGCATCGTCGGTATAGCCCGCCGCCAGTTCTTCATACATCTTGGCAATGCGGTCCGGCGTCTCCAGGAGACCTTCCCGGTTAAGGTCCTCGCCGATCCCGTCCAGGATCAGCCGAACCCCCGCTTTGATTTTTTCTTTATCCATGATCTTTTCTCCCTTCCGGGTGCATACCCCGGCTCTCCCGCAAACACACCGGGAGAGGACGGAGGCCGTCCAACACGCCGCTCCCCCTCTGTCAGCCAATTGGAAGCCCTTTGCATTTCCTGCAGCACTGCAGGACTGTGTAAGTACTTCATTATAGAATACCATAGAACAGCGGGAAAATCAAGTTAGCGTCCGTCTGGCCTGACATAAACACATTCTGACTTTTATAAAAAGGTGGTCGCAGGCAATATATCGCTTGCAACCACTTGTGCCATCGCAACAGCATAGATGAAAAAACTTTCAGGTTAACGGAAAAAACCAAATCGCAAACCAGCGAAGTGTTTGCGATTTGAAAAGGAGCTGCGACAGAATGAGTGAGAAGTGACTTTTTAAAAAAGTCGCTGCGAACGATATGCCGTCCGCAGCGACGTGGTGCGCCTGAAGGGACTCGAACCCACACGCATTGCTGCACGAGAACCTAAATCTCGCATGTCTACCAATTCCATCACAGGCGCTTATGAAGGCGACTACTGAACCGCCATTGTCAAATTACTCAAAAAGCCTATTGCTTTCGCAATAGGCTTTTTGTATGGAGCGGGCAACGAGGCTCGAACTCGCTACCTCCACCTTGGCAAGGTGGCGCTCTACCGGATGAGCTATGCCCGCATCAGCAACGATGGTAATTCTACCACAATTTGCTGATTTGTCAAGGGGCAATTGAAAAAAATCTCAATTCATCAGCTCTTTATAGCTCAGCTCCCCTGTGCACCTGGGATAGGAAGCCACATCCCAGCGGTAATTGCCCCAGAAATCCTCGTCGTTCACCATGAAGCTGCCCTCAAGCCCGGAATTGATACATTCATATACGTCCACATGGTAGCAGTTTCCGTCGATCCTGACAATGTTCCAGCAGCGGTCCTGCCACTGGCGCTGGCCATATACGATGCTGCATTCCAGTTTCATTTGGCGGCACAGCTCCGTGTACGCAAAGGCAATTCCCTCGCTGTTGGCCAGATGATTCACCAGAGCGGAATAGGCGGTGTTGTCCGCAGCCGCGGTGGACAGCTGGCAGTTATCCATCAGGTATTGGCAGGCCGCCAGCGCCCGCTGGCCATCGCTGAGACTTTCTGTATCCATACCGCTGAAGGCGTCCACCGCCCGCAGGGCAGCCATCCTCTGCTCCATCTCCTCGGCGGTAAGGCCGTAGTTAATACTGATCTCATAAAGCCGCTGAGAGCCGGTACCGCTGTACATATTCACGCTGGCCTTGGGCTCCCGTGGTACCAGGGTCGGGTTCTCGCGGTACACCTTGGTCAGCAGCACCTCAATGTCCTCGGCAGTGTAGGAGCTGCTGGCAACCAGCACCACCAGTTTCCTGTCCCGGTTTTCCAGTGTCTCCAGAAGGGTGCTTTCCACCCCGTAGCTGAAAGGCAGGTGGACAATATTATCCGCACTCTCGCAGAAGCTGGAGTAGCTGAAATAGACCGTGGCTTCGTCGGTGGTGACGATCTTTGTCAGCTCGTAGGCGATATTCTCCACGCAGTAGGCGCAGAGTGCGTCCTGGGTGCGCACCTGCCAGCAGGCGCTGGCAAGGTCCTCCAAAGGGTCGCCGTCGTAAGAGGCGTCGAAAACGATCCGCCCCTGGCTCTCACCGGCATAGGCAAAGCGAAGGAGCGCCTGCCTGAGACCGGAAAAGTTCCTGACGTTGATTTTATCCTTGCTGTTGTAGTTTTCCTGAGCAGGCGGGACATAGTCCTTTACCGACAGATATTCCTTATTAAACCAGCCCGAACAGCCGCAGAGCGTCAGTGCCGCTGCGGCTGTCAATATGAAGGCGAAAAGCTTCCTGCTCATACCCGGCCCTCCGTGGCACTCAGTTGTTGTCCTTGATGCTTTCAAAGCCGTTGCCGAATACGTTCTTGGCGTCAGAGACGATGAAGAAAGCGTTTTCATCGATATTGCGGATGATACGGCGGATCTCGGAGATCTGCTGGCGCTTGATGACGCACATGATGACCTGCTTCTCCTTGCCGGAATAGGCGCCCCTGCCGTCCAGAATGGTGACGCCCCGGTGCATATGGCCGGAGATGATCTCGTCGGAAATATCCTGGCTCCGCTCACTGATGATGTAGCAGATGCAGGAATTGTCAATGCCGTAGAGTACCAGGTCGATCACCTTACTGACCACAAACATGGCGATGACGGAATACATGGCGCTCTCATAGATATGGAAAATAATGGCATAGGCCCCAATGATGGCCGCATCCAGCAGCATAAGCAGAGTGCCCAGATTGATATGGGGGTACTTCATTCGCAGCAGCTTCGCCACAATATCCACACCGCCGGTGGTGGTGCCCACATAGTAGATCACGCCCAGACCGAAGCCCTTGATGACGCCGCCGATGATGCTGGCCAGCATGGGATCATAGGTCAGCACGATGTTGAACAGGGCAAAAAGGTCCACAAACACGGAGCTGACCGCCATGCCCGCCAGGGAGCTGATCAAAAAGTCCAGGCCGAAATACCGCCAGGCGACAATAAACAGCGGGATATTCAGGATGATGGTCATGACGCCCACCGGCACCGGGATCAGCCGGTTGATGATCATGGCAACGCCTACCGCGCCGCCGGAAACAATGGAATTGGGATACATGAAAAACTGGAAACCCGCGGCGTAAATGGCGCTGCCGATCACAATGACAAAATACTGAACCACACGACGGAAAACGTCGTTGTTCTTCATTTGCGCTTTAATGCTGTCCATAAGCCCTCCAAATATTCATCAATCGTCCATCAGGGAAAGCTGCTGCTCCACCCGGTCCTCGCTCTTGAGCAGCGCACCGGCGCCAGGCAGATTTTTGACCCGGTAGCGGGTAAGATTTGTGATGGCGCTGTCCTTTACCGGCAGAGCCTTCACCAGTGTGCGCTTTGCCTTCAGCGTCATCACCGCCACACCCTGGGTGCTGCGGCTGGTCTTGACCTGAAGCTGGGCGGTGTTGAACACCAGGACCCTGTCGTCGCTGGAATAGCAGGCCACATCCATTTCTTCCCCGATCACCATGACGGCAGCCACCGGGCTCTTGTCCGAGTAGGCGTTCACCAGCTTGCGGCGGTTGGTCTTGGTCTCATAGGCCGCCATATCGATTCTGGCTGCCTTGCCGTTTTCAAAGATCAGCAGCAGATTCCGGGAATAATCCCCCGGATCGATCATGCTGATGATGTTCTCGCCCTCGTCCATCTGCAGGCGGGTGGGCAGATACACGCCCAGCACCGAGGCCTTGCCGTCCTCAAAGTCGGAGACGCGGGCCTTGTAGATTTGCTGCCGGTCGGTGAGAAACAGCAGCTCCCCCCGGTTGCTGGCTTCAAAGCTGACGCGCAAACCGTCGCCCTCTTTATACTTCTGCTCGCCGCTCATGCGCAGGGACTGGGCGGTTATCTTCTTGAAGTAGCCCTCCCTGGACAGAAACAGGGTTACGCTGTAGTCCTCGATCTGCTGCTCCTCGTCGAATTCCTCGATCTCGTCGGCATAGACGATGCCGGTCTTTCGGGGGCTGGGGAACTTCTTGAGGATCTGTTTCAGCTCGTCAATAATGATGCCTTTTATTTTGCGCCGGTTATTGAGGATGCCTTCCAGCTCCTCAATCTGCTGCTCCAGGTCGCTGGTCTCGTCGGTGCGCTTGAGGATATACTCCCGGTTAATGTTGCGCAGCTTGATCTCCGCCACATATTCGGCCTGAATCTGGTCAATGCCAAAGCCCATCATCAGGTTGGGCACCACATCGGCCTCCAGCTCCGTCTCCCGGATGATGGCAATGGCCTTGTCAATATCCAGCAGGATGCGCTCCAGGCCTTTCAGCAGATGCAGCTTGTCCTTCTTCTTTGCCAGGTCGAAATACACCCGGCGGCGGACGCAGTCCATGCGCCAGGCCGTCCACTCCTCCAGAATCTCCCCCACGCCCATGACTCTGGGGTTACCGCCCACCAGGATATTGAAGTTGCAGGGGAAAGCATCCTGCAGGGTGGTGAGCTTGAAGAGCTTCTGCATCAGCTTTTCCGGGTCAACGCCCCGCTTCAGGTCGATGGCCAGCTTCAGGCCGGAAAGATCCGTTTCGTCCCGCATGTCGTTGATCTCCCGGACTTTACCGGCCTTGATCAGCTCCGCCACCTTGTCGATAATGGCTTCCGAGGTGGTGGTATAGGGGATCTCATAAATTTCTATAATATTTTCCTTAGGCAAATAGCGCCAGCGGGAGCGGACCTTGAAGCTGCCCCGGCCAGTACGGTAGATGTTCTCCATGGCCGCCCGGTCATAGACGATCTCGCCGCCGGTGGGAAAGTCCGGCGCAGGCATGGTGGAGAGCAGGTCATGCTCCGGGTCCCGGAGATAATTGATGGTGGTCTCGCAGACCTCGCCCAGGTTAAAGCCGCAGATCTGGCTGGCCATGCCCACGGCAATGCCCATGTTGGCAGAAACCAGCACGTTGGGGAAGGCGGTGGGCAGCAGGCAGGGCTCCTTCATGCTGCCGTCGTAGTTATCCACGAAGTCCACCGTGTCCTTGTCAATGTCCCGGAACACTTCGCCGCAGATGGCGGAAAGCTTGGCCTCGGTATAACGGGAGGCGGCGTAGGACATATCCCGGGAATAGACCTTGCCGAAGTTGCCCTTGGAGTCCACAAATGGCATCAGCAGGGCCTGATAGCCTGCGGAAAGACGCACCATAGTTTCATAAATGGCCGCGTCGCCATGGGGGTTCAGCTTCATGGTCTGACCCACGATATTGGCGCTTTTGGTGCGCCCGCCGGTCAAAAGACCCATCTTGAACATGGTGTACAGCAGCTTGCGATGGGAGGGCTTGAAGCCGTCAATCTCCGGGATGGCCCGGGAGACAATGACGCTCATGGCATAGGGCATGTAGTTGGTCTCCAGGGTTTCGGTGATGGGTTGTTCCAGCACCTCGGCCCGCAGGCCCACCACATTGGGATTGTCGTAATTCTTCTTTTCCTGGGTTTTCTTCTTAGCCATTTTAAAACTCGCTTATCTGGATTTACTGTTTTCTCATCTTCTTGCCGGTGACAAGATTTCGGTGGCAGCGGGGGCAGGACTTCACCGCCAACACGCCGAAAAAGATGACCTTGCCACAGTTGGGGCAGCGGCAGTACTTAAAGATGCACACCAGCGCCGTGGCGAACAGCACGCAGGTCATGCACATAAAGGCCACCTGAACATAGGAATATTTTGGCATAAAGAAGCTGAGGGCACAGCCGATGGCAGTTGCGATCAGCAGTTTCTTGAGCCGGTCCCGGCCATAGACAAAATCGTTTTCATACTTGTTCATAATTCTTCCCTCTCTGTTTTTCAGGATATATCCGCCATGTCCAGATACTTGTACCCAAACTCGGCAATGTGATTCTTTCTTCCGTCCAGATTATCGCCCAACAGCAGGTCAAAGACCTGGGCCATCCGCTCCGCGTCCTCCGGCATCACTTTGATGAGCCGCCGGGTCTCCGGGTTCATGGTGGTCATCCACATCATGTCCGGGTCGTTCTCGCCCAGACCCTTGCTGCGGTTGATGCTGGCCTTGGCGCCCTTCAGGCTCTCCACAATCTCCGCCTTCTCCCGGTCGGAATAGGCGAAGTAGGTCTTGCCCTTGCTCTCAATCTCATACAGGGGTGACTCTGCGATA
This sequence comes from uncultured bacterium, assembly GCA_945873205.1. Taxonomy (GTDB): domain Bacteria; phylum Bacillota; class Clostridia; order Oscillospirales; family Oscillospiraceae; genus Limivicinus. The sequence goes on from CAMCCC010000001.1 coordinate 204,671, forward strand.
TATACATAACCCTCGTTGATCAGCGTGGGCACCAGGCGATAGAGCATGGTGAGGATCAGGGTGCGGATCTGGAAGCCGTCCACATCCGCATCGGTGCAGATAATGACCTTGTTCCAGCGCAGGTTGTTCAGGTCAAAGCTGGACAGGTCCTTGGTGTGCTTGTCCTTTACCTCTACGCCGCAGCCCAGCACCTTGATCAGATCGGTGATTACATCACTCTTGAAGATACGCACATAGTCCGCCTTCAGGCAGTTGAGGATCTTGCCCCGCACCGGCATGATGCCCTGGAACTCCGCATCCCGGGACAGCTTACAGGCGCCCAAGGCGGAATCGCCCTCCACGATGTAGATTTCCCGTTTATCGATCTCCTTGCTGCGGCAGTCCACAAACTTCTGCACCCGGTTGGCAATATCGATGCTGCCGGACAGCTTTTTCTTCATGCCCTGGCGGGCCCGCTCCGCCGTTTCCCGGCTGCGCTTGTTGATCAGCACCTGCTCGGCAATCCGGTCCGCTTCCGGCTTGTTCTCAATGAAATAAATCTCCAGGTTGGTCTTGAAAAACTCCGTCATGGCCTGTTGGATAAAGCGGTTGTTGATGGCCTTCTTGGTCTGGTTCTCATAAGAGGTCTGGGTGGAGAAGCAGTTGGTCACTAGCACCAGGCAGTCCTGAATATCCTGGAATTTGATGGCGGATTCGTTTTTCTGGTATTTGCCTATCTGTTTTATGTAGGCATCAATGGCGGAGACAAAAGCGCTTCTGGCTGCCTTATCCGGCGCGCCGCCGTTTTCCAGCCAGGAGGAGTTGTGGTAATATTCCAGAACGCTGGCGTCCTTGGAGAAGCAGAAAGCGGCGGAGAGCTTCACCTTGTATTCCGGCTTATCCTCCCGGTCCCGGCCCTTCCGCTCCGCCGAGATGAACTCCGGCTCCGTCAGGGGCTTCTCCCCTGCCAGCTCCCGCACATAGTCCATGATACCGTTTTCATAGCAGTAGTCACGAACCTCGAATTTTCCGTTCTTTTCCAGCCGCAGCCGGAAGGTGACCCCCGCGTTCACCACCGCCTGGCGGTGGAGCACATCGTCAAAGTATTCATCGGGAATGGCAATATCGGTGAATACTTCCAAATCCGGCTTCCAGCGGATGGTGGTGCCGGTCTTTTTGCGGTCGGCAGGTTCCACGATCAGCTCCTGGCCCTTTTTGCCGCAGACCTTGCCTTTTTTGAAGTGGAGCGTATACTTGTTGCCGTCCCGTCGGACGATGACGTCCATATATTCAGACGCATACTGGGTGGCGCAGGAGCCCAGGCCGTTCAGGCCCAGGGAGTACTCATAGTCTCCGCCGTCGGTATTCTGGTACTTGCCGCCGGCATACAGCTCGCAGAACACCAGCTCCCAGTTATAGCGCTTCTCATTGGCGTTCCAGTCCACCGGGCAGCCGCGGCCAAAGTCCTCCACCTCGATGGAGTGATCCTCAAAATAGGTGAGGGTGATCAAATCGCCATGTCCCTCTCTGGCCTCGTCAATGGCGTTGGAGAGGATCTCAAAAACGGCGTGTTCACATCCGTCCAGGCCGTCAGAGCCGAAGATGACCCCCGGCCGCTTTCTGACCCGGTCCGCCCCTTTCAGCTGGGATATGCTGTCGTTTCCGTACTGTGTGCTGCTGCTCATATATGCTTAACCTTTCAAATGCTATATCTAGTGCATAGACATCCTATTTTAACCAATATATTATAACACAAATCCTGTAGAATTCAAGACCATGCCGTCGACAGTCGATTTAACAAAAATGACATGATACACCATGCTTTTTCCCATATAATGGGCAGTAAGAAATGCAGAAGGCGGACTGCCCTATGGCAGTCCGCCCCGCGGCCGATATTTTCTTTTTACGGGAAAACTCTCGCACCGCTTGACAATTTCCCGTTTTAGATGTATCCATATATACCATATGGCGCACCATCTGCCGGCTTCTCTCTCTTGCCGGCCGGGGCCTTGTCTGTTTCTATTATCTGCGCTTGTGCAAAATATAATCAGGCAGTTTTTGCCTGCAAAATTTGAAAGGAACCGCTATGGAAACCATCTCTGTTCTGCTTATCCTGGCTGCCGCCGTGCTGTCCGTGGTGATCCTGGTAAAGATCCTGGCCGCCCCGGTGCGGCTGGTGTTCAAGCTGATGCTCAACGCCCTGTGCGGCTTTCTGCTGCTGATTGTTGTGAATATCATCAGCGGCTTTTTCGATTTCTCTGTCGAGATCAACCTGCTTAACACCCTTATCGCCGGCTGCTTCGGCATCCCCGGCGCCCTGCTGCTGGTGATACTGAATTTTTTGTTTTGAAAACACCGACAAAAAAGAGCTGTAGCAAATGGAAAAAGCTACAGCTCTTTTTTCACTTATTTTGTCAGCAGGCCCTTGATCAGGCTTTCCACCTCGTCGGCCTTCAGCACCTTGCCCATGGAGACCACCTTGTCGTTGATCACCAGGGCGGGCATACGCATGGCGCCGTATTTTGCAACTTCTGCCATGTCTGTGACATATTCCACCTTTACCGGCAGCCCCAGCTTGTCCACTGCCTGGGTGGCGGCTTCCAACAGGTTGTGGCAGTTTTTGCAGCCGGAGCCAAGCACCTTGATATTGCACAGGCCACTGAGCGCCTCCCCGCAGGTCTGCTCCACCTTATCCATCACCTTGGCGGCAGCCTCTTTCCCAACCACGTCGGAGAGCTTGCCCTCCACCTTCTTGCTGATGTCAAATAATGCCATATCCTTCTCCTCCTGTTAAATGATATTTCTGGACTGTTTTTATTTGGCGTCGATTTTGTCTGGAATGCTGGCGCCGGACTGAATTTTGGGCAGATACCAGCTCTCATAATAGTCCGGTCTGCGTTCGGTTTCAGGCCAAAGGTCCCCCCAAGGGCGAAGGTGGAAGGTGTAGCAAAAGCTGCCGGTGACAGGATCCTCAAATTGGCCGGTGATCAGAAGCAAAGCCCCTTCCCTGTTGAACAGACGCACCGCGATTTCGTCCGGCACCACCGCGATATCCAGAAACTCCCCGCCGGTACAGGTATAGCGGCCTTCTTTCTCTTTAAGCCGTAGCTTGGCAAGGGAATCATCCCGGGGCATATCTTCGTCCCACAGCAGCAGGCTGCATCCATCGTCTTCAACCAGCACTTCCGCGCAGCAGTCCCAGTATTTTCCCTCAACGCTTTTCCAGTCCCCGGTGGCGTCGCTGGCGCTCCAGTAGCCGTACCAGCCGCCCGTCAGGCTGATGTTCTCCAGGTTTTTCTCCGGGCTGGGCGTTATTGATACCACGGTGATCTTCGGCTCCGCCTTCCCGCAGCCGGAAAGGCCCAGCGTGCATACTACCGCAAGCACCAGGACAGCAATTCTGCTGAATTTGTTTTTCAATCCTTATCCCAGCTTTACCACAATATAGTCCCCGATCTTCTTCACAGAGCCATTGTATGGGTATTCGGCCATCTGCTCAAATTCCGCCGTCTTGCTCAGGGCGTCCAGTTCCTCCTGGTTGGCAAAAGGAACGTCAAAGCCCAGATATCTGCGGAAGAAGTTCTCTCTGGAATAGATGTTCACCAGGTCCTGAGAAGGCCCCAGCAGCCCGTCGGTTCCCAGTTCCGGGAAGGGGTAGAGCAGATTGTCCTGCTGGCCGATGATGGCCAGCCGGCTGTTCTCATCAAAGCCCTCCGTCTCCTTGATCTGGGCAATCAGCGAAACATAAAAGGCATTGGCGTTTTCGTATTGCAGATGCATCTTCAGATAGGTCATATTGGCAAAGTACACGTTGGAAGCGATGATCACACACATCAGCAGTGCGGCAATATCCTTCATAAAGGGCCCTGACCAAGGTTCCAGCTTTTCCAGAATCAGCGCAACGAGAAAGTACAGGCACACAAAGCTGTAGAGCACCAGGGTATGAATAGACTGGGGCGACATCAGCAGATACATGCAGTTGATGCTCAGCGGCAGCAGCACTACCAGAACTGCCAGCAGCGCCCAATTGAGAGGTCTGCTCCCCCGGGCTGCCAGCATCAGACCGGCAAGCAGTTCCCCCAGCAGGAGCACATGGGCGAGCCTTGCGCAATCGCTGCTGATAAGGCTGTAGTTGCGGAAGGTGAAGATGTCCCGGAAGTTCTCATAGGCCATGCGAACCTTGCCCAGCAGGCTTGCCTTGTCATTCACATTGTCTATCACATAGCTGTTGAATTCCGCCCCGGTAAAGCGGAACACCAGCAGGGTCACGGCAAAATAGACAGCCAGGGCCGCCGCCATCATGGCCAGGGCTTTCAGGCCATAGAGGACAATCTGCCACACGCTTTTCTCCGCCTCCAGGCAGCTTTTGATCATCAGCAGCACAAAGAGGCTGGCCGTAATGGCGATATATGCCTGGTAAATACTCAGGCACAGCACCAGGGAAAGCGCCGCCAGAGCGGCATTGCACAGGCCCCCTCTTTCATAGAGCCAAACGCAGAGTACCGCCAGGATGAAGGCGATGCCGTAAGCCGCGCTTGTGAACATGAAGCAGTAGGTGCCGGTGAGGGAGGGAAAACTAACTACAACGGCAGCCAGCAGAATCTGAGACAGCCTGCTGCGAATCCCCAGAACGCGCAGCATGATACAGGCAGACACGGAAATCAGCAGCAGCGTAAGCAGCCCATAAATCCAGGGCATGGACCAGTTAGGCAGCAGCAGCTTTGACAGCTCCAGACCCCAGCGGCCGGAGGTGACCGTGGCGCCTTTATAAAACAGCGCCTCGATCTCGTCATGGTTCACCAGCTTATTGGTGAACATGAACATATGGGCCGCAAGCCCGGTCAGCAGCGCCGCCAGAAAGGGCACCCGGTTTTCCAGGTACAGCCCGCGGAGCCACAGGCCCAGGCGCTCGGCATATGAATATTGTTTTTTCTCCATTTCCATTTTCCTCAACGCCTTGCGCAGGCTTCACTCAATGTATACGGCCCTCTGTACGTTTGAACAGACTGCAGAAACCATAGGCCGCCAGCGGGATCATAAGAATAAAATAGGGCAGGGCATACTGACTTTTTGCCTCAAACAAAAGATGATACAAGATGCCTCCCAGGATGACAAGCACAGGCAGACACTGCAGGATATCCCGCTTGCACCAAAGAAACACGCAGGACAGCAGCACGCCCAGGAAAATAAGCTGCTGATACTGGTTCATATAACCGGTGGTGTGCCGCTCGCCCGCATGGCAGAACCATTCGTACATGAAGCCCTTCTCGCCGTAGCTTTGCTGCACCTGGTTGATCCAAAGGCTTTCATAGGTGGGCTCATTCCACTGGGAGCGCAGCTTCTCCGAGAAGAAGCGCAGCCCCTGGCCGGGATTTTCCGCAAAGTAAGCGGCCCGCTGCTTTATGACCTGCCTGGCATTTTCGGCGGTGGCCTCTGCGTCCATGCCGCTGTCCATGAAGAAATCAACGGTATGGTCCTCTTTATACCAGCCCGGGCCCGCGTGTCCCTGGCTCATACCCATGGCCATCCATGCGATCATGGGGATACCGTCGCCAAACTCCTTGCCGGAGCGCTGCTCATAGATGGACTGGGGCGCCCGGCCAATGGTCAGCACCGAGGCGACAGTCAGCACCAGGCAGACCAGGGATTTAACACTTCTGTTCTGCAGCAGCTCCAGCAGCCAAACGATGACAACTGCCGCAAAAAAGATCATCAGGTTCAGCTTCACCGCCACCGCCAGGCCCAGAGAGAGGGCGCAGAGCAAGCCCTGCCAGAGACGGTGCTGGCGCATAAAGGCGGCAAACATCCACAGGGCCACAGCCCCCAGGGCGAAGCCGGGGATATTGCCATACAAGAAGGTGCAGGTAAACACCGGCGGCAGGCAGAATATCAGCAGAACGGTAGTGACCTTCTGCACCCGCCTGCTCTGAAACAGCTCCCAGCTGAGCTGGATCAGGGCGTGGTAGCTCAGAAGCAGCCACAGCACATTGAGTCCCTGCAGCGCCAGCCGGTAATAGCCCGCAGGCATACCCGGCAGCGCACTGCCCATCAGCCGAAACACGATCTCAGCATAGAGCACATAACCCAGCTGGAAGGGAAAGCGGCAGAAATAACTGTCCAGCGCGCCATACTCCCCGATGGCCGCCTTTTCGGCGGCATACAGGACCAAATAAGAATCAGAGTACCACGGGGCAGCCAGCTTCACCGAAAGAATGAAGGTGACGCCCAGCAGAAAGACTACCGCCATCATCACCAGTTCCGTCCGCCACAGGGAAAAGGCCGCGCTGTGCCGGTACAGCAGGTACAGCGTGGAGATCAGGATAAACAGCATCAGGGCGTTGAGGAAAACGTTGTCAGCATAAAGCTCAACCAGTTCCCCGGCCGCATTGTTGGTGCTTACATCGCCGGTCTCCAGACAGGCAAACACGGTCAGGAACAGCATGAAGGCGAAACTCAGCACCAGCACCACCGCCGCACCGAGACGGGATAGTCTGGTCATGCCATGGTCAAAGCGTGCCCCTTTCATCCTGTCCCCTCCTCTTTCTCTTTCTAACACTTATTTATAACATAGATACGAATACAATTCAAATAGTTTTATAAACAAGGGCAAAAAAGCAGGCGCTGCTCAGAAGCGCCTGCTTTGAATCATTCTTTCACTTACAGTTCTTCCACCGTGGTCACATGGTTGATGCTGGTTATAGCCTTTACGATTTCCTCATCCAACTGCTTCTTGCTCACGCGCATACCAATAATGGCGCAATAGCGAATATTGTCCTCCTCATTGGAAACACGGGTGATCTCCAGCTCACGCATCCTGAGATGCCGCTCCCGGATGAGGCGAACGATCTCTTCGATGGCATTGGCGTCGTTGTATTCGATATAGAGGTTGATATCATCCGCCCGCTGGGCGAAACGGTATTCGATGCGGATCAGCAGCAGCTCCGCCACCAGCACCATAAAGGTAGCGAACAATGCGCACTCCACATAGCCCGCACCGCAGACCAGGCCGATGATGGCCGCCGTCCAAAGCCCGGCGGCGGTGGTCAGACCCTTGACCCGCTGGCGCTTTGTGACGATAATCGTACCTGCGCCGATGAAGCCCACGCCAGCAATGACCTGTGCCCCGAGACGGGAAACATCCGTATACATCCCCATGTTCAGGTAAAGATACTGGCTTGTCAGTGTGGTCATGGCTGCGCCAAGACAGATCAGGATATGGGTTCGGAACCCGGCGGGACGGCGCTTATACTCGCGCTCCAGGCCGATCAGTCCGCCGCAGAGAACCGCCAGCACCATGCGCGCCGCCACGGAAAGCAGCGTTACATCCCGTACAAAATCAAAACATGCAAGCATAGCTGTCCCTCCTTTCAGACTTCTTCAATGGCAATGATGCCGTCCATTGTGGCAATCTTGGCCAGCACCTCCGTGTGCTGCAGGCGCTTGGGCAGGTGAATACTGAACAGCGCGTTAATATGTATCAGGTGCTCATTGGATTTGTCGATCTCCACATCGTAGAGCTGTATGTCCGAGGTCTTCATATACCCCACCACACCGCCAAGATTCTCTATGCTGTCCATGCTCACATAGATGGACATATTCCTGGCATGGCGCGTGATCACATTCTCAATCAGCGGCAGCAGCTTCATGGAAAAGACAATCAGCAGTGTGCCAATGATCATGCACTCGTAAAATCCCGCGCCGATGGCGATACCCATGCAGGCCGAAGCCCAGAGTCCGGCGGCGGTGGTCAGGCCTTTCACCTCCTGGCGGCCGGTGACAATAATGGTGCCCGCACCCAGGAAGCCCACGCCGTTGATGACCTGGGCGCCGAAGCGGGAGAGATCGGTCATGATGCCGACGTTCTCCGCCGTCAATGCCCAACGGCTATGGAGCATCAAATCCAGATACTGGCTGAGGATCACCGTAAGCGTGGCGCCTACGGCCACCAACATATAGGTCCGGAAACCGGCCGGGCGGCCCTTCTTTTCCCGCTCAAATCCGATGATGCCGCCCACAATCATGGCCAGCACCACCCGCAGCATCATGGAAAACAGATTCAATTCCCGAAGATATGCAAAACAGCCAAGCATCGCTTTTCCCCTCTAAAAATATACAGAGCGCTGAGAAGCTCAGCGCTCCGCTATTTGTCCGTCACTTTATTGTGCAGCTATTATAACATTTGCACAAATATTTACAAGGGGAATACATTACAAAAAACCGTATCATTTTCTATTGATTTTTAACAAAAGAGTTTTTCCAACAACCCCGGCACTTGTTCAAGCTTGCCAAGTTCATAATCCGGGACAATGTCTCCCCTGCCAGGCCTCCCCTGGGGATTGAACCAACAGGTCTTAATCCCGGCATTAATGCCGCCAAGGATATCGGAAGTCAGGCTGTCGCCTATCATGATGGTTCGCTCCCGGCAGAAGTCCGGGATTCTGTCAAAGCAGCGTTCAAAGAATTCGGCGCTGGGCTTGTTGAAACCGATCTCCTCAGAAATGAAAATTTCCTCAAAATACGGCCCGATACCCGCGCTCTTCAGCCGCCCCTCCTGAACCACCGCCGTACCGTTGGAACAGATGAAAAGCCGGTATTTCCCCCGCAGCGTTTCCAGCAGCTCTTCCGCCCCGGGAACGAAATAATGCCCCTGGGAGAGGAAGTTTTCATAGGTACGCTTGGCTTCCCGGCTGGAACAGTCAAGCCCCAGCTCATCAAATAAAAGCGCAAACCGGCCCACCAGCACCTGCTCCCGGCTGATCTCGCCCCGTTCCAGCCGCTTCCACTGCTCCGCGTTGATCTCACTGTAGCGGCGGATGAGGGGCTCCTCCGGCGCAATGCCGAAGTGAACAAAAGTTTTGGCTATGGCAATATGCTCCGCCTTATGGAAATCCAGCAGCGTGTCGTCCAGGTCCAGCAGCACGATGGGTCTTGTCATTGGCAGTTCTCCTTACATGGTTTTCAGCAGTTCTGATATCTCCTCCAGATGCATCCCTCGGGAGGCCTTCACCAGCACAATGTCGCCCTTTTCTATCAGCTCCGGCAAAGCGTCGGCCAGCGCCTGGCGGCTTTCAAACCAGCGTCCCCTGCTGCCGGCGCCTTTGGCGATTTCCTGCCCCAGCGCTCCGCAGCAGAGCACCAGAGCTACCCCGTTGTCCACGGCGTAACGGCCCAGGTCGTAGTGCATCTGCTCCCCGCCGCTTCCCATCTCCAGCATGTCGGACAGAATGGCCACATGGCGGCCTGGCATATCCCGCAGGGAATCGATGGCGCAGCGCATGGAGTCCGGGTTCGCGTTGTAGCAGTCGTCCACCAGAGTCACTTTCTCCGTCACTGTCACGGCCCCCCGGCGGCCCACCACCTGATAGTTGGCAATGCCCCGTTCAATCTCTTCCTGGCTGAGGCCCAGGGTGAAGCCCACGGCGGCGGCCTCCATGGCGGCGTATACCATGTGCCGCCCATGGGCGGGGATGTCCGCATGAATCCGTTTCTCGCCGTAAACAATGTCGCAGACCGTTCGCCCCTCCGGCAGAAGGCGTATGTTCTCCGCCCTGACCTGGCAGTCCTCATTCAGGCCGCAGCGAATCAGCCGCTGCCTGCACTTGATGCTGCGCAGCCAGGGGTCATCGCCGTTAACGATCACCGTGCCGTCCTCCGGCATCAGGGCCAGCATCTCCGTTTTTGCCCGGAAAACCCCTTCCAGATCATGGAGAAACTCCAGATGCGCATGGCCGATCACCGTGAATACTGCCACTGTAGGCCTTGCCATCCGGGCAAGCTCTGTCATCTCGCCGAAGCCGGAGATCCCCATCTCCACCACCGCCGCCTGATGGTCGGGGGTAATGCGGGACAGGGTCATGGGTACACCGATCTGGTTATTCAGGTTGCCCTCGGTTTTCAGCACATTCAGCTTCTGGCTCAGTACCGACCAGACCATCTCCTTGGCCGTGGTTTTCCCCACACTGCCGGTGATGCCCACCACCGGCAGGCTCAGGCTCTCCCTGTAGGCAGTGCACAGCCGCTCCAGAGCCGCCTGCACATCGCCCACCAGAATCACCCCATCGGTAACGCCCTCCGGCAGCCGCTCCGCCAGGCAGCAGGCAGCGCCCTTCTCCAGGGCCGTGCGGATATAATCATGGCCGTCCACCCGTTCGCCCTTGTAGGCCACAAACAGGTCCCCCGGCGCAACGGCCCGGCTGTCAATAACGACCCGGCCGATTTCTGTATCGTGATTCTTCTCTCCCATCAGCTGCCCGCCGCATATCCGTGCCGCCTGTGTAACAGTAATGTTCATGCCATCATCTCCAATGTTCAAGAGTATATCACACTCCCTCTGAACAAGCAAAATAATTATTCTTATCCTCTTGAAAAAAAGTAGTGCATCTGGGCCAAAGCTGTGTTATAATGCTATGAACAATACATGTGATAAAGGATTTTTGCTATGAATTATGTTGTGGTGGATTTGGAATGGAATCAGGCCATGAGTTCCAAGTCCTCCGTTTTTAACAAGCTTCCCATCCACCTCAGCGGGGAGATTATAGAAATTGGCGCCGTAAAACTGAAAGAGGACATGACCCCCGGCGAGGAGTTTACCATCGATGTGAAACCAGTTTACTTCCGCCGGATGCACTATAAGGTGAAAAAAATCACCGGCTTTGACAAAGAGCGGCTGGCCCAGGGCATCGCCTTTGCCGACGCGCTGGAGCAGTTCCGCCAGTGGTGCGGTGAGGATGTGACCTTCATCACCTGGGGCAATGATGACCAGCGGATCATGGAGCAGAACATCATCATCCATGACCTGGATTGGGATTGGATCGCTGGCTGGATCAACCTGCAGCTGATCTATAACCTCCAGACCGGCGGGGATAAGAACCAGAAGTCCCTGGCCAGCGTCATGGAGCATTTTGAGATTGAGCAAACCCGTGTTGCCCATGATGCACTGGGCGATGCCTACAATACCGCCCTGGTGGCTTCCAGGCTGGATATGGCTGAGGGGCTGCGCCTTTACCCGGATGCCGCCCGCATTCTGGCCACCCGTATGCCCAACTATAAGCCGCCGGCAGACCCCACAGGTCCTGACGCCCTCTCCCATGACTGCTTTGACGGCTTTGAAAGCAAGGCTGCCGCCTTTGCGGACAGCCGCCTGACCCAACTGGCCTGTCCCTGCTGCGGCGCTGAAACCAAGGGGCAGAAATGGGTAAATCAGGGCGATCAGCGTTATATGAATATTTACACCTGTCAGGAGCATGGGGCCTACCTGGTGCGGGCCAAGTTCCGCAAATGCAAGGAGGATAATACCTGGCTTGCCAACAAGCTGGTGTATGAAGCGGACGAGGCCATGCAGGATTTTTACAAAACCAAGGCAACCCAGGCCCGTCGACGTGGCCGGGGCCATACCCGCCGCAAGAACCGCCCCGCCAACAAGCAGTGAAATATGCAAAAACAAGCAGACTTTAAAGGTCTGCTTGTTTTTTTGCTCAATGCCAATGAAAAAGGCACGGCCATCAGGCCGTGCCTTAAAATTTTAATTATTCCTCGGGGATCACGCCGGTAGCCTCGCCGGTGGCGGAGACTTCGTAAACCAGAGCATCCTGACCGTCGTCATCATCCTCCTCAACGGGCTCCTCCACCACTGCGGGTGCGGGCTCGGACAGGGCACGGATGGACAGGGAGATCTTGTGCTTCTCCTCGTCGATGGCGGTGATCTTGGCGTCAACAACATCGCCCACGGTCAGCACGTCCTCGGGCTTGCCGATACGGCGGTTGGCGATCTGGGAGATGTGGATCAGGCCGTCAACACCGGGCAGAACCTCGGCGAAAGCGCCGAAGGGCATCAGCTTGACAACGGTAACGGAGGCAACGCTGCCCACCTGGTACTTGCTGGTGAAGATAGCCCAGGGGTTGGCATCGGGATCCTTGTAACCCAGGGAGATCTTGCGCTTCTCCTTGTCGTAGTTGATGACATAGACGTCAACCTCATCGCCAACGGAGAGGACCTCAGAGGGCTGGTGGATGCGGCCCCAGCTCAGCTCGGAGACGTGAACCATGCCGTCGATGCCGCCAATGTCCACAAATGCGCCGTAGCTGGTCAGAGACTTGACCACGCCATGATACTTCTTGCCGATCTCAATCTCGTTCCAGATGGCCTCGGTGCGCTCACGGCGCTCAGCCTGGGCAACGCGGCGGATGGAACCGACAACGCGCTTGCGGGCCTTGTTGACCTCGGTGATCTTGAGGCGAACGGTCTTCTTCAGCAGCTGGCTCATCTCGGCCTCACGGGGCAGATCGGTCTGGGAGGCGGGAACGAACACGCGCACGCCCTTCACATTGACCACGACGCCGCCCTTGTTCTCCTCGGTGACAACACCTTCGAGAACGGTGCCGTTGTCAACGGCTTCCTCGATCTCGGTCCACATCTTGGCAGCATCCAGACGCTTCTTGGACAGCATAGCAGTGCCTTCAATGTCGTTGACACGAACAACAACAGCCTCGATCTCGTCGCCAACCTTCACAGCGTCCTCGACCTTGACGCCGTCATCGGTGAACTCGGAAGTGGGGATGAAGCCGGAGTACTTTGCACCCAGGTCAACACTGATCTCAGTGCCGGTGATTGCAACAACAGTACCGGTTACCTTATCTCCATTATATATAGTCTTGAGAGTTTCCTCCAACATTTCGTCGAAGGACATTTCCTTCTCAACTGCGGTTTCTTCAATTCTGATTTCGTCACTCATTTTGTTTCTTACCTCCTTAATTATCCACGCAGGTGTGGATGCTCCGGCTGTGAGACCGACAATACCGGCATCTTTGAGCCTGTCCAGATTCAGTTCTGCAGCGCTTTCGATGAACTGAACATTGGCGCAGTGCTCCTGGCATATCTGCGCAAGATGTACACTGTTTGCGCTATGCCTTCCGCCGATGACCACCATGGCATCACATTCCGAGGCAAGCTTTGCAGCTTCCTCCTGCCGCGTGAACGTAGCAAGACATATTGTATCAGATATTTTCGCATTTGTACATCTTTTTTTTATGACATTACAACATTCGGTAAAATTACTGCGCGTCTGCGTGGTTTGAACCACTACTGTTATGGGTTTTTCCCAATAGTCTGTATTTTTATCCAGCCAAAGCGCCAATTCCTGGGAATCCTCAAAGACTTTATGGGCCCCGCACCAGCCGCAGATGCCCTCCACCTCCGGGTGATTGGGCATGCCGATGATGATTACGAAGCGTCCCTCACCGGCGGCGCGGCTGACAATGGTGTGGATGGCCTTCACCTTTGGGCAGGTGGCGTCCACAATCTCTCCCCCGGCGGCCTCCAGTTGAGCGTAAACCTCTTTGGCGACGCCGTGGGCGCGGATCAGCACCGTCTCCCCCGGCTTCAGCTCCCGGGGTTGATTCACCACACGCAGGCCGCTTTCGGCCAGCCGTGCCACCACGTCCTCGTTATGAATCAGCTGCCCATAGCTGGCGCAGGCGCCCTTTTCGCCGATCAGCTTTTCCGCCATGTCCACCGAGCGGCTGACGCCGAAGCAGAAGCCGGCGCTCCCGGCCAGTCGTATCTCCTTCATTTCTCCCGCTCTCCTTCCGGGGCCAGCCGGGTCACCACCAATTCCGCCAGCAGGGCCAGACTCTGCTCAAAATCCAGCTCACTGGTATCCACCAGCACCGCGTCCTCCGCCGCTTTCAACGGCGCCGCCGCCCGGCTGCTGTCCTGTACATCCCGGTATTCAATGTCCTGCAAAACCTCCTCAAAGCTGGAGGTGACGCCTTTGCTCTCCAGCTCCAGAAGCCGCCGCCGGGCCCGGGCCTGGGCACTGGCGGTAAGGAAGATTTTCAGCTCCGCCTCCGGCAGTACCACCGTGCCGATGTCCCTGCCGTCCATGATCACATGGTTCTCCTGTGCCATCTTCCGCTGCATCTCCAGCAGATAGGCCCTTACCGCCGGCAGCGCCGCCACATCGGAGGCACAGATGGAAATCTCCGGCAGGCGAATCTCTGCGGAGACGTCCTCTCCGTTCAGATACATCCGCTGTTCCCCTGCCTCATTATAGCCCATGGTAATGCTGATCTTCGGCAGCAGGGCGGCGACGGCGGCTTCATCCCGCCGGTCAATCCCGGCCCTGTAAGCGGCCAGGCCCACCGTCCGATAGATGGCGCCGGTGTCCACATAGATAAACTGGAACATCCCGGCAAGCCTTCTTGCCAGGCTGCTCTTCCCCGCCCCGGAGGGGCCGTCAATGGCAATCGCGTAAAATCCGTTCATTGTACTCTTCCTCCCTGTGCATATCCTGTTATGCTTAAAAGCGCAGAGCAATGCTTTCTATGTTTCTCTTGCATAAATATCAGTGAGCCGGTTGCCGTACGCCTCAATGCTGTATAAAAGATAGAAACCGTCAGGCTTTTCAAAGCCATTAACAACACCGCTGGTGGTATTAACCACGATATACTCTGCATCATCATAGTCATACACCAAGTCGATTTTCATCCCTCTTTCATAGGGCATAACATTATATGCGTTTATTAGAAGGAGCCTGGTAGAATCCGTTCCCCACGATATTTGTACCATTTCATTGCTGTTATCATGGTCTAAAATATAATCCAGAGCATCTCTGGTTGAGACTCCCCAGTAATCTGTATCATAAAGCTGCCGGTCTTCTCTCTCGGTCAGAACATTGAAATATGCGTATTGATAAGGATGGTTAAATCCCATCTGAATGGCAGTCAGGCAAATCAGCGTGGTAGCCAGAATAGGGATCACCCTGCCGAAACGCTCCATCAGCAGCTCAAGGCCGTAGGCTGCCAGAACAATAATACCCAAATAGCTGAAATAGAAATGCCGCCAGCCATTGTATACTATGGTCTTTTTTACCGAAGCAATTAGCAGCGGTAGCAGAGTGCAAATGCATATCATGGAAATAAACAGCAGTTTTTCGGCCTCGTCAGCGTTTTTTACACGCCTATTTCCAAGGCTGGCAGCTATACGGCCAAACAGCCGCCCAAGACCAAGTATAGCCAGTGCTAAAATATATACAGGCGTAGTGATGCTTATAAGAGAAATAATATATCTGTTTGGCAGTTCGCCGGCTGCCGGGTGATAAAGCTTCCCTTCGAACAGAACTGTACCGTCCCATCTGGAAAACTTAAAAGCGTTAAACAGCGAATAATCAAAAAAGCCCTGGATATTACCCCACATGGCAGGTGTAATGAGATAGTAAACCAGGAAAAATAAACCCATGGCGGCCAGCATTGCGATGATTCTGTTTTTACCCCATTTTCTCTTCGCTGACACATAAATAATAAAAAACAGTCCGATGACCCCAAAGGCAAAAAGACCTACCACCTTTGTGTTTGCAGCTATGGCTGCCAACAGCGAAAAGCCAATCACCTGAGCCGGTCTGCAGTATTTTGTTGCCAGCACCCCGAGGCAACAGGTATCTGCCATCAGCGCAAGAAATACAATATCCTTGTTGTTAAAATGCATCTGCGCAAAAATTCTGGGGGTGGCAAAAAAAGCCAGAGCACATATCAGAGCCAATCTTTTGTTTTTAAACAAATCCTTAATCAGGATATAAATGGCAAGTACCGCCGTGAATGATATGATATATGTGTAGTAATGGTATATTAGAGAAATTTCCTCTCCTGACATTGAAATTTGTCCGGTTTTAGCCATAAAAAGCAAGGGACTAATAAGGTAGTATGCCGCCTGACCATGGTCAATTTCTACACTGTCACGAATTGGAATAAAACCATAACTGTCAAAATAGTACATCACCTGGCTGTCTTCCTTGAAATACAGCCCAAGATATTCTCTGAGATTTCCCATAAGAATGGAAATCTCAGTGTTCTCATCTGGAGGGATGCCATAATCCGGCGTTACCGCCAGCCCAAGGCAAAATACAAGCGTCAATATGATTATATAGACATACTTATTTTTTAAATTTTTTATCATTATCATTTTCCTCTACAAGGCTCCTTTTTGTTACAGCCATCCCCGCCACATAGCCGGTGGACCAGGCAATCTGAAGATTGAACCCGCCGGTATAGCCGTCCAGGTCCAGCAGCTCCCCGGCAAAGTACAGGCCCTTCACCAGCTTGGACTCCATGGTCCTGGGGTTCACCTCTTTGGTGCTGACGCCCCCGGCGGTGACAATAGCCTCGTCAATGGGCCGGGTGCCGCTGATGGAGACAGGAAAAGCCTTCAGAAGATGCAGCAGCTTCATCCGCTGCTCCCGGGTAATGCTGTTGACCTTGGTGTCCTCCGGGATGCCAGACAGTTGAATGAGCACCGGGATCATCGTGCGTCCGGCCAGGTCCCCCAGGGCATTTTTGAACTCCTTGTTGGCGTATTTTTCAAAATCCCGCAGCAGCCGGGCGTCCAGCTTTTTCTCGTCCAGCGCCGGCTTCAGGTCGATCTCCAGCCGGTAGACGGCCTTGCCCATGTTCCGCATATGGGCGCTGGCGGAAAGCACCAGGGGGCCGGAAACGCCGAAATGGGTAAACAGCATTTCGCCCAGCTCTTTGTAGATCAGTTTATCATCCTCATAGGCAGAAAGGCAAACATTCTTCAAGGCAAAGCCCTGCATCTCGCCGCAGTAAGCGTCGCCGCTCTCCAGCGGAACCAGGGATGGGCGCAGCGGCGTGACGCTGTGGCCCAGCTTCTTTGCTATCCTGTGGCCCGTGCCGGTGGAGCCGGTCAGCGGGTAGGACACGCCCCCCGTACACAGTGCCGCGGCCGTACATTCGATGGTGCCGTCCTTTGTGACCACAGCAGTGACCGCGCCGTCCTCCGTCAAAATATCCCGGGCCTCGGCGTGCAGAATCTCCACCCCCGCCCGTTCGCAGAGCCGGGTCAGCGTTCCCGCCACATCGTTGGCGTTATCGGACACCGGGAATACCCGGTTCCCCCGCTCCACCTTCAGGGGCAGGCCGTGATTTTCAAAAAAGGCCATGGTGTCCGCCGGGGAAAGCCGGTTCAGGGCGCTGTACAGAAAGCGTCCGTCGCCGGGGATGTTGGCCATAAAGGTCTTGATATCACAGCTGTTGGTCACATTGCAGCGGCCTTTGCCGGTGATGCGCACTTTGCGCCCCAGCTGGCGGTTTGGCTCCAGCAACACGGTCTTTATCCCCCGCTGGGCCGCGGTGTAGGCGCACATCATCCCGGCTGCCCCGCCGCCAATGACAACCAATTCAGTTTTCCGTAAACTCATATGTATGATACTCCCTGTGCAGAGCGTCCAGCTCCGCAAGATTTGCTTCCAAACGCTTTTCCCCGCTCTTTTCCAGGGTAGAGAGCAGCGCCGTTATCAGCACAGCCACAGCGGCCAGCCCCCTGCCCACCAGCATGGCGTCGGCATATTGGCGCAGGGGTACCGTCTCGTCCTCCGCCAGTACCAGCACCCCGGCGTTCCGGGCCCTGGCGTATCTGACCGGGCCCAGCAGCCCGGAATAGTAGTGACCGCTGATGCTCACAAGGACGGACCTGTCATCCAGCGCCAGGATTTCCCTGGTAATCCCCTCCGGCGCAACGCAGGCCGGAAATCCCAAAGCCCGCAGACCGCCGGCAAAGTTGCTGTCAAGCCCCTCCATTCCAAGCCCGGCCTGTACCACGATTCGCTCCGCCCCGCTGAGCAGAAGAAAGGCCTGTTCCAGGGCCCGTTCGTTTTGAGGGGTGGCTATAGCCTGCAAACTCTGCACCCCGGCGGCAACCAACTGCCCCAGCTCCCGGCTGTCCAGCTCCGCTGCCTCTTCCCGGGTGGCAATGCGTTCTTTGATCAGCTGCTGTAAGGCCCGGCGCAGCTCGATATACCCGTCAAAGCCAAGCTGCCGGGCAAAGCGAACCACCGAGGACTCGCTGACCCCTGTCGCTTCGGAGAGCATCTGGGCCGTCATAAAAGCCACGATCTCGCTGTTTTCACAGATATACTTTGCGATGGCTTTCTGCCGCTTGGAGTAGTCTCCGCACTCCTCGGCAATCCGCTGCAGAATATCCTTTTCCATTCTCAGCCCCTCAGCCGCTGAAGTTCTTCCTCTGTCAGGTACCGCCACTGGCCGCTTTTCAGCTCACCCAGCGTAAGCCCGGCCTCTGATACCCGCCGAAGCCTTGTGACCTTCAGGCCCACCGCCTCGCACATTTTCCGCACCTGCCGGTTTCTGCCTTCGTGAATACAGATGGCCAGCACTGCGCCGCCGGGAATCAGTTCCACCAGCTCAACCTCTGCCGGATGGGGCATATAGCCGTCCAGCTTCATGGGCTGGCGCAGGCACTCCATCGCCGGCCCGATGCCCTGGCCCTGTACCCAGGTGTGGTAGGTCTTGCTCACATTGTGGGACGGATGCATCATCCGATTGGCAAAGTCTCCATCATTGGTCATCAGCAGCAGCCCTTCGGAATACATATCCAGCCTGCCCACCGGGTAAACCCGGACGCCGCAGCCCTTCACCAACTCGCTGACGTTCTTCCGCCCCTTCTCATCCTTCATGGTGGTCACATAGCCTTTGGGTTTGTTCAGCATTATGTAAACCTTCTCGCTCCCGGACGGCAGGGGTGCGCCGTCCACAAGGATGCTGTCGGTATCGGGGTCAGCCTTGTCCCCCAGGACTGCGGTCATACCGTTTACACTGACGCGCCCGGCGCTGATGCAGTCCTCTGCCGCCCGGCGGGACATGAGCCCCGCGGCGGAAATGATTTTTTGCAGTCGTTCCTTCATGTTTGCTTCACCTGCCGTCTGTATTCCTTGCTGTGACGGCCAGCTCCGCGTCCTCGGCATAGATGAGGCTGCAGCCGTCAATGATCTTTTCGTTTATTATAACCCAAATTTGTCCGCCTGTCTCCCCCTTATTTACCGGGGCAAAGACAAATCTTGGCATCTCTGCCTGCAGGACAATCTGCCGGCAGCTGCCGGTATAGACCTCAATGCTCTTTTCCGGCACCAGTTGGACAGTTTCCACCGTTCCGGATATCACCGGCACGGAAAAGCACTGGCCCTCCATCACATCTTTCAATGTGAAGCGGGAATACGCCCAGTCATACAGGGCCATGTGGTCGTTCCAGTCATCCGGAGCGGACAGCGTGACGCATACCAGCCGCAGCCCTTTCCTCTCACAGCAGCTCACCAGGCAGCGGCCCGCCGAAAGGGTGTAGCCGGTCTTGCCGCCTACACAGCCGGGACAGAGCTCCAGCAGCCGGTTATGGTTCACCAGGGTCTGTCCATGGATGCTGCAGCTTTTCGTGGCGCATAGCTGGCGGAAGCTCTGGTTCTCCATACAATAGCACATCAGCTTCGCCATGTCCATGGCGGTGGAATAATGGCCCTGGGCATCCAGACCATGGGGATTGGCAAAGCTGCTGCCCGTCATCCCCAGCTGCGCCGCCTTCCTGTTCATCAGACCTGCAAAGCCCTCCATACTCCCCGCCGTGTGGCAGGCCAGGGCGCAGGCCGCGTCATTGCCGGATTCCAGCAGCAACCCCAGCAGCAGCTCTTTCACCGTGTAGCGCTCCCCCGCTTTCAGGTACATGGAGGAGCCTTCAATATTGCAGTATTCGGGTTTAATATCCACCAGCTCATTCAGCTTTGCGTTTTCCAGCACCACAATGGCCGTCATAAGCTTGGTGGTGCTGGCGATCAGCGCCCTGGCCTGGCCGTTCTTGTCATAGAGCAGCTGCCCATCCCCGGTCATCACTACCGCCGAGCTTGCGCTGGGGCCGGGCGCTGCCGCCGCTGCGCTGGGCAAAAGGGCCAGCATTACCGCCAGGGAAGCGCATACAGATATTGTTTTCTTAATAATAAGCACCGCCTTTCCAAGGCAGTGCTTATTATTGACAATTATTCAGATAATATGAGTCGCTCAGACCTTGTCGCTCTTCTGCTTGGCAATGAACGCGTCCACCCGGTCCATGACCTGGGGCACCATGTCAATGATCCGGTCAACGGTGTTGCTGGCGGGCGGCGTGACATTGATCATCCGCACCGTGCCGTCCTTAATCACCAGGAAACCGATGGGGTCGATCTTGACGCCGGTGGCGTTGCCGCCGCCATAGGGGCGCTGCTCCCCGGTCTTTTTGCTGTTGAACTCCACGCCGCCGCCGCCAAAGCCAACGCTGACCTTGGAGATGGGGACCAGCGTAATGCCGTCAGGCGTGTAGATGGGGTCGCCAACCACCGTGTCAACCTTGAGAATGTTCTTCACGCTCTCTATCGTGTTCTGCATCAGTTCGCCGATAGGGTTATTATCCATTAGAGTCCATCCTTTCCTCTTCTTGTATATTTTCTTCTGTTTCGTTCTCCGTATTCGCTTCTTCCGGCTGCCCCTCCGGGGAGGCCTCGTTCCCGCTTCCCCTGTTTTTGCGTTTCTCTTTCAGCAGGCGGAACTTATTCTTAATCAGGATCCACAACGCCCCGAAGAGGATCGCAAAGGCCATGCGGAACACCTGGCCAATGCGGATCACCACGCAAAGGCCAAAGTCGATCCTGGTCTTTTCCTCGGTAAAATCGATATTGGTCCAGACATCACAATCCTTCACAATGAAGCGCTCCGCGCAGATCGGGGCCAGGGAGGACAGGGCCGCGTTCACATAGTTATAGGTCATGGCCGTGGCGTAGGGGTCTGTTCCGGCCGCCACATAGTGAAGCAAGAAACGGTCCACGGTCAGCTTGCCGAACTTGCCAAAGCCTCGCAGGACCGCCTTGACCAGGGCCAGAATCTCGTCCATGTTCAGCTGGAGATTCAGTTTCTTCCTGGGCTTTGGCGCCTGCTCCGGCCCGGCCTCTTTGGGCTTTTTCTCTTTTTTGGGTTTCTTTTCCTTCTTGGGCTTGGATTCATCCGCAGGCTTTCTTGGCAGCAGCTTCAGCATGACGCCGCACACCTTGGCCGAAACGCTCAACTCTCCGTTTTCATAGCCCACGTCTGCCCCAACCGGAATGAGCATGATCAGCGCAATTATGCCGATAATAACGCCCAGAACGATCAACCAGACCAATTACATCACTCCTCCACAGTTTCTCCTGTGACTTCGCTCAATGAGATCTGTTCCTTCAAGCCGGGGTCCTGCAATTTGTTGATGGCGCTTTGCAGCTTTTCGATTCCTTCGCCGTTGGTCATATCCGGCAGCGGCGGCAGCTCCGCCAGGCTGCTGATGCCCATGGTGCGCAAAAACACATCTGTGGTGCGGAAGATCGCCGGGCGGCCCGGAACCTCCAGCCGGCCGCACTCCTCAATCAGCCCCCGCTCGCAAAGGGCGCTGACGGTGTAGGAGCTGTCCACCCCGCGCACCTGCTCCACATAGGCCCTGGTCACCGGCTGGAAATAGGCCACAACGGCCAAGGTCTCCAGCGCCGGCTGGGACAGCATCGGCGGCTTTCTCTGCTCCAGCACCTTGCTGATATAGGGCGCAAATTCCGGCGCTGAGCACATCTGCAGCCGGTCATCCAGCTGCAAAATTCTCATTCCCCGCTGCTCGCTCTCATATTTCTCCCGCAGTTCTCTGGCCGCGGCGAGGACTTCATCCTCACCAACGCCCAGGATCAGGGAAAGCCGGGCCACAGGGACACTCTCCCCCGCTGCGAAAAGGATAGCCTCAATAACAGAAAGTATATCAATCATCATTTACTCAACAATCTTTTCCATGATTTCGTCCACATCACCGCCGGCAAAGGCCAGGGCATAGTCATCTCCTGCCCGGCTGATATGGATGCTGCCCATACTGCAAAGCTCCAGGATGGACATAAAGGTTGCCACGATCTCCGACCGGGAGCGGCAGTCCCGGTACAGGGCCTGCAGCGTTGTCCCGCCTTCCTTCAGCCGCAGCAGAATCTGATAGCTCTTGTCCCGCACGCTATAGATAATGCGCTTGGGCACCGCCTGGCTGATATCCGGCTCCGGCGTCTTGCCGCCCCGGGAATAGATGCCGTACAGGGCCTTCAGCAGATCCACCGGCTCATGGCGGTACTCATACTCTCTGGCGGTCTTGGGCAGCGGCTCCGGCAGCTTGGCGTAGTACAGCAGCCCCAGCTCCGAGGCCTTTTTCAGCTCCGGCGTCACCTTTTGCACGGCAGCGAAGATATCCCTGCATTTCAGCTGCTCCAGCGAGGCCATCAGCACCTCCAGCTCGGAGACCTCCTCGTCCCCGGCCAGCAGCGTCCGCGTCTTGATATAGAGCAGGTGGGAGGCCATCTGCACGAACTCACTGGCCACCTCCAGGTCCATGCTCTGCATCTTGTCCAGATATTCCAGATACTGGTCAAGAATATCTGCGATCTTGATGTCCCGGATCTCTATTTTATTCTTGGAAAGCAGCATCAGGATCAGGCTCAGCGGCCCCTCAAAATCCTGAAGCTGGTTCTTTTCCTTAACGATTCCCTCAAGGAAGAAATTGGGATTTTCCATTATCACTCACATATAAAAAAGATGAAATACCCCGTCGCAGGCCAGCTGGGCCAGGGGCACCAACCAGGCATACACCGCGTCGATGGCGATAGAAAGGGGCTTGCCCAGAACGCCGGTGGCCACCAGGACCAGCATCACGATCCCGCCGTAGCGCTCATAACGCATCAGCTTATAGTAGCTCTCGTCGCTCATCAGGGAAAACAGCACCTTGGAGCCGTCCAGCGGCGGCAGGGGCAAAAGGTTGAATATGCCCAGGCCAATACTGATGATGGCCGTCAGCTGGATCATCTGCAAAAAGTAATAGCCCACAGCGCTGCGCCCCAAGGGGATATACGCGGCGCCGTACAAAAACATAAACACCACCGCGATCAGCAGGTTGCTGACCGGCCCGGCCAGGGCGGTCACCGCCATACCCCGCTTGGGGTTCTTGAACCGATACATATTCACCGGCACAGGCTTTGCCCAACCCACATGGAACACCAGCATCATCAACAGCCCCATGGGGTCCAGATGC
This sequence comes from uncultured bacterium, assembly GCA_945873205.1. Taxonomy (GTDB): domain Bacteria; phylum Bacillota; class Clostridia; order Oscillospirales; family Oscillospiraceae; genus Limivicinus. The sequence continues at coordinate 227,547 of CAMCCC010000001.1, forward strand.
TTCAGCGGATTCAGCGTCAGACGGCCACGGCTTTTGGCGGTGTCGTCCCCCAGCTTGTAGGCCACGAAGCCATGGCTCAGCTCATGAAGCGTGATGCACAGCAGCGATGGGATAAGCCCAAGAAGGATGCTGAGAATATAGGTAAAATCAAATCCATCCCAAATGGAATGCAGTCCCTCGATGGCGCTCACCCCCCAATTTAGTAATATTGTACCAAAACCCACTGGAAAAAACAAGGGCGAAGCACAAATTTTGCCTCGCCCCCTGTTATACACATTATATTAATTTGACAATTTCCGCCAGCAAAAGCTCTCGCCCCTGGCCCTTTTCCGCGGAGAAGGGAATCAGCAGAACCTCCTCCGGCAGCGTCAGGGTCTCCCGGATCAACTGCATATTGGGCTCGATCTCGCTCTTTTTCAGCTTGTCCAGCTTGTTTGCCACCACAACCAGCTTGCAGCCGGCGTTTTTGAACCACTCCGCCATGGTTACATCGTCGGCGGTGGGCTTATGCCTTGCGTCGACGATCATCACCCCCAGGTCGATCAGACCCGGCGTGGCGAAAAAGTCCTCCATCAGCTTGCCCCAGCGGTCCCGCTCAGCCTGGGAGACCTTGGCATAGCCGTAGCCCGGCAGGTCCACGAAATAAATCTTCTGGTCAATGAAGAAGTAGTTCACATGGATGGTCTTTCCCGGCGAGGCCCCCACCCGGGCAAAGTTCTTCCGGTTCAGCATCCTGTTGATCACCGAGGACTTGCCCACATTGGACTTGCCGGCAAACACCACGCTGGGGATGGAGCTTTGGATGAACTGCCTGGGTGAGGCGGCGGACTTGATAAATTCCGCCTTGTTAACGTTCAGCGTTGCCATACTTCACCTACTGTCTCACAGCGCAGCGCTCACCACTGCTGCCAATGCCGGCGGTGCAGAGCTGCTTTTCCTCCCGTTCCCGGATCAGCACCAGATCCAGCACATGATCCACGTGCTCCGTAGGCACAAAGTGCAGCTGCGCGCGCACCAGCGGGTCGATCTTTTCCAGATCCGGCTCGTTCTCGGCGGGAATAATCACTGTCTTGATTCCGGCGCGAAGGGCCGCCATGGTCTTTTCCCGCAGCCCGCCGATGGGCAGCACCCGGCCACGCAGGGTGATCTCCCCGGTCATCGCCACATCGTGGCGCACCGGGGCGCCGGTCAGGGCAGAGATCAGCGCGATGGTCATGGTGATACCGGCAGAGGGACCATCCTTGGGAATTGCCCCCTCCGGGAAATGGATGTGAATATCCTTGTTTTTATAAAAATCCGGGTCTATGCCCAGCACGGCAGCCCGGCTGCGGATATAGCTCAGGGCCGCCTTGGCGGATTCCTTCATCACATCCCCCAGGTTGCCGGTCAGCTCCAGCCGCCCGGTGCCCTCCATTACGGCCACCTCCACGTCCAGAACTTCACCGCCGGCAGAGGTGTAGGCAAGGCCTCGCACCAGGCCCACCTCGTCCCGCCTGCGGATCTCGTCCGGCTTGTAAACCGCCGGGCCAAGGATGCTCTCCAGCTGGCCAGGACACAGATGCAGGCTCTTGAACTGCCCCTCGGCAATGCCGCTGGCCGCCTTACGGCAGGCGGCGGCGATCTGCCGCTCCAGCTGCCGCACGCCGGATTCCCGGGTGTAGGCGCGGATCATTTCCCGGATGGCGCCGTCCTCCACCCGGAGCTGGTTTGCCCGCAGGCCATGCTTCTTCCGCTGCTTAGGCAGCAGATGCTCCCTGGCAATCTGCACCTTCTCCTCGTCGGTGTAGCTGGAAAGCTCAATGACCTCCATGCGGTCCAGCAGGGCCCGGGGAATGGTGTCCAGGGAGTTGGCGGTGGTGATGAAGAACACCTGGGAAAGGTCAAAGGGGATCTCCAGGAAATTGTCCCGGAAGGTGCTGTTCTGCTCGCCGTCCAGAGCCTCCAGCAGCGCCGCCGACGGGTCGCCCCGGTAGTCGGAAGCCAGCTTGTCGATCTCGTCCAGCACCATCAGGGGGTTGCAGCTGCCGGCCTGGATAATGCCGCTGATGAGCCGTCCGGGCATGGAGCCGATGTAGGTGCGCCGGTGGCCCCGAATCTCCGCCTCGTCATGGACGCCGCCCAAAGAAACGCGCACCAGCTTGCGGTTGGTAGCCCTGGCTATGCTCTGGGCAATACTGGTCTTGCCGGTTCCCGGAGGGCCCACTAGGCAGATCAGCCCGCCCTTGATCTCCGGGCTCAGCTGCTTTACCGCCAGATATTCGCAGATGCGTTCCTTCACCTTTTCCAGGCCATAGTGATCCTCGTCCAGAATCTTTCTGGCCTTAGCAATATTCACGGTTTCATGGGTGGTTTTGCCCCAGGGAATCTCCAGGCAAACGTCCAGATAGCTGCGGATCACCGCCGCTTCGGAGGATCCAAAGGGCTGTTTGGCAAGCCGTCCCAGCTCCTTGTTCAGCCGTTCCCTGATCTCGTCACTCACCGGCAGCGCCTCGATCTTCGCCCGGTAGTTCTCAATGTCATCATCCTCACCCAGCTCGGCCTGGATGGCCTTCATCTCTTCCCGGAGATAGTATTCCCGCTGGTTGCGGTTCATTGCCTCCTGGGCCGCATCGTTCAGCTCTTTTTCAATGTTCAGCACGTCCAGCTCCGTGTTCAGCAGCTTGCACAGCATGGCCAGCCGCCGGTTGGGGTACAGCTCCTCCAGCAGCTTCTGCTTATCTTCCAGATTGAAATGGACGGTCTGAGATATGTAATTGGAAACATAGGCAGGGCTGGGATTGGCCAGCAGATTCAGCAGCTGTTCGTTTACCATGTCCTGGTTGAACTGGATATACTCCTCAAACAGAGACATGCAGTTTCTCAGCAGTGCTTCCCTTCTGGCGGCGCTTACCCGCTCGTCCTTGTCCGGCAGTTCGATGATTTCCGCGGTGTAACCCTTGGGGTCAGCATTCACCATCAGGAACCTGGCCCTGTACAGGCCCTCTACCATCACCCTGCATACGTTGCCTCTGGGCTGGCGCAGCTGCTGGCGAATACGGCACACCGTGCCCACCCGGTAAATGTCCTCCTCCTGGGGCATATCCGCCGTCAGGCTTTTCTGCGCAGCGAGGAAAATGAGCTGGCTGCTCTTTGCGGCCATACCCAGTGCGCCGATGGACGCCGTCCGCTCCACGTCAAAGGTCAGCAGCATTTCGGGAAACACATGCAGACCTCTGAGTGCCAGCAGAGGCAGGGTCTTTGCCTGTATGGTGTTGTCAGTCATAATCTTCTCCTTTCCGGAGTCCTGGCATTACTGCGCCCGATGCTCCACAATGGGCGCTGCGCCCTCGGTCACAGCCTGGGCGGTAATAATAATCTTGCTGGCGGTGGCGTCGGAGGGAACGGTGTACATCACGTCGGTCATCACGCCCTCCATCACGCTTCTCAGCCCTCTGGCGCCGATCTTCATGGCGATGGCCTTGTCGGCAATGGCCTCCAGCGCCTCCGGCTGATACTCCAGCTCCACATTGTCCATGCTCATCAGAGCCTTATATTGTTTCGTCATGGCGTTCTTGGGCTCCGTCAGAATCCGCACCAGGTCATCCCGGCCCAGGCTGGCCAAACTGGCCACCACCGGCAGACGGCCGATCAGCTCCGGGATGATGCCGAACTGCAGCAGGTCGTGCTGCTGCACCTGGGAGAGGATCTGGCCCACATCCCGCTCTGCGCTGCTGGTTATGTCAGCGCCGAAGCCCATGGTCTTTTTATCGGTACGCTTTTCAATGATCTTATCCAGCCCATCAAATGCGCCGCCGCAGATAAACAGGATATTGGTGGTGTCCACCTGGATGAACTCCTGGTGGGGGTGCTTGCGTCCACCCTGGGGCGGCACGTTTGCCACCGTACCTTCCAGCAGCTTCAACAGTGCCTGCTGCACGCCCTCGCCGGACACGTCCCTGGTGATGGAGGTATTCTCACTCTTGCGGGCGATCTTGTCGATCTCGTCGATGTAAATGATGCCCTTCTGGGCCCGCTCCACATCGAAGTCCGCCGCCTGCAGCAGCTTCAGGATCACGTTCTCCACATCCTCGCCTACATAACCCGCCTCGGTCAGGGTGGTGGCGTCGGCAATGGCGAAGGGCACATCCAACATCTTCGCCATGGTCTGGGCAAACAGAGTCTTGCCGCTGCCGGTGGGACCGATCAGCAGGATGTTGCTTTTCTGCAGCTCCACATCCTCCTCTGCGGCGTGGAGAATCCGCTTGTAGTGGTTATATACAGCCACAGACAGAACCTTTTTTGCCTGGTCCTGCCCAATGACATAGTCGTCCAGTCTTTCCTTGATCTGCATGGGCTTGGGCAGCTTGGAAAATTCCAGCGGCAGCCCGTCATAACCCATGACGGCAGAGACAGCCTCCTCTTCTCCCACGATGCTTGCGCACATGCGCACACATTCGTCGCAGATATAGCAGTTGTTGCCGGCGATCATTCTCTCCACCAGCGACTGGGGCTTGCCGCAAAAAGAGCATCTTATGCTTCTTCTGTCTTCATTTCTTGCCATATGTTATCCCCTCTTAAAAACATGGGGGAACTTTGAAGTTCCCCCGTAAAGAAGTATCAACGCTTGTAAATGACCTTATCGATCAGCCCGTAGGCCTGTGCTTCCTCGGCGGTCATAAAGTGGTCACGTTCGCAGTCCCGCTCCACTTCTTCCACGCTCTTGCCGGTGTTCTCGGCCAGGATGGCGTTGAGCTTTTTCTTGATCTTCAGGATCTGCTCCGCCTGAATCTGGATATCGGTGCACTGGCCCTGGCTGCCGCCGGAGGGCTGGTGAATCATGATCTCCGCATTAGGCAGGGCAATCCGCTTGCCTTTGGCGCCGGAGGACAGGAGGAAGGCGCCCATGGAGGCCGCCATACCGATGCAGATGGTGGACACGTCCGGCTTGATATACTGCATGGTGTCATAGATCGCAAGGCCGGAGGTCACGCTGCCGCCGGGGCTGTTGATGTAAAACTGTATGTCCTTGTCCGGGTCCTGGGCTTCCAGATAGAGAAGCTGGGCAACGATAAGGCTTGCGGTGGTGTCGTTGACTTCCTCAGACAGCATCACGATTCGGTCGTTCAGCAGTCTGGAGAAAATGTCATAGGAGCGCTCGCCTCTGCTGGTCTGCTCCACAACATAAGGAACTAAACTCATTGTATTAAACTCTCCTTCCAAATATCAGCATCCAAGAGAGCATATCCCTAATCCCGGGAATTTATTCAGCCTTGGCCTCCACAGCGCTCTCAATGATGGCGTTGGTGGCCCGCTCTTTCTTCATCTCGGCCTCAATAAACTCCTTGCTGAAGTAGCTCTTGATATCTTCGGGCTTGGCGCCGATCCCCTCGGCAACCCGCTTGAGATACTCCTCGGTCTCCTCCTCGGTGATCTCGGCATTCTCAGCCTCAGCAACTGCCTCCAGCAGCAGTTCGGTCTTGACCTGCATCTCAGCGGAGGGACGGATAGCGGCGGCGTCAACACCCATCATGTTCAGCAGATCCTGCAGGGAGGTGTTCCGGTCGGTGAAGCCGAAGTTGGCGGCGTAGTTGCGGACGATCTCCTCCACCTTCTCGTCGATCATCACGTCGGGGATCTCCACGGTCATGTTGTCGCAGGCCTGGCGCATAATCTCGCTGCGGAACTTGTTCTCCGCCTGCTCCCGCTGCTGCTCTTCCTGCTTGGCGCGGATATCGGCCTTGTACTCCTCCAGAGTGTCAAACTCGGAAACGTCCTTGGCAAACTCGTCGTCCAGGGCGGGCAGTTCCTTGGCGGACAGGCTGTTGAGCTTCACCTTGAAAACAACAGCCTTGCCGGCCAGATCAGCAACGTAATCCTCGGGGAAGGTGATGTTCACGTCCTTCTCCTCGCCGATCTTCATGCCAACAACCTGCTCCTCAAAGCCGGGAACAAAGGAGCCGGAACCCAGCTCCAGGTCATAGCCCTCGGCCTTGCCGCCGTCAAAACGCTCGCCGTCCAGATAGCCGTCGAAGTCGATGTTGGCGGTGTCGCCCATCTGGGCCTCACGGTCGTCAACGGTGAGGATGCGGGCGTTGCGCTTGAGTGCATCCTGCAGCGCCTTCTCCACGTCCTCATCAGTGACATTGACGGCGTCCTTGGCAGCGCTCAGACCCTTGTACTGGCCCAGGGTCACTTCGGGATACAGGGTCACTTCAAAGGTGTAAGCCACGGTGCGATCCTCGGTAACGTTCACGTCAGAGATGGCGGGGGCGCCCACGATGCGCAGGCCGGACTCCTTCAGGCCCAGCTCGAAAGCCTTGGGGGCCAGCTCGTCCATGGCGTCCTGATAGAACACCTCAGCGCCATACATGCCTTCCACAACAGCTCTGGGAGCCTTGCCCTTGCGGAAGCCGGGGATATATATAGAACTCTTGTTCTTCAGGTAAGCGCCGTTGACAGCGGCCTCAAACTCGGCAGCGTCGGTCTCCACCTGAAAAGCAGCGGTATTTTTCTCTTTCTTTTCTACATTCTTTACGATCATCTTTGTTTCCTCCTATATATGTGTCTGCACGCACCATAGCATAATACCAGATGTTTGCAGTAAAATCAATGACAAATTCATGAATTTGCGCTTAAAAGCCCCTATTCCGTCAGCAAGAAGCGCCTCAGCAAGTCCAGGCTGGCTCCAGGAACGCAAAACCGCTCCCGGCTGTGTTCAATTTCCTCCCGGACCTGCTCCAGGTCAAACCAGTCCACCCTTTCCACTTCCTCGGCCTGTAAATGCAGTGATTCCGCATCCAGGGGCTCCCGGTACAGGTACACACTGCAATACTCATTATCCCGGAAGATTTTGCCTCTGAACTGCGCCTCATACCGGTTGCAGATGGCCCCGATATAACAAAGCTGCCCTTCCCCGGCCTCAATCCCAAGTTCTTCCCTCAGTTCCCTCAGAGCGGAGTCCAGCGGCTCACAGCCTGCCGGGATATGTCCCGCGGAGGAGGTGTCGTACATACCGGGGAAAGATTCCTTGTTTGCGCTGCGCTTTTGCAGCAGGACCTGTATCCGTCCCTTTTCTTCCCGGATCACCCAGACATGGGCCGTCCTGTGCCGGATTCCGTCCCGATGGGCCTTTTCCCGGCTCACGATGCCGCCGGCAGGCTGTCCTTTTTCATCGCAAACGTCAAGGTATTCCATGCCTTTTCCTCTCAGTCCATCAGCTTCACCGGCGTGAAATTCACAAAATCGGCAGATACAAGCTTGTATTCTGTTCCATCCCGCCAACCGTTGAAGGCGGCGGCACAGCCCTTGCCGTGGATATGGCCGTAGCAGCAAAGCCGCACCTGGTATTCCTTCAGCAGCGCCAGAATCTCCGGGCAGCTGTACTTGAGATACACAGGCGGATAGTGGAGAAACGCCAACTTGGGCTTCTCCCCCGCCGCTTTCAGCGAGGCTTCCAGCCGCATGATCTCCCGGCGCATGATCTTCTTATCGTGGTCGCCGCCCTTTTCTTCCTCATAGAACCAGCCTCTGGTGCCGCAAATGGCGTATTCACCGTAATCAAAGCAATTGTTGTACAGAATATCGATGGTATCAATGCCGTTTTCCGCGAAAAAACGCTTGGCTTTGGCGGCGGTGCTCCACCAATAATCGTGGTTCCCTTTCAGAATAATCTTCCGGCCGGGCAGAGCGTTGATAAACAAAAAATCCTCCCGGGTCTCCTCCATGCCCATGCCCCAGCTCAGATCACCACAGATAACACAGACATCTTCATCCCAGAGAGCGGAAAATCCTTCTTTAATTTTTTCGGCATGATTCTGCCATTTATCGCCAAAAATATCCATTGGTTTGTCTTTTCCCAACGATAAATGCAGGTCACCGATCGCATAAAGCGCCATAGGCAGAACTTTCCCTCCGAATAAAAACAAAATAAAATCAGATAATAACAGCGCACACCAAATAAATGGAGGCTAGAAAAATGTACGAAAAGAACACTGCCGGCCCGAATCCCGGCGTAGGCTGCGACGTGACCAACTGCAAGTACAACACCGTTGACTGCAAGTGCAACGCCGCAAGAATCAGCGTGCAGAACGAGAAGGCCAGCACCAAGGGCGAGACCTATTGCTCCACCTTCACCCCCAGAGGCACCTGCTGAATCAAGCCCGGCATAAGCCGGGCTACATATTTGCTTTGAAAAGTTATTGAAATGCGTCTTTTATGTGGTTAATTCTCACTTTACGGCTCTGTTCCCCGTCAGGGGCATAGACCTCAAGCACGTCAAAGCGGGGCTGCAAATCCCCGTCGTGGGTGGACAAATACAGCTGGGCAGTGGCAAGGATCCGCTGCTGCTTGGCGTAGGTGACGAATTCCCTGGCCTCCGCAAATTCAGCATTTTTCCTCGCCTTAACTTCAGCAAAAACAATAAATTTTCCTTTTTTAGCAACAATATCGATCTCTCCGGCGCGGCAGGAAAAGTTGCGTTCCAGGATGCTGTAGCCGTGAAGGCGCAGGTAGCGGGCGGCCTGCTCCTCCCCCCAGGGTCCCAGGCTTTTTTTATCCATCAGTGCATCTTCCTCAGGAAGCTGGGCCGGTGGATCGGGCAGGGGCCATACTCCCGGATTGCGTCATAATGTGCCTTGGTTCCATAGCCTTTATGCCGCTCAAAGCCATATTCCGGGTACTTTTCGGCCATTTCCAGCATGTAATGGTCACGGCTGACCTTGGCCAGAATGGAGGCGGCGGCAATGTCAGCACAGCGGGAATCCCCCTTGACGATGCAGCGGCTGGGGACGGAAATGCCGGTGTTGCGGTTGCCGTCAATCAAAGCAATCTCAGGCTGGGGGAAAAGTTGAGAAATTGCACGGTTCATAGCCAAAAAGGTGGCATTCAGGATGTTTAAGTTCTCAATTTCTTCCACAGTTGCAAAAGCGATTCCATATGCTTTTGCAGCCTCTTTGATAGGGATAAAAAGGGCTTCCCGCTGCTTTTCCGTCAGCTTCTTGGAGTCGTTCAGGCCGGGAAGCTCCAGGCCCACAGGCAGGATCACTGCGGCGGCGCACACCGGCCCCGCCAGGGGACCGCGGCCGGCCTCATCCACTCCGCAGAGAAGGGTATATCCCTCCTGCAGAATCTCCCGCTCCAAAGTCCAGAGATCATTCATCCGGCGCCTCCAGAGACAGGCGGCCCAGCTTCCCGTCATGGTATTCGCCCAGGAGGGTGTTGGCCATACGCTCAATATCATACTCGCCACGGGACACCAGGAAGCCACGTTTTTTGGCTGCCTGCTCCAGCAGCTCAAAACCGTTCATCTCCGGGTCGGGCTGGAACTTATAGCGGTCCACAATGGCCTGGGGGTACATCTGCCGCAGGCGGAGCATGAAATTGGCAGCCAGGGTCTCCTTATCCAGCACGTCGGCCTTGATGGCGTTGGTGATGGCCAGCATCTCCCCCACCTCCTGACTGTCAAACCGGGGCCAGAGAATACCGGGTGTATCCAGCAGGTCAAGGCCGGCATCAATGTTGATCCACTGCTTGCCCCGGGTGACGCCAGGCTTATCCCCGGCGATGGCGGCCTTACGGCTGGCCACCTTGTTGATGAAGGTGGATTTTCCCACGTTGGGGATGCCAAGGATCATGACCCGCAGGGGGCGGCCCACCTGGCCCTTGGCCTCATATTCTTTGATCTTATCCGCCAGCAGGCGGCGGATGGCCGGAGCAAAGCCGTTGACGCCCTTGCCGGTTCTGGCATCCGTTTCCAGGATGGCCATACCCTGAGCCTCGAAATACTTCCGCCAGCGGGCGGTAATGGTGGGGTCCGCCAGGTCGGTACGGTTAAGAATGACCAGGCGGGGCTTGTCCCCCGCCAGACGGTCAATATCCGGGTTGCGGCTGGACCGGGGGATGCGGGCATCCAGAATCTCGCAGACGGCATCCACCAGCTTCAGGTTTTCCTCGATCATCCGCTGGGCCTTGGTCATGTGGCCGGGAAACCACTGGATATTCATTTTTTCATACTGATTATCCATCATTTGACTGCCCTCACCTGGGACAGCGGATAGACCACCGCATAGGCCCTGCCGAGGATGAGGCGGGTATCCACCATGCCGATCTCTTTCTTGCGGCTGTCAGTGGAGGCGTTGCGGTTATCGCCCATGACAAAGACGCAGCCTTCCGGAACGGTCTGGGGGCCGATAAAGTCAATCTTATTGGTGGTCGGCTCCATGATGTAGTCTTCCTCGATGGGAACGCCGTCCACATAGACGATACCGTGGTCAAAGTCCATATTGATGACCTGCCCCTCGGTGGCAATGACACGCTTGACCAGCGCCCGCTCCGGGTCATACTCATCTTTTTTGAAAACCACCACGTCACCAACCTTGGGCTCATAGAACAGGCCGGAAACCAACATTTTATCGTTGTTATTCAGAGTGGGGTTCATGGATGTGCCCCGGACGTCAATCAGCCGGATGAAAAAGGCGAAGATGACCACGCAGGTGATCAGCGCCACGCTGAGGCAATAAATCCAGTCATAAATCTCCCGGCGGGACTTCTCCCGCGGGGTCAGTTCAGGCAGCTCTGCATTTGTTTTTTTCGTGTGTTTGCTCATGCCAATCTCCATTCCACATAAAGATTCATCATATTATACACCCAATCCCCCCAGTTAAGCAACTCCTTTATGCATCTTATTTCTCTTGAAAGGCCGGAAGGGAATATGGTATGATAGGCAGAGCAAGACAAGGGAGTGGGCGCATGACAAAACTCAGCATTGTGATTCCTGTGTACAATGTGGAAAAGTATCTGGCAAAATGCCTGGATTCGGTGATCTACCCGGGACTGGATGGCTACGAGGTGATCGTTGTAAATGACGGCTCCACCGATGGCTCCGGGGCCATTGCGGCGGACTACGCAAAGCGTTACCCTTCCCTGATTCGGCTGATCCAGCAGGAAAACGGCGGTTTGGGCGCAGCGAGAAACACTGGGTTGGAGGCTGCGGAAGGCGAATTCGTGTGCTTTCTGGACAGCGACGACTGGCTGCGGGAGAACGCGGTGCCGGAAATGCTGGCAAAACTGGAAGAGGATTTTGACATCTGCGTCTTCGGGATGCTCTCCGTGACGGAGGCGGGGGTGGTGCTGGACGACATCCGCAGCTGCCCCAAGGAGGGGCCGGTGGCGCTGAAGGATTTCCCGGAGCTGCTGCTGTGCCCGCCCTCCGGCTGCAACAAGCTCTGCCGCCGCAGCCTGTTTATGGACAGCGGGCTGCGCTTCCCCGGGCGAGTCTGGTATGAGGATCTGCGCACGATGCCAAAGCTGTACCTGTTGACGGACCGCATTGTGGCGGACAGCCGGCAATGGTATGTGTATTTGCAGCGTTCCGGCTCCATCATCAATTCCGCCAATTTGAAGCGCAATCTGGAGCTGATTGACGCCATAGAGGATCTGAGCCAATACTACAAAGGCAAAGGGCAATATGAAGTCTATCAAAACGAATTCACCTACATCGCCTTTTTTAACCAGTTTCTGGTGGCGCCGGTGCGGATTTGTATGGCAGACCCGCAAAGCCCGGTGCTGGATGAGCTGGTGGACGATTTTCTGGAAAAGCACCCGGACTTCCGGCAGAACCCCTATGTGAAGGCGGCGCCCAAGAAGTACCAGCTGCTGAGCCGGTTGATGGAAAAGAAACGGTACGGCGCCGTGCGTTTCCTGATGGGGCTTAACAGCAAAGTCAAGCATAAGTGAGGAAAAGAACATGCCAAAGCTCAGCGTGATCATACCCGTATACAACGTGGAGGACTATATCGCCAAATGTCTGGACTCGGTGGTGGAGCCGGGCCGGCAGCGGCTGGCCGCAGGACGGGAGCCGGGCTATGAGGTGATCATTGTCAACGACGGCACCCAGGACCGCTCGGCAGAGATCGCGGAAAGCTATGTCCGGGACTGTCCCGGCTTTGTGCAGATGATCAGCATCGAAAACAGCGGCCAGGGCCAGGCACGGAACGTGGGCATTGACGCGGCAACAGGTGAATTTCTCTACTTTATCGACAGCGACGACTACCTGATTCCCGGAGGCATGGAGGAAATTCTTTCCCTGACGGAGCAGGATTTTGACATCTGCATTTTCGATTCCATCGCCGTGAATACCGAGGGGCGGGAGCTGAAATATATGGCAGGGTGCAAGCGTCGGGAAACGCTGTCGCTGGAGGAGTACCCGGAGCTGCTGCTGGAGGGGCCGGACGTCTGGAACAAAGTCTTTCGGCGGAGCCTGTTCACGGACAATGGAATCCGTTTTACGCCCCGGGTCTGGTTTGAAGATCTGCGGACAATACCCAAGCTATACGCTTTCACGGACAAAATCCTGTACATTCCCAAGGCGCTGCACCGCTATGTGCAGAGGCCCGGCTCCGTCACCAACACCCAGAAGGTGCGGCGGAATCTGGAGATCATCCCGGCGGTGGATGAGCTGATTGATTTCTACAAGAGCCAGGGCCGCTATGAGCAGCTGCGTGACGTGCTGGAATACTTGGCTTTTCACTGCGTATTTCTCACCTCCTCGGTGCGGGCCAACCTGGCGGACCGGAAAAGCCCGGTGCAGGAGGAGTTGATGCAGGACTTCCTGCAAAAATTCCCGGACTACCGGCAAAACCCCTATGTAAAAAACATGAGCCGGCAGCACAAGCTATTGGATCATCTGCTGCGGCGGCGGATGCGGCTCTGTGTGCATCTGCTGATGACTTTAAACAATCGAATCAAGGACAAAAAACTATAAAAATATCGTAAGCCGGTTTCGGCTTACGATTTTTTCTTTATCGCAGAACGTCTTTCAGGCGTTCCTTCTTTTCCGCCACATAGGCGTTCTTTTTCTGAGAGATACATTTTGCAGGCAGGCCGCCCCAGGTGGTATAGGGGGTGTCAATATCTTTCAGCACCAGGGCCCCGGCGCCAATGGTCACATCGTTGGCGATGGTCACACCGCCCAACACCCGGCTGCCCAGGGTCATTTCCACATTATCCCCGATCACCGGGGTCTGGCCGTTCACATGGCCGATGCAGCAGCCGGCAGAGATGGAGAAATTCCGGCCCACCCTGGCATGCTCATTGACAATGATATTCTGGCCATGCCAGATCACCAGGCCCTCGGCAAAGACATTCAGGGGCAGTTCGGAGCACAGTCTGTCACGCTGGCGGCGGAAACGCCAGTAGGTGAACATATAGGCCAGCTTATGCCACAGCTTTTCCCGGTTATTGTAATGATACTCTGCCTTACGGTAAAGGATCTGGAACTTCCACAGTCTGTCGCCTATCAGGGATGGGTGTGCCTTCGTCTCCCCCCTGGCCACTTTGTCGCAAAGCAGGTAATAGTTCAAATCGTCCTTTGTTTTGATCATGGGCTTACTCCTGATAATCTGTTTTTTCGGCGCTTACCCGGCGCAGGTCCGGCTTTATGTCTTTGTAAGCCGGGCTTTGCAATCAAGGATGGAGCGGCTCAGGCCGTACAGGCCCGCGTAGTTCAATCGCGCAATAATACGCCGGTTACGGCTTTCCTGAAGATAACTGGTACAGCGGCGCAGCGCAGGGATCTTACTATGGGCATAACGGCGCAGTTGGGACAGGACCTGGTCCCGGTCGGGGGCGTTTTGCCGGTACACCCGGTTCATGGAATCAATGAGCACATGATTGACAATGAAAAACTCGAATTCATCCTTAAACCCGTTGGGCAGCATATATTCTTCCAGCATGTCAAGAATGGTCAGCATGTCCAGATTCTTGGCAGAGTTATTGTTCCGCATGGTGGAGGACTGGCTCTGCCGGTAGAAATAGAGGGGTTCCCCCAGATACTCGATCCCTTTGGCCTTCAGCAGAAGAATGGCGGAAAAATAAAAGTCCTCATACCACAGCCCCACAGGGAAACGGGTGTCCCCCACCAGGGAGCGGCGGAAGATTTTATTACAGGCAGAGCCGGCGGCGGAAATCCAATGATCCTGTACCTTGGCCGAGAGTATCTGTTCACGGCCGTCACTGTATTTTTTCAGCCAGTCGCAGACCACCACGTCCGCGCCGGTTTCCTCCGCCCGCTTCCAGAGTTTTTCGTACATAGTGGCGTCGATCCAGTCGTCACTGTCGATAAAGCCCAGGTAGTCCCCTTGCGCCATGTCAATGGCAATGTTCCGGGCCCGACCCTGGCCGCCGTTTTCCACCCGCTTCAGGACGATCTTCTCCGGGTAGCGGGCGGCATACTCCGCCAGTACCTGCGCGGTACCGTCGGTGGAGCCGTCGTCGATGAGGATGATCTCATAATCCTCCATGGTCTGGCCCACCAGGGAGTCCAGACAGGGGCGGATATAGGGCAGCACATTATAGACCGGGACAATAATACTCAGCTTCATTACAGTTTTCTCCAAAGGTCGTTTTCTTCATTGTCAGGCTTCACCACAGTCTGGTAATAGATCAGCCCCAACACCAGAGACAGATACACCGACACATTGGGCCGGCGAAGGACGGAGCCGGAGAACTGGGCCAGGCCCACCAGCAATGCAAAGGTGATGAGCAGGATGAAGTTATCCGCAGTAAAAGCAGTCTTAAAGTTTCTGAACAGCCGCCGGATGATGAGAACCACAAAGTACAGAAGGAAGGCCAGGTAGGCCCCGAAGCCCACAATGCCGTAATAGTAATAGATGGCGGGCCAATCGTTCTCCAGGTCACAGCTGCCGGTGAGCCAGATGTCGGAGACGTCGATGCCGAAGAGATGAGTTAAAGAATCGCTATGGTCCCACATGAGGGCGGCATAGGTGCTCTTGATCTGGCGGACATTGATCAGGGTCTTGGCGTCGGTGGTAAAGTCGTACTTCTGGATGATCTCATCGATGGTGAAGCGGTCAAACATGTTGGGCATGATGCACCAGAGCATCTTGCGGTAATAGTCCTCGTACACCTGCCGCACTACAGGGTCGCTTAGCTTCTCCTCGTCGGTGAGGGCGTCAATATCATAGCCCAGCGCCTGGAGCTTGCTCTCCACCTCGCCCTGATTCTGCTGGGCAAAGCTGGTCTGGGCGAAGCGCACCTTATACATGGGGGTAATGGGCGTGAGCACAACCGCCAGGAGCGAAAGGGCCAGGAGCATAACGACCACAGGCATTTTCAGCGCCGTTCCCTTGAGGAACTTCTCAGCGATCAGGAACAGGGCAAAGCCGGTAAATATAACGAAAACGCCAAAATAACATGCCTTGGTGCCGTTGGACAGCAGCACCACCAAGGCCAGAACAGGCACCAGAATATTGACCAGCAGCTTATCGGACTTCACAGCACAGAACACAGAGAAGGCAGCCAGAGTGACCACGATAACGCTGTTGGCACAGCGGTTATCGTCAATGACCCAGCCACTGATCCCAAGGCCTGCGCCATAGGTCACGTTGGCCGTACCAGTGAGCCAGGACAGAGCAATGGAGGCGGCAGTGATGGCGGCGGCAAAAAACAGACCCCAATAGGCTTGGTTCCGGGTCTGCTCGTTGCGGATGCAATGCATGAAGCAGACGGCCAGAATGGGCATCTGGGCGGTCTTGGCCGCGTAGGAGATGTCAAAAGCGGCACTCACATAGCCCAGGCGCATACAGTTGAGGATATGCAACAGGCACACCAGGGCGATGGCTGCCATGGACAGGACAAAGCGTTTCTTCTCCTTCAGGGTAAAGAGCAGGTACAGCGGCAGAAGCAGCATGATGGCCAGGCGGATATAGCCCGCCAGGGTGCCGTCCGGGCTCTTGGTCCAGAAGGCCAGCACATCCAGCAGGGGCTGGATGACAATGAGCAGCATCAGCCAGTGGTTGCGGACAAAGGTCCCTATTGCGTTGAGCATCGTTTCATTCTTCATTTTCGATCACCGAATACCATTTCTCCGCTACATTTTCCCGGGAGAATTGTTTTGCTTCTTCCATGGCTTTCTCCCCCATTCGGCGCAGCAGCGCAGGGTCAGCCATCATTTCCAGCATCCGCTGCTCATAGAGGGCCTGGTCTCCTTCCGGCACCAGGTAGCCGTCCTGCCCCTGGTGGACGATGAAGCCGGGGCCTACCCGCACGTCATAGGCCAGGATGGGCAGGGCGCAGCTCTGGGCCTCCAGCAGCACAAAGGGGAAGCCCTCCGAGCGGGAGGACATGGCAAAGAAGGAGGCAGCGCACATCTCCTGCTCCACTTCCCTGCCGTTTTTCCGCCCGGCAAGGATGATGTATTCCTCAGCATCCAGCTCCCGCACCAGGGTGTGGAGCTTTTCCTCGTCCTCTCCGTCGCCCAGGATGCGAAGGGTCCAATCCGGGGCCCGGTCATGGATATGGGCAAACTGGCGGATCAGCAGGTCAAAGCGTTTGACTTCCGTAAGGCGGCCGGCGGCAAGGACGGTTTTTTCCCGTGGGGCGGCAAGCGGGTCGGCAGGATAACGCTCCAGGAAGTTGGGGATGTAGACCAGCCTGGTGTGGCTGTTATGCCCCTGCATCAGCTCCGCCGCTTCTTTAACCAGCTGGGGCGTCAGCAAAGCCAGCACATCGATGCCGTCATACTGCTTCTGAAAGCCACGGACGTACTTCTTTTCAAAGCGGTGGTCATGGTGCAGCTGGCCGATTTTCAGCACCGCGGGGGCGCCGTATTTGGAAAGCTGCACGTTATCCTCATGGCGGGTGGTGATGAGCACACCGTCGGTGACGGACTGGATGATCCGTTTTACGGCCCGCTTTTTGCCCAGGAGGATCTTCACGCTGCGGATGCTCTCCCGCACAAAGCGGATGGGGTGCAGGCCACGGAGGGTGGCCTTCCATTCCTCCCGGTTGGGAATATCCCGCAGCATGTACAGGACGTGCACCCGGCTGTCCACCGGGAAGGCCGGGGAGCCGGGCATATTGTAGACGCTGAACAGGTTCACCTCATAGCGCTGGGCAAAGAGGTTGGCCATGCTGATGATAGCCTTTTCCACGCCGCCCACGCCCAGGTGCAGGGCGATGATGTTGACGGTCTTTTTCCGGGGGGCCATTTCCACCTTGGGCTCCGCCAGCTGCTTGATGCGGCGGATGATCTCCGCGTTATATTCATGCAGATCATCCCGGGTTTTAGGCACGCGGCGGGCGGAGACAATGGCGGAGACGATATCCTCATACCCTTCCAGGCCCTCGCTGTATTTTTCCAGGTTCTTGGTGCAATACAGGGGCAGGCCCAGGGCCTTGGCCTCCATCACATTCAATGGCTGGCCCTCATAGCGGGAGGTAGAGACGAAGGCATCCATCTTGTCCATGTACTGGAAGGGATTGGTCTGCTGGCCCAGGAAAGTGACCTTATCCGTCAGGCCCAGGCTGTCCCGCTGGTACTCCAGAAAGAAGCGCTTATCCCCGTCGCCGATGATATACAGGTGCAAATCATCCCGCTGGCGGCTGGCCCTGGCGAAAACATCCAGCATGATGTCGTAGCCCTTCTGGTGGCAGAGGCGGCCAATGGCCACAAAGTTCATTTTATTGGGGTCCGGGGCAAAATCCGTGGTCTCCCGGGCTTTGGTATAGATTTCACCTGTATCAATGGTGTTTTGGATGACGGTGAACTTGGCCGGGTCAAAGATGCCGGCGCTGGCCATGAAGGGCTCGATCACGCCCTGAGATACCCCCACAAAGCCATCATAATACTTGAATTTATCCTTAAAGTTATGCCACAGCACCCGGTACTTCCATTCATTCTCCAGCTTGACGGAGACATTGTTATGGATCCACATGACCCGGCGCCTGGCAGGAACGGTGAGCGCCCCCAGGGCGCAGGAGAACTGGTAGGAATTGAAGTCCACTGCCAGGTCATACTCCCCGCAATCCCCAAAGTCCAGGCTGACCATGGTTTTGGCGGTATCAAAGGGGATAAAGGAGCAGATGCGGGGAATGTGCTTCAGATACTTGATATTCAACTGGGGCGGGAAATCCACCTTCCAGAAAGAGCGCCTGTCCGACAGGTAGAGGTCCACCTGAAAATGCTCATAATCAAAATTCCGCAGGAGGTTCACCAGAGACTTCTGGATGCCGCCCACGTCAAGATTATCCTGAAAGAATGCGATTCTTTTCATTCAGACACCCTCACAAATCATTCGTACGTCAGTTCATTTTACCGCAAAAGCAGCATTCTGTAAAGTTCGGAATTTATTTTGCACAAACAGCAGCGCAAAACAAAAGGCAGCCCCGAAAACGGGACTGCCATTTTGCTTTGTCAGATGCGCTCCTTGACCTTGGCCTTCTTGCCCACGCGGTCACGCAGGTAGTACAGCTTGGCCCGACGGACCTTGCCCTTGCGGACGGTGGTGACAGAGACGATGGAGGGAGAATGCACGGGGAAGACCTTCTCGCAGCCGACGCCGTAAGAGATGCGGCGGACGGTGATGGTCTCATTGATGCCGCCATGCTTCTTGGCAATGATGGTGCCTTCGAAAGCCTGGGTGCGCTCACGGTTGCCTTCCTTGACCAGAACCTGAACACGGACGGTGTCGCCCACGTTCATCTCAGGCAGTTCAGGCTTCATGTACTTCTCGCTGAGAATTTTGACCAGATCCATAATCTAATCCTTCCTTCATATAGACGTTCTTACCGGAGGGCCTTCGCCTCGGCAGCGGACCGCCTTTCTATACCGCTGTGCGCTTTACCGCACAAGCCTTGGTATGATAACACATTTTTCAGGGGATTGCAAGGGCTTTTTCCTATTTTAGCGATAAATTTCCATATCGGCGTCATAGGTCTCCACGCGGGTAAACTTTGCAAAGTCCGGGGCCAGAGCCGGCGCCTTCTGGCGCAGGGCCTCGGCCAGCAGCTCCGGGTTCAGGGTAGGCTCCTGGGCGGAGATCACCGCTTCCAGGGTCACAGCCTGGTCTGCGGCAGTGAAAGCGATCTCCCGGATGGCGGGCTTGATGTCCGCCTCGCCAAAGCCCCGCTTGGTCTTTTTGGTGATGACGATCTCCGGCGCGGCAAAGAAGTTTCTCAACTCCCCCGCCATAGCGGCAGGGTCCCGGTCATCGTATTCAAAAACGCCCTGAATCCGCAGGTATTTCAGTTGGGCCACCTTCCGCTGGGATTCATAGCAGTCCGTGACCACGATGCCCTCCGGCAGGACGGCGGTGAGCCGCCGGGGCAGTTCCTGCAGGTCCACGTCGGTTTTCAGCTTGAAGTCCATCAGCTCGCACCGGCTGGCAGCCCCCACGGAAAGAGGGAGCAGAATGGAAATCTGGGGGTGGGGGTTGAAGCCCTCGGAATATTTCAAATCATACTCCGCCCGGGCAAAGGCCCGCTGCATGGTCTGCATCAGGTCCAGATGGGAGATATAAACGGCACGGCCGGTTTTTTCAAAGCGCAGGCGCAGCTTATCCATCGCACTTTCCTCCTTTCAGCAGGCGGGCCGCCCCACAGGCAGAGCACTGCTTCCGGCAGTCTGGGGACAGGGCGGAAGCATAGCACTGCTGCCGCTCATGGAGCAGGTGGGCCTTGCGGACCCCCACATCGATCATATCCCAGGGCAGCAGCTCCTCCTCGCCCCGCTCCCGGGAGGCGTAAAAGTCCAGGTCCAGGCCGCACTTGGCAAAGGCATCCACCCAGCGCTGGTAGCTGAAGTAATCGGACCAGGCCTCCAGGCGGCCGCCGTTTTTCCAGACTTCCTCAATGACGTCGCTCAGCTTCCGGTCACCCCGGGAGAGGGCGGCTTCGATGACACTGGTCTCGGCGTCATGCCAGTTGTAGGTCACGTTCCGGGCGGTGATGCTGGAACGGAGCAGCTCCACCCGGCGCAGGTACTCCTCCTTGCTGATCTGGGCCTCCCACTGGAAGGGGCTATGGGGCTTGGGGATGAAGCAGGAGGTGGAGATGGTGATCTTCACGCCCCGGTTCTTATTGCTGGCATTCTGCCGCCAGCAATGCAGCACCTGGTTTGCCATCTCGGCGATGCCCACGATGTCCTCATCGGTCTCGGTGGGCAGGCCCAGCATATAATAGAGCTTCACATTGTTCCAGCCGCCGGCAAAGGCGATGGCGCAGGTGTGGAGCAGGTCTTCCTCGGTGACGTTTTTATTGATGGCGTCCCGCAGGCGCTGGCTGCCCCCTTCCACGGCGAAGGTCAGGCCGCTTTTGCGCACCTTCTGCAGCTTCTCCATCAGCTCCATGGAGAAATTATCCGCCCGCAGGGAGGGCAGGGACAGGCCGATGCTGCGGCTTTCACAGTATTCCAGCATGCCGTCGCACAGCTGGTTCAGGTGCCGGTAGTCACTGGTGCTGAGGGAGAGCAGGGTCACATCCTGGTGGCCGGTGTTTTTCAGGCACTCGATGCCCTGTTGGATCAGGGTCTCCGGCTTCTTGGCCCGGATGGGGCGGTAGATATGCCCCGCCTGGCAGAAGCGGCAGCCACGGACACAGCCGCGGAACAGCTCCAGATTCACCCGGTCATGCACCACCTCGGTGGAGGGGACGATGGGACTGGTGGGAAAGGGGGCTTTATCGAAGTCAAGCACGATGCGTTTGGTGACCTTTTCCGGCGCGCCCTCCAGAGGGGTGATGCTATCCAGCGTACCGTCAGACTTATACTGGACGTCATAGAGGGAGGGCACATACACGCCGGGAATCCGGGCCGCCCGGATGAGGAAGTCCCGTTTGGTCCAGCCCTCCTGCTTGGCCTGGTGCAGCAGGGTCAGCAGTTCGTTATTCATTTCCTCCCCTTCGCCAATGACGAAGAGGTCCATGAAGTCCGCCACCGGCTCGGCATTCACAGCGGCGGAACCTCCGGCAAATACCAGGGGCAGAAGGTTCGGTCTGTCCTTGCTGCGCAGAGGCAGGCCTGCCATGTGCAGCATGTCCAGCACGGTGGTATAGGCCATCTCATAGCCCACGGAGAAGGCCAGGGCGTCAAACTGATCCAAACTGTCTCCGCTTTCCAGTGCATAGAGGGGCAGGCCGGCCTTGTTCATTTCCTCGTACATATCTCCCCAGGGGGCAAAGACCCGTTCGCACCAGACAAAGTCCAAGCTGTTCATGGTATGGTAGAGGATGCTCATGCCCAGGTTGGACATGCCGATCTCATAGGTATCCGGGAAGCAGAAGGCCAGACGGATATCCACAGCAGCCTTATCCTTTATGATCTGGTTATACTCGCCCCCGGTATAGCGGGCCGGCTTCTGTACCCGGGGAAGGATTCGTTCAAGTCGTTTATCCATAGCGCACTCCATTCGATTATATCTTGCGTATTCTATAATATTTTTCCCGGATTTACAAGCCCTGTGTCGTGGATTGGAGAAAGGGGCTGTACAAAATCCATGGCCGCAGACTTTACGACGCCTGCGGCCACATGGCTGGTGCGGGATGCTTTCGGTTCCCGGCTTCAAAGAGTCCTTTCGGAATGCTTCCACTGCTGCTGACCACAGCCGGCAGCTCCTTAAAACGTCATGGTAAGTCCAACATGCAACTGGTCTATACGATCTCCCAATTCCTCACGCAAGATTTCATAAGCCTTTTGGCCGGTGCAATGGCCGGTGCAAAGATAACTGATCTTTGTTTCACGGACCTTCTCAGCGAACGCCCGTACTTCTTTTTCTGTTTTGTTGTGGAGATGGAAGCCGCCGATCAATGCATACACCTGTTTATCCGGGAAGGTGGATTTCACTTCATCGATGATTGTGTATGCTCCCCCATGAGAACAGCTGTTGAAAATCACAAGCCCCTTATCCGTATCAAACACCAGACTCTGCTCATGAGAGAAATTATCAGGAACCCATTTTCTGGCGCTGCGGGTATACATGCGCTCCCGCTTTCCAATGCTTTCAAGGCCGGGTGTTTTATGGGCAATCAGATAAACGCCGTCGCAGAGTTGATAATCCCCCGGCACAAATGTAATTCTGTCCCGGTACTGATCAAATGTGCTTCTGGCAATCCCGATGTATTTATGAAAAATAAATGCTTTCAGGTAATATTTTTCAATGGCGCTTTCCTGAAGATAGAAGCTGGCTTTTTTATTCTTCTCAAAGAAATAGTCCATCCCATTGGAATGGTCGGAATGCGCATGGGACAGAACCGCCAGATCCACATCTTCTATTTTGACACCGTAAGCCTCCGCATTGCTCAAAAACAGATCGGACCCGCCGGAATCCAGAAGAATTTTCTTGTCATTGTATTCAATGTAGATACAGAGTCCCCATTCCCCTGCAACATTTTTATCGGGAATGTTATCGACCAGTACTCTTGCTTTCATTTTTACTTCATCACCTGTTCCAAACAAAATGGCTTTTTCTGCGCAATTGATCACTTGAGAATGTTTTCTTTGTTGGTTCATTATACTAAAACTCCATTGGCATTTCAATAATAATGTATTCAACGAAAAAAATCACCGCCAAATGGCGGTGATACGAATATAAAAAACGGCCGCAATGGAATTATAGGGTTTGATTTTTCCGGTCTCGGCTCACCAAATCGAAGCCCAACGAAGTGGGTTCAATTTGGAAAGGAGGAGCAGCAAAATGAGTGCGCTCTGACTTTTGTAAAAAAGTCGGAGCAAACGATATGACGCTTGCTCCGACGTGGTCGGAGTGTAATTATAGGATCTCAGAAAACACAGATATATCAATGGTTTGCTGGTCGTCAGCAAGAGGTATTCATTCTAAAATTTCAAAATGACGAGAACAACGCCACTCAACAGGACAACGGGTGGCGTTTTCATATAAATTGTTGAGGGGTATATGATCAAGTTGATAAGCGCTTTAATACGAGAGATATTTTATCTTCTATAGAATTTATTCGTCATACTCGGAAACAATTTCATTCAACATTTGTTTTATAAACTCAGATGCTTTCACATAATCTTCGATTACCCGCTTTAGTACATACCGCATTGGCATACGAAGCTCAAAATCGTAATTTGACATAGTTGTAACATTGGGCGAGTTTCTATGAGTCATTTTATTTCTATATTCGCTGACATATTCGTGATTGCCTTTCCAAAACTCGCCTTTTTCATATATTGGATTTTCTTCCTCAACTTCAGTAATATATTTATAAATCTTTTGTGCGAGGGGATTGGGATGCTTACCCTGCGTGTCGTTGTGAAATAGTGTGTGATAATATACCTTGTCTGGATTTTGGTTGTTCTTGTACTTTACATTATAGAGCTGGGCCAACAAATCCCATAGGACTGATGTACGAAAAACAGCATTCTCCGTATAATAAATTGCTTCATCTTCCTCGGGGCGAGGAGGACTAACCATGTTAAAATGGTCGATGTCCGAACTGTACTCCCAACGAAGTGCAAGGTCAAAAGATTTTTTGATTTTGCGATCCAAATCAATAACCGTATCATATAAAGTCTTATATATAAAGAAAGATTTGTCGACATTATTATTCGAAGCTGGGGACATAAATCCCATAATGTATTTTCCCCCGCCAACATAAACCTTAAATAAGTCTGAGTCATATTGTACACTCTCAAAAAGATCTCTTAAACGCTTTTCTTCTTCGTGCATCACAACTTTTTCCATAAATAAAATCCCCCACTTTAGCTCATAGATTGTTTGCATTTTACCAGATACTCAATTCTTTTTCCAGTTCTAATTTTGAGAACAACGCCGCCCAACAGGACAACGGGCGGCGTTTTCATATATAAAACCATGAAAGGGGGGCACTTCCACCCGGCCAGTCTGCGGACTGGCTTTTTTCATGCCATGAAAAGGAGGTTTGCAAATGGCAGATGATAAGAAAAACATTCCCGAGGCAGCCCCGCCCGCCGAGGCTCCCGCTCCTGCGGTAGAAAATGTCGCCGTGCCGGAGCAGCCTGTTCCCGAGCCTGCGCTGACCGACGCTGAGGCGGTCATGCTGGAGCACGAGGGACAGGCGGCACTCTTTGAAATGGGCGAGGCCGTGGCTGATCCCGCCGACGCTGTTACCCACGCCGAGGTGGAGGAGCCTGCCGCTCCCGAAGTCCCCAAGGCTGAAAAGGAGCAGGCGCAGCCGCCTGATCCCGGCAAGAATGCCCCCGCCCCAGCACATTCCGGCAAGGTGGTGGATTTTTCCGCCGCCCGTGACGAGGCGGCCAAGGAGGAGAAAAAGGCGGTCAAGCAGAAGCCGCCCACCGAAAAGGACAAGCCCGCCAAACCCGGCAGAGGCCGACCGCCCAAGGATGGCAAGGCCGCTCCCGATAAGGCAAAGCCGCCCAAACCTCGGGACAAAAAGTCCCAAAGCAAGCCTGCCCCGGAGAAGCCTGCCGTGGATAAGGGCGGCGCTCCCGCCGGTGCGGAGGTCACGATAGAGCCGTCTGCGCCCCGTGACGCTACCCGTGCCGAAAAAGAGGAGATCGTCTATCTCAACCTGTCTGACCTGCATCCGTTCAAAAATCATCCCTTTGGCGTTCGGGACGATGCGGAAATGCAGGGGCTTGTGGAGTCGGTCAAGGCGGCGGGCGTCAATCAGCCTGCATTGGTGCGTCCCCGTGAGGATGGCGGCTATGAGATCATCGCAGGCCACCGCCGCCAGCGGGCAAGCGAGCTTGCCGGATTTGCGAATATGCCGTGTATCGTCCGCAACATGACGGACGATGAAGCCATCCTCGCTATGACGGATGACAACCTCCGCCACCGTGAGCGCATTTTGCCCACGGAAAAGGCGCAGTCGCTGAAAATGCAGGTGGAGGCAATCAAGCACCAAGGCTCCCGTCCCGGTGAGGAGGACAAGGATGCCGGAAAACGCTCCACGCAGGTCGTGGGAGATCGTAACGGCATGAACTACAAGCAGGTGCAGCGGTACATCCGTCTGACCGAGCTTGTGCCGGATTTGCAGAGAATGGTGGACGAGAAAAAGCTGGCGTTCACCCCGGCGGTGGAGATCTCATTCATCCGCCCCAAAAATCAGAGGTATATCGCCGTATCCATTGAGGGGCAGCAGTCCTCGCCCTCGCTGTCGCAGGCACAGAAAATACGGGAGCTGGATAAGGACGGCAAGCTCAACGGTGATGTGATCGACGGTATTCTGTCGCAGGAGAAAAAGGAGGTAGACAAGGTGATCATCAATAGTGCGGAACTGGAAAAGTATTTCGGCAAGGACAAGTCCCCGAGGGAAATGAAAGACAAGATCATTTCTCTGCTGGATGACTGGAAGGCCAAGCAGCCGCCCGAGCTGGGCAAGCCCGAAAAGAAAACGGATTTGGAAAAGTGACCTTGGGACTTTTTGTCCCGAGGTCTTTCGTTTCCCCGGATGGCTCTTGTGGTTATATCCCCCGTCGCCGCCCGTAATCCAGCATGGCCGGGAGCGGGCTGTCAAGGGTGCATCGCACCGCTGTTTTCAGCGGCCAGCCCTTGACCGCCTGTCCCGGCTATGCTTTTTCTCCGGCAAGCGGCGGGGGTATATCCTCCAGAGCCGCCCCCTTTCCCAAGAATGGGAAAGGGCGTGGGGTTTGGGTTGAACTACTACATTACAAAACGGAGGTATTTTACAATGAAACGACCCCTTGCGTACATTACCGCCGCATGGTGCGGCAGCGACCACGAAAACACAAAGCTGGCGGCGCAGTATTGCCGCACGGTGTATGAGGCGGGCTTTTCGCCTATCTGCCCAACGCTCTATCAGCCCCTTTTCCTCAATGACGCCGTTCCAGAGGAACATAAGAGCGGCATCGACATGGGGCGCGACCTGCTCCGCCGTTCTCATGTGCTGGTGGTGTGCGATCATACCGTCACCGAGGCTATGAAGAACGACATCGCCGTTGCCCAGCGGCTCGGGATCACCGCCACCACCCTTGAGGGCATTTTGACCGTCAAGGGACAGGGGCGCAGATAAGATGACGACGCTCCGGCTGGGGAGCCTGTTTGATGGGATCGGCGTGTTCCCGCTGGCGGCGGTGCGCTGCGGCATTGAGCCGATATGGGCAAGCGAGATCGAAAAAGCCCCTATCTCCATCACGAAACGCCACTTTCCCGATATGGTTCACTTGGGGGATGTGACAAAGCTGGACGGGCGGGATCTCCCGCCCGTCCATATCATCACCTTTGGCTCACCGTGTCAAAATCTCTCGCAGATTGGCAACCGCAAGGGACTTGCGGGAGAAAAGTCCAGCCTGTTCTTTCATGCGATCCGTATTATCCGTGAAATGAGGGAGGCGACAAATGGTATATTTCCAGCAATCGCTGTTTGGGAGAACGTCATGGGAGCGTTTTTATCAAATGACCGGATGGACTTTAGAGCCGTGCTCTCAGCGTTCACAGCCGCCGACATTTCAATGCCTGCTTCTGGAAGATGGGCAGGAGCCGGAATGGTGCGAGGGCGAACGCCTGACATCTGCTGGCGGCTCATGGACGCCCAGCATTGGGCAAGCCCCCGGCTGGCACGACGGCAGCGCATCTTTCTTGTGGCAGACTTTGGAGGCCGGCGTTCCCACGAAATACTTTTTAAGCCCCGCACAATGCAGTCACTTTCTGCATCTGGCAGAGATAGCGGGCTGCTCACCGCCTGCGGAGATCGAGGCTCTTTTATTGAAGCAGGGCGGCGTGTACCAGTCACCCGACCCTTTCAATGCTTCCGTATGCGGGCGTCCGCCAAGGAGCGGACGGAAACAGCGTTCCGAAACAGCTTCGGACTGCCAACTGACACTTTTCCCACTCTGTTAGCGGGCGGCATTTCGCCCTTTGCCTTTTGGTATGAGGACGATCCCGCCGGGGGCTGCGTCCGCTTTCCCACGGAAACGGAATGTGAGCGGCTCATGGGGCTGCCGGAGGGCTGGACAAGGTACGGCGCGGACGGCGAGGAAATTCTATCCTCCCACCGCTACCGGGCATTAGGAAACGCCATCGCGCTGCCCTGTGCCGAGTACATCATGGCGGGGATCGCGGAGGCGCTGACAAAAGGAGGTGCAAATGACGGTATTTGAAGCCTACATCACCAACCTCGGCAAATACGCCGAGGGGCAGCTTGTAGGCGAAACGCTGAAATTTCCGGCCACCACGGAGGAGGTGCAATCGCTCTTAAAGAACATCGGCGTGGATGGTGTGCGGTATGAGGAATTTTTCATCACCGCCTTTGACGGCGATGTGATGGGCTTATACGATTATCTCACCGAGTATGAAAACTTGGACGAGCTGAACCATCTGGCGCATCTCATTTCCGAACTGGACAGCGACGAGATCGAAACGCTGGAGGCCGCACTCAACAAGGGCGACCACACTTCCAGCGTGGCGGACATCATCAACCTCGTTCATAATCTGGACTGCTATTCCCTCCACCCCGGCGTGACCGACGATGAAACGCTGGGGCGCATCTATGTAGAGGACATGGAACTGTTGGATGTGCCGGATAATGTGCTGCCCTACTTCGATTTTGAAGCCTATGGGCGGGATATGCGGATCAATGAGGGCGGCCACTTCGCCCCCACGGGCTATCTGACCCGCAGCGGCGACTTTAAGGAGGTGTACCACGGCATCGAGGACATTCCCGCCGAACACCGTATTTTTGCGTACCCTAAGTTGAATATCCGGGAGCAGATGGCGGCCTACAAGGAGGTCATAGACCGTTCCTCCTTGGAGGGCGAACGCCTGCACCCGAGAAAGGAGCATGATGACCGCTGACCTTGGGACATTTTGTCCCGAGGTCATATTTCTACCAGAGAGGAGGAGATGACGGCTGGTAGACGAGGATATTTCCCGGCGCACGATTGCCGTATCGGTGAAAGCGTCGAAGCTGACCGCCCGAGGGCTTGCCTATGTTGTCCGGGCGGTGGGACGCAAGATTGCCAAAGCGCACCGGGCAAAGCAGACGCCCCACGGCAAGCAGACCGTGAAAAAGCTCATGGCGCACGGCGCATCCACCAACAGCCTTGAACTGTCCGGGGACACGAAGCTCTTTGACCGGGTAGCCCGGAAGTGGAATGTGGACTATGCTTTTTATCAGACCGAACCGGGGAAATACCTGCTGTTCTTCAAGTCCGGGCAGGCGGACGCTATGACCGCCTGCTTTTCGGAATATTCACGCAAGGTGCTGGATAAGGCCAAGTCCCGCCAGCCCACGATTCCCGAGCAGATGAAGCAGGCGGAACAGCAGCTTGCCAAGGAAAAGCCTCAGAAAGAACACATTAAGGAGGCCGTGCATGGTGACAGATAAGTTCCGTAAATATGTGCTGCCCAACATTCCCTATGTGTTCATCGGTTGGGTGTTCCTCAAGCTGGGGACGGCGTACCGTCTGGCGGCAGGCAGTGATTTCGCCCATAAATTCATCTGGCTGGGTCAGACTGTCAGCGCAGCCTTTGCCGACTTTGCCCCCGGCCTTGCTCCCTTTGACTGGCTGGTGGGCATTGTGGGAGCGGTGGCGTTCCGCCTGCTGATCTACTTCAAAAGCAAGAACGCCAAGAAATACCGTCGGGATGCGGAGTACGGCAGCGCCCGCTGGGGCAACGAAAAGGACATCAAGCCCTTTGTTGATTCCAAGTTTGAGAACAATATGCTGCTGACCGCCACGGAACGGCTCACCATGAACACCCGCCCGAAAAATCCCGCCAACGCCCGCAACCTCAATTTCTGCGGCATCGGCTCGTCCGGCTCGGGCAAGACCCGCTTTTGGCTCACGCCGCAACTCCTGCAAGCTCATTCTTCCTATGTGGTGGTAGACCCCAAAGGCGGTGTGCTGGGGCAGGTCGGCTCATTTTTGCAAAAGCGGGGCTACAAAATTAAGGTGTTCAACAGCATAGATTTTTCAAAATCCATGCACTATAACCCGCTGGCGTATATCAAGACCGAGGCGGACATTCTAAAGTTTGTCAATGCCCTCATTTCCAACACCAAGGGCGAGGGCAAGGAGGGCGACCCGTTCTGGACGAAGGCAGAAACGCTGCTGTACTGCGCTTTGCTGGGCTACATCATTTTTGAGGGAGCCGAGGAAGATCGGAACCTAAATACGCTGGTGGACATGATCTCCGGCATGGAGGTCAAGGAGGATGACGAGGACTTTCTCAACGCCGTGGACTATATGTTCAAAGGGCTGGAGCAGCGCAAACCGAATTGCTTTGCGGTGAAGCAGTATAAAAAATACAAGCTCAGCAGCGGCAAGACGGCCAAAAGCATTTTGATCTCCTGCGGCGCTCGCCTTGCTCCCTTTGACATCCCCCAACTCCGGGAGATCATGTCCTATGACGAACTGGAGCTTGACCGCATGGGAGATCGCCGGACGGCAACATTTTTCTGCATCAGCGATACGGACAGTACCTACAATTTTCTTGTGGCGCTGGCATTTTCGCAGATGTTCAATCTCCTGTGCGAACGGGCGGACAATGTTCACGGCGGCAGGCTGCCCCATCATGTGCGGGTGCTGTGGGACGAGGCAGCCAACACCGGGCAAGTGCCAAACTTGGAAAAGCTGGTGGCGGTCATCCGCTCACGGGAGATCAGCCTGTGCCTGCTGTATCAGCAGCTTGCCCAATGCAAGGCCATTTACGATAAGAACGCTGAAACCATCCTTGGCAACATGGACAGCGTGCTGTTCCTCGGTGGCCGTGAGGCCAGCACCATCAAGGAAATTTCCGAGAACTGGCTGGGCAAGGCCACCATCTCCATGCAGACCGAGGGGCGCTCACGGGGCCAGTCTGAAAGTTACAGTCAGAACACCCAACGGCTGGGGCGGGAGCTGATGACCCCAAGTGAACTTGCCACCATGCCCGGAGATCGGTGCATTTTGCAGCTCCGGGGGCTGCCGCCGTTCTATTCCAGAAAGTACGATTTGAAACAGCACCCCAATTATCGCTTTACGGCGGAGGCCGATAAAGTGAAAAACGCCTTTGACCTCGACAGGCTCATTGACCGCCGCAGGCGGCCGGGCATGAACGAGGAATGTGAGGTGTACGAAGTGTCCGTGCCGGACGAGGCGATCACAGACGAGGACGAGGACATTCTCAACTATGACGACCTCGACGACCCGGACGCTTTTGTATAGAGCTTTGGGACATTTTGTCCCGAAGTAACAGGCTGCCGCCCGCAAGGGCGGCTTTTTTCATGGCCGGGGCTTTGTCCCCGGAGAATAGGAGGCTATATGCAGTTTTTCGCTTCTGCCATCACCACTTTGCAGACCCTTGTGATTGCCCTCGGCGCTGGCCTCGGCGTGTGGGGCGTGGTCAATCTGCTGGAGGGCTATGGCTCGGACAACCCCGGTGCCAAGTCCCAGGGCATGAAACAGCTCATGGCGGGCGGCGGCATCATCGTGCTGGGTACGACTCTGATCCCTCTGCTGTCCACCCTGTTTTAAGGGCGTGAAGCATGGGATTTCTCACCGACTGGCTGACCGACTGGCTAAAAGAGCTGCTGATCGAGGGCATCATGGGCAACCTCACAGGGCTTTTTGATTCGGTCAATTCTCGTGTCGGAGAGATTGCGGTGCAAGTGGGAACCACCCCGGCGGCATGGAACGCCGGGGTGTTCTCCCTCATACGGCAGCTTTCTGAAACGGTGATACTGCCGATTGCCGGTCTGATCTTGACCTTTGTTGCCACCTATGAGCTGATCCAGCTCATTGTAGAAAAGAATAACCTGCATGATCTGGATTACTGGATATTCTTCAAGTGGATATTCAAGACGGCCTGCGCCATCCTGATTTTGTCTAACACATTCAATATCGTCATGGCTGTGTTTGATGTGTCCCAGAGCGTTATCGCCCGGGCAGCCGGGATCGTGCAAGGCTCAACGGATATTTCGGAGGCCATGCTTGCCGACTTGGAGGCCACGCTGGAAACGCTGGGGCTTGGCTCTCTGCTGGGGCTGTGGCTGCAATCCCTGCTCATTCATGTGACCATGTGGGCGATCAATATCGTGATCTTCGTGATCGTCTATGGCCGCATGATCGAGATATACCTGCTGACCAGCTTAGCCCCCATCCCCGTTGCCACGCTCTCTAACCGGGAGCTGGGCAATACCGGGCAGAACTATTTGAAGTCCCTGTTTGCCGTGGGCTTTCAAGGGCTATTGATCCTCGTCTGTGTTGCCATCTATGCGGTGCTGATACAGGGTATCGCCACAGGCGGCGACCCCATCGGCGCGATATGGGGCTGCATGGGCTATTCCGTGCTGCTCTGCTTCTGCCTGTTCAAGACTGGCTCCATCGCCCGCAGCGTGTTCAGCGCACATTAAAGGAGGGATGAATATGACCTTGGGGCAAAATGTCCCAAAGCTGGATGCGCTGCACCTCATGGACGGGATCAAGGGCTTGCGCTCTCTGCCGAAGCATAGCGTGGATATGCTTTTGACCGATCCGCCCTACGGCACGACCCGGAACTTTTGGGATGTGCCGCTGCCGCTCCCGGAGCTGTGGGAGGCGGTGCGCTGGGCGGTGAAGCCCAACGGAGCCATCCTGTTTTTCGCTCAATGCCCCTTTGACAAGGTGCTGGGCGCATCCAACCTCGCCATGCTCCGCTATGAGTGGGTATGGTACAAGTCCCGGGCAACAGGATTTCTCAATGCCAACCGTGCGCCGCTGAAAAAGTCCGAGAACATTCTGGTGTTCTATCAAAAGTCCCCGGTGTACCATCCGCAATTCACCTATGGGGAGCCGTACCGCAAGACCAATCCCCGCAGCGGGTGCAGTACCAACTACGGCAAGTTTGAACGGACAGGCTCAGAGTCCAGCGATGGGCGGCGTTATCCGGGAAATGTGCTGTTCGTGCCGACGGTGATGGGCGGCATCCATCCCACGCAAAAGCCCGTGGAGCTGTGCGAGTATTTCATTAAGACCTACACCGACGAAGGAGCGGTGGTGGCGGACATCTGCGCAGGCAGCGGCACGACTGCCGTTGCCGCCATGAACGCAGGCCGCCGTTTCATCTGCTTTGAAAATGCCCCCTCTATCTACACTATCGCCGCCCAGCGTATCGAGGCGGCGCGGCTGGCCGTAGCCGGGGGCGGGAAAGGAGAATAGCTATCGAAAAGTACCCTATCATTTACGCAGATCCCCCGTGGCGCTACTCGGCTAAGAAAGTACAGGGCGCGGCGGAAAATCACTACCCCACCATGAGCATTGATGAATTGTGTGCGCTGCCTGTGGCCGAGCTTGCGGCCAAGGACAGCGCCCTTTTCATGTGGGCGACCTTTCCCCAGCTCCCGGAGGCTCTGCGGCTGATCCGTGCGTGGGGCTTCACCTATAAATCCGTTGCGTTCGTCTGGCTCAAAAAGAACAAAAAGGCGGATAGCTGGTTTTATGGGCTGGGCTTCTGGACGAGGGCGAACGCCGAGATCTGCCTGCTGGCGACCAAGGGACATCCGAAGCGGCAGGCCGCCGACATTCACCAGTTTATCATTTCACCCATCGAAGCCCACAGCAAAAAGCCGGACGAAACCCGTGATAAGATCGTTGCCCTCATGGGTGATCTGCCCCGTGTGGAGCTGTTCGCACGGCAGACCTCTCCCGGCTGGGATGTGTGGGGCAACGAGGTGGAGCCGACGATCCCGGACTTTGGGACAAGTTGTCCCAAACTGGAGGTGACAGACCGATGCCCTATGTGAATGTCCCGAACGACCTTTCCAAAATCAAAACAAAGATCGCGTTCAACCTAACCAAGCGCCAGCTTATCTGCTTTGGCCTTGGAGCTGCTATCGGCGTTCCGACCTACCTTTTGACCCGGCAGGCCATCGGCAACACTGGGGCGCTGTTCGCTATGCTGGCGATCATGCTTCCGGCGTTCCTGCTGGCGATGTACGAAAAGGATGGCTTACCCTTTGAAAAGGTGATCCGCAACATCATCCGGGTCAAGTTTACCCGCCCCGGCATCCGACTGTACCGAACGGAAAATATCTATGCCCCATTTGCGCGAAAGGAGGAGCCTATTGAGCAAAGCAAAAAAGCAGAAAAACGGAAATAAGCACCGGGCGTTGTCTGCCCAGCAGACCATTCCCTATATCGCCATGCACCCGGACGGGATCTGTCAAATCCCCGGCGGGCTTTACACAAAGACGCTGGAATATGAGGACATCAATTATGCCGTGGCGTCCACGGAGGATCAGACTGCCATTATCAGCGGGTGGAGCGCGTGTCTGAATTATTTTGACAGTTCTCTGCCGTTCCAGCTTTCCTTTGTCAACCGCCGCAGCCGCAACGCCAACCGCTACAAGGTGAATATCCCGGCGCAGGAGGATGATTTCAACAGCATCCGAGGTGAGTATGTGGAAATGCTCAAAGGCCAGATCGCCAAGAGCAACAACGGCATTGAGCGCGCCAAGTACATCACATTTGGACTGCCCGCCGGGAGTGCTGCCGAGGCCCGCCCCCGGCTGGGCCGGGTGGAGTCCGATGTGATGGGAAACCTCAAACGGCTGGGGGTGCAGTCCCAGCCCCTCGATGGCCGGGAGCGTCTGGCTCTGTTGCATGGGCAGCTCCACCCCGGCAGCCGGGAGCCGTTCCGCTTTGCGTGGAAGGACATCCCCAAGACCGGGATGGGGACAAAGGACTATATCGCCCCGGACAGCTTTGACTTTCGGGACAGCCGCACGTTCCGGGTGGGCCGCTACTACGGGGCGGCATCCTATTTGCAGATCATGGCGTCGGAGCTGTCGGATCGTCTGCTGGCTGAAATCTTGGAGCTGGATGCCGAGCTGACGGTTACGCTCCATATTCAGACGGTGGATCAGCTCAAGGCCATTAAGACGATCAAGGGAAAGATCTCCGACATAGGCCGCATGAAGGCGGAGGAGCAGAAAAAGGCCGTCCGTGCCGGGTATGATATGGAGATTTTGCCACCCGACCTCATTACCTTTTCCAAGGACGCCGCCGAACTGCTCTCCGACCTGCAAAGCCGCAACGAGCGAATGTTCCTGCTGACCTTTACGGTGGTAAACCTCGCCCCCACTCGTCAGCGGCTTGAAAACGATGTGTTCACGGTGAGCGGCATCGCGCAGAAATACAACTGCGCTCTGCGCCGTCTGGACTGGCAGCAGGAACAGGGCTTTGTGTCCTCGCTGGCGCTTGGCTACAACGGCATTGAGATTCAGCGGGGCATGACCACCAGCTCCACGGCCATTTTCATTCCCTTTATGACCCGGGAGCTTCGCATGGACGGGCAGGCGCTTTACTACGGTATGAACGCTCTTTCCAACAATGTCATCATGGCTGACCGCAAAAAGCTGAAGTCCGCCAACGGAATGTACCTCGGCTCTACAGGCAGCGGCAAGAGCTTTGCCGCCAAGCGTGAGTTGATCAATGTGTTCCTCACCACCAAGGACAGGATCATTGTAGTTGACCCGATGGGCGAATATGCCCCGCTGGTGCGGCGGCTGGGCGGACAGGTCATTGAGATCGCCCCGGACAGCCCACATCACATTTCGCCTATGGACTTGCAAATGAATATCAACGACGAGGACAGTCCGCTTTCCATGAAGGCGGATTTTCTGCTGTCCCTGTGTGAGCTGATCGTGGGCGGCAAGGATGGCTTGCAGCCCATCGAGAAAACCGTCATTGACCGCTGTGTGCGGCTGGTGTACCGGGAAATGGCGCTGGGGCTGGAAACGGCAAAAACGCCGCTGCTTCAAGATCTGTATGAGGAGCTGCTGCGCCAGCCCGAGCCGGAGGCACGGCGTGTGGCAACGGCGCTGGAGCTTTACTGCACAGGCTCTCTCAACCTTTTCAACCATCCCACGAATGTTGATCTCAATTCCCGTGTGGTCTGCATCGTCTTAAAAGGCTTGGGCGAAAACCTCCGCAAGATCGCCATGCACACCACCAACGAATTTGTCACGGCGGCGGTGAACGCCAACTATGCCGAAGGCGTGGCGACTTGGTGCTACTTTGACGAGTTCCATATCCTACTCCGTGATCCGCTGACGGCCAGCTACTTTGTGGCGGTCTGGAAAATGCTCCGCAAAAAGGGCTGCGTCCCCTCGGCGCTGACGCAGAATGTGAAAGACCTGCTGGCCAGCCGGGAGATCGAGAACATTCTGGACAACACGGATTTTATGGTGCTGCTGTCGCAGGCGCAGAGCGACCGTGCGATCTTGGCAAAGCAGCTTGGCATTTCCGAGCATCAGCTCTCCTACATCACGCACTCCAATTCCGGCGAGGGCCTGCTGTTCTATGGAAATGTCACCATCCCGTTTGTAGACCGTTTCCCCCGTGGAGAGATCTATGACCTGCTGACGACCCGCCCGGAGGATCTTGCCCATGAACGAACAGACGAGTAACCCCACTTCGGGACAAAA
Organism: uncultured bacterium; assembly: GCA_945873205.1. GTDB lineage: Bacteria > Bacillota > Clostridia > Oscillospirales > Oscillospiraceae > Limivicinus. The sequence goes on from CAMCCC010000001.1 coordinate 262,689, forward strand.
TGTCCCAAAGTCCAAATTCCGCAGAAAGAGCCGGCAGGAGCAAACGGCGGCGTCCAAGCTGCGGATGGAGCGCCGGGGCGAGAAGCTGGACGCCGCCCGGGAGAAGCTGGCAAAGCAGAAGCCGCCGAAAAAGCCCGGTGCGGTCAAGCGTCTTGCCCACACCGCCGGACACGGCGTCCACGGCTTTGTGCATGGCAAGCTCTATGAGGTCGAGCATGAAAATGTCGGCACGGAGGGCGCACACCGTTCCGAGCTGGCGGCGGAGTCCGTGTACCGCTTCGGCAGGCGCAAGCTCCGCAAGGCAATCCGGGAACACCCGGCAAAGGCCGTAGAGCGTGCCGAGAGCAAGCATATCAAGGCCACAGCGGATTATTACTACCGCAAGACCGTGGAGGAACACCCGGAAATGCAGGAGGGCGGCGCGGTGTCCCAGTATCTGCAAAAGCAGAAGATCAAGCGCCAGTACGCAAAGCAGGCGCGGGAGGCTGCCAGACAGACCGCCAAGGCCGTCGAGGGCACGGCGTCCGTCACGGGTAAGCTGACGGAAAAGGTGTCCGCCTATATTAAGGAACACCCCGGCGGGCTGCTCCTGTTGCTGGCGGCGTTTCTTCTGCTGGTGGTGCTGCAATCGTGTATGTCCTCGCTGGTAACGGTGGGCAACGGCGTGGCCGGAGCCATCGGCGCGTCCACCTATGCCGCCGAGGACGCTGACCTGCTTGGGGCGGAGGCCGCCTACTGCGCTCTGGAGGACGAGCTGCAACGCTACCTCGACACCTACACCCGCACCCACGATTATGACGAATATCATTTTGACCTTGACACCATTGAACACGATCCCTATGTGCTGCTGTCCATCGTCTGCGCACTCCATGAGGGTGAGTGGACGCTGGACGAGGTGCGGGGGACGCTCCAAATGCTCTTTGACCGCCAGTACATTTTGACCGAGGATGTGGTGGTGGAACAGCGGTATTACTTGGAAACAGACACTTGGACGGACGAGGACGGCAACACCCACAGCGACACCTACCGGGTGTATTACGATTATTACATCTGCACCGTGACGCTGGAAAACTTCAATCTCTCCCATCTGCCTGTCTACATTATGGGCGAGGAAACCCTGTCCCGGTACGCCCTCTACATGGCGACGCTGGGCAACCGCCCCGACCTGTTCCCATCCTCGCCCTATGTGGGCAAGTACACCAACAAGCCCCCGTTGCATGAGATCCCGGAGGACTACCTTGCCGATGAAACCTTTGCCGCCATTCTGAAAGAAGCGGAGAAGTATGTGGGATACCCCTATGTGTGGGGCGGCAGCAGCCCGTCCACATCCTTTGACTGCTCCGGCTTCGTCAGCTATGTCTACAATCAATGCGGCTGGGATTTTGGGCGGCTGGGGGCGCAGGGGCTATACAACATCTCCGCACGGACAAGCAGCCCCAAACCCGGCGACTTGGTATTCTTCACGGGGACTTATGACACGCCGGGGATTTCCCATGTGGGCATCTATGTGGGCGATGGCTGGATGCTCCACGCGGGCGATCCCATTGGGTACGCAAACCTCAATTCAAGCTACTGGCAGTCCCATCTCTATGCCTACGGCAAACTTTATTGACAGGAGGTTTTTATGGCAATTTCCAAAAGTGCGAAAATACAGGCTGAGATTGAAAAGGTCACGGCCAAGATCAACGAGCAGCAGGCACGGCTCAGGGAGCTGGAGCAGAAAAAACTGGAGGCCGAGAACAGCGAGATCGTGGAGATCGTGCGCGGCATGAGCGTTTCTCTCACCGACCTGCCCGTGCTGCTTCAGACCATCAAGAGCGGCGGCACTTTGGGAC
>CAMCCC010000002.1 GCA_945873205.1 uncultured bacterium
TAGAGTTTGAGAATGCCGACTGAAAAAATGGCATCTATAGTGTTGCGATGTTACACGTGGTCGCAAAGCCCGCTTTGCGACCACGTTCTTTTTCCTTCAGAATAAGATAAAAAGAGCCTGTAAAACTTCTGTTTTCAGGCTCTTTTGTTATTTATCTCCGAATGAAATCCGTCCTCAGCCGTTTTTCATACGCCGGGTGTTCCGCCCCGTTTTCCATGTTCTTCAGCATCCAGGCCATGTTCTGCCCCAGGGTGCGCATGGTCTGCAGGCCCTCCAGATCTTTTTTCGCGTCCTCGGCGGTGCGGCCATGGATCTGGTTCCAATACTGGCTGCCCACCACCTGCATACTGCTGATGGTGAAGTATTTGTTCAGCCGGTCAAAGGCCGCGGTAGCGCCGCCCCGGCGGCAGGAGACCACCGCCGCCAGCTTGCCGGCCATTTTGTTCTCCCCGCAGTAAAAGAGCCTGTCCAAAAAGGCGCAGAGCTGTCCGGCCGGCCCGGCGTAATACACTGGGGAGCCGATCACAATGCCCTGGAATTCATCCAGCCGCTCCAGCAGCCGGTTCACCCCATCGTCAAAAACGCAGCGCCCGCTTTCGTGGCACTTGGCGCAGGCGATGCAGCCGGCGATGGGCTTGGTGCCAATGTGGAAAAGCTCCGTTTCTACGCCGTTTTTCTCCAGGGTGTCGGCCGTCTCCCGCAGGGCGGTATAGGTGCAGCCAAACTGGTGGGGGCTGCCGTTGATCAACAATACCTTGCTCATTACTTACTCCTCAGTATTCCACCTTCATGAAGCCCTTGCTGCGAATCTTCATTACATGGCAATGGCCGGCGCCGAAGACGGCCTCCATCCGGGCCTTGAACTCTGCCAGCAGATCGTCCGGCACGAAGGCCTGGACGGTGCCGCCGAAGCCGCCGCCGTGGACCCGGTAGGCCCCCCGGTCGCCCAGGATGCTGTCACACAGGGCCAGGGCCAGGGCGGCGGACTGCTCCGCCGTGCTGCCGGTGACCACCACGTTTTGCAGGTACATCCAGGAGGAACGACCCGATTCCCGGATCACCTGGAGGAAGCCGGGGAAATCGCCCTCTTCCAGGGCGTCGCACAGCCGCTCTACCCGGCGGTTCTCCTGGTAGATATGGATGGCGCGCAGCAGGGCCCGGTCCCCTGCGGCGGCCCGGACAGCGGCGATATTGGCAAAGAAGTCCTCCTCCGGCACATCCCGCAGAGCGGTCTTGCCGAAGAAGCCGGAGACCTTCCCAAGCTCCCCGGGAATGGCGGCGTATTCATGGGTCAGATTGGCGTGGTCCGCCCCCACGTCGATCATGCAAAGGCTGTGGCCCGCGGCGGCAAAGTCAAAATCCACCGGCTTCACCACTGGCGCCGCCGGGTCCTGAAAATCGATGGCGATGATGCCGCCCCAGGCGGAAGCCATCTGGTCCATCAATCCGCAGGGCTTGCCGAAGAAGCGGTTCTCCGCCTTCTGGCCGATGATGGCAAGGTCGGTGGCGTTCAGAGCCTCACCGCAGAAAAGGCCGTTCACCACCGCGCCCATCAGCACCTCAAAGGCAGCAGAGGAAGAAAGGCCGCTGCCCTGCATCACTTGGGAGGTGACGCAGGCGTCAAAGCCCCGGACCGAATAGCCCCGGCGGGCAATCTCACTGCAGATGCCCCGCACCAGGGCGGCGGTGGTTCCCTGCTCGCCCTCCACCGGCTCCAGGCAGTTCAGGTCAACGCTGAACATGTCATAGCCCTCGGACTTGACCTTCACCAGGCTGCTGCCGTTTTCCGCCGCGGCGGCCAGCATATCCACATTCACAGAGCCTGCCAGCACCCGGCCATGCTGATGGTCGGTATGGTTGCCGCCGATCTCCGTGCGCCCCGGGGCGGAATAAATCACCGGCTGCGCCTGCCCGAACAGGCCGCGAAAGGTGTTCAAAAGTTTTTCGATTCTGGTGTCCATCGCGCTCTCCATCCTCTCTTATTGTATACGCAATAGTATGTAATCACAGTCTATCCCAGTGCACCGGCGCTGTCAAGGCTTTTCCCATGTCCCACCGCTTAATTAACGTAATTCAATTTACATATTTTAATTAACTTAATATCATTTACATAAATATAGTATTTTGTTGTTATGTTCCTTTCCGTTCAAAATTTTTTTGTAATTTGCTGTTGACAAGCAGATATATTAGGACTATAATCCACTCAGTCTTTAAGAAAGGAGACGGGTCATATGCGTAGCTTCCGTATTGTCAACTGCATGATGATGGGTATGATGTACATGTTCCGCATGTGCATGATGATGTGCGCGCAAAAACATGACTCGCCTTGTTTCGTATCCATCTGAAAAGGATCAAAGCTGTTATTGACAGGCTTGGGAAACATCGTGAGTTTCCCAAGCCTTTTTCATTGCCCATTGTGCAATACAAAATTGAAAGGACAGAGACAATGATTGAGCTGAAGAAACTCTCCAAGACCTTTGAGAGCGCTTCCGGGCCTGTGGAAGCCCTGCGGGATATCGACCTCACCATCAACGACGGCGAGATATTCGGTATCATCGGCCTTTCCGGCGCCGGCAAAAGCACCCTTGTCCGCTGCATCAACCTGCTGGAGCGGCCCAGCGCCGGCCAGGTCATTATCGACGGCCGGGATATGACCGCCCTGCCCAGGGCAGAACTGCTGAAAATGCGCAGAAGCATTTCCATGATCTTTCAGGGCTTCAACCTGCTGGAGCAGAGGAACGTGCTGAAGAACGTGTGCTTCCCGCTGGAGATTTCCGGCGTGAAGAAGCAGGAGGCGGAAAAGCGGGCCGGAGATCTTCTGAAGCTGGTGGGTCTGGAGGACAAGGCGGACAAGTTCCCCGCCCAGCTCTCCGGCGGCCAGAAGCAGCGGGTGGCTATCGCCCGGGCCCTGGCCACCAATCCCAAGTACCTGCTGTGCGACGAGGCCACCAGCGCCCTGGACCCCAACACCACCCGCTCCATCCTGGAGCTGCTGCGGACCATCAACCAGACCATGGGCGTCACCATCATCGTCATCACCCACGAGATGAAGGTCATCGACCAGATCTGTGACCGGGTGGCGGTGATCGACAACAGCCGGATCGCCGAGGAAGGCCGGGTCAGCGAGGTGTTCACCAACCCCCAGTCGGACATTGCCAGGGATCTCATTCTTCCCCAGGACCGGGCCGCCCTGGACACTGCCGGCGGCCGCCAGGTGAGGCTCACCTTCGACGGGCTTTACTCCCAGGCTCCCATTATCTCCCAGATGGTGCTGGACTGCCAGGCCCCGGTGAACATTCTCTTTGCCGACACCAAGGAATATGAGGGCGTGATCTACGGCCACATGATCATCGAGTTGCCCACCGACGAGCGGCAGGCAGACAAAATCATTGCCTGGCTCAGCAACAGCCAGGTGGGTTGGAAGGAGGAGAAGTAAGATGCTTTCTGAAATGTTCTATAAGCTGTGGGCCAACGGCCTGATCCAGATGGCCGTATTTGAGACCATCTACATGACGGTGATCGCCACCGCTTTCTCCTATCTCTTTGGTCTGCCCCTGGGCATGATCCTCTGCGTCACCGACGTCAACGGCATCCGCCCCACCCCCTGGGTGAACCGGATTCTGGGCTTTGTTGTCAACTTCTTCCGCTCCATCCCCTTCATCATCCTGATGGTGGCCATGCTGCCGGTTGCCCGCTTCATCCTGGGCACCAGCCTTGGCAACGGGGCCGTCATCGTGATGCTGGTGATCGGCGCCTCCCCCTATGTGGCCCGGATGGTGGAGTCCTCCGTGAAGGAGGTAGGAGCCGGTGTGATCGAGGCCGCCCAGTCCATGGGCTGCACCAATATGCAGATCATCACCAAGGTGCTGCTGCCGGAGGCAAAGCCTTCCCTGATCAACGGGGCAGTCATTTCCATGGTCACCATCCTTGGCTACTCCGCCATGGCTGCCACCATCGGCGGCACCGGCCTGGGCCAGGTGGCAATCATATACGGCCATCAGCGCAACAACGCGGACATCACCTGGATCTGCGTCCTGCTCACCGTGGCCATCGTCCAAATCATCCAGATCGTCGGTACTACCATTGCACGCAAGACCGACAAGCGCATCAAGTGAGGGAATTGAAATGATCTTCACCAGCCTTTGTAAGCTGCGAATGTGAGGGGCCTTTTTTCAGACCATGCCATTCATTCAACTTACAAACATCAATTTTGTTATCCATTAAGAAAAGGAGAAAATAAAATGAAAAAGATTATTGCTATCGTTCTCGCCATCGCCACCGTTTTCTGCTTCGCCGCCTGCGGCAAGAAGGCCGAAGACAAGGTCATCAAAGTCGGCGCCAGCTCCACCCCTCACGCTGAGATCCTGGAGCAGGTGAAGGAGTCCCTGAAGAAGGACGGCTACGAGCTGGAGATCGTTGTCTATGACGACTATGTGCTGCCCAACCAGGCCCTGTCCGAGGGCACCCTGGACGCCAACTACTTCCAGCACACCCCCTACCTGAACAGCTACAATGCTTCCAACGGCACTGACCTGGTTTCCGCCGCTCTGATCCACTACGAGCCCTTCGGCCTCTACGGCAATGGTGTTGACGCTGTGGCCGACATCGCCCCCGGCGCCACCATCCTCATCCCCGCTGACGACAGCAACGAGACCCGCGCCCTGCTGCTGCTGGCCCAGGAAGGCCTGATCGAGCTGCCTGCTGACGCTTCCGCCGAGAAGGGCGTCACCACCCTGGATATCGTCGACGCCAAGGGCTTTGACGTGCAGGCTGTCCAGGCCGACACCGTTCCCGCCCAGCTGGCCAACAGCAATCCCGGCACCGTGGCCGTCATCAACGGCAACTACGCCCTGCAGGCCGGTCTGAAGGTTGCTGACGCCCTGGCCATCGAGGACGCTTCCGGCGACGCCGCCCAGACCTACGCCAACATCATCGCCTGCCGCAAGGGCGACGAGTCCAGCGCCAAGGTTCAGGCTCTGGTGAAGGCTCTCCAGACCGACGCGGTCAAGACCTTCATTGCCGACAGCTACAACGGCGCTGTGGTCGCCATCTTCTGATTGGTTCCGAATGGATCATGCCCTGCCCCTTCATGGGGCAGGGCTTTTCCGTTTTTTGCCGGGATTGTAATTCAGGGCGGAATATGGTATCATAAATCCATCTTTGCAGAATTCCGGAGAAGTTTATGAGAACACGTCAAAGAAGCAAGGTTCCTCTGCTGATCGCTTCCATCCTGCTGCTGGTGGCGGTGATCGTTGTGGTCGTGGGGCTTTTGAAAGAAGAACAGCCGGAGCCGGACCCCCATGAGGGCCAGGTGTATATCAACGACGGCTTTGGCATGGTGTGGATGACGCCCCTGGAGGGCGTGGACGCCAACCCCATTCAGCGGGGCGAAATGCGGGTGGTCAACGGTCAGCCCCAGTATACGGGTGCTGATTTTGAGACCCTTTACGGCGTGGATGTGTCCGAGCACCAGTGGGGCATTGACTGGGCCAAGGTGGCAGCCTCCGGCGTGGATTTCGCCATGATCCGGCTGGGCTACCGGGGCTACACCGAGGGCGGTCTGTTTGAGGACCCCTACTTCAGGAGCAACATGGAAGGGGCCGCCGCCAACGGGCTGAAGCTGGGCGTGTATATGTTCTCCCAGGCCATCACCGTGGAGGAGGCCGTTGCAGAGGCGGAGTTTGTTCTGGAACGGCTGGAGGGCTATGATATCGACCTGCCGGTGGTCTATGACTGGGAGAAGATGGAAGGCGTGGCCGCCCGTACCGATGGCATGGATGAGGCGCTGCTGACCCAGTGCGCCCAGGCCTTCTGCCAGCGGATTCAGGAGGCGGGCTATGAGGCCTGCATTTACTTCAACCGACATCTGGGCTACTACGGTTTCGACCTGAGCCAGCTGACGGATTATTCCTTCTGGATCGCGTTGCCGGGCACCTTCCCGGATTTCTATTACCAGTGCGAGCTGTGGCAATACAGCTTCAATGCGGAGGTCCCGGGGATCGAAGGCCCCACGGATATGAACCTGCTGTTCGTCCCTGCGGCAACGCCGGAACCCTCCCCCATTGCCGCGCCTTAACATCAAGCCCCAAAATCCCCGGCACAGGCAGGGATTTTGGGGCTTGAAATTAGCGGAGATTTGGTATATACTCTCATCGTATGCCGGTGTGATGGAATGGTAGACGTAGCGGATTCAAAATCCGCCGATGGCAACATCGTGTGGGTTCGAGTCCCACCACCGGCACCATAACATCCCAACACTTTAGATGCCGTAGGCGCAAAGCCTACGGCATCAAGCCTTTCCGGGTTTTTTGACCCGGATTTTTTATTGAAATTTCCATAGATGCCAAAGGCAGTTTTCGGGTAACTGGTGGGATTCGAGCCTTCCGATACCCGCTTTGTTGAAGGTGATTCCCAATTCTGCGCTCTTTTGAAACGCAAACGTTTCAGAAAAGCGCATTTTTTATTGAAAAATATAAATTTTTATGAAGCATTGTATTTTCAAAAACAGCAATAGATGGTAATATGATAACTCGAGACAGATAAGAATTGAGAAATCGGTATTTGTAGGAGAAGTATTATGAAAAACAAAGCCTTGGTCGTGATCGACCTCCAGAATGATATTACAAAAAACTACAGAGAGATCATTGCGACTACCAATCAAGCGATTGATTGGGCGATTGCAAGCAATATGGATGTTGTCTACATTCAACATAACAATCTATCTGCAGGAACGAGAACTTTTAAGCCCGGCACTCGCGGTGCCGAATTTGTTGCTGAACTCAAGATCGTATCAGATCACATTTTCACCAAAACAAAAAGCAATGCATTAACGAGTGAAGAATTTGCCGCTTTTATCCGGGCACACAACATCACCGAGTTTTTTGTTGCTGGAGCAGATGCCACAGCCTGTGTAAAGTCTACCTGTTTCAATATGGCCAAAGCCGGATATTCTGTTCATGTATTATCTGACTGCATCACAAGTTATGATAAAAAGAAACTCCCTGAGATGATGGAATATTATATAAACAAGGGCTGCACCGTCGAAAAACTCAGTGAAGTTATGTAAGTATTCTAAGCCGACAAATTCCAGTTTTGTCGCTTTCTCCTCATTATCAAAATCAGGATACCAATAACCTGGAAATGCCTCGCTGAAAATTCAGCGAGGCTCTTTTTGACGGATCGGTAAACAGCTTTTGGGCAGCGCAATTCGGCAAGGACACCGCCGCTCTGCTTCATTTCCCTGCGCCGCCGGTGCCGGGGGCCCGCTCATCTCCCAGGAAAAACACCGCAACCGTCCCGGGGCCGCAATGGGAAGCAATTATCGTTCCAATATCACAGATGCGGATTTCTCCACGAATGTTGGGGAAGTTTTCCCGCAGGGCGGCCGCCAGCTGTTCCGCGTCCCCAAGGCAGTTGGAATGACAGACAAAGCACTTCTCCCCATAGCCGGATTCGCTCAGGGCGTGGGCTTTCATTTCCTGAATGGTGCGGGCAATGGCAGCCTTCTTCCCCCGCACTTTGTCATAAGCAATGATTTTCCCGGCGTCATTGAGCCGCATGATCGGGCAGATATTCAGTATTGCGCCCAGGGTGGCCGCCGCGCCGGACATCCGCCCGCTGCGGCGGTAGTATTTCAGATCGGTGGAGAAAAACTGGTGGTGAACCCGTTTGCGATTTTCCGTCACCCAGGCGGCCACATCTTCCATGGGAAGGCCGGCATCCCGCAGATCGGCCGCATAATCCACCAGCAGCCCATAGCCTGACGAGCTGCAATAGGAATCTATGACGGTGATCTTCCGATGGGGGTAGCGTTCCTGAAGAAGCGCCGCCGCCTGAAACGCATTGGCAACGGAATTGGTCATCCCGGAACCAAAAGCAATGTGAAGCAGGTCGCCCTCTTTCACCAGCGGTTCAAAGAAATCCACATATTGCATCACATTGAGCTGGGATGTTTTGGGGATCTCCTGCTCCAGCTGGGCGTAAAAGTTAGGGAGAAAATCCGGGTTCCGGCCCATATCGTCCGGGTATTCCTTTCCCCCGACGATGTAAGAATAGAAAATAACAGGGATCCCCCGCCCCTGCACATAAGCCCAGGGCAGGTCTACCGTGGATTCACAAGAGAGTGTAAATGATTTGTTCATGGTATGTACTCCTTATCAAAAGTGCAAGCTGTATGGCCCGGCATAATTTTTCATTCTCTGTGCCACTCATTTTAAGTCATTCTCCGAAAAAGGGAATGGGATAAAATTGGGACTTTGACCCGAATTTAGACAGTTAAGGTATTTTGCCCAATTGAGATTCGGCGGAGGGCTGTTACAATATCAATATACGATTAATATACGCTGTCATGAGGAGGGTAATATGGCGAATTTTACGCAAGATGCGATTTTGAAAACTTTCGGTGACCTGTTGGAAGCGCTGCCCTTTGAGAAGATCACCGTCTCCACCCTGATCCGGGAATGCAACATCAGCCGCAACACCTTCTACTACCACTATCCGGATATTTATGCGCTGCTGGACGACTGGATCAGCAAATCCCTGGGGAAGTACAGCGCCCTGGAGGACGATGGCAGCTGGCAGGAAAACATAAAGGCGCTGCTCTATGCCTGCAGGGACAACAAGAAGAAGGTCTACCACATCTTCAACTCCCTCTCCCGGGATCGCCTGGAGCGCTATTTTTTTGACCGAACGGACAACCTGGTCTATGACTTTCTTCTCCGCCGGACCCAGGGGAAAAGCGTCGGCCAGAAACGGGTGCGGGATCTCTCGGATATCATCCGCTATGCCATCTATGGCTATTTCATGCGCTTTCTCTGGAACGGCATGGAGGATGACATTGATGCGGCTGTGGACAATCTGGGCATCCTGTTTGAGGAAATTCTGGACAGCCTTCTCCCCTGAACACCGGCGCCGCCGTATTGGTATAATTGGCTCTATTTGTACGAAATTTGTGAAAAACCGGCATTTTATCCGAATTTGCGCAAAAAAATCGCTTTATCCGAAAATGGGATAAAGCGATTTTTTTGCATATGTTCAAGGGGGGTAAAATCGAGTACGCTGGAAACACACAGAAAAAAGGAGGCTATCTCATGAGCGTATCCACCACCATAAAGAAATACGGACTGACCAAAGCATTCCAGCACTTATACAAGGACCCGGAGAAGAATCTGAGAGAAATGATGGACTGGGCAGACCGGTTTGCCAAAGGAGAATTTGCCGGGCAGCGGAAAGCCATCCGCGCCGCCATCGAGGACCCCAATCACCCCTATTATCCCTTTATCCGCCACATGATCCAGGATGTGGACCCGGAAGTGCTCACCGCGGTGGCGGTCAACTTCTTCATCAATGCCAACCTGGTAGGCTGGGACCGCCAGGAGGAGCTGCGGAATAAATATAACTGCAACATCCCCTGGGCAATCCTGCTGGACCCCACCTCCGCCTGTAACCTGCACTGCACAGGCTGCTGGGCCGCCGAGTACGGCAACAAGCTGAACCTGAGCTTTGAGGAAATCGATGACATCATCCGCCAGGGCAAGGACATGGGCGTGTATATGTACATCTATACCGGCGGAGAGCCTTTGGTGCGCAAAAAGGACTTGATCCGGCTCTGCGAGAAGCACGACGACTGCATCTTCCTCAGCTTCACCAACGGCACGCTGATCGACGAGGCCTTTGCCGATGAGATGCTGCGGGTCAAGAATTTTGTGCCCGCGATTTCCCTGGAGGGCTTCGGCGAGGCCACCGACAGCCGGCGCGGCGAAGGCGTCTATGAAAAAGTCCTGAAGGCCATGGAGATTCTGCATCGGAAGAAGCTGCTCTACGGCATCTCCTGCTGCTACACCAGCGCCAACTGGGACGCCATCACCTCGGAAGCCTATTGGGACATGATGATCGAAAACGGCGCCTACTTTGTATGGTACTTCCACTATATGCCGGTGGGCAACGACGCCTCCCCGGAGCTGCTGCCCACACCGGAACAGCGCACCGCCGTCTATCACCGCATCCGTGAATACCGCAGCAGAAAGCCCCTTTTCGCCATGGACTTCCAGAATGACGCGGAGTATGTTGGCGGCTGCATCGCCGGCGGCCGGCGCTATCTGCACATCAATGCCAACGGCGACGTGGACCCCTGCGTATTCATCCACTACTCTGACTCCAACATCCGGGAAAAGACCCTGCTGGAGACCATGCGATCCCCGCTGTTCCAGGCCTACCACGACGGGCAGCCCTTCAACGAGAATATGCTGCAGCCCTGCCCCATGCTGGAAAACCCGGCCAGGCTCCGCCGTATCGTGGCAGAGACCGGGGCCAAATCCACGGATATGCAGTCCCCGGAGACGGCGGATCATCTCTGCGGCAAGTGCGATCATTACGCCGCCTGCTGGGCCCCCAGGGCAGAGGAACTCTGGGAAGCCAGAAAAGAAGAAAAGGCCCGCCAGAAGGCGGCCGAGGCACAGTAAGCAGACCATCTTCACAGATGAAATCCGATACGAGGAGTTGACACCATGGCAAAAAGCTATTTTACTTCCGAATCCGTCACCCGAGGACATCCTGATAAGCTCTGCGATCAGATCGCTGACCGCATACTCGATGAGATCCTACGACAAGACCCGGAATCTCACGTCGCCTGTGAAGTCACCGCCTGCACGGATCAGGTCCACATTTTCGGTGAAGTTTCCACGGATGCGGAAGTCGACTGCGAGCAGCTGGCAAGGCAGGTGATTGCAGAGATCGGCTATACAAAGCCGGAGCGCGGTTTTGACGCGGAGAACTGCCGGGTTACGGTGGATCTTCACCGTCAGTCTCCGGACATTGCCCGGGGCATAAACCGCCGTGGGCCGGAGGAGGACCGGCTGAACGCCGGCGCGGGGGATCAGGGGATGATGTTTGGCTTTGCCTGCAAGCAGACGGAAAACCTGATGCCGCTGCCCATTGAGCTGGCCCATTCTCTGGTTCGCCGGCTGGAGCTGGTTCGTCGCGACGGGGAGCTGCCCTTCCTGCTGCCGGACGGGAAGTCTCAGGTTACGGTGGAGTATGAAGGGAACAGGCCCATCCGGATTGCCGCGGTGGTTCTTGCCGCCCAGCACGAGGCGGACATCGGGATTTATGAGCTGCGCAGCAGTCTGATTTCCCATGTAATTCTTCCCACGCTCCCCTCCGGGATGATTGATGACAAAACACAGTTTTATATCAACCCCACCGGGCGCTTTGTGGAGGGCGGCCCCGCCGCCGATTCCGGCCTGACCGGGCGAAAGCTGATCGTGGACACCTATGGCGGTTACGCCAGGCACGGCGGCGGCGCCTTTTCCGGGAAGGACGCCTCCAAGGTGGATCGCAGCGGCGCATACATGGCCCGCTATATGGCCAAGAACATCGTTGCCAGCGGCCTGGCAGAGCAGTGCGAAGTGCAGCTTAGCTACGCCATTGGCCTGGCAGAACCCATGTCCATCCGGGTGGACACCTTCGGCACCGGGAAGGTCAGCGATGCCGAGATCTGCAAAGCCATCTCGGACCAAGTGGATTGCCGCCCGGCGGCAATCATCCGGAAATTTACCCTGACTTCCCCCAATTTTTCCCGGGTTTCCTGCTATGGGCATTTCGGAAGCAATGCACTCGCCATGCCCTGGGAGCAAACGGATTTGGTCGCTTCCCTGCGTTGACGGAGCAAACACGGTTACGGGAAAGGAAGTGAGAGCATGGATAAGAAAAAGGGCCTGCTGGTGCTGCTGTGCGCCGCAATCGCCGCCGTACTTTTTGCCGCAGGCAAGAAAGTACACGGAAAGGACGCATAGGGCCAGGCACGGCCGGGTCATTGAAACCCGGCCGTGGCCCATTTACAGAGAGAAATGAGGAGTTTATTGTGTTGATCGCCGTTGTTTGTGATGTACTGGGACAAGAAAACAATGGAACTACAATTGCCGCCATGAATCTGATCCGTTCCCTGCGTGCAAAGGGCCATCGTGTGCGCGTTGTCTGTTCTGACGCTGACCATGCGGGGGAACAGGATTATTATATCGTTCCCAAATTGAATTTTGGCCCCCTCAATGGCTATGTTGCGAAAAATGGCGTCGCACCCGCGAAGCCGGACAGGGATATTCTTGCAGCTGCCTTGCGGGACGTGGATCTTGTCCACGTGATGATGCCTCTTGCCCTGGGGGCAGCAGCGGGAGAATATGCCCATCGACATTGCATTCCTTTAACGGCCGGCTTCCACTGCCAAGCAGAAAACGTAACCGGGCATATTTTCATGAAAAATTGTTCCGCCGCAAACATCGTTGCCTATCGGGTGTTTTTCCACAAGCTGTACCGATATTGCGACTGCATTCACTATCCGTCACAGTTTATCTGCGATACGTTTGAGGCAATCGTAGGCCCCAAACCCCATCGTGTCATTTCCAACGGTGTGGATAAAATTTTCCAACCACGCCCGGTAGAGAAGCCAAAAGAGCTGGCTGGACACTATGTTGTTTTGTTTACCGGACGCTATAGCCCTGAAAAAGCACACAAGGTGCTGATTGATGCGGTAGCCTGCTCCCGGCATAAGAAGGAGATACAGCTTATTTTTGCCGGCTCCGGTCCCTTGAAGCAATCGCTGAAACGCCGGGCAAAGTGCCGCGGAATTCTCCCTCCCATTTTTGCGTTTTATGATCGTTTTGCGCTGGTGGATGTGATTAATTATGCTGACCTTTATGTGCATCCCGCCGAAGTAGAAATCGAGGCCATTTCCTGTCTGGAAGCCATCGCCTGCGGAAAGGTTCCTCTGATTGCAGACTCACCCCGCAGCGCCACCCGCTATTTTGCCCTGAGCGACCAGAATCTGTTTCATTTTAACGATCCCCACGACCTGGCTCAGAAAATGGACTGGTGGTTGGAACACCCAGAGGAACGGGCTGCGTGTGCAAAAGCCTATCTTGGCTACGCTCATCAGTTCAATTTTGATCTATGCATGGATGCCATGGAGAAGATGATGCTGGATGTAGTGGAGATGCGGAATGAGCGCTGACCGGGTTCAATACTTTTCAGACCTGCAGAATGATGATTTTGCAGGGACATCTATCAACACCTGCCATGTAGGGAAGGATTTCCTGTATCTTCATTGCTCCTTTTTGTGGCGGTTCTTCTCTTTTTTTCTCTACTATTTTGTTGCTCTTCCTATTGTCTGGCTTGTGGCAAAGTTCTATCTGGGCTTGAAGTTTGAAAATCGAAAAGCCCTGCGCTCTCTGCGAGGCTGCGGTTTCTTCCTTTATGGGAATCATACCCGGGTATTGGATGCGTTTATTCCGGCGCTTGCTGTCTTCCCGCAAAGAAGCTATATCATCGCCGGGCCGGACGCTGTTTCCATTCCGGGACTGAAGCACCTGGTTATGATGCTGGGTGCACTTCCGATCCCGACCGAGCAGGCTGCCATGCGGAACTTTCTTTCTGCTATTTCAGTTCGCAGCCATAAAGGCAGCTGTATCGCGGTCTATCCCGAAGCGCACATCTGGCCTTTTTTCACCGGCATACGCCCATTCCCGGACACTGCCTTTCGCTATCCTGTTAAAGAAGGGGTCGCCTCAGTTGCCATGGTTACCACGTATCACCGTCGCAAGGGAATTTTTCGTTTTTTGAAAAAGCCCGGGATGACTGTGACATTTTCAGCGCCGATGTTTCCCGATCACTCCCTTTCCCCACGAAAGGCCCAGGCGGAGCTACGGGACAGAGCTTACACTTTTATGGAGGAGACGGCAAAAAAGAAAAACCAGGTGGAGTACATCCACTATGTCCAGGCACCCCAATGTGAGGACAAGCTTGTAGATAAACGAGGCGTATGATCTTTGAGATAAAGGATTGAAGAACCCGTGGGCCGGTAAGCAGAAACACGAGGACGAGGCATACATAATGGGACGATTTTATATTGGAAAAAAGCAAAAAATTCTATGGGGGCTCTGCCTGCTGGCCGTTTGGGCTGCGGTCATTTTTTTCTTTGTCCGCAACCATGGCGCTCTTACCGTTAAAGAGCTGGTGAACTATCAGCCTGAGAATCCGTTCCTTTCATCTCTGGTAATGACAGGACTCTTTCTCCTGAAAAGCGTGGACTTCATCATGCATTCCGGGGTTCTTTACGCGGCCAACGGCATTATGTTTCCGCTGCCTTTGGCCCTCCTTTTCAACCTCTTCGGCATTGCCATCATGGTAACTCCAAGCTATTTCATCGGGCGGGTACTCGGTTCCCCCATCAGGGAATCACTAATAGAGAAATATCCAAAGCTCCATACTTTCGGGCAGGAGAAGCTCCGGGGAAATCTGGCAATTGCCGTGTTGCTGCGCACGAGCGGTCTCCCGCTCCATGTGGCAAGCCTGTATATGGGAGCCGCTCAGTATCATTTTGGACTCTATATGGCCGGATCTTTGCTTGGAATTCTGCCCCTTATGATTCCCTACACCATTATGGGCGAGAGCGCTGACAACATATCTTCTCCAGCCTTTATTACCTCCGTTATTTTGGAAATCACCATCTCCCTCTGTTCAATTCTGATCTATGCGCAAATGAAAAGGAAAAATCAAAGGGACGCGGAATAAGCGTGTAGGTCTGCACCGGTTAACCCGCCTGAAGCGGAACGCAAAAAAGTATAGGAGTGGTTCCCATGAAGATCACAAAAAGAAATGGTAATCTTACAGCGTATGATGATGAAAAGATCATTACAAGTATCCTGAGAGCAAATGCTGAGGTGGCAGAAGAAGCACTGTCAAGAAATACGGCATCCTATATTGCAGACGATGTTTTTGAACTGCTGACAGAGAACCATGAAATCATTTCCACGCAGGAAATTCGATCCACTGTTTACTCTATTCTGTGTGAAAACGGCTATCCCCTGACAGCAGAGCATTACATGGAATATAAGAGATAATAAAAAACGCCCGATCATCTAAGGTCAGGAGAGGCCAGCCGTTTGTTCTGAAAGATTTTTTCAACCATACACGGATCATTATCTGAAGCAGCCTGTCCCCTTTCGGTACAAAGTACTTGTATCGTCCATTTTCTTTTTCCGCTGCCAGCGGTAAAATGGGAAAAAAAAGATGAGGAGCCTGTGTATGAAAACGGCACTGATTGATGTGGGCGGAGGACTGCGGGGCGTATACGCAGCCGGCGTGTTGGATTATTGCCTGGATGAGAAGATTGCCTTCGATCTCTGCATCGGCATTTCGGCGGGCAGCGCCAACGTGGCTGCCTACCTTGCCGGGCAGCGGGGCCGCAACTACCGATATTATACCCAGTACCCCTTCCGCAAGGAGTACATGAGCCTGCAAAACTTCCGCAAAAAAAAGAGCTATCTGGATCTGGACTATATCTATGGGACGCTAAGCGTCTCAGGCGGAGAGGATCCCCTGGATTACGCCGCCCTGGCGGCAAACCCGGCAGAATGCCTCGTGGTGGCCTGCAACGCCCAGACCGGGGAGACAAAGTATTTTGACAAGGCCGCCTTTCATCAGGATGACTACAGCGTTTTGAAGGCCTCCTCCGCCATTCCCCTGGTGTGCCACCCCTATGCGGTGGAGGGAACTGCCTATTATGACGGTGCGCTGGCGGATACCATCCCCATTGAAAAGGCCTTTGCCATGGGCTGTGACGTGGTGGTACTTTTGCTGACCAAACCGGCGGACACGCTGCGGACCGATAAAAAGGACAGAATATTAGCCCGCGGCATTCAAAGGCGCTATCCCATGGCCGCTCAGAGACTGCGCGGCCGGGCCCAGCGGTATAACGACGGTGTGGCCCTGGCCCGGGAGCTGGAGCGGCAGGGGAAGCTGTTGATCGTCGCCCCGGAGAACACCGAGGGTGTGGATACCCTGACCAGGGATCGGGAGGCCCTGGAACGGCTGTACCGCCGGGGATACCGGGATGCCCGGTGCATCCCAGCCTTTATAGCGGGCGCCCGTTCATCAGGTCAAAGGCCTTGAACAGGCTGTCGTTGGAAATCATCTGGATCAGTCTGACAAAGGTCTCATCCGGCTCCTGCATCCCCCGCTGGAACCACTGCTCCAGCATTCCAAACAGGGCCATGGAATGATAGTTGACCAGATAGGCATAGCCGGTGGCAGACAGGGAGAGTGGCCGGCCCCGCTCCGTCTCCCAGCGTTCCATGGAGGATTTCACATATTTCTCTACCGCCCGGTCAAACATGCGGGAAATCGCCTGACGAAACTCCGGCGCATAACGGGAAGCGTAAATGGCGGTAAGGTAGCTGTGATCCCTTCGTATACCGGCCAGCACTTTTTTCAGATGGGCAGGCCAGTTTTCCGCCGTGACCCCTTCCGCGTCCATCAGGCTGGTAAATCCGGCGGAATACATCCAACTCAAGAAGTCAGACATATTCTGAAAATGATAATAAAAGGTCTTCTTGTTCACATTGGCTGCATCGGATAATTCCTGGACAGTAATGCTGTCCAGGTTCTTTTTTGCTATCAGGGCCTTCATTGCCGCTTTCAATTGCTTTTGCGTATTTCTTGCCATCGCAAATCCCCACCGGAATGTAATTTCGGGTCATTGCCCCGATAATTGGATTATACCCCTCAGCTTCCGCATCAGGCAAGCGAACAGATGGCAGCAAATTTGTAGAAAATACCCACATTTCCGGCCCAATGACCCGAAACAGAATCTTTGTCCGTTTTTGCCCGGTTTACTCTTTTTTGCGCAGCATCTATTATGAAAACAAAAAAGGAGCGTTTGAATATGAGCAAACCCGTTGTGATTACCGCTGACAGCACGGTGGATCTGTCGCCTGAACTGTTGGCGCGTTATGATGTCAAAATCATCCCCCTCACCGTTATTTTAGGGG
Organism: uncultured bacterium; assembly: GCA_945873205.1. Taxonomy (GTDB): domain Bacteria; phylum Bacillota; class Clostridia; order Oscillospirales; family Oscillospiraceae; genus Limivicinus. The sequence continues at coordinate 16,821 of CAMCCC010000002.1, forward strand.
ACAGCAGCTTTCTGGATGGGCACGATTTTACGCCCTATGACATGTATCAGCGTTACCATGCGGATGGCACCTTGCCAAAGACTGCCGCACCCAGCATTCAGGATTTCTATGATTTCTTCAGGCAGTATACGGAGGCAGGCTTTGAGGTGGTTCACCTCGACATCAGCTCCGAGCTTTCCAATGCCTACAACGCTGCCCGCCTGGCGGCAGGGGAACTGGAAGGCGTATACGTTATTGACAGCCGCATGCTCTCCACCGGTGTGGGCCTGCTGGCCATTGAGGCCGCCGAATGCCGGGAAAAGGGCATGAGCGCCGCAGAGATCGCCGGGCATCTGGAGGAATTGAAGCATAAGGTCTCCACCAGCTTTGTGCTGGATACCCTGGAATTCATGTGGAAAGGCGGCCGCTGCACCGGCGTTACCGCCTTTGGCGCCAATCTGCTGAAGATCAAGCCCGCTCTGGAAATACGCGACGGGAAATTGGAGATTTATAAGAAGTACCGCGGCAACATCAACAATGTGTATCGCCAGTATATTACCAAGAAGCTGGAAGGAAAACAGATTCGGCCCGGGCACATCTTTCTGACGGAGTCCGGCGAGATTGATCCCGCTGTGATCGCAAGCCTGGAAAAGCTGGTACAATCCCTGTCCGGTTGCCGGGAGGTTCATCATACTGTAGCCGGTTCCACCATCTCCTCTCACTGCGGCCCCAAATGTCTGGGCGTTTTGTTTATAGAGGCATGATGGCATATACGCCCCAATCCCAGCCCGGAAGATCCGAAGCCCAAAATCTGTAAATGAACAGTCGCAGCTTCCCTCCATGGGTAGGCTGCGACTTGTTGCTAGCCCCCTGCCTGGATTCACCATGGGCCGGGAAGAAGGTAGAAGTTTAACGTTACGTTTACTACAGAGAGAAGAAAAGGCAGTAGACTTCTCTGGAAAACACCAGAAGTAGCAAGCCTGGCAATAAAAATATTGCTAAAAAAAGAAACAGCTCCCTTTTATCGACAAAAAATGCAAAAATAATGAAAAAATAGGAATAGCGCATAATTTGACAAGTTGTGTGTTGTCTCTATTAGTGAAACGGAAGCCAGCCAGAGAAAAAAGCTCTGACTGGCATATGACCACGTCCAGAACCATCGTAGCCAGAAGAGCCGAAAGGTCTTTTGGCTATGGTGGTTTTTTTGCGCTGCCGCTCCTCTCCTCTTCTGAGATTTTTGACTTTTCAAAAATTCAGAAGAATTGGAGGATCCGCCATGTCACGGCGTAAGACAAAAGCTGAAAATATCAAAAATCCAGAGCATTATTTCAATAGCATGATAAAAAAGGAGCTTGAACGGGATAAAAATAAAACTGCCAAGTACCACACTATGTTTCTCTCTTACGATGAAATTACGGATATGGATTCCATTCGGATGAATCGGGATATCCTGCTCCAACTGGCAGCCAAGCAAGGCAAAGAGCTGCACAGCGGAGAAGCCCCATGGCTGTCCTGGTTTGAAAGTTTTGAAAACGAAACCCTCTACTTTGCAGTCCTGGAATTGACGCAACGGCAAAAATTCATACTGTACCTGCGCTTTTATCTGGAGTATTCGCAGGAGCAAATTGGAGCGTTTCTGAACATCCCTCAACAGGCAGTATCAAGCAACATGCGCACCGCAATTAAAAAAATAAAAAAATATTTTGTTGGAGGTTGTGAAAAGCCTTGATTTTATCTCTACCTACAGTGAGGGGATATTTTCTCCTCACTGTCCCTTGAAAAGAGCATATCCGGCAGCTAAATAACTTCAGCAGAGAAATAAGCGATTCGGAGGGTGCGCCAAGACCACCTGTGCAGGGCCTTGCTCCTGCATCAAACGAACGGCAGCAAGGTGCCCAGCGGTTCAGCCCATCCCAAAGCAGCCATGGCCGGCTGTTTCGCCATGATCTTCTCTGCCTACAATGGTACCCCTGCTCAGCCTCAGCCTTCACGCAAAGGGAGCAGCTCGGAGAGATCCTCGGAGGGGTGAGATTCCCGGAGTGCGTTGCCAAACGCAGTTTAGCTGTACGCCCACGCCTGGGGAAGTTGTGTCGAATACAGGCAAACCAGTAAGACAATTTGAAAAGTCTTGATATCAGAAGTCATGGAGGCCGCCTTCAAAAGCGGGCGGCCTCTATTTTTGTGGTATCAAAACAATGTCTGGGAGGAGGTTTCCTATGTTCATCCAAAGCAAAGAGATTGACTATTGTGGAATCATTATCCTGCTGCGCCAGCTGGTTCAGGCCGGCAAATCGTCTATCAGCTGGACAAGGTGGATTATATTGCCCTGATGGCGGCTTCTTACAACAGCCTGCGGCACCGCCAGGTGCTGACCGCCGATTTTGAGGACGTCTGTCAGGTGGACATTTCTCTGGAAGGTGCTGACTATACCCTGGTCACCGACGGCAAGGACAAGGACGACCAGCCGGTCTGGAAATACCAGGAAGAAGAAATTGAGATCGACAGCTTCCAGAAGGAGCTGTACGCTCTGTCTGTCAATTCCCCGGAGGACTATACTACGGAAAAACCCAGCGGAAAGGAGGAAATCAGCCTCAGCCTTTATCTGGACAATGAGCGCTGTCCCCAGATCAGCATCCAGCTCTACCGCTACGACGGGAACGACTGCCTGGCCCTGGTGAACGGGAAGCCCTTTGCCCTGATCCCCCGGGCCGACGCCGTTGATCTGATCGAGGCGGTCAACGCCATTGTGCTGAACGGGGTATAAGGCCAGTCCGGCACGGTTTCGGGCTTTCAGCCATTCCCCCTTTCGGATCAATTCATCTGCACAGCGCCCACTTTGAAACTGCTCAGTTTCAAAAGGGGCGCTTTTTTATAAAATATGCGGCATGGAACCCCTCTCTTTCTCATAAATGCAGTTTTTCCTTGCGGTCATGGCGTTCGTATGATATGATACTAAAACACACAAAAATATTGTGAAATATAATTATTTTATCCATATTTTGATTTGCTGTTTTGTCATTGTACGTTAGAAAACATGAGACAGGGAGAAGAAAGATGAAAAAACTTGTATGTCTGTTGATGGCACTGGTTATGGCTGCAACCATGTTGGCCGGCTGCGGAAGCCAGGATTCTGCCGGAAGGGATGACGGCAAAATCCAGATCAAAGTGCAGTATTTGTGCGGCAGAATGAATCTGGATCTGGAAGCGGTGCTGGAAGAGAAATTCCCTAATGTTGACATTGTGACAGATGAGCTTGTCGGCACCCCGGATTATATCGTCGCAAAAGAAATGGAGTACAATCTTGAGCCTGACATTTATCTTTATGAAGGCTTGTCCCATATGGATGATAAAATCATCGCGGAGAAATTCTACGATCTGTCCCAGGAGGAGTTTGTCAATCATTTCTATCTTTCTGCAGTTTCGGAATGTATCAATGAGGATGGAGGACTGTATTATCTTCCGGGGCCGGTATATGTTTACGGCATCGTGTACGATAAGACAGCGTTTCAGGAGCTTGGGCTTGACGTTCCGCACAGCTACACAGAGTTTGTGAATCTTCTGAATGAAGTGCGGGCAATGAACCTGAAAGGAACAGAGCCGGACGAAAACGACCCTGACGCACAGGTAACGGTGGATGTGGAGCCCTTTGTCCCCACGGTCAAATGGCCGGATATGTGGACCTTTATTTTTGATTCCTACATTTATGACGATTACATCAAGGGCGTCGACAACGCCTTGTGGCTGGACAGATATCAGCAGGGAAACGAGAGCATGATCGGCCATATGGAGGGCGCCGCGGAAAAACTGATCCAGCTGTTTGATGACGGAATCCTGTCGCCGGCCTTCTGGGAGGTGCGGGCGCCTGTACGCACAGCGAAGCTTTACCGATACCACACATCGCTTATGACCATCGAATGTCAGTCGGCACAGGGCTTCAATGAGCGTGAACACGCAGATACGCCGGATAACCTTCATGAAATCGGCATGATGCCCTTTTATACAAGCGACGAGGCAGACACGGATTATCTGATTTCCATGCCAAGATGTTATTTCGGCATGACCAAAAGAGCCGCTCAGGATGAGGCGAAGAGGGAAGCAATCCTTGCAATTTTCCATTTCCTCAGCACCATGGAAGGGCAGGACCTGATGATTGAGGGCGGAGGCGGAGAGATCAATCTGCTGAAAGAGAGCAATCTTACCGACGCTCCCTTCTATGATGAAGTCAGGAATACCTTCCGCGGCGGAAGAGTCATAACCCGTTTTAATTTCGCTGGCAAGTCCGGCGCGGTGGAGTCCTATATGCACGCCACAACCCCTGACCTTGCAGCGGGGAAAATAAGCGTGGAGGATTGGTTGAAAGAGGCGGACCGGGTCAGGGACGAAGCGCTGGAAAGCAAGCCGGCAGCGGAGCAGTCCTACGGTACGGTCAAAGAAACGCTTACCATGGAGGAAACAGCCGTTGTTGTGGGAGAAGCCTATCTGCACGCAACCGGTGCGGAGATCGGGATTGTTCCGTGCAGAGCCAGCTTCGGTATGAAAAACCGGCTTTATCAGGGCGATATTACCGACAGCGCCATCGATACCGTAATGACTACAAGAATGAGTGTGGGCACCGTTACCGAGGACCCAAACCATGTCAATCTCGTTACCGTGAAGATCACGGGGCAACAGCTCATGGATCTGCTGGAGGAAAACAAGGATACCTTTGTTGGTCTGGCGGGGCTTGATGTTGTGTATGATCCTTCCCGGCCGGAAGGCGAAAGATATGTCTCCATCAAGTACAGGGGAAAGGAAATCGGGCCTGAGGACGAATTCATCGCAGCTTCCGTAAAGGGCGCCGTGAAGAGTCTCCCCGTTGCAGCGTCATACGATGGGCTTGTTTTCCGTGATATGTTCATCAGCTACCTTGACAGTGTTGGCGGTGAAATTTCCGGAGCACCGCAAAGCCTGAAAATTGTGAAATAGAAGTGTGTTGCAGAGGAGAGCCTATCGTGAGAAGAAATCAGCTTAAAATGGCGCCCACGGTTGCGGGGATTCTCATCCTGTCGCTGCTGTTGACCTATTTCCTTATGGCAGGCACCATGAACTCCATAAACGACGTCAGCGAACAGGAAGCCCTTGCCCTTCTGACAGAAAACGCAGTGCAGATGGAGCACATCATAGAAAATCAGCTGACGAACAATTGGAAACAGATTGATACCGTGTGCGTGGCTCTGGAGCGTTCGCAAGCCCATTCGGTCAATGCGCTTGCTTCCTTTTTGCAGGATGTGTCAGCCGACGCATATGACATACTGCTGCTTTCGGATGATGGAACTTCCCTGGACAGAGCCGGCCAACAGGGCTTGAAGCAGATTACGAAGGACCTTCTGCCTTTGATGCAGGGTGAAGAAAAAATCCTTCTTCTGCGGCAGGATAAGGATACGGATCTTCTGGTGTTCGGAAAAAGGATTCCGCCTTTTTCCGTGGGCGCAGAGAAGATGGAATATCTGTTTGTGTACTACAAGCTGGATTCCTATCTGGAGCTTCTGAAGATGGAATCCTTTGGGGGAAACGGGCAAATCCGCATCATCGACAGCAAGGGCACCACTCTGCTCCATTCCGACAACCTCCCGGAGTCCGAAAACAGGTATCTGTTCTTCGGCACCTTCAGGGACGCAGCCTTTCTTAACCACGATGCAGTAAAGGACAGCGATTCCTTCCGGGAATATGTGCTTTCGGGAAAGAGTGATGCAATTCATGTTGTGCGGGACTCGGGAAAAAATGAAATCATCAGTTTTTCCCGGATTTCCAACACGGATTGGCACATCGTAATTTCCATAGACCAGTCCCTGGTCATGGGGACAAGGCTTTCCAGTGTGGAGAAGATCGGCAAAACCTCCCTGCTGGCAGTGATGTTCATTGTGTTGTTTTCTTTGCTCACGATCTCCTTGATCGTATATAAGTCTCAGAAGAAAACAAAGGCCCAGAACCGGGAGCTTGAAAAGCTCAATGAGCAGCTTCGTGAAAACAACGCCTCCCTGGAAGAGGCCAGGCATCTGGCGGAACAATCCTTCCATCTGGCTGAGAAGGCGAATAAAGCAAAGAGCGCCTTCCTTTCCAGCATGTCCCACGACATCCGCACACCGATGAACGCGGTGATCGGCTTTGCCACGCTGGCGCTGGCCAATGCTGACAACGCGGAAAAAGTAAAGGTATATTTGGCGAAGATTCTCGCCTCCGGCAATCACCTGCTCTCCCTCATTAACGACATTCTGGATATGAGCCGTATTGAAAGCGGCAAGATTCACCTGGAAGAGACGGAGGCCAACCTATCCGACATCTTCCACGACATTAAAACCATTATCAGCGGTCAGATTCAGGCCAAAGAGATGGATCTCTATATGGACATCATGGATGTGACCGATGAGGATGTATTCTGTGACAAGACCCGGCTGAACCAGGTGTTGCTGAATCTGCTGTCCAACGCCATCAAATTCACGGCCCCCGGCGGCGCGGTGTCGGTCCGGGTGTCCCAGCTGCCCAATGCGCCCGAGGGGAAGGGCCTGTATGAGATTCGTGTGAAGGACACCGGCATCGGCATGAGCAAGGAATTTGCCGAAAAGATATTTGATCCTTTTGAACGGGAACGCACCTCCACCGTCAGCAAGATTCAGGGTACCGGCCTGGGCATGGCCATCACCAAAAACATCATTGATATGATGGGCGGCACCATTGAGGTACACACCGAGCAAGGGGTGGGCACCGAATTCGTGATCCGGCTGACCATGCGTCTGCAGTCCCAGCGCCGCAGGGTGGAAAAGATCAAGGAGCTGGAAGGGCTGAAGGCTCTGGTGGTGGATGACGACTTCAACACCTGCGACAGCGTGACCAAGATGCTGGTGCAGGTGGGGATGCGTTCGGAGTGGACGCTCTCCGGCAAGGAGGCCGTCCTCCGTGCCAGACAGGCCATTGAAATCAATGACGCCTTCCACGCCTACATCATCGACTGGCGGCTGCCGGATATGAACGGCATCGAGGTCACCCGCCGGATCCGCGCCTTGGGGGATGACACCCCTGTCATTATCCTCACCGCTTACGACTGGTCGGATATCGAGGAGGAGGCAAGAGCCGCCGGTGTGACGGCGTTCTGCTCCAAGCCGATGTTTATGTCTGATTTGCGTGAAACGCTGATGACTGCCCTTGGTCAGCAGGAGGCCAGGAAGAAGCACATCCTGCCCGCTCCTCACGAATCGGAATTCTTTAAGGGGAAACACCTGCTGCTGGCTGAGGACAACGAACTGAACCGGGAAATTGCGTTGGAAATTCTGAGCGGCTATGGCTTTGTGATCGACACGGTGGAAAACGGTGCGGCAGCCGTAGCGAAAGTGGCTGCTTCCAGGCCGGGCTGTTACGACCTTGTGCTGATGGATATTCAGATGCCGGTCATGGATGGCTGCGAAGCGACCCGGGCAATCCGCAAATTGGAGGAGCCTGCTTTGGCCAACATCCCCATTCTGGCAATGACCGCAAACGCATTCGACGAGGATCGGAACGCCGCCATAGCCTGCGGAATGAACGGCTTCCTCTCCAAGCCCATTCAGATTGAGGAGCTGATCCAAACCCTGCAGAGCATATTCCAAACAGGCGCGGTATGAACATTTTTTGCATGGCCCTGTTTGAATCGCATTCCCAATGGAAAAAAGTTTTAAGCGCCGGTTTGGTGGTCTTGATGGCCACACAGACCGGCGCTTTTTCTTTTTCCAAAAGCAATTTTTATGCAGGGAGAAAAGGAAGCACTCCCTCGATTTGTTTCATGGAGAAGGACTGCTCCCGGGCCTTCAAAGCTCGTTGGGCATTTTCCATGCGTCATGGTCCGTGTGCAAAAGCGCATGGGCTTTGTGAGAAAGGGGTTTTTCAAAGAAGCGCTCATAGGCCGCAACGACGGCCGGGTTTTCGTGGGAGAACCGCAGCGTATTCTCCCTGTCCAGGCAATAGAGGCTCTGTGCCCGGTCCAGCTCACGGGTGGCGATGGAGAGGTCCACATCCTGTCCTGCCCCGGCATCATTCATGACCGGGAGGGCGCACTCGTGCTTTTTCGCAACGCAGGGCATGATGGATACGCAGAAAAGTCTTGACGGGTCAACGTCCAGAAGATTCGCCTAATAGCTCTTGACCACGGCACCGAACATCTGCTGCAGTGCTTGTGAGGCTTCCTCCGTTTTTTCATTAAAAGCATCGTGACCCGATTTACCAGCTGACAATTTTGCCGGCAACCTCCCGGTTGAATTCCGCTTTGATTTTTTCCAGATGCTCCGGCTCGGTCATCAGACGATAGGCCGTCATGGCAAAGCCTTTGACAAAGTCAAGGCCGTTGTCCAGCGCTGCCGGGCGGCAGGCCTGGGCGGCGAACTCCTTGGTATGGGGCCCATAGGGTACGTCGGTGAAGGGGTTGCCCGTTCCCACATATCCCTCCGGCAGGCCCATACCAAAGCTGAGTTGGATGGCCGGGCAGTGATAGCTCACATCCCCCACATCGGAGGAGCCGGGCATGGTCATGTTGCCCAGCTTGAGCATGGGATGTCCCAGCGCCTCCATCTGCTCACAGGCCAGGTCGGACAGATACACGTTGGTGCAGGTGTCCATGAAATCTTCGTCGTACTTGCTGATTTTGACGGTGCAGCCGGTGCCCAGAGCGGCGGCCTGGGCGCAGGCCTTCACCCGCTCGGTCAGCGGCTTCACGTCCGCCACCTTGTTGCTTCTGATGTTGAAAAGCGCCTCGGTGTAATCGGGGATCACGTTTACGGCGGAGCCGCCCTTGGTGATGATGCCATGGATTCTTGCGTCCGGCTTGGTCTGCTGGCGCAGGGCGTTGACCAGATTGAAGAAGTTGATCATGGCGTCCAGGGCATTCAGGCCGGTTTCGGGGGCGCCTGCCGCATGGGCCGGCCTGCCGAAGAATTCAAAGCGCAGGGCCTGGATTGCCAGCGTGTTGAGGGATTCCACATCCACATGGCCGGGATGGGCCATCATCACCACGTCGAAGCCGTCAAAGGCACCCTTGGCGGCCATGGGCACCTTGGCGCCGGCGGTCTCCTCCGCCGGGCAGCCGATCACATGGATCTCCCCGCCGAATTCCTCCACCAGCTCCCGGATGGCGATGCCGGAGCCCACGCCCACCATGGCGATCAGGTTGTGGCCGCAGGCGTGGCCAAGCTCCGCCAGGGCGTCGTACTCGGTCAGCATGGCGATCTTCACACCGGGCTTTGCACCCTTATAGGAAGCGTGGAAAGCGGTGGGAATGTCGCAGAAATGGTCTGCCACTTCAAAGCGGTATTTTTTCAGCAGCTCCACCTGCCACTGGCAGGCTTTGAATTCCTCATGCCCCAGCTCCGGGTTGGCGTGGAGGTTTAAGGCCAGTTCTTTCAGTTCCGGCGCTGCCTGCTGAACGACGGCGTCGATTTTATCCAGAATTCTTTGTTCCATTTTTTCTTCCGTTCCGCGCTCATTCTGCCGCGGCTTCGGCGGCTTCCGTTGCCTCTTCCGGCATGTCCACGGTGATGACGCCCTTCTTGTACAGCTTCTTACTGATCAGGTAAACCATGGGGATGCACAGGATCATGATGATTCCTTCCAGTGCCTCGTAGAGCTCGGGAATGATCAGGTACAGGATGATGCAGACGATAAAGGGGACAATGGCCGCCAGCAGCCGCTTGTGGATCACCACGCCGCCGCCCACATCGTCGCTCATCATGCCCAGGAACAGGCAGCCGAACAGGGCCGGCAGCACATAGGTGGCCGCGGTGGAAACCACGGGAGAGGACAGGAAGGGCTGCAGGGGCGTCAGCAGCAGCACGCCTACCACCAGCATCAGGGTGGTGACCAGGGCAGAAACGGCCACGCTGATGCCGGCCACGGCGTCGGCGGCGGGAGTGCCCTGCCGCAGGTTGGCAATCTTCAGGGCGTTCATGGCCGCGGGGAGCTTCAGGTTCAGCACGTTGCCGGTGACCAGGGAGATGTAATAGGAAGAACCCATAACCGGGACTTCCACAAAGGATTCGGCAATGCCCAGCGGAACAAAGATGGCGCACAGGCCGCCGGCAGCGATCAGCAGGTCGCTGAATTTGGGAATGGCGTCAAAATACACGCTGATGATGGTGGGGATGGCAAAGAAGATGATAATCGCAATACCCAGAACGCAAAAGCCGATCCGGTGCATCTGATCATAGTAGGTCTTTTCATCCACAACTTTGATTACGTTTTTATCCATGATGGTGTCCTCCTTCCTTCTATTACAGCAGCTTGTCCCACAGGACGGACGAGGCCATAGCGACGATCATACTGAAAACCAGCACAAAGTCATTGAGCCACTTGGCGTTCAGCTTTTTGGCAAGCAGCGAAATCAGGACAGCCACCACCGCGCTGGTGACAAAAGTCAGCAGGTTCACACCGCCGGCAAAGATCATCGGCACCAGCAGCGCGCACATCAGCGCCAGCATGAAGGTGTTCTGGGAAACGGCGCCCCACTTCTTGTCGCCCTTGCCCAGCTTCAGGGTGCCCATATGGATTTTCTTGTTGAAGAACAGATTGAAGATGATGGAGAGGGTCATGCCCAGGCACATGGACCAGGCCATCAGGCTGAAGGCATAGCCGTCCGCCGTTGCCAGATCCAGCTTGAGGGCGTTCAGCGCCATGTTGGCGGACATCAGCTCATAGGACACGGAACCGATGACGGACAGGCGGAACCAGCCGTAGGGCAGACCGATCACCACCGCCAGCGTTACCAGACCGGCAACCACCGCAATGGACGGAACGATGGAGAAGGTGACGGAAGATTTGATCACAGCCTTAATGGTCTGCTTTTCCACGCCCATCTCCAGGGCCTTCTTGTAGCACAGCCGCAGATAGAACAGGATCATTACCACCACGATGGCAATGCCAATGGCTGTGATCGTCCACAAGAGGCTGCTGTTTGCGATTTCTTTGAAGCTCATACTTTCCTCCTCATGTTACAGGCTTTCTCCAGCTTCGACACTCCATGTCACAAACTGGATAAATAACCACATTATGCGCGTAATTATACGCCCCTCTCTTGTCTTTGTCAAGGTAATGATTTAGAACTTTATCACAAAAAAGCAGCCGCCGGGTTTTGTGTTCTCTCCTCCTTTGGCAGAATTTTCCTTAAATATTATTAAGCTTTTATTTACAAATATGTCTTTCCTTTTACGCTGCTTTGCGCTATAATGTAGCCACTCTGTAATAAAGGATGGCGATTCATCATCAAAAAATCTGTTAAACTGGTGCTTGTCCTGCTATGCGTGGTGCTTCTCTGCGTTTTTGGGTTCAGCGCCTTTAAAATCATAAGCACGCTGAGAGGCTATAAGATTGCGGAAGACAACTATAACGCCCTCTCCCAACAGTTTGTAACCGCCAGCACGCCCAAGCCCTCCGCCGCCCCCGGTGAGGAGCAGGAGGAGCCGGTGGAGGTCTCCCCCATCAATGTTGACTTTGCCGCCCTCCAGGCCCAGAACCCGGAAGCCGCCGGCTGGATCTACAGCCCCAACACCGTGATCAACTACCCCATCGCCCAGACCGAGGATAACTTTACTTACCTTGACCACCTGCTCAGCGGTGAGGTGAACGCCAACGGCACCATCTTCATCGACTGCCAGAACGCCAAGGACTTCAGCGATAAGAACACCCTGGTCTACGGCCACAACATGAACGACGGTTCCATGTTCGCAAGCCTGCGCAATTACCGGGACGCCGCCTATTACCCGGAGCATCCCTGTCTTTACATCAGCACCCCGGAGAAGAATTTCCGCCTTGACCTGTTCGCCGGCCTGGTGACGGAGCCGGACTCCTTTGTCTACGCCCGCTATTTCGACGAGGATGAGCAGTTCCTGGCCTATGTGGAGAGCGCCAAGGCCGAGTCCACCTTCCAGAGCGATGTGGAGGTCGGCATTGAGGATAAGATCTGCGTGCTGTCCACCTGCACCTATGAGTTTAACAACGCCCGCTATGTGGTCATCGGCAAGCTGGTGGAGATTCAGTAACATCATTCCATAAAAAATCCCGCTCACAAGGAGCGGGATTTTTTATGGCTCAATCGGTTTACATAACTTTATCTTTGTTCAGTTCCTCGCTTTTGTGCACCCCGGTAACGGAAAAGATGACCCACTCGGCAATGTTGGTGGCGTGGTCGCCGATGCGTTCAAAGTACTTGCTGATCATCAGCAGGTCCAGGGCGAAGCCCCCGTTTGCCGGTGTCTGGGCAATCATCTGGATCAGGCTGTTTTTCACCTGGCTGAAATAGTCATCCACCACGTCGTCATGGGCGATGACCGCTTCTGCCAGAGCCACATCCTGCTTCACATAGGCGTCCACGCTGTCGGTAACCATGCAGATGGCGGCCCGGGCCATGGCGCTGAGCAGGGCGCAATGGGCTTCTCCGCAGCCCTCCAGATAACCCACAATCTCGGCAATGTCCTCCGCCTGGTCGCCAATGCGCTCCATGTCGGTGATCATTTTCAGGGCGGCGGAGATCTGCCGCAGGTCACCGGCCACCGGCTGCTGCCGCAGCAGCAGCTTCAGGCAGATGCCCTCCACATCCCGCTCCTTCTGATCCAGGGCCGCTGCAATGGGCGGCACCCTGGCGGCCAGGGCGGGGCTGTTCTCCGCCAGAGCCTTGGCCGCCAAAGCGATGGCGTCCTCACACAGGGCGCCCATCTGGGTCATTTCCTCCTTCAGCAGCGCCAGCTGCTGGTCAAAATAGTTCCGCATCAGCCAAACCTCCCTGTTATATAGGCTTCCGTGCGCTTATCCGCCGGTTGGTCAAACATCGTCTGCGTGTCCCCATACTCCACCAGCTCTCCCAGCAGGAAGAAGGCGGTGTTGTCGGAGATGCGCAGGGCCTGCTGCATATTGTGGGTGACGATCACAATGGTGTAGCGGTCCTTCAGCCCCATTGCCAGCTCCTCAATGCGGGAGGTGGAGATGGGGTCCAGGGCGCTGGTGGGCTCATCCATCAGCAGCACACTGGGCTTTACCGCCAGCGCCCGGGCGATGCACAGCCGCTGCTGCTGGCCGCCGGAGAGGCCCAGCGCGTTCTTCTTCAGCCTGTCCTTCACCTCGTCCCAGATGGCGGCGTCCCGGAGGGCCTGCTCCACGATCTCATCCAGCTCCCCCCGTTTTCGGATGCCATGGGTGCGGGGGCCGTAGGCGATGTTGTCATAGATGCTCATGGGAAAGGGGTTGGGCTTCTGGAACACCATGCCCACCTCCCGGCGCAGCTGGTTCACATCCACATTTTTGTCGTAAATATCCTCCTCCCGATAGCACACCTGCCCCGTGATCTTCACGCCGGGCACCAGGTCATTCATTCGGTTCAGGGTTTTGAGGAAGGTGGACTTGCCGCAGCCGGAGGGCCCGATCAGGGCGGTAATGCTGTTTTCGGCAATGTCCATGTTGATATTTTTCAGGGCCTGGGCCTGGCCGTACCACAGGCACAGATCCCTGGCAGTCATAATGTTGTTCATTGGCTCGTTCTCCTTTTGCATCCTTTCTGGACCAGTGCCGCCAGCAGATTGATCAGCAGGGTCAGCAGCATCAGAATGGCGGCGATGGCAAAGGCCACCGCAAACTCTCCCTGCTCCTTGGCATAGACGTACAGGGCCACCGTCAGGCTGGCGCCGGGGCTCAGCAGCCCCTCCTTCAGGCCATGGACCGCGTGGGCAAAGCCGGCGGTATACAGCAGTGCGGCGGATTCCCCCAGCACCCGGCCTGCCGCCAGGATGCAGCCGGTGATAATCCCATCCAGGCAGTTGGGCAGCACCACCGTGCGGACCACCCGCCACTTCCCTGCCCCCAGGCCGAAAGCGCCTTCCCGATAGCTTTGGGGCACGGTTTTCAGACTCTCCTGGGTGGTGCGCATGATGGTAGGCAGATTCATGATCACCAGGGTCAGCGCACCGGCCAGCAGGGAGGTTTTCATGCGCAGGAACTGGCAGAAGAACAGCATACCCACCAGGCCGTAGATGATGGAAGGGATGCCGGAGAGGGTCTCAGCGGCATACTCGATCAGGCTTACCAGCCGGCGATTCCCGGCGTATTCGGTGAGGTACACCGCCGCCCCTACCCCCAGGGGCAGGCCCACCGCCAGCGTGGCCAGCAGCAGATACAGGGTGTTCAAGATATCCGGCAGGATGCCGATCCGCTCTGTCAGATAGCTGGGTTTGGTGCTCAGCAGTTCCCAGCTGATGTTGGGCAGGCCCCGGATCAGCACATAGCCAAACAGGAACAGCACCAGGGCCGCGGTGACGGCCACGGAAAAGAGCATCAGCGCCTTCATCAGCAGGATATAGGCCTTCCGCTCCCCGCTCAGTTTATTGTTCAGCATAGTCAGCCCTCCTTACTGCCCTTGAGGAACGCTTTCAGCGCGGCGTTGATCAGCATGATGAACAGGAACAGCACCAGGGCGATGGAAAACAGGGCTTGCTGCTGCAAGCCGGCGGAATAGGCCATCTCGCTGGCCACCGCCGTGGTGAGAAAGCGGACGCTCTGAAACAAGTCCGGCATATTGGGCGCGTTGCCGGAGACCATCATCACCGCCATGGTTTCGCCGATGGCCCGGCCCACCCCCAGCACCACCGCCGCGGCAATGCCGCTTTTGGCGGCGGGGACGGAAACCCGGAACCAGGTCTCCACCGGCGTGGCCCCCAGGGCCAGAGAAGCCTCCTCATATTCCCTGGGCACTGCCTCCAGCGCCGTAATGGAAACCTTGATGATGGAGGGCAGGATCATCACCGCCAGCACCAGAATGGCCGCCAGCAGGCTGGCCCCGTCCGGCACATGGAACAGCCGCCGGATCCCCGGCACCAGCACCAGCATGCCCACCAGGCCGTAGACCACCGAGGGGATTCCCGCCAGCAGGCTGACCGCGGACTCCATGATATTCCTGATGCCCGGCTGTGCCATCTTTGCCAGGTACACCGCGCACAAAAAGCCCAGCGGCACGCCGATGAGGATGGCCCCGGCTGTGCCGTAGATACTGGTGAGAATAAAGGGCAAAATGCCATAGGCCGGCTCGGCAGCGGTGGAGGCCCAGCGGCGGCCAAACAGGAAATCCGCCAGACCGATCTCCCGGATGGCCGGGATGCCGGACACCACCAGATACAGGGTGATCAGCAGCACACAGCCTACGGTGATCAGGCCCAGCAGGAGAAACAGGCCATGAACCAGGTTTTCCACAAGTTGTTTTTTCTTCGCCATATTGTCGCCTTTCCGAAAAGGGCGGGGAGCAATCCCCGCCCTTTCCATTTTTTCTCAGTTGGCAGATACCACGCCGGCGCCGGCGATGATTTCATTGGCCTCGGTGGAGGTGATGTAGTTGAAGAAGTCCTGGGCTGCAGCGGAGAGTTCAACGCCCTCCTTGGTCACCAGCACGAAGGGGCGCTGCACCAGATAGCTGCCGTCCTTGACGGTCTCCTCGCTGGGCGTCACGCCCTCAACCGCCAGGGCCTTCACGGTGTCCTTGACGGAGGCCAGGGAAGCGTAGCCGATGGCGTTGGGGTTCTGGGCCACGGTGGTGATCACGTCGCCGGTGGAAGTCAGCTCCTGGCGGTACTGGCAGGCGTCGGTGGTACCGGTGATGGATTCAAAGCCGTCCCGGGTGCCGGAGCCGGCCTCACGGCCGATGAGGACGATCTCCGCGTCGTCGCCGCCCAGTTCGCTCCAGTTGGTGATTTCGCCGGTGTAGACCTTGGCAATCTGCTCCAGGCTCAGGTCATTGATGGGGTTGGCGGGGTTTACGATGATGGCGATGCCGTCATAAGCCAGGATGGTCTGGGTAAGGCCGGAGGCCTTCTCCTCATCCTTCAGTGCACGGCTGGACAGGCCGATATCGCAGCGGCCCTCTCCCACGGCCTTGATGCCGGAGCCGGAGCCGGTGGGGTTATAGGTAACGGTGACGCCGGTCTTCTGCTCATAGGCTTCGCCCAGGGCGCCGATCACCTTCTCCATGGAGGTGGAGCCGTCGGTGGAAACGCTGCCGGAGAGGGCAGGTGCCTCGGCGGCAGCTTCAGCCGGAGCAGCTGCAGGAGCCTGGGTGGCGGCAGGGGCGCTGTTGCTGCCGCAGGCGGAGAGCACAGACAGGGTCATCAGTACAGTCAGTACAAGAGCAATGGTCTTTTTCATTTTCGTTTTCCTTTCTCCAAAAGGTTTCTTTATTTTTTATATCTTCCTGATACGCCTGTGATTTTAACCCTGCTGTGTAAAATACAAAATCCGGCGAATGTAAAATTCAAATCAAATGCTGCCAGGCATTTTACAGCAATAAAAAAGCCAGTCCCGAAAGGGACTGGCTTTGCATTTCTATCAACGAATCAATAGTAACGCTTATTCTTGTTCTTGCGAGCAGCCTCGGACTTTTTGCGGCGCTTCACGCTGGGGCTCTGGTAATACTCCTTCTTTCTCAGGTCGGCCAGAACGCCGGACTTGGCGCAGCTGCGCTTGAATCTTTTCAGAGCGTTGTCCAGAGACTCGTTTTCCTTGACATAAATTTCAGACATCTATTTCCCTCCCTCCAAATGCGCCTTGCGGCGCTTCAAGGGCCAACTAATTGGCTTTTTAACATCAGTATTATAACGGCAAAAAGGCCAATTGTCAATAATCACTTTTTCGGCTTAAGGATTAAATTCACCAGCTTGTTCTTGACAACGATGGTCTTCACCAGCTCCATGCCCTCCATCTGCCGCTTGATCTTCTCGTCGGCGCAGGCGGCGGCGATGACCACATCGTCCGCAGCGTCGGCAGGAACCACCACCGTGGAGCGGAGCTTGCCGTTGACCTGAACGGCCATCTCCTTCTCGGCCTCGTGGGTCTTGCTCTCGTCGAAGCTGGGCCAGGGCATCTGCATGGCCATCTTGCCGTACTTTGCGGCAAAGCCGGTCAGCTCCCACATTTCCTCCACCATGTGGGGAGCAAAGGGAGAGAGCAGCAGCATCAACTGCTCCAGGTCGCCCTTGGTGAGACCCTTGGCATAGAACTCGTTGACCATGGTCATCAGTGCGGCGATGGCGGTGTTCATCTTCAGGGTGTCAATATCCTCGGTGACCTTCTTGATGGTCTTGTGGATGATGGCCTCGTTCTTCTGGGAGAGCTCCCCTTCCTCGGCGATGTCCATCAGGTTCCAGCAGCGGTCCAGGAAGCGCTTGGAGCCCTTCACCGCCTCGTTGGACCAGGTGACGGCCTTCTCAAAGTCGCCGATGAACATGATGTGCAGGCGCATGGTGTCCGCGCCGTACTGGTCAACAATGTCGTTGGGGTTGACCACATTGCCGCGGGACTTGGACATCTTCTCGCCGCCCTCGCCCAGGATCATGCCGTGGGAGGTGCGCTTGGCATAGGGTTCCGGCGTGTGGACAACGCCGATGTCATACAGGAACTTGTGCCAGAAGCGGCTGTACAGCAGGTGCAGGGTGGTGTGCTCCATGCCGCCGTTGTACCAGTCCACCGGGCCCCAGTATTCCTCGGCCTCTTTGCTGACCAGCTCCTTGTCGTTGTGGGGGTCCATGTACCGCAGGAAGTACCAGCTGCTGCCGGCCCACTGGGGCATGGTGTCGGTCTCCCGCTTGGCGGGGCCGCCGCAGCAGGGGCAGGTGGTGTTGACCCAGTCGGTCATCTTGCTCAGGGGGCTTTCGCCGTCATCGGTGGGCTCATAGCTCTCCACCTGGGGCAGAACCAGGGGCAGCTCGCTCTCCGGCAGGGGGACCCAGCCGCACTTGGGGCAGTTGACCAGGGGGATGGGCTCGCCCCAGTAGCGCTGACGGGAAAAGACCCAGTCGCGGAGCTTGTAGTTCACTTTCTCCTCGCCCCAGCCTTGCTCTACCACATACTTCTTCATGGCGGGGATGGCCTCTTTCACGGTCATGCCGTTGAGGAAGCCGGAATTGACCATGATAGCGCTGTCGTCCTTGGCCACAAAGGCCTCCTTGGTGACGTCGCCGCCGCTGACCACCTCGATGATGGGCAGGCCGAACTTGGTGGCAAACTCCCAGTCGCGCTGGTCATGGCCAGGCACGCCCATGACGATGCCGGTGCCGTAGCCCATCAGCACATAGTCGGAGACGAACATGGGCACATGCTCCCCGGTGGCGGGGTTCATGACCTCAATGCCCTGCAGGCGGACGCCGGTCTTGTCCTTATTCAGCTCACCCCGTTCAAAATCGGACTTATGGGCGGCGGCATCCTGATAGGCGGCCACCTCGTCCCAGTTCTGGATCTTGTCCTTCCACTGCTTCAGCAGGGGATGCTCCGGGGAGATGACCATGTAGGTCACGCCGAAGAGGGTGTCGGGCCGGGTGGTGTATACGGTGACCTTGTCGCCGGTGTTGGTGTCAAAGGTCAGCTCTGCGCCGGTGGAGCGGCCGATCCAGTTCTTCTGCTGGATTTTCACCCGCTCGATGTAATCCAGGTCGTCCAGATCGTCGATCAGCCGCTGGGCGTACTTGGTGATGGCCAGCATCCACTGGCTCTTCTCCTTGCGGATGACCTCGCTGCCGCAGCGCTCGCAAACACCGTTGACCACTTCCTCGTTGGCCAGCACGCACTTGCAGCTGGTGCACCAGTTGACGGGCATGGTGGTCTTATAGGCCAGGCCCTTCTTGAACAGCTGCAGGAAAATCCACTGGGTCCACTTGTAGTACTTGGGGTCGGTGGTGTCCACGCAGCGGTCCCAGTCAAAGCCGTAGCCCAGCATCTTCAGCTGGCGGGTAAAGTTCTGGATGTTGTTGCGGGTGACAACAGCGGGGTGGATGTGGTTCTTGATGGCGTAGTTCTCCGTAGGCAGGCCGAAAGCGTCAAAGCCGATGGGGAACAGCACATTGTAACCCTCCATCCGCTTTTTGCGGGTGACGATATCCATAGCGGTGAAGGGCCGGGGATGGCCCACATGCAGGCCCTGGCCGGAGGGATAGGGGAACTCGATCAGGCCGTAGAACTTGGGCTTGTCGCTGCCGGTCTCGGCGGCGTAGGGCTTGGTCTCTTCCCACTTGGCCTGCCACTTTTTCTCTATTCTTGCAAAATCGTATTTCATGATGGATCAACTCTTTCTGTTAAAATTTGTCTCTTGTCCGGTTCCGCCCCATGGGGTCAAAGCAGAACCCAGGCCCTGCCGGGCCTGAGCGCTTCAGCCTCAGGGGCTGGGAAGGGATGAGACATCCACCACCTCAGCGTCACTCCAGAGGCGCTCCAGATTGTAGAACTTTCTGGCCTCATCGGTAAACACATGGACGATCACGCAGCCAAAATCCATCAGCACCCAGATGTCGGAGCGCAGGCCTTCCCGGCGCATGGGGGGCTCCCCTGCTTCGGAAAGCTGCTTGTCCACCTCGTCCACCAAGGCCTTGATATGGGTGGAGGAGGTGCCGTTGCAGATGACAAAGTAATCCGCCAGCACGGTCTGCTCCGTGGTTTTCAGGACCTTCACATCTCTGGCCTTTTTCTCGTCCAGGGCTTTTGCGGCAATTGCCGCGATTTGGGCGGGAGTAAGCATATCATTCTCCATTCTGCCGCCTTAACGGCCAGCGGCGCGCCAAAATTAAACGTTTTCTCGCCGGCTCTCGCTTACCGGCCGCCTTCACTGTACCAGAGATAGGCCTCCAGGGAAGCCCGGTGGGGCTCCACATTCTGGCGGCGGATCTCCTCCAGACTCATCTCCAGGCCCAGGGCCATGGCCTTGTCCAGGTCCTCATAGGCAAGCGCTCTCAGCTTGTCCAGCCCCTCAAAGTCACGGGTAGGCTCGATATAATCCGCGAGATAGATTATTTTTTCCAGGGTGGTCATATCCGGCTTGCCGGTGGTATGCCAGCGGATGGCCTCATAAATCTCCTCCGACACGCCGAAAAGATCCCTGGCCCTGGCTGCCCCGGTAATGGCGTGGAGCAGCTTGGGGTTTTCTTTTTCTGCGTTGTCGAGAATAATACCATATTTTTCGCACAATATCAACTGTTCATCGTAACTAAGAATCTTTGTGATATCATGCAGAATTCCGGCAACGGCGGCGCTTTCCGGGTTCTCGCCCCAGCGCCGGGCCAGCTGCACCGCCTCCTGCTCGCAGCCGGCAGTATGAGCCATGCGCTGGCTGGTGAGCATGGGGGTCACCTGGCTGCGCAGCCAGGTCAGCTCCGGCTGGGCCTCATAGCAACGGCGGCGGATGATCTCGGCATACACCTTCTCCGGCAGCATGTCGGCCCCCAGGCCCAGGCGCAGCCGCTCCCGGATGTCCCCGGAGCTCATGGGCAGAGGCTCATGGGGCAGCAGCAGCACCTTCGCGCCGTACTTTTCCTCCAGCTCCGCCTGAAAATGCTCCAGTTTCAAAAGGTCATCTTCTTCCCGGCTAAGTACCGTCAAAACGCAGTTTTCCAGCAAATACTGGAACTTATACCAGGTGCAGAAGCTGAGGAACATATCCGAGCCCACCACCAGATAGAACGTGTCCTCCGGGTACTGGCGGCGCAGCAGTTCAATGGTGTCGGCGCTGTAGCTCCGCCCCTCCCGGCTCATCTCCAGGTCAGACACCTCCGCCCCGGGGATTTCCTCAAAGGCCAGGCAGCACAGCGCAAGGCGCGTTTCCGCATCGGGGCTGCTCTGCGCCATGTCCTTATGGGGCGGGATGTTGGTGGGAATGATGAGAAAACGATCCGGCTGCAGCTGCTCATACACCGTCCGGGCGGCGCTGACATGGCCCAAATGAGGCGGGTTGAAGCTGCCGCCGTAAATGGCTGTTTTCATTTCTTTTTATCCTTAATGAGCTGGATTTTCGGTTCTTTTTCGTTGCGTTTGTACAGGACGAACTTGGTGCCGATGACCTGGACGCCCTCGGCGTTACAGGCCTGGCACAAAGCGTCGCAGGCTTCCCGGGCGGTGAGCATGGAATTTTCCAGCACCTTGCCCTTTACAAGCTCCCGGGCCTTCAAAGCGGCGTTGACGGACGCCACCAGATTCTCGGTGATGCCGCCCTTGCCCACCTGGATAATGGTATCTTCCTCCATGGCAAGGCCCCTGAGCTGGGCCCGCTGTTTACTGGTGATTGGCATATTCTCTCTCCGTTTTTAATGTATTTTCATATCGCTTTGCAGCAGCTTTGGCTTGCTTTTGGCTTTACTTAAACAGGGCTTCCACAAAGTTTTTGGACTCGAAGGGCAGAAGATCGTCCATGCCCTCGCCCACGCCCACGAATTTCACCGGCAGCTTCAGCTCGTTGGCAATGGCAAAGACGATGCCGCCCTTGGCGGTGCCGTCCAGCTTGGTGAGGACGATGCCGGTGAGGCCGGCGGTGTCCAGAAATTGCTTGGCCTGGATCAGGCCGTTCTGGCCGGTGGTAGCGTCCAGCACCATGAGGGTCTCCACATCCGCCTCCGGCAGCTCCCGGTCGATGATGCGGCGGATCTTGCCCAGCTCGTTCATCAGGTTCTGCTTATTGTGCAGGCGGCCGGCGGTATCGATAATGACCACGTCGGCCCCACGGGCTTTGGCGGCGCAGAGACCGTCATAGACCACAGCGGCAGGGTCGCTGCCCTCCTCGTGGCGGACGATGTCAGCCCCGGAGCGCTCCGCCCAGACGCCCAGCTGCTCGGCAGCGGCGGCACGGAAGGTATCCCCGGCGCAGAGCAGGACGCGCTTGCCCTGGGCCTTCAGCTGGGCGGCGATCTTGCCGATGGTGGTGGTCTTGCCCACGCCGTTGACGCCCACCATCAGGATGACGGAGGGCCTGGTGTCCAGCTTGAGGGCGGTATCCCCCACGTCCAGCAGCTTGGTCAGCAGCTCGATGAGGCCGGCACGGGCCTCGTCCCCCTTGCGGAAGCGCCGCTCCCAGGTCAGCTTGCGCATGGCCTTCACCACGTCCGCAGCGGTGGAGGCGCCTACATCCGCCAGCACCAGCAGCTCCTCCAGCTCCTCATAGAAATCCTCACTGTCGGGCTGGTAACCCTGGAACAGCTCTTCCAGCTCCTCCATATTGCTGCGGGTCTTGGTCAGGCCGGAAAAAATCTTGTCAAAAAATCCCATATAGTATACCCCATTATTTACGGTAATTATTCTTCAATGGTCTTCTGGGCGCTTTCCAGGTCCAGTTCAATGACGGTGGAAACGCCCTTTTCCTGCATGGTGACGCCGTAGAGCATGTCCGCCTCCTCCATGGTGCCCCGGCGGTGGGTGATGACCAAAAACTGGGTCTTATCGGACATACGGCGCATATACTCGGCATAGCGGGTGACATTGGCTTCGTCCAGGGCGGCCTCGATCTCGTCCATGACGCAGAAGGGGGTGGGCCGCACCTTCAAGATAGCAAAGTACAGGGCGATGGCCACGAAGGCCATCTCGCCGCCGGAGAGAAGGCTGATGGTGGACAGCGCCTTGCCGGGAGGCTGCACCTTGATCTCGATGCCGCAGTCCAGCACGTTGTTTTCATCCTCCAGCTTCAAAGCGGCCTTGCCGCCGCCGAACAGCTCCAGGAAGGTCTGGCGGAAGCACTGGTCAATCTCATGGAAGCGCTCCACAAAGAGCTGTTCCATCTGGCCGGTCAGGTCCTTAATGACACCCAGCAGCTCGCCCTTGGCCTTCTCCACATCGTCCCGCTGGGTGCTAAGGAATTCATAGCGGGTATTGACCCGGTCATACTCCTCGATGGCGCCGATGTTGGGGTTGCCCAGGGCGGAGATCTGACGGCGCAGGTCACTGATCTGCTTCTGGGCCTTGGGCAGGTTCTCCACCGGCTGGCGCAGGGCCTCGGCGGCGGAATGGCTCAACTCATAATTCTCCCAGAGCTTATCCAGAATCTGCTTTTCCTCCATGTCGGCGGCCAACTTCTTCTGCTCGATGCGGGCGCTGCGCCGCTCCAGCTCCAGAATGTCCTGATTGCGGCTCTGGGCCTCCCGCTCGGCCTTGGTGCGCTTGCCCTCCAGGGCCAGCTTGCTCTGGCTGATGGCCTGGATCTCGGCCTGGATGGCCTTTATATTCTCGCTCATTTTAGCGATTTCATTTTCTTTTTCCTGGATGCGGCGGCTGAAATCATCGATCTGCCGCTGGGCGGCATCCACGGCGCCGCGCCGGGCCTCACTGTCGCCGGAGAGGCTTGCCAGCAGCTGCTGCAGCTGGGCGGCGGAATTCTCCGTGGCCCGCCGCTCCGCCTCCAGGGAGGACACCCGGCTTCGCAGCTGGGCCTGCTCCTCCAGAGCCATGTCCAGATCATAGCGGACGGCGGCCAGGTCTTTCTGGGCCTTGGCAAGCCGCTCGTTGGCGGTCTTTTCATTTTCCAGCAGCCGCGCCCGCTGGCGGCGGAGCTTCTCCAGCTCGTTGGCCCGGGACAAAATGCCGCTGCCCTTGGCGGTACTGCCGCCGGTCATGGAGCCGCCGGCGTTGATGAGCTGCCCGTCCAGAGTGACGATGCGCAGGCGGTTGCCGTTGTTCTTGGACATACGCACCGCGTCCCCCAGGGTCTCGGCCACCACGGTGCGGCCCAGGAGGTTGGCCACGATCTGCTCATAGCGGGAATCGAAGCGTACCAGCTCATAGGCCACGCCCACAAAGCCCGGGTCCCGGGTGGGAGCGTCCTTCATGACGGTGCCCCGGATGGTATCTACAGGGAGGAAGGTGGCCCGGCCGGAATCGCTGCGTTTGAGCATCTCGATGGCACGGCGGCCGTCCTCCTGGCTGTCAATGACGATATTCTGGGCGGCGGCGCCCAGGGCGGTCTCAATGGCAAGGGCACATTCCTCATCGGCCTTGATGAGGTTGGCCACCGGGCCGTGAACGCCCTTGATATTGCCCCGCTGGCTCTCCCGCATGACGGTTTTCACTGCTTTGGAATAGCCCTCGTAGTCCTTTTCCATTTCGCTGAGCATATGGATGCGGGAGTCCATGCTGCGGCCATCCACGGAAAGCTGGGTGGCTTTCTCCCCCAGGTCCTTCACCATGGCTTCCCGGCTGGTAAGCTTCATGCGGCAGCCGGAGAGGACGTTATCGTTGCTTTGGGTCTCCTGAGCCAATTCCTTCAGCTGGGCAGCCAGGCTTTGCAGCCGTTCCCGGCTCTGGCCGATGCTGTCCTCCAGCTCCCGGACCCGGGTCTCCTGCTGCTGGATATCCTGAAGCAGACGCTGCCTGTTCTCCTGGCTGCTCTCCCTGTTGGCCCGGAGCACGGCGGCCTCCGCCTCCCGCTGGGCGCTTTCCGCCTGGGCGTCGGTGAGCCGCTTGCGGGCTTCATCCGTCTCCACATCCTTCTGGCGCATCCGCTCGCTGATGCTGCCGGAGGAGGCGTACAGAGCTTCCAGCTCGGCTCTGGCCTGTTCCAGGCTCAAAGCCGTCTGCTCATACTCCTGCTTCACGCTCTCGGACTGGGCGTGGAGCTTTTCCAGGGTGGCCATCCAAACGGAGATTTCCTGGGTACGCAGCTCGTCCCGCAGCACCAGGTAGCGCTTGGCAGTCTCCGCCTGCTTGCGCAGAGGCTCCACCTGCAGCTCCAGTTCCTCGATCTTGTCGTTGATGCGGAGGAGATTTTCCTCCGTCTTTTCCAGCTTCCGCTCCGCTTCCTCCTTCCGGTAACGGAAGCGGGAGATGCCGGCGGCCTCCTCAAAGACCTCACGCCGGTCGGTGCTTTTGTTTGAAACGATCTCGGCGATGCGGCCCTGGCCGATGATGGAATACCCGTCCCGGCCCAGGCCGGTGTCCATGAGCAGGTTGTTGATGTCCTTCAGACGCACCTGCTCCCGGTTGATATAATACTCGCTGTCCCCGCTGCGGTAATACTTGCGGGTGAGCATAATTTCGCTGCTGTCAGAATCGAAAATATGGGCGGAGTTGTCGATGATCAGGCTGACCTGAGCAAAGCTCTGGGCCCCCCGCTTCTCGGTGCCGCCGAAGATCACGTCCTCCATCTTGCTGCCCCGGAGGGCCTTGGTGCGCTGTTCGCCCATGACCCAGAGGATGGCGTCGGATATATTGGACTTGCCGGAGCCGTTGGGCCCCACGATGGCGGTGATATCCTTTTCAAAGGTGAGCCGGGTTTTATCCGCAAAGGATTTGAAACCCTGTATCTCCAATGCTTTTAAGTACAAACCGTTAACCTCATTCAATCAGAAACATTCTCAAAACATAACCGATTTATTGTATTATATATCCCCGCTGATTTCAAGGGAAAAAATCTGAATTTTCCGGCCTTTCAGGTCGGTTTCTTTGATTTTCAGGGAATGAAGCCCAAATTCCCGGCACAGCGTTTCCACATTCTGCCGGTGCTGGCCCGTCATCTGGGAGGTTTTGCCTCGGGCCACCGCCAGGGTGACGGCGCTGTGGGGCGGCACATCTGCCAGTACCCGCCGGGCCTCCTGCAGCATGAGGCGGCTCTGCACCAGCTCTCCCAGGGCGGGGTGATAAGCGCCGGCTACAGCGGCGCCGGCGGACAGCTCCTCCGTGGGGTTCAGGCCCAGGCGGATGACGGGGATATCCGCTTCTTCAAACACCGGCAGCAGGCGGGCGCAGGTCTCCACCGCGTCCTCCACGGTGTGCTCCTGATACTTGCCGGCCTGCCACAGGTCGTAAAGGGCGGTGTCCCGGACGATGACGGTGGGGTAGATCCGCACCCCGTCCGGCTTCAAGGCGGCCAGCTGCTTTGCGGTGGACAGGTCGCTCTCTGGGGTGGCCCCGGGCAGGCCGGTCATCATCTGCAAAATCAGGCGAAAGCCCCGCTCTTTGATGAGCCGGGCAGCGCGTTCCACGTCCAGGGCGGAATGGCCCCGGCCGGAAAGGCGGAGCACCTCCTCATCCATGCTCTGGGCCCCCAGCTCGATGGTTTCCACCCCGTACTGCGCAAGCCGGGTCAAAATTTCCTCATCAATGGCGTCAGGCCGGGTGGACAGGCGGATGGAATGGATGTTCCCCCGCTCCAACTCCACTTTTGCGGCCCGGAGGAGGGCCAGCTGCTGGTCCGCCGGGATGGCGGTAAAGCTGCCCCCATAAAACGCCAGTTGCCGCTTTGCCCCAGGATAGGGCAAGGCGGCGGCTTTTTCAACTGCACATATAACATCCTCTGCCGTGGCCGGACGCTCCCTGCCGGAGATGCGGCGCTGATTGCAGAACACGCAGGCGTGGGGGCAGCCCAGATGGGGCACAAAGACAGGGATGATGCTCTCTCTGGCGCTCATTTTTGCAGGGCCTCCAGGGCCTGTCTGGCGGCCATTTGCTCGGCCTCCTTCTTGGTGCGGCCGCTGCCCTGACCGGCAATTACGCCGTTGATGGAGACGGAGAAGGTGAAGCTCTTGTTATGGTCCGGCCCGCTTTCGCCGGTCATGGTATAGCTGATGTGCTGGTCGCTTTTGCGCTGCACCAGCTCCTGCAGCTGGGTTTTGTAATCGGCGGTGCGGTGGGCGTCGCTGATCTCGGCGTCCTTCAGGATCATCTCATTGACGAAGCGGCGGCACTCCTCCATGCCACTGTCCAGGTACATGGCGGCAATGATGGCCTCCACCATGTCCGCCAGAATGGAGGGGCGCTGGCGGCCGCCGGTGTGCTCCTCCCCCCGGCCCAGGCGCATATAGCGGCCCAGGTCCAGCTTCAGAGCCACCCGGTGCAGGCTGGCCTCGCAGACCAGCTCCGCCCGCAGGCGGGTCATGCGGCCCTCCGGCAGGGGAGGCTGGTGATTGAACAGAAACTCCGCCGTCATCAGGCCCAGGATGGAATCGCCCAGAAACTCCAGCCGCTCATAGCTCTGGCAGGGCGTGTCATGCCGCTCATTGGCATAGGAGCTGTGGGTCAGGGCAGTGCGCAGCAGCTCCCGGTTCTGAAAGCGGTATCCGATTTTTGCTTCCAACTTGTCCATAAATCAGCCTATCTTCATGTACTCGATATTTGCCTTGATCTCATCGGTGATGCCGCTCTCTACACAGGTGACTGCCTGGCGGGCGGCAGCCAGGATGCAGCGGGCGTCGGAGGAGCCGTGGGCCTTGATCACCGGCCGGGAGATGCCCAGCATCACGGTGCCGCCCACTTCCTTCACGTCCAGGGTCTTCTTCATTTGGGCCAAATCCCCCTTCAAAACGGCGGCGGCCAGCTTGTTTTTCAGGCTCTTATAGAATACGTTTTTCAGGTTGCCCATCATGAATTTGATCATGCTCTCGGCAGTTTTCAGCATCAGGTTGCCGGTAAAGCCGTCGGCCACGATCACGTCCACCTCGCCGGAAAAGACCCCGTTGCCCTCCACGTTGCCGATGAAGTTGATGCGGCCGGCCTCCCCGGCCTCTTTCAGCAGCTGGAAGGTCTCATGCTGCAGGGCGCCGCCCTTGGTGTCCTCGGTGCCTACGTTGGCAAGGCCCACCCGGGGGTTCTCCATGCCCAGCATGGTCCTGGCATAGAAGCTGCCCATATAGGCAAACTGCAGTAAGTACTCGGGGGTGCAGTCCACATTGGCGCCGGAATCGATCAGCACCACGCCCTTGCCGCCGTTGGGCAGCACGGGGGCCAGCGCCGCCCGGCGGATGCCGTTGATGCGCTTGACGATCAGGGTGGCCCCGGTGAGCAGGGCGCCGGTGCTGCCGGCGGAGACCACCGCGTCCCCCAAGCCGTCCCGCAGCATATTCAGCGCCACGGTCATGGAGGCGTCCTTCTTCCTTCTGGTGGCGGTGCTGGGGTCATCCTCCATGGTGATCACGTCCCGGGCGTCCACCACTTCCACATCGGTGCAGCCCTCTTTCTCCAGGCAGGCCTTCACAACCTCCTGCCGGCCCACCAGGACCACGTCCACCCCCAGCTCACGCCGGGCCATGACCGCGCCTTTGACAATCTCCTCCGGGGCCTTATCGCCGCTCATGGCGTCAATGATGATTTTCATAGGTGGAAAACCTCCTTCTCTTTCAGCTGCTCAATGATCGCGAGAGACCGGTTGGAGATCTCCGCGTTTTTGTTTCTCTTGCCTTTGACCCGGTATTCCAGGGGCTTGATGATGCCGAAGTTGATGTTCATGGGCTGGAAGTCCCCCACGCTGCCGCCGGAGATGTACAGGCCCAGAGCGCCGATGGCGGTCTCCTGGGGGAAATCCACGCTCTCCAGGCCCAGCACCCGGGCGGCAGTCTCGATGCCCACCAGCATGCCGGAGGCGGCGGACTCCACATAGCCCTCCACGCCGGTCATCTGGCCGGCAAAGCTGATGCGGGGCTCGCTGCGCAGGCGGCAGTACCGATCCAGCAGCTTGGGGCTGTTGAGGTAGGTATTGCGGTGCATCACGCCGTAGCGGACGAATTCCGCGTTTTTCAGGGCGGGAATCATGGAGAAAACCCGCTTCTGCTCCCCCCAGGTCAGGTGGGTCTGGAAGCCCACGATGTTGTAGATGGTGCCGTCCGCATTGTCCCGCCGGAGCTGCACCACGGCGTAATTCTCCCGCCCGGTGCGGGGATCGATGAGGCCCACCGGCTTCATGGGGCCGTAGCGCAGGGTATCCACCCCACGGCGGGCCATGACCTCCACCGGCATACAGCCTTCAAACACGCCGCCGTCATCAAAGCCGTGCACCGGGGCCTCTTTAGCGCTGACCAGCTCTTTGACAAAGGCCAGGTACTCCTCCTTGTCCATGGGGCAGTTTACATAATCCGCGGTTCCCTTGTCGTAGCGGGAGGCGAAGAAGGCGCTGTCCATGTCCACGCTGTCCAGGGTGACGATGGGGGCCACGGCGTCGTAAAAATGCAGGTCGCTGTCCGGGCAGAGGGCGGCGATTTTTTCAGCGATGGCGTCGCTGCTGAGGGGGCCGGTGGCAATGACCACCTCCCCATCGGGGATGTCCAGCGCCTCCTGGCGGATGATCTCCACATTGGGGTGCTGCTCCAGGGTTTCGGTGATCTGGCGGGCGAAGCCCTCCCGGTCCACGGCCAGAGCGCCGCCGGCGGCCACTTTGTTGGCGTCGGCGCTGGCCATGATGAGGGAGTCCATGGCGCGCATCTCGGCCTTCAACAGGCCCACGGCGTTGGTCAGCTCATCGCTTCTGAGGGAGTTGGAGCAGACCAGCTCCCCAAAATAAGGGGAATGGTGGGCGGGGCTCATCTTCTCCGGCTTCATTTCCCAGAGGCGGACACGGATGCCCCGTTTTGCCAGCTGCCAGGCACATTCGCTGCCGGCAAGGCCCGCGCCCAGAACGGTTACAGTTTCCATTTATGCTTCCTTTGCCTTGGCCGTCTTTTTGGCGGCAGGCTTCTTCGTTGTTGTCTTGGTGGTTTTCTTGGCCGCAGGCTTTTTTGCGGCAGGCTTCTTGGCGGCGGCTTTCTTTTCCGCTGCGGCAGCCTTTTCCTCCGGGGTCTTTTTCTTATACACCCGCTGCTCCTCCGGCACGAAGTTGGCGCAGGCCTCGTTGATGCAGAAGGATTTCAGGGGGCCGCGGCCGCTGCGCTTGAACATGGTTTTGCCGCAGGCGGGGCAGAAGTCCTTGGTGGGCACGTCCCAGGTGATGAAGCCGCAATCGGTGCCCCGCTCGCAGGCGTAGAACACATAGCCCTTCTTGGAGGTGCGCTTGAGGATGCGGCCGCCGCACTTGGGGCATTTGCCGGGCATCTCGATGACGATGGGCTTGGTAAAGGTGCAGTCCGGGAAGCCGGGGCAGGCCAGGAAGTGGCCGAATTTGCCCTTCTTCACCACCATCTGGCGGCCGCAGACATCGCAATACTCATCGCTGAGCACGTCGGGCACCTTCAGCTTCACGCCCTCCATGGCAGTCTCGGCGGCCTGCAGCTCCTGGCTAAAATCATCGTAGAAATCCGCCAGCACATTGCGCCACTGGGCCTTGCCGTTCTCGATCTCGTCCAGCTCCGCCTCCATGTGGTTGGTGAATTTCAGGTCCACGATATCGGCAAAGCGCTCCTTCATCAGGCCGGTCACCACCTCGCCCAGGGGGGTGGGGCGCAGGTACTTGCCCTCTTTGATCACATAGTCATGGGCGGTGATGGTGGAAATGGTGGGGGCGTAGGTGGAGGGGCGGCCGATGCCCTTCTCCTCCATGGCCCGGATGAGGGTGGCCTCGGTGAAGCGGGCGGGGGGCTGGGTGAACTGCTGATCCGGCAGCATCTTCTCCAGGTACAGCTGCTGGCCCTGGCTGAGGCTGGGCAGGGGGTTATCGATCTCGCTGCTCTCCTCATCCCGGGCTTCCTCGTACACGGCGGTATAGCCCTTGAACTTCATTTCGGAATAGTTGGCCTTGAAGGTATAGCCGGCAGAGTCCACCTCCACGGACACATTGTCATAGACGGCGTTGGCCATCTGGCAGGCGGTGAAGCGGCCCCAGATCAGCCGGTAGAGCCGGTACTGCTCCTGGGTCAGGTCCTTGCGCACCACATCGGGGCTGAGGTTCACGTCGGTGGGGCGGATGGCCTCATGGGCGTCCTGGGCGCCGGACTTGGTTTTGAAATGCCGGGGCTTGCCGGGGTAATAGTTCTCGCCATAGTGCTGGACGATATAGGCGCCGGCGGCGGCAAGGGCCTCCTCCGAGAGACGGAGGGAGTCGGTACGCATGTAGGTAATGAGGCCCACGCTGCCCTGGCCGCTGATCTCCACGCCTTCATAGAGCTGCTGGGCGATGGACATGGTGCGCCGGGGCGTCATGCCCAGGCGGCGGGAGGCCTCCTGCTGCAGGGTGGAGGTAATGAAGGGGGGCGCGGGAGACTTCTGCTTCTCCCCACGCTTGACGGTCTTGACGGTGAAGGGAGCTTTCTCTGTCTCGCGGATGACGGTGTTGACCTCCGCCTCGCTGTGCAGCTCCTGCTTCTTATCGCCCTTGCCGAAGAAGCGGGCGTTGAAGCTGGCGGTATCTTCCCCGCAGTTGAGACAGGCGTCCAGCAGCCAATACTCCTGGCTGTTGAAGTTGCGGATCTCCTCCTCCCGGTCCACCACCATGCGGGTAGCCACGGACTGGACGCGGCCGGCGGAAAGGCCGGTTTTGATCTTGCGCCACAGGAAGGGGGACAGCTCATAGCCCACAATCCGGTCCAGGATGCGGCGGGCCTGCTGGGCATTGACCAGGTCCTGGTCAATGCTGCGGGGGTTCTGGATGCTCTCGGTGACTACCTTTTTGGTGATCTCATTAAAAGTGACCCGCTTGGCCTTCTCGTCGTCCAGCTCCAGCAGCTCCTTCAGGTGCCAGGAGATGGCTTCGCCCTCCCGGTCAGGGTCCGTTGCCAGATAGACGGTCTTGGCGGCCTTGGCCTCCTTCTTCAGTTCGCTGATCAGTTCCTTTTTATCACGGACGGGGATATATTGGGGTTCAAAGCCATGCTCAATATCCACGCCCATTTTGCTCTTGGGCAGATCCCGCAGGTGGCCCATGGAGGCGGTCACCTTATAGTCGCTGCCCAGGTATTTCTCGATGGTTTTGGCTTTCGCCGGGGATTCGACGATCACCAAGTTCTTCGCTTTTGCCATTGTGTTCTCCTTAACGCTTTATATTCAGACTTATCCTTTTGCCGGCGCTGCGGCTGATATAGCCTTTTATCTCCAAAACCGTAAGCTGGGCCAGCACCTTGGCCGCCGGGTAGCCGGTGGCCTCGATAATATCGTCTATATGCTGCTTTCCCTTGCCGATGGCGGTGATGATCTCCAACTGCTCCGTACTCAGGCCGGAGAGCTGGTCACGCAAGTCAATATAATCTTTGGGCTTTTCCTTGTCAATCTCTTTTTTCGCTTTCGCCGGTTCCGCAGGCTTTTCCGCCGGTGGGGCGGGGGCCGGTTCCTCCGGCAGTCCGGCGTGGCCCGGATGCAGCCGGCCGGGGCAGAGCCCCTCGAAATCGCTGAGCACATCCCAGCCGCAGGTGGCAGGCCGGGCCCCCTGCTTCAAGAGAGCGTTGGTACCGGCGCTGTTGGCAGCGTCCGCATTGCCGGGGACGGCAAAAATCTCCTTCCCCTGCTCCAGGGCCTCGGCGGCAAAGAGCAAGGCGCCGCTGGTTGCGGGCGCTTCCACCACGGTCACCGCCAGAGACAGCCCGGCGGCGATGCGGTTCCGGTCCCGGAAAAAGCTTTTCTGGGTGACGGTGCCCGGCGGGTATTCGCTGACCAAGGCGCCGGAGGCGGCAATATCCCGCTGCAGAGGACTGAGGCGTTCCGAATGGGCGGTGCCCAGGACGCCAACGCATTTGCCGCCGCCCAGCAGGGCGCCCCTGGCCGCGGCTTCATCGATGCCCGGGGACAGGGTAGAAACCACAACGCCGCCGGAAGAAGCGATCTCATAGGCCAGCCGGTGGCCCATTTTCAGGCCGTAAGGCGTGGCGCTGCGGGTGCCGATGACGGAGACGGCGGCCTCCTCATCCAGGCCCTTGATGCTGCCCTGTACAAACAGGACCACCGGCGGGGCGAAAATGGCCTTCAGCCGGGCAGGATACTCCGCATCCTGCATGGTGACCACGTCCAGGCCCAGGGCATGGCAGCCGGAGAGAATGGCATCCACCCGGTGCAGGTCCCGGGCTTCCAGCAGGGCCGCGTCCCGCTCCGACAGGCCGGGAAGCCGCGCAAAAGCGCCGGAGGGGGCAAAGAAGGCCTCCTCCGCACTGCCGTAGTGGGCAATCAACGCCGCCTTGGACCTGGGGCTTACATTGCTTTGGGCGGCAAGCCACAGCCAGTATTTTATCGCTGCCAATGTTCCACCTGCTTCATTTTTTTATCTTATCGCGGGTCATCTCCCATAGGATAAGGGAGGCCGCCACGGCGGCGTTGAGGGATTCGCTGCCGGGGGTCATGGGGATGATCAGCTGCCCATCACAGGCCGCGATCAGTTCCCGGCTCAGGCCCTGGCCCTCGCTGCCCACACAGACCATGGCATTTTCGAGGGCAAGGGAACGGATATCCGCCGCCTGCTCCGACAAAGCGGCAGCGTAGAGGGGCAGGCCGTTCTTTGCCGCCAGGGCTTTCAGGCCGGGAATGTCCGCATGGAGCACCCGCTGGCGGAAGATGGCGCCCATGGTGGCCCGGGCTGCCTTGGGGCTGTATACATCGGCGCAGGCGCCCACCAGCACCACGGCCTGAACCCCCAGGGCCTTGGCCGTGCGCAGGACGGTGCCCACGTTGCCGGGGTCCTGGACATTTTCCAGCACGATGGCGTTTTCCAGGGGCCTGTCCGTTTCTTCCCCGGGGATGGCCACGGTGAACACCGGGCCGGGGCTGTTCTTCATGGGGGAGGCATAGTCAAAAAGATCCGCCGGGGCCACATACTGCTTCACGCCCGCCAGCCCGGGCAGGGCCTCCGCCTGTTCCTTCCACAGCACAGAGCGCAGTTCCGCCCCCTGGGCCAGCGCTTCCCGCAGCAGCTTGATGCCGTCGCAGAGGTATTCCCCCTGCTCCCGGCGGAAAGCGCCATCCGCAGCCAGGGAGCGCAAACGGACGATATGTTGATTTTTTCTGGAACTGATGGCTTCTATACCCATTCTCACCACTCCGCCGGCGTAATTTCGGCTATATCATAATACAGGGTTTTCAAATAATCAAGATTTTTATATATAATAGAAGCAATTCCATGTGGAAAGGAAAAGCGGACGGCAGGCCGCCGGTTGGCAGTCTGCCGTCAGTTTTCCCTGTTTGATGGTTTTGCAGAACCGTTCTTTGCTGCCGGGCTGGATGGAAGATTTCCACCTCATCAGTCAGCCTACGGCTGACAGTTTCCCCTCAAGGGGAAGCCTTTGAGGCGGTGTGATGCAGGCAGCGCGTCATGTATTGTGTCAACTATCCATCAGGCCCAGGAGGCAGTCCTGGCTGGCGACCTCGGCATAGAGGATGGCCCGGTTCTCCCCGAAGTCATAGACCTTCACCACATCCTCCAGGGCTGCGGGTCCGCCCAGTTCCTGGAAGCGATCCGGGAAGGCGTCAAAGGCTTCCTCCCGGAAGAGGCAGCCCGCCTCCCCCTGGTAGACCGCAGCATAGAAAATGCCGCTTTCCACCAGATCCTGGAAGAAATGGCTGCCGTAGCTCAGCTCCGGCCGCAGACCATGGGACTGATAGGCCAGCTCGCAGATGCAGGCATAGTGGGAGATCTCCGCAAAGCTCACAGGAACGCCCAGGCTGGGGGTGGTGGTGCCCCAACGGCCCGGCCCCAGCAAAACCGCGTTCCCGTCCCTCAGCTTTCGGTTCATGTCCCCCACGGTACGGGCCACGGCATACTTCATCTGCTCCGGCAGCTCCAGGTAGGGCTCCACCTTCACAAATACCGCATAGCGCACGGGAATACAGGCGTTGCCGCCCATGAAATTGCCACGAATCCGCAGCAGGTGCTCCCGCACCTTGGGCATCACCCCCGCCTGCCCCAGGCCATGGGTCTGCAAAGGCCGGCATTGCAGCAGGTTCACCCGGTAGTCCCCGTCCCGGTCAAAGCTGCAGGCATATTCCACGTCCACCGGGTAGTCGTACTTTTCCGCCAGCAGGGCCATGATCCGGGTCATCACCGGTGCAAAATCCGTGTTCCGCAGCAGTTTGCGGAAGTTGAGCAGCTCGGGCACCGGCTCGCCATAGAGACCCAGCTCCCGGAAGCGGGCGGCGGTGGCCATGTCCGGCTCCAGAAACAGGCCGGTATCGGTCTTCATATCCGCTTTGTTCAGGTCCTCCAGCCGCACGGTGGTGAAGCGGTTGTTTTTCAGGTCGATCAGGTCCACCTTGTGCTGGGAGAATTTATATTCATCGCCATAGTCCACCATGGGCGGCGCCAGGGGTTTGTTCAGGTCGATGAGCCGGGCATAGTCCTCCGCCTCCCGATCCACGGCCCGGGTACCCATGCCGAAAACCAGACGCAGCATCCCCTTGTTCTCCGCCGCCGTGACGCCGTTTTCGTACAGGTTCCGGGAGTGGCCCACCCCCGCCACATGGGGATAGTAATAGTCGCCATGGCAGTCGCCGCAGACCCGCATCACCAGCAGCGCCATCTGCTCGTCCCGGTCCATCAGGTTCCGCTCAATGCGGTACTGATAGGCTTCCTGGCTCAGGGTGCTGGCATACACGGTCTTTACCGCCGCTTCAAACTCCCGGTACCGCTGCTCGATGCTGCCCTGGTTGGGGCAGAATACGCTTTCATACTTGCCGGCAAAGGCGTTGCCGAAGCCATCCTCCAGCAGGGAGCTGGAGCGGACAATGATGGGCGACTGGCCAAAATACTCCAGCATGGACAGAAACTGGCTCTTGATCTCCGGCATGAAATGACCGTCCAACAGCCGCTGCTTGAATTCCGGGGCAATGCGCAGGTAGTCCTCCGGCTCCAGCATCCGGGTGCGCAGCTCCCAGGTGCCGTTCTGCACGGCGTAGGTATAGAACACGTCCGCCCCGATGAAATAGGAATCGTGGGGCTCAATCCGCCGCCGGAACAGCTCCGGGTCCGTGTCCCGGAGGATGTTGCGGGCCAGCAGCATACCCACCGCCTTGCCGCCGATGCAGCCGGTGCCGATCTCCCGCTTTTTGATGTCCATCAGGTCCTTCACGGAGAAGTATTTCCGGCACAGGGCCAGCCGCTTGGGTTCCCACCCCAGCAGGCAGCGCAGAATGTTTTCCTTCAATGCCCGGCCGTCGTCGTCCTCCGGCTCCTCGTGGCCGGGCCGCACCGAGTCAAACATGCTGTCCCAGCAATCCCGCCGCTCCCCGGTCTGGGTGAAGATGTCAAAGATGGCATAGCTTTCGGCGCTGGAGGTTATGACCCGGCTGCCGCCGTGCTCCAGCTTCAGGGGGAAGTACATGGTCTCTGTCTGCCGGCCGGCCACCTTCACAGGATGGATGTAGGTGCTGCCCTCCAGGGTGCGGATGTTCAGCAGCACCTGGGTACTCTCCCGGATGCGGGAGATGGTCTCATACAGGTGCCGTTCATATTTGACGCAGGTGTAGGCAATGGCGCCCCGCCGGTGACTGAAGGCGCTGGTGAGGCAGAAGAAGTTGCACACCATGTGATCGGAAAACCAGAAGTGCTGCAGGCAGGAGAGGCAGTCGGTAATGAAGATGCTGTTCTCCGGCTCCTGGCTGATGATCCGGTGCACCTGCATGGCAAAGGTCTCAAAGCCCACCATGGGGTTCAGGGTGTATTTGATCACGTTGGCACCCCGGCGGGCCAGGGCCTCCGCGTCCACCACCTCCGCATGGTCGGCAAAGCGGAGATAGACAATCCGCTGGCCGGTTCTGGCCACGCTGGTCACCAGCTGAGTGGCCGCAAAGACATAGTCCCCCACGTTCTCAATCTGCCAGGTCACCGTGTCCCCCCGGCGCAGAAAATCCAGAGTCTGATCCAGGCCGTCAATGCCTGTACTGATTCTTTTCTCCTCGTCCATTCCAGCACCTCCCGCAAGTGTTTTGTTCCGTTTTTGACAAAATCCGTCTGATATTGATAATAAAATTATACCCACCAGGATGCGTATCTTGCAAGGGAAATGTAGCAAATCTCTGCCCTGACCGCCCCGCTTTTTTCAGGGCAGAGTCATGAGGTTTTCTCATGGAAATAAAAAACGGAGCGGCTTGCCGCTCCGTTTCCATGAATCACTTTTTCGCTACGATATGCTCTTTGTCTTTATAGATGCTGTTGGCGGGGATCACGCCGCGGACGCAGGAGGTGGGATAGATGTTGGAATTGCGGCCCACCACGGTGCCCGGGTTCAGCACGCTGTTGCAGCCCACTTCCACAAAGTCACCCAGCATGGCGCCGAACTTCTTCCGTCCGGTCTCAATGTTGCCTTCCGGGTCCTTCACCACCACCAGGGTCTTGTCGCTCTTCACGTTGCTGGTGATGGAGCCGGCGCCCATGTGGGCCTTGTAGCCCAGGACCGAGTCCCCCACATAATTGTAATGGGGGGTCTGCACGTTGTCAAACAGCACCACGTTTTTCAGCTCCACGGAGTTGCCCACCACGGCGTTCTTGCCCACGATGGCGCTGCCCCGGATGAAGGCGCAGTGGCGCACCTCGGCCCCATGGTCGATGATGCAGGGGGCGCCCAGGTAGGCGGAGGGGAACACCTTGGCGTCCTTAGCCACCCAGACACCTTCGCTGGGGTGGTCATACTCTGCCGGGTCCAGGCTCTCGCCCAGCTTCAGGATGAAGGGCTTGATCTCATCCAGCACCTCCCAGGGGTAGGTCTTGCCTTCAAACAGCTCCCGGGCGATGGTTTTATCCAAATCGAAAAGGTCCTTGATTGCTACCATGTCACTTCACCTTGATCAGCTTTCCCGCCGCCTGCATGGCAGCGATGATTTCATCCACCTTCTCCTCACACAGAGCGTCGCTGGTGGCTTCCACCATCACGCGAAGCAGCGGCTCGGTGCCGCTCTTGCGCAGGACCACGCGGCCCTCGTCGCCCAGGTCGGCCTCCACCTTCGCAACAGTGGCCTTCACTTCTTCGCAGTTCAGGGTCTCGTCCTTATCGGTGACCACCACATTTTTCAGCTTCTGGGGGTACATGGTCATGCCGGAGGCCAGCACGGACAGAGGCTGCTTGCTCTCTGTGATGCACTCCATCACCTTGATGGCGGTCAGCAGGCCGTCGCCGGTGGTGGCGTAGCGGCCGAAGATGATATGGCCGGACTGCTCGCCGCCGATGATATGGCCGTTCTGGCGCATGTTCTCCGCCACATATTTATCGCCCACGGCGGTCTTTTCATAGCCGATGCCCAGCTGATCCAGCGCCTTATACAGGCCCATGTTGGACATGATGGTGGTCACCACCTTGGAGCCGTCCAGCCGGTTCTTCTCCTGCATGAACTTGGCGCAGACATACATGATATGGTCGCCGTTAATGACATTGCCCTTCTCGTCCACCGCCAGGCAGCGGTCCGCGTCGCCGTCAAAGGCGAAGCCCACGTCCAGGCCGTTCTCCACCACGAACTTCTGCAGCTGGCCGATGTGGGTGGAGCCGCAGTCCACGTTGATGTTCAGGCCGTCGGGCCGGTTGGCGATCACATAGGTATCGGCTCCCAGGGCGTCAAACACGCTTTTGGCCATCTGCCAGGTGCTGCCGTTGGCGCAGTCCAGGCCGATCTTGAAGTTTTTATAGGACCGGGTGGCCAGGGAGATCAGGTAGCCAATGTAGCGGTTGCGGCCGGCAGCATAGTCCACAGTGCGGCCAATGGCGTCCCGCTGGGCGTAGGGCAGAGTCTCGTCGGAATCCAGGTAGGCCTCGATGCCCTCCAGCAGGCTCTCCTCCATCTTCTCGCCGTCGCCGTTGATGAGCTTGATGCCGTTGTCGTGATAGGGGTTGTGGCTGGCGGAGATCATGACGCCGCAGTCAAAGTCGTCCGCCCGGGCGATGTAGGACACGCTGGGGGTGCTGGTCACATGGAGCAGATAGGCGTCCGCCCCGGAGGCGGTGAGGCCGGCACAGAGGGCCGCCTCAAACATATAGCTGGAGCGCCGGGTGTCCTTGCCGATGACCACCTTGGCCTTGTGGTCCTTGCCATAATACCAGCCCAGGTAGCGGCCGATCTTGAAGGCATGGTCCACGGTCAGATCCTTGTTGGCTTCCCCGCGGAAGCCGTCCGTTCCAAAATATTTACCCAATCGATTTTCCTCCTTATAATTTCCCGGCCGCCGCAGGGTCCAGGTATGCGGTGACCTCCAGTGGGATTTGCAGGAAAGCAGCGGGAACTGTGCTGTCCGTCCTGCCGTATATCATCTTAAAAACCGCGTCCGCCTTCTCCGGCCCGGTGGCCAGCAAAAGCGTCTCACGGGATGAAACGATGGTTTTGATGCCCATGGTGAGAGCCTTTTCCGTCAGTTGCCGGTCCGTGCCCGCATACTGGCGGTGGGTGGCGTCGGTCAGCTTCTGGAGATGGGTCAGGCTGTCAAAGGGGGTGGCCGGCTCGTTATAGCCGATGTGGCCGTTGATGCCGATGCCCAGCAGGCACAGGTCCAGGCCCCCGGCAGAGCGGATGGCTGCATCATATTGCTCCGGGGCATTTTCATCCGGGACAAAGAAATTGGCCGGGTTCAGATCGGTTTGGTCGATCAGCTCCCGCAGCAGGATATCCCGGCAGCTGTGACCCGGCTCCGCCCCCACATATTCGGTGACGGCAAAGATGCTGGCCTTGGCAAAGCTAATTTCCTTTTGAGCGCACATCCGGCCCAGGAGGGCATAAAGCCCCTGGGTGCTGCGCCCGGCGGTGAGACCCAGGACAGCATCCGGCTTCTCTTTCAGCAGAGCCTGGATTTTCCCGGCGATCTGCCGGTTCAGGTCTGCCGGTGCTGCAATCACTGTTTTCATTCCATCACCTGATATTCAAGCAAATTCTGGGTACACTAAGTACCATGGCTATCATCATGATTCGAACGGTAATAGTATATTTTTCCCTGCTGCTGACCATGCGCTTGCTGGGCAAGCGGCAGCTGGGGGAAATGGAGCTTTCCGAGTTCGTGCTGGCGGCGTTGATCGCAGACCTGGCTTCGCTCCCCTTACAGGACCTGGGCATCCCCATGATCAACGGGCTGGTACCCATTCTCACGCTGTTTTGCTGTGAGCTGCTGATCACCGGGGTCTGCATGAAAAACATCCGGCTGCGCACCGCCTTCTACGGCAAGCCCAGCCTGCTGATCATCCGGGGCCGCATCAGTCAGAAGGAGATGCACCGCAACCGCTTCACCCCCGATGAGCTGATGCAGGAGCTGCGCAACCAGGGCTTTCTGGACATCAGCACCGTCCAATACGCCATTCTGGAGACCGACGGCACCCTGAATGTAATCCCCTTCCCCAACCAGTGCCCCGTCACGGCGGAGCAGCTGGGCATTGACGCGGGGGATACAGCCTATCCTTACATTGTGATCAGCAACGGCCGGGTCCTGGAGGCCAATCTGAAACACATCGGACGGGACTTAAACTGGCTGAAAAAGCAGCTGGACAGCCAGGGAATCAAGGACGCCGGGGAGGTCTTTCTTATGACCGCCGACCAGACCGACCACGTCTATCTGGCCAAAAAGGAGGCAAAACATGAAGCGTGAACTGGCCGCCGGCGCACTGCTGCTCCTGCTGATGGCCGGGGCCTGGTGGAACATCCGTGCCGTGGACACCCTGACCGGGGACATTCTGGCAGGACTGGATACTTCCCAGGCCGCCGAGGAACAGGGCGACCATCTTACCGCCCAGGCGGCTTTGGCCAAGGCCCTGAACCGATGGCTGGAGGCCGACAGCTACACCCACATTTTCATCCGCCATGCGGAGATCGACTCCACCGCAGACGCCTTCTATGAATTGCAGGCACAGCTGCTCGCCGGCGAGGGGGACAGCAGCGCCGCCTATGACAAGCTGCGCTACCATCTGGACAGCATCCAGCGGATGGAGCACCCCAGCCTGGGCAGCATTCTGTAATTACTTGTCGCTGAGCAGCTTGGTCAGCTCCTCCATGAAGGTGTTGATGTCCTTGAAGCTGCGGTAGACAGAAGCGAAGCGCACATAGGCCACCTCGTCCACTTCCTTCAGGCGGCTCATCACCATCTCGCCGATGGCCACGGTGCTGACCTCCCGCTCCAGACTGCTTTGCAGCTCCTGCTCGATATCATCGGCAATGGACTCCAGCTGGGACAGGGACACCGGCCGCTTCTCGCAGGCGCGGACCATGCCGTTGATCAGCTTCACCCGGTCAAAGGTCTGACGGCTGCCGTCCCGCTTGACCACCACCAGGGGCAGGCGTTCAATGATCTCATAGGTGGTGAAGCGCTTCTGGCAGGCCAGGCACTCCCGCCGCCGGCGTATGGTGGCGCCTTCCTCGGCAGGCCGGGAATCGATCACCTTACTCTCGGAATATCCGCAAAAAGGGCATTTCATCTCTTATCTCTCCCCTGATTATACTTAACTTTTGTATTGTAGCACATCAGCCCCGCCAGCGCCATACAAAATATTGCCAATATCAGTCAATGATAATTGTTATTTTTCACAAAATAGTAATTTCTTTCGTTCATCTTGTTTTATGCTGCGCTGCTCTAAGGAAAAGCTATGGAGCATCGCCCGTCCGCAATGCTGCATCACGGAAAACAGGCGGACGTGCAATGCACGCCCCTACGGGTGCAACCTTGCTGCTTCCGGCAAAAACGCAGGATTTCCACCTCATCCGCCCAGTGTGCGCACTGGGCACCTTCCCCTCCAGGGGAAGGCTTTGGGCGGTAGAATCCAGGGGTGCAGCATCTGAAATGGACTCTTTTGACAAATGGAAGCAGCCCTGCGTTTTTTACGCAGGGCTGCTTTTCGGTTTACATAATTCAAAATCCACAGGTGAGTTCCATCATTCGGATCAGCACACGGATGCCCTGGACATAGCTGCGCTGGGCGATGCGCTCGTTGGTGCCGTGGACGCGGCCAGCGGTCTCCGCCGCTTCCGCCATAAAGGGGCTGCAGCGCAGGCAGGCGGGGCAAATGCGCTCATACCGCCGGGCATCAGTGGCGCCGGCGCTGATGGAGGGGATAAAGACAATATCATTGTAATAGTAGTTCAGCACTTCCAGCAGCTTCTCATAGCCGAAGCCGGAGGCGGGAGACAGACGAGAGGGGTCGTTGGCCTGGGCAAAGCTCAGCTCCACCGGGAGTCCCGCCACCGCTTCCCGGCAGCGCCGGTCAAGGTCGGAAACGGTGTCGCCGGGGATGAGACGGAAGTTGATATTGGCCTCCATATCCTGGGGCAGCACGTTGCAGGCAGGGCCGCCGCCGGAGATCATGGTGGGGGCGATGGTGGTGGCCGTCAGAGGGAAGAGCTGCTTCACGCCGGCGCAGTAGGCCATGATGGCGGCGCTGTTGCCCTCCAGATCGGTCAGCAGGCTTTTCAGCGGCTCCTCGGTTACATAGGGCGCCACGGCCCGGAGGCACTGGGCCAGAGCCTCCGGCATCTCCGCCGCCTGGGCGGTGGCGCAGATGGCTGCGATGGCCTGGGAAAGGTGCTGCAGGGAACTGCCGCCGAAGGGGTTGCTGGAATGGCCGCCCTGCCCTCTGGCACGGACGGTCAGATCGGCGTAGCCCTTTTCCGCCAGGTGAATGCCGCAGACCTTGACGCCGGGCGCACAGAAAACAGCCCCGTCCTCAATATTGCCGCCGCCCTCATCCAGCAGAAACTCCAGCTCCACGCCCCGGCTTTCCAGAAGCTCTGCCATGGCCAGGGAGCCGGTGTTGAAGGTCTCCTCATCCTCGCCGAAGGCCAGGTATACATCCCGTGCCGGGCGCCGGCCCTGGCGCAGCAGATATTCCGCCGCCTCCAGCTCGGCAAAGACCTGGTTCTTGATGTCCAGAGAGCCCCGGCCCCAGATATAGCCTTCGGCAATGGCGCCGGAGAAGGGAGGATAGGTCCAGTCCCCTTCCGTGCCGGCCTCTACGCCCACCACGTCCATATGGGACATGAAGAGGACGCTCTTCTGGCTCTGGTCACTGCCATGGATATGAATCAGCAGGCTGCGGCCCACCACCTCGGTGGTGGCGGCGGCCATGACGGCAGGAAAGGAATCCATGATGAGCTGCCGCAGGCGGGCAAACTCCCCATCGGTGGTGCCGTCATTGACGGTGCGGCAGGTGATGGCGGCGGAGAGTCTTTGACAGGCGGCCTCTCCGTCCAGCTGGGGGTAGTCCCCTTCGTTGCGGTAAAAACGCTGATAATCGGTCATTTGTCCTCCAGGTAACGGCTGAGGAATTCTCTGGTGCGGGCCTCTTTGGGATTGCCAAAGACCTCTGCGGGGCTGCCCTGCTCCAGAATGACGCCGTTATCCATAAATACCACCCGGTCACTGACTTCCCGGGCGAAAGCCATCTCATGGGTGACCACGATCATGGTCATGCCCTGAGCGGCCAGATTCTTCATGACGTCCAGCACCTCGCCCACGATCTCCGGGTCCAGGGCGCTGGTGGGCTCGTCAAAGAGCATGATCTCCGGATTCATGCACAGGGCGCGGGCAATGGCCACCCGCTGCTTCTGTCCGCCGGAGAGACGGCGGCTGTCGGCGTGGATAAAGTCCCCCAGGCCCACTTCCTTCAGGTGCTGGATGGCGGTCTCCTCCGCCTGCTGCCGCTTGATCTTCTTCACGGTCATGGGGGCCATGGTGCAGTTATCCAGCACGTTCTTGTTGTTGAACAGGTTGAAGCTCTGGAACACCATGCCGATGCGCTGGCGCAGGGCGTTGAGATCGGTGCCCAGGTCCATCAGGTCATTGCCGTCAAACCAGATGTGGCCGGAATCGGCATACTCC
This sequence comes from uncultured bacterium, assembly GCA_945873205.1. Taxonomy (GTDB): domain Bacteria; phylum Bacillota; class Clostridia; order Oscillospirales; family Oscillospiraceae; genus Limivicinus. The sequence continues at coordinate 59,944 of CAMCCC010000002.1, forward strand.
AGCAGGTTAATGCAGCGCAGCAGGGTGCTCTTGCCAGAGCCGGAGGCGCCGATGATGCACACCACTTCCCCGGGCATCACCTCCAGGTCAATGCCCTTGAGGACTTTCAGATTGCCGAAGGATTTCTCCAGCTTTTCAATTCGAATTACAGGTTCCATAGTCATTCACCTCAGTTGGAGCTGGGAATTTCCTTGACGGCAGTGTCAAGCTTCCGGGAGATGGCCTTCATCAGCAGGGAGGAGAAGTAGGTCAGGATCAGGTAGAAGATGGCGGCGATGCAATAGGTCTCCAGGGCCTTGAAGTAGATGCCGCTGACGGTGGTGGTGGCATACATCAGGTCCATGCAGCCGATGACGCTGAGCACGGAGGAGTCCTTGATGTTGATGATGAACTCGTTGCCGATGGCGGGGATGCTGTTCTTCACCGCCTGGGGGAACACCACCTTCAGCATGGTCTGCCAGCTGCTCATGCCCAGGGAGCGGGCCGCCTCGGTCTGGCCGTGATCGATGGACTCAATGCCGCCCCGCAGCACCTCCGCCAGGTAGGCGGTAGAGTTGAGGGAGACGGTCATCAGGCCGGAGATGAAGAAGCTCCAGACCTGGTTGATCTCCGTCACGGTCATGCCGGTGCTCTTGAAGATGCCGAAACCGGCATAGTAGAAAATCAGGGCCTGCACCATCATGGGGGTGCCCCGGATGACGGTGATGTAGAGACTTGCAAAGTTGCGGCCGATGGACTTGAAGAAGCGTACCAGGTCACTGTCCTGCCGGTCCGGCTGCTGGATGCGCAGGGTCACCAGGAACAGGGCCAGCACGAAGGCGATCAGGGTACCCAGCAGGGCGATGCGCACCGTGGTCCAGACGCCCATGCGGAAGAAGGTCTTGCCGTTATAGAGCATATACACCATGCTCTGGAAGAAGCCGTCAGGCATCCGGGATGCGGTGGCGCTGTCCCGGATGACCACAAGCAGGTGCATCAGGGGCCGGTCAATGAACAGCAGCAGCGCGGCAGCGCACATCACATAGGAGGCGATGCGGGCAACGCGGACCATGCGTTCGCTTTTGAACACTGTCTGCTGATAGGTCTTCCAGTTGCAGAGCTTCACCGTCAGCGCCACGAAGGCCAGGGCCAGGAAGGCCAGGCACAGCAGCGCCGGCAGGTACAGCAGCGGAGAATTGCCAAGGAAGCTCAGCTCCGACGGCTGTGTGGTTGCCGTGTACAGTCCCAATGCGGCAACAACCGAGCCGCCAAAATATACATAGGGGTGATCCCTTGTGATAAAGTTTTTCAAAGAATGGTTGCTTTGCTTGCCGTTCAAGCGGCTTACCGGCCTGCTTCTGCGGCAGCTTTGTTTCATCACCATCATCATGAGCCTCCGTTGACAGGATATTTCAGGGGATCAGCGGGCCGGGCAATTCCGGTCCGCTGATAAATGAGATTTCTTTAGGCGGGCTGGTTCTCCACGGCCCAATCCCACAGAGCGGTCAGGTCTTCCTGGGTGTACTCGGCCAGGGAGGCGTTGACCTGCTGAAGCAGATCCGTATCGCTCTTGCGCAGACCCACGCAGGAGCCGGTGAAGCCCAGTTCGAAGCCGTCGCCCTCAGCGAACTCAACGATGACATAGTCAGGGTTCAGGGGCAGGTAGCCGGGAGCGTTCTCCAGGTTGATGACGATGGCATCACAGGTGCCCTGGTCCAGGCGGGAGATCATGTTGGGCACGCTCTCCACAGGGGGGAGGTGGTTCACGCCGTCCATCTGGTCGATGACGGTGTCCAGCTTGGTGTCCTTCTGACCCAGCACGCTGGCGCCGGCAAAGTCATGGATGGTGGTGCCGCCCACAAACTGGGAGTCGGGCAGGAGCATCAGGGCGTACTCGGTGCTGTGGTAGGGGTCAGAGAAGTTGATGGACTGGCGGCGCTCCTCGGTGTCGGCCATGCCGGCGATGATGGCGTCAATCTGGCCCTGGTTCAGAGCCTCGATCAGACCGCCCCAGGCCAGCTTCACAATGACCAGTTCGCAGCCCAGGGAGTCGGCAATGTGCTTTGCGACCTGCACATCGTAGCCTTCGGCATAGGCGCCGGGCACGTTCTCAACAGGCCAGTTGGAGTCGGTGGCGGTGTCTTCCTGCCAGTTGCTGGGAGCATAGGCGCACTCCATACCCACGCGGAACTGCTTGACTTCAGCGGCGGGGGCCTCGGTGGCGGCCGCTTCCTCAGCGGGAGCCTGGGTGGCAGCGGGGGCGCTGCTGCCGCAGGCGGCAAGCGCGAGGATCATAAGGGCTGCAAGCAGCATGCTGATAATTCTTCTGGTCATTTTCATTTCCGTCCTTTCAAACTGATACAGGTTTTGCTTTCTTGGAAAAATTTGCTATACAAAAAGCCATGGCTGCGTGTATCGCATCCATGGCTTAATGACAAAATCATCATCCCGGGAAAGGCCCCAGAACTTCTCGCCAATGATAGCGCTCCACATAAATCTGTGACAGTCCGGCGGATATTCTCCGCCAGCCCAACAGAAAACGTTCAGAACCGTTTCCCATTTCGGCGATCCTTCCTTTCACCCCATCCAGAGCTCTGACTCCTTATGTGATGGCGGCTACTGATAATGACCGCGCCTCTACCATTGTCCCGGCTCCTTGTTTGGCACCGGGCAATTATTAAGTTGGCATGAGATTATCGCAAATCCCCGTCTTTGTCAATACCCATTTTTTCCTTTCTGCCAAACGCACAATTTTTTTCGTTCTTTAGCAAAAATTTCCGTCGCTTTTAACGATTTAAAGTGCTAAGCTTTTCACAATTCCTATTGCCAAGCCTTCCCTTTCCTGCTAAAATTAGAGATAGCATTTATGATTTTTATGCATAGAAAGAAGGATAGCTTTATGTGGTTTGTTTTCGCCCTGCTTTCGGCGGTTTTTGCCGCGCTGACCTCCATCCTGGCAAAGGTGGGCATTGAAGGGGTCAACAGCAATCTGGCCACTGCCCTGCGCACCCTGGTGGTGCTGGCCATGGCCTGGATGATGGTGTTTGTCACCAACGCCCAGGGCGGCATCGGGGCAATCAGCCGGAAAAGCTGGCTGTTTCTGATTCTGTCCGGCCTTGCCACCGGTGCCTCCTGGCTGTGCTACTACAAGGCGCTGCAGATCGGCGAGGCCTCCAAGGTGGTGCCCATCGACAAGCTGAGCATCGTGTTCACCCTGGTGCTGGCCTGGACCTTCCTCCATGAGCAGGTCAACGCCAAGTCCATTTTCGGCTGTCTGTTGATTGTGGCGGGTACGCTGGTGATGGTGCTGTAGGATAAAAGCAGCCGGGCGTTCTTCCGTTTCCAATCAGCGCAGCAAAACATGCAAGCCACCGTGTATGGGAATCCCCCATGGACGGTGGCTTTTTGATACCTATAAAACGGACACATTCACCTGTATAATCTGACTATTGTTTAAAAAAATGTTCCTGTAGAATGGGACCACTTCATTACGGCGTGTCCGTTTGGCAAAGAAAGTCGAGAAAAAAACTTCCGGCGCGTGTATCATACAGGGTAAAAAATGAGGGAGGTTACAATGTATCAGGATCAAATTATCATCCGGGGGCTTCGGCAGAACAATCTTAAAAATGTCTCTCTGGATATCCCAAAGGGGAAAATTGTGGTTTTTACCGGGGTTTCCGGCTCCGGGAAATCCAGCATTGTGTTTGACACCATCGCTGCCGAGAGTCAGCGGCAGATGAATGAAACCTACACCGCCTTTATGCGGGGGCGGCTGCCCAAATACGAAAAGCCCAAAGTGGAACGGATCGACAGCCTCTCCGCCTCGGTCATTGTGGATCAGTCCCGACTGGGCGGCAACGCCCGCTCCACCGTGGGCACCATCAGCGATATGTATGCCGCGCTGCGGCTGCTCTACTCCCGCATCGGAGAGCCCTATGTGGGGACTGCCTCTTATTTTTCCTTTAACGACCCCAACGGTATGTGCAAGGCCTGCTCCGGCATCGAAAAAATTCTGGACCTGGATATTGAACGGGCCATAGACCCGGATTAATCCTGGAACGAAAGTATGCTGAATCTGCCGGCCTTCCATGTGGGGAATTATTATTGGCGGCAGTACACCGGGTCGGGCCTGTTCGACCTGGACAAGAAGTACCGGGACGCCCCGGGAGATGGTGGAAAAGGCCGGCACCATTACGGCGGAATACCTGCGGAAATCCCTGTAAGGAACAAAAATCAAAACCCCGGGACTTCATCCTCTGGTGGGATGGCGTCCTGGGGTTTTTGTTATGGGCTGACAAAAAAATAAACCTGCTTCAACATTGAAGCAAGCTCTATATCAAAAGAATACTCAGCGCACCATCTGTGGTGGAGATAAGCGGGATCGAACCGCTGACCTCTTGAATGCCATTCAAGCGCTCTCCCAGCTGAGCTATACCCCCATATATGTTAAAGAGGCGCGCTGAGTATTTCTTATACAGTTTTCCGCTTGGGGCCGGTTTTGTTTCGCCGTGCCTCACAAGCAAGATGTATATTACCAGATGAGAATTGAAAAGTCAAGCCTTTTTTTCATTTTCTTGAAAAAATTTGGGGAGCCTTGCGGCTCCCCTTTTTGATGTGATCAAATTGTCTGACGCCTCAAGAGAAGAAGATCAGTTCTGCTTCTTCTTTTTCAGCACCAGGAAGGCCACCACAGCGATGGCGGCCAGGCAGACGACCATGACAACGATCCAGAGGATCAGGTTGCTGGTGTCGCCGGTCTTGGGGTTGCCCTGGGGATCCAGCTCCTCGGCGGTAAAGACCCAGTCCACCTCGCCCACGCGGTTGGCGTACTCATTGCCCAACTCTTTGGGAACCTGGAGCTTGACGGTGAGGGTGACGCTGCCGAAGCGGGGAACGGAAGCCAAGAGGACGTTGTTCTTCAAGCCGTCCAGCTGGTCGGGCGTGCCGGTGTAGATGCAGGTTCCGCCCTGCCAGACCTCCATATAGAGCTGGCTGAGGAAGTCGCTCATGGTGGCCACGGTCTCGCCGGCGGCAGCCACGTTGGGACTCAGGGGGTTGGCCTGCTCGTCATGGGCCACGGCCCGGAGATAGATGCGGACGCTGCCGGTGTTGAGGAAGCGGTTCCTGACCTCAATGGTCTGGGTCAGGGTATCGCCAGGCATGACGCCTTTGAAGCCGTCAAAGAGGTCGGTATCGGTATAGCCGCTGCCAGGGAGGAAGACAAACTTCTCCGCGCCGCCCTTGTAGCTGACGGTGCCGTCAGCATAGGCAGGGGCACCGATGCCCAGGAGCAGCACCAGCATCATGACAAGGGAGGCGATGGTTTTCATGGTTTTTTTCATTTCCGTACCTCCTTAGGACCAGCTGGAGCCATTGAAGCTGTGGCCCCAGACATCCTTCGCTGCCTGCTCAGGCTCGGCCTGCACAGTCTGCGCGTTGATGACGACACTGATGTGCTGGTCAGACGTATAAGACGCAATCAAATCAGCGGTTTTGGCACCGGGGGCAACAACCCCCTTGTAGTACCAGTAGCCGTCGCTCAGCTGGGTCCAGGCGTCAGTATTGAAGCTGATGTCATTCACGGGGGCGCCAGCAATCACATTCCCGTCGTCATCCAGGTGGTTCGCCACAACGGTGGCGCGGACCAGACAGTCCACGTCACCCTTGTTTCTCACGCACACATTGGACTTTGTATGTCCATCAAAATTCTCCTCAATATCCGGGGTAGGACCGCCGGCGACGGTGAAGGTGTTGGTGACGCTCTGCTGTGAGGTGAGGAACGCAATCGTACCGCCCACCGACAGAGCCACCACCAGCAAAAGGGTCAGAATCAGAGTGAGGGTGCTTTTCTTACTACGCGGCTGACGCGGGCTGGCGTGTGCCGCATGACTTCCATTATACATATTCTGCTTCCCCCTTTCTTAAGATTCCACTTTGTTAAACACGTTGTTTGCGGTGGCTTCGCCACGGAGCCATGTCTTATCCGTTTTCAGCGCATTGGTGACGCTCATGGTTTCGCCATCTTCATCCATGGTGACGGTGCCAAGGCCGGCAGCGGTGTAGCAGCTGGACCACCCGGTGTCCTCAGTCACGGTGTAATCCGCGCCCACGCAAAGGCCACTGACAGTGACGGAGCCGCCATTGGGAACGGAAACCTTAAGGCCGTCGCCCAGGCCCTCGCCGGTGACAACGAAGAGTGCGTTCTCGCCAGATTTCATGCCGGACTTGGTGATGGTGAGGAAAGCGGTCTTGACGTGGACGATGTAAGTACCATTTGTGCGGCTGGTTGTCTCACAGCCAAGGTTGCAGGTGGTAGTAATGGTTGCATCTGTGACCTGCTCATCGCCGTTCATGAGCTTGACGGTGATGGTGACATCATCCTTGGGAACGGTGAACTGATTGCCGGTCACAGTAATGCCTTGAGGTACATATGCCACAGTCAAATTATTCTTGGTGTAGGGAGCTTTGCCCTCTGCAGCAGGAATCGTGGTATGGTCGGCGGTCATGTCCTTCCATTCAAGCGTTACCGCAGCATTATTATCTTCCCCAAGGGTGTAGGTTTCGCCATAGAAGCGCTCCACATCCTGGAGTGTGACCGCTGCATTGGGCTTGAGGACATGGACAGTGGCTGTTTTCGTTTTGGATACGCCAGTCATGTCGTTGGGAGTGCCCACAGATTCTTTCCCGTCCGTCTTGGGCTTGAAGGTCACCTTGATATTGTACTCTGTGCAATCCTTGGGAGTAAGCTCTGTGCCGGTGACACCGTCGACCTCTACCTTAACATAGTCATACTGCCAGCCAGTGGTATCTCCCACTTTCAACTTGTAGAGTCCGCTTACTTCTGTGCTGTTGCCCAGATAGATGGTCTTATCCGTGGTCGTGAAATCAGGTTCTTTGATGGGGACGTTGACCTTGGGCGTGTTGGTTTCATTGTTAAAGTTTTCTACCAGAGCGCCGGTCTTATCGTAGACGCCGGTATTCTGCCAGTCGTTGGTGGGAACATCGTTGCCGCCGATGAATTCATCCTTGGGAGTTACTTTGAACTCAACGATCAGCTTCTTGCCGTAGCTGCCGTCCGACTTCGGATTCTTTGTAACAAAGTTTTCATTGAAGTTAAAGCCTGTGACCGTAACGGCATGGTCCTCAATTTTGGGGGTCAGGTCGGTGAGAACAGGTTCTTCAAAGGTGCCGTCCGCTTTGGCAGCAGCGGTATAGACCTTGATGTCACTTGTATTTTTCGGAAGGTCAAAATACTTGGTAACGGTGTCCTTCACCACGGTCTCACTGCCCAGGTTGATGTTTGCATTCTGGATGTTTTCGCTGATGGTTTTGAAAATGCCATTCAAAGACGCGCTGTCATTTGCGGTCAGGTAATAGCTGGAAGCGGTTCTCTCAAAGTTTTTTGTAATCTCCCAGCCACGATAACCAATTCCAAAAAATGTTCTGCTGTACTTTTTAATTCCTATCTCTGTTGCACTTGCGAAATTGCTAGAAAGATAATTCAAAAAACGATTCCCTGCAGGGACATCATAGCTTTGTATATCGCCAATCATCCAGACACTGAAGTCAGACCAATCAGAGCCAACCGTTCCATTACAGTTTCTGTCGAAGCCTGAGGCACCGTAAAGTTGATTTGGATCTGCGCCGGTAAAGATACCCACAGAATAAACAGTAACGCCGATATTCTTCAGTCGATTTGCGCTGGCAATAGCATTGGTTGCAACTGTAGTATCAAAGTCACTACTGGTTGTGGGAACGCCATCGGTGAAGACGATGACGACCTTCTGGCGATCGGTGTTGGTTCCCGTGTAGTTATAGCCACTGCCCATGAGGGTTTCCGCCTGACTCATACCGGCAGCCACATTGGTGGCGCCGCTGGGCTCATCGCGTAGGCGATTGATGCTGCGCTGCAGTGTAGCCTTTCCTGTTGCATCCACGAAAGTCCAGCCCTGCAGGGTGGACGCATTGGAGCCAAAAGTGACGATGGACATACGGTGGTCAGCAGCCGTGGAATACTTCGCGTTAACAGACTCGATGAAGGTGTTGACCGCCTGCTTCATGGCATACTGGCGGCGGGCTGTATTGTTGCCTGTGGAATTTCCGTTAAAGTCATCTGCCATGGAGCCGGACTGGTCCAGAACCAGAACGATATCCACGGGGATAATTTTCGTGCTGGAGGTCACGGTGCCTGTGGTGTAGCTCTCCATGGTGATGGTGTAGGTACCATCGTCATTGGCTACTACTGTTTTGCTCAGCTCAAGCCCATTGGAAGGCGCTTCTTCCCCCTCGGCATAAGCCGGTGTCGGAAGGGCAGCGCAGGAGAGCAGGAGGAAAAGCGCAAGTACCGATGCAAATAAACGTTTCTTAGTCATGCTCTCACCTCCGTTTAATTACCGCTGCCGGAAACATCCACCTCAACAGGCGGCATGAAGGGGCCGGCATTGGTGAAGACAACCGTCTGGGGAGCCTCCACTTCTTTCACAGGTTCGAGGGACTGAATGTGTTCCTGGAGGGCAGCGATCTGCATCTCAGACAGGTCCGCAAGGTCTTCCTCGGTCACGTTTTCCACGATAGCCAGGAGTTCCTCAAAAGTGGTGCAGGCCATGAGGCGGGCGTAGAGGCTGTGGCAGGGGCAGGGGCAGTTCTCGACGGTGCAGCCCTCGCCGGCGCAGCCGTCAACATGGTCGGCGCTGACCTCGGCCACCAGGTAGAAAACGGAGAGACTGTCGGCCTCAAAAGCGAAGAGCTGTTTGCCTTCGCCGTAGGCGGTCACGTTCATCTGGTTATAGTAGCGGAGGGGGTTGCCGTCGGCATCCAGCACGGCGGGCTGGGCAGCGGGCAGGTCCTCGGGGAGGACTTCCCCTTCGGCAAGGGCCTTGACCACGGTCTCCACCTGCTTGGCAGTGACGCCGGGCAGGTGATAGGCGGTCATGGCGACGAAGCAATCTTCCTTGCTGCCGCTGACGGAGACGGTGAGATGATTGGCGGCGGTGGGCACATAGGGCGTCTCCTGTTTCACGCCGTCCTGCTCCTCAACGATGAGGATGCTGAGCTCATAGGCCATGGCGAGGCCCTGGGGCAGGGCAACATCACTGAGATAAGTGTCAACGATGTAATCATTGCAGGAGACGTCGATGGCTTTCACCTGCAGCTTGCTGTTCTGGGGCAGGTCACCGGCAACGGTGAAGTTCATGCCGGCAGCATCGCCATTGAGGCTGGCGGGTTCCAGGGTCACCGGCTGCTCCGGCTCCGGGTCAACGGGGGGCTCCGGCTCGGCAGAGGGTTCGGGGTCAGCGGTGGGCTCCGGCTCAGAAGAGGGTTCGGGGTCAGCGGTGGGCTCCGGCTCGGAAGAGGGCTCCGGGTCAGCGGTGGGCTCCGGCTCAGCGGTGGGCTCCGGCTCAGCGGTGGGCTCCGGCTCAGCGGTGGGGGCCACATTCTGAGAGCAGGTCTCGCTATGGCCCTCGGTGAGGCCGCACTCGGCGCAGGTCTCCGGGTCAGTGCTGGGCTCCGGGTCGGTGGGGGCCACAGACTGAGAGCAGGTGTCGCTGTGGCCCTCGGTGTAGTTGCACTCGGCGCAGGGCTCGACCGGCACATCCGCGGCTGCGGCAATCAGGCTGAAAGCCATGAAGGCGCAGAGGAGCAGAGCTATGAACTTGTCAGAACGTTTTTTCATACTGCATCCTCCTTATGCGGGCCAGCCGAGGGCTTCCAGAACGGTGTCGCCGTTGTTGGCAACCTGAACGGCATCGGCCTTGACGTCGATGTGGGCGGTACTGCCCTGATACTCATTGCCCATTTCGGGGGCAAAGGTTACGGTGGTGAACAGGGGGGGCGTGGTTTCACCGGGGGCGAGGGGATCGTTGTAGTAATAATACCCGTCCTGCTCGGTCCAGAACGCCTTCTTGATGTCCAGCTTCATCACTTCGGGGTTTCCTTTGTCGCCACTGGCCAGGATGACGGTCTTGTCCACCTTGATGCGGACCCAGGCATCGGAGGCGCCGGTGTTCTCCACGGTGACGATCTTGCTGATCTCAGCACCGGGCATGACGCCGTCCACATCCTGCCAGGGAACCAGCTCCTCGTTGCCGCGTTCCGAAAACTCGTGCAGCTGGATGTCAACGCCGCCGGAGGTGATGACGTTATGGGCCGTCTCCTGGGCGGTGAAGTAGGCCAGCGTGCCCGAGGCAACGATGGACAGGCAGGCCAGCACCGTGCACAGGGCAACAATCTTCCATTTCTTCATTGAATTCTCCTTTCTCTCGTCGCGGCAATCTGCAGTTTTGTCGCGACAGTGGGGCACTTGCGGTATTTGAAAACGGGCCGTCGCCCGGATTTTCACGAAATAGGGGTTATGTAAACTCTATATAAGGACAGGGCATAGAGGAAGATTCGGTCGAAAACCGGGGATAACCGAATATTCTTCTATGCCCTGCCCCCTTTTGGGGGCAGGGATAGGGGTTATTGGGTTATAGGGGTGGGATCAGGTGGTGGGGAACAGAGCAGCAAAAGCAGCCTGACGGTCTGCAAATGCATCTGCATTCTTGCCCTCAAAGCCCTCTGCCTGAATGGCATAGGCGGTGAGATAAATCTCGTATTCGCCCTCCGGGTCAATCATTTCGCCCTTCACACCGGCAGGGATCTTTACGCCCTCAAAGTAGACAACGGACTCACCAGGATCCTTAGGACTGAGAACGCCCAGGATAACGTAGCCTGCACTAAGATCAGAGCTCATAACCTTAGGAGCATATCCTTCAGGGAGAACAATCCAGTCTCTTACAACCTCGGCATAATTAGTTGCAAAATTATAGTTCTCTCCGTAATAAGTCTGAAGCAGTTTCATGAAGTCCTCAGACAGCTGCACCTTCAGGAAGGTGTAAGCGCGCTGGCTGGATGCCGTCACAGTGATGGTGGGGTCCTTTGCGATCTCACGACCGGGAATCAGGGTTGCCTTCTCTTCGACCCATTTGGGCTCGGTCAGGGTGATGTCAACGTTGCCGACGGTGAAGGTGTTGGTTGCTTTTTCTTCGTCAGTGAAGTAAGCCAGAGAGCCGCCGACGACAGCGACAGCGACGAGGCAAACCACCAGAGCGATTGCGGTGATTTTCTTCTTCATTGGTCTTTTCTCCTTTTTCCTTTTTCTTATGTACTTATTTTAAATAGGGCTGTGCCTTATTTAACAGGGGGAATCAGGTGAAATTAGCGGCAGTCCAGATTTGTGCGGGAGTCTTCTCAGCAAAGCCTTCGGCCTGAACAGCATAAGCGGTGACAACAACATCGAGGCCAGTGCCGTTTGCAGGCAGCTGAGCATTGTCAGCAATTGTGAAGTTTGCAAATACGGTTTTATCGCTCCCTGCGGTAACAACAGTCTTGTCAGCAGTGTTATCGGCGTACACATAAGTGCCTTTGGTTGCATCAACAACCTTCCAGCCATTTGCAGCCATCTGGGCAGCGATGGTATCACCAGAAGCCTCATAATTCTTGATTCCATTGACTACCTTCACGAACAGATAGCAATCTTCACTGAGAGGATCGACATGGATGATGGGGTCCTTGGTGTAGGTCTTGCCGGGGATGAGCTTGTAGGCGTTGGCAGTGTCACGTTCTTTGTTCGCAGTGCTGTTGTCAACATCAGTCTCGTCCATGGTAATCGTCACGTTACCGACGGTGAAGGTGTTGGTCACGCTGGCCTGAGAGGTCAGGTAAGCCATGGTACCGGCGACAGACATTGCGATGACCAGAACCAGGGCCAGCAGAACTGTCAGGGTCTTTTTCATTTGGGGGTTCCTCCTTAAAATAAATAAATAATGATATATAGGAAAGGCCGAGTGCCTTTTCACTATCGTCAGAAGAAGTCAACGTCATTCCGCTTCCGCGGTTTGCGTAGGAGCCGCGAAAGCTCCATATTTGTTGACTCCTTCTTCCTTTCCGTCTCAAACCCGCTGCGCTGGGCTTTGAGACGGTTTTGAGGGGAGCGGGAAACTCGCTGCGCTGGGCTTCGATTGGGTTCTTCTGCCTCCCTCTGACGAGGGAGGTGGCAAAAATCTTTGATTTTTGACGGAGGGAGAGAATTTATAAGTCCAACTGATCTGACTGTCAAGAATCTCTCCCTCAGTCAGCTTCGCTGACAGCTCCCTCGTCAGAGGGAGCCAAGGGGCGTGGGGCAGACCGTTACTTCCGGCTGTGTTTCGTGGACGAGCGATGCTCGCCCCTACGATGCGGGGGGATTTCCACCTCATCCGCCCAGTGTGCGCACTGGGCACCTTCCCGCGTCAGAAGAAACTCGCTGCATTTCGTTTCCCCGGTTTGCGTAAGAGCCGGGAAAACTGCATATCCGCTCCTTCCTTCTTCCTTTCCCAATCGAACCCGCTTCGCTGGGCTTCGATTGGGGTAACGGGGGGGGAGTGAATAGTGAATAGTGAATAAGTGAAAGTTATTTGGCGCAGTGGGCGCCGCCCTTGCGTTTTGTACGCTTCGCGGGGGACGCGGCGGCGTGGGAGCCGGCGGAAGAAGACACTCGCTTCGTGACCTTTTCCCGGTTTCCGTAAGAGCCGGGAAAACTGCTCTCCGCTCCTTCCTTCTGCCTTTCCGTCTCAAACCCGCTGCGCTGGGCTTTGAGACGGTTTTGGGGGAGCGGGGAACTCGCTTCATCTTGCGGACGAGCAATGGGAGTCTCTACGACGCCGGGGGATTCCCACCTCATCTGCCCAGTGTGCGCACTGGGCACCTTCCCCTCAAGGGGAAGGCTTTGGTCTGGGCTTCGCTCGGGAACGGGGGAACGGGAAGCGGTCTTCCTGACCGGGGGCTGGGGCGCCGCTTTCTTTTTGGAACGGCGGTTTTTTTCTTCCTTCGGGGCTGGTTCTTTCTTCTCGTCCCCGGTGAGCATGCCCAGCAGCTCCGGCAGGAACATGAGCAAAAGAATCAGCGCGCCGGCGGAGATGGCCACATAGGTGCCGGGGGGATGCTGGATATAATTGGCCAGGTAGCCCAGTTTGGGAATGGTAAAGACGGGGGTGCCGACGACGTTTTTATAGTGGACCAGGCCGCCATCCTCACTCTCATTGGCGTCACCCTTGGTGCGGTAACGGATGACGGAAGGGTCTTCCTCATCGGGGACGACGCCCACGATACGGTGGGTGGCGATGGTATCCTCGTCCAGCATGAAGGTGATGACCGTGCCCTCACTGAGCTTGGTGGCATCCACCTTTTTCACATAGATCAGAGAGCCGGTGTGATAGGTGGGTTCCATGGAGCCGGAAAGGACCGTGAACACCTGCAGGCCCACCAGCCGGGCCCCCACCAGCAGCAGCGCCAACAGCACCGCCAGCACAACAAGGGCGCTTGTGAAAATGTTCCAGAGCTTCTTCATTGTGGTTTCCTTGTCTGCCTTGAAGATAATTGCACGCAGAAAAGGCAGACCTTCCAATCTTCCCCGCCACGCGGCGCGCCGCCGGCCGGAAAGCACTTCACAGGCCCATCCTTTTCACGCCAGAAAGGGATAAGATGCTCACTTATCCATGCTTTTTGCCGATTTATGTATCATTTTTGTTCCACCGGCAGCCACCGGCGGGCGGTGCGGGAGTTGACATAAATTATTGCCAAAAAATTCCAAAAATTGAAGTTTTTGGGGCTTATCCCCACACTGCATGGTCATTATACTCCGTGTTTTCCCAAATTGCAAGAGTAAAAAATGTGTGATAAACCATCCTCGTTTTCAGCAAATATATACAATCATTTTGTCCTGCCTGGATGCGGCTTTTTTGCTGTCCGGGTTTTTCCTGTCCGCAGGCTTCTCTATTGACGGAAAGGCGGAGTTATATTAAACTATCGAAAGATCGGATATTGACCGTTATGACTTGGATATTGTGAGGTGCGATATGAGCCAATCGGATATTCTGCACATTCTGGAACAGGTGAAGGCCGGCAGCATGGAACCGGCGGAGGCCATGACAAAGCTGAAGATGGAGCCTTTCCAGGACCTGGGCTTTGCCAAGGTGGACCATCACCGGGAGCTGCGCCAGGGCGTGGCGGAGGTGATCTACGGCGCGGGCAAAACCCCGGAGCAGATCATCAAAATCGCCGCCGCCATGCGGGAGCGGGGGCAGGAGACCATCCTGATCACCCGCATCGACGAAGGGGCGGCAACGGCCATTTCTCAGGCCCATCCCCTGGAATACAACGCCCTGGGGCGGCTGGGCATCATCGGCCGGCTGCCGGAGCCGGACGGGGACGGCCACATCGTGGTGGCCACCGGCGGCACCAGCGATATCCCGGTGGCGGAGGAGGCGGCGGTGACCGCCCAGGCCCTGGGCAACCGGGTGATCAAGCTGTACGATGTGGGCGTGTCCGGCGTGCACCGGCTGCTGCACAATCTGGAGCCGATCATGAGCGCCCGCTGCATCATCGCGGTGGCGGGAATGGAGGGGGCGCTGCCCTCGGTGATCGGCGGGCTGGCGGACGCGCCGGTGATCGCTGTCCCCACCAGCGTGGGCTACGGCGCTTCCCTGGGGGGCGTCGCGGCGCTGCTGAGTATGCTGAACACCTGCGCCAGCGGGGTGTCGGTGGTGAACATCGACAACGGCTTCGGCGCGGGGTATCTGGCCAACATCATCAACCACATGAAGCAGAAGCCATGACACTGGAAGAATTTTTCAAGGCCAACCCGAAAGCGGCGCTGGCCTTTTCCGGCGGCACCGATTCCGCCTATCTGCTGTGGGCCGCTGTCCAGGCGGGGGCCGACGTGCAGCCCTATTTTGTCCGCTCCGCCTTTCAGCCCCGGTTCGAGCTTAAGGACGCGGAGCGGCTCTGCGCCCAGCTGGGGCTTACGCTGCGGGTGCTGGACTGCGACGTGCTGGCCCGGCCGGAGATCGCCGCCAACCCGCCGGAACGCTGCTACTACTGCAAGCGGGCGCTGTTCACCCGGCTGCTGGATGCTGCGGCGGCGGCGGGCTATCCCCTGGTGATGGACGGCACCAACGCCTCCGACCCGGAGGATGACCGGCCCGGCATGCGGGCCCTGCGGGAGCTGGGCGTCCGCTCCCCCCTGCGGGAGGCGGGGCTGAGCAAGTGTGATGTACGCCGCCTGTCGGCCCAGGCGGGGCTGTTCACGGCGGACAAGCCCTCTTACGCCTGTCTTGCCACCCGGATCCCCAGCGGCACGGCCATTACACCGGCCATGCTGGAGACGGTGGAACGGGCAGAAAGCCTGCTGGCCGGGCGGGGCTACCGCAACTTCCGGGTGCGGCTGCGTCCCTGGGGGGCGCTGCTGCAATTTGACGAGAGCCAGCACGCCGCCGCTGAGAAGGATATGGAAAACATCCGCGGTCTGCTGGGGGGCATATTCCATGAACTGCGCCTTGACCCCAAACCGCGGGCAAACGGAGACTGAGATGAAAACACTGTATTTTGACCTTTCCATGGGCGCCGCCGGGGATATGCTGGCCGCCGCCCTGTTCCAGCTGGCGCCGGAGCCGGAGCGGGTTCTGGCGCAGGTCAATGGCCTGGGGCTGCCCGGGGTGGAGGCCCGGCTGGCGCCTGCGGAGAAATGCGGCATCCGTGGGCTGCACTATGAGGTGCTGGTTCACGGGCAGGAGGAGCAGGAGCACCACCAGCACCACGGCCATCATCTGCACGATATTGAAGCGATTCTTGCCGGAAGCTCCCTGCCGGAGGCAGTGCGGGAGGACGCGCTGGCGGTGTACCGGCTGCTGGCCCAGGCCGAAAGCAAGGTGCACGGCTGCCCGGTGGAAGAAATCCACTTCCACGAGGTGGGGCAGCTGGACGCCATTGTGGACATCCTTACGGTCTGCCTGCTGATGCACGAATTGAAGCCGGAGCTGGTCCGGGCTTCGGCGGTGCATGTGGGCAGCGGCACGGTGCGCTGCGCCCACGGGATCCTGCCGGTGCCGGCCCCGGCCACGGCGGAGCTGCTGAAAGGCATCCCCTGCTACACGGGGGAGATTCAGGGCGAGCTGTGCACCCCCACGGGGGCGGCGCTGCTGCGGCACTTTGTGAAGGACTTCGGCCCCATGCCGGAGATGCGGGTGGAACGCATGGGCTGCGGCATGGGCAGCAAGGACTTCCCCCAGGCCAACTGCCTGCGGGCCAGTCTGGGCGAAAGCGGCGAGACCGTGGTGGAGCTGTGCTGCAACGTGGACGACATGAGCGGCGAGGCGGTGGGCTACGCGCTGGAGCGGCTGATGGAGGCCGGGGCGCTGGACGCCTTCTGGCAGAGCGTGGGCATGAAGAAAAGCCGGCCGGGGCTGCTGCTGACGGTGCTGTGCCGGCCGGAGGACCGGGAGCGGATGGTGGCGCTGCTGTTCCGGCTCACCAGCACCCTGGGCATCCGGGAGAGCCTGTGCCGCCGGTATATTCTCCGCCGGGAGAAGGGCCAGGTGGAGACGCCTTACGGTCCTGTGGGGGTGAAACGGGCCCGGGGCTACGGCGTGGAGCGGTCCAAGCAGGAGTATGAGGATCTGAAAGCGCTGGCGGAGGCCGCCGGCTGCTCCCTGGATGAGGCCAGGAAGATTGCAGATCAGTTTGTATAATGAAAAAAAAGCAAGTCCCGATGCGTTTGCATCGGGACTTGCGCTTGTCAAAAAAGTTGGTTTTACATGCTATAACAGTGGATTCTGCCGGTCAAAGGCTTCCCCTTGAGGGGAAGCTGGCGGCGAAGCCGACTGATGAGGTGGCAAATAAAAAACTGGGAGAAAGCAGGAACTTCCGTCAAAAACGCAGGATTTCCACCTCATCCGCCCAGTGTGCGCACTGGGCACCTTCCCCTCCAGGGGAAGGCTTGAGAAGGCGTTCCCCTTCCTCACGGTGTGTTTTTTTGACAGACTGGCTCAAACACAGCTGTAGAGGGACATGCCCTTTTCATCCATGCGGTTTTTCAGGCGGCCCCGGGTCTCCAGGCAGACCAGGTGGGCCAGGGTCTCGGCAGTGGCGAACCACTTCTGATTGTCGGGAAATTCGTCCCAGCTGTTGGCCCTGATGGACCAGGTCATGCGGGCGGCGGTGTCAAAGCCGGTAGCCTCCCCCAAAGCCCGCACCGCCTGCTCCGCCTCATCCAGCCGGGCGGCGTGATGGCGCTGCAGCTCATGGACCCGGTCCAGGAAGGTCTTGCCGCCGGTGGTCCTATGGGCGGGCAGGGCCAGGTCCACTTCATACTGCTCCAGCTTATCCAGGCTGTGCAGATAGTCGGTCAGGGTATCGTAGCCCTCGACGTAGGTGATGTTGGGGGTAATGTCAAAGAGGACGCTGTCCCCGGTGAACATCAGCTTGCGCCGCCGGTCATACAGGCAGATGTGGCCGGGGGTATGGCCGGGGGTCTGGATGCACTCCAGTTCATAGCCGCCATAGCGCAGCACCTGGCCTTCCTCCACCGTTTCCACCGTGAAGCCGGGGGTGGGGCTGCCCTTATTCACATCCAGAGAGCCACGGAGCCGGTCAGGGATGCCGTCCTTGCGGCTGCGCTCCTTCTGGGTGATCCAGGGGGCCTCCTGATAAAAGGCGTACTCGCGCTCCCCCATCAGCAGGCGGCAGCCCATGGCCTGGAGGTTGGAGGCGTTGCCCAGATGGTCAAAGTGGGCGTGTGTGAAGAACACATCGGTGTTCTCCGGCTGCATATTCAGCTCTGCCATGCCCTTTTTCAGGTCGGCAAGGCAGCGGGGCGTATTGAAGCCGGAGTCAATCAGCAGGTCACGGCCGCCGTTGACGCCCTTGATGCCGTAGCAGTTGAGCCAGCCCAGGGGGTTTTTGGGCAGGACGATGCGGAAGGAATAAATGTTTTCTGCGTGCTGTTCTATCATGCTTAGCCTCATTCTTTCAGTTTTTTGAAGATTCTACACCTTTTGCTCCGTTTCGTCAAATAAAAAAGCCCGGAAAAATCCGGGCTTTTTCTGTTCAATTCAGACAGGCGTTAGGCTTCCGGCAGGGAGGCGGCCACGGCGGACTGGCCCACGCGGCGGAAATACTCATCCGGCAGGGCCAGGCTGAGGGCGCCGGCCACTGCGGGGTACTCATCCTCCAGCACCTTCCGGCAGGTGGCAATGATCAGGTCGCCGCCCTTGCCGGACATGACCCGGCCCAGCAGCAACACATGGTGGCACTCGTAGAGGCTGTAGTAATAGGCCAGGGTATGGGCCAGGTAAACGCCGATGCTGCGGTAGACAGCGGCAGCCCGGTCATCGCCGGCCTCCATCAGCTTCTGCACCACCTTCAGCTTCTCGGCGGGAGAGAGACTCTCCTCCAGGGCGATGCCGGCCCGGGGGGCCAGCTTGATGACGCCGTCCTGGGAGAAGTACTTGACACCGCAGCCGATGTCATGGCTCCACTCGTCCTCCATGGCTTCGGGGTTGGCGTCCATGGGGACGAAGGCCAGCTCGTTCAGCCAGCCGGTGATCAGGCCCTTGGCATCCACAAAGCCCACAGCCTCGCTGGTGCCCATGGCGATGCCCAGCACGCTGTTGGTCTTGAGGCTCATGGCGCCGGCAAGGGCGGTAACGTCGCCGTCGTTGACCACGCAATAGGGGATGTCACCAAAGGTGTCGGTAATGGCGCGGATATAAATGTCCTTCACCTTGCTGTCGTACAGGTCCTTGGGGACCTTCAGGAACAGGGAGGCGGACATGGTGCGGTTGTTGATGAAGATGCCGGCGGAGGAGACGCCAACCGCATCCACCCGGGGCAGGTGGGAAGCGGCGGACTTCAGCGCGGCCACGATGCCCTCGTAGTGATAGTCCGGGTCGGAATTGGTCTTGGGGAACCAGACCACCTCCTCGGAATACACGGCCTCGCCGTCGATCACGGCGGAGACCTTCCGGTCGCTGCCGCCGGCGTCAAAGCCGATACGGCAGCCGGTCATATGGCCGCCGATGGCCTTGGGCGCATCCTTGCTCTCCGGCAGGATATCGGTCAGCAGCACCTCAAAGGGGTGTTCAAAAATGTTGGCCATATACTCCCAGTCAAAGGCCTGGCAGCCATCGGCAGAATAGGCCTCTTTCAGGTAGGCATAGATGCCCTCGTCCCCACGGACGTAGATCCGGAAGCCGCCCTTCATCCAGAGGATGGTCTTGACCAGGCGGTTGATGTAATAACAGTCCGCCGCGTGCATGGCCGGGGTGCCATAGATAAAGGTCTCCACGGCGGCCATCTCCCCGTTGGCCCGCTCCACAGCGATGCCAACAGGCTTCTTCGCGCCGGCGAGGAAGGCCTGGTTGAAGCGGTGCAGAGGGATGAAGCCGGGGTCCAGCTCAGGAATGTTGCGGATGTCAATGTTGATGCCAAGATGTTCCATAGCTTGCGCCTCCTGTAAAAATCAAATCATACATGATCAGAAAAATCTTTCGCGTGCAGAAAACGACGTGAAAAAGATGGATGAAGCCAGGTAAAACCGCTTTTATACGGGATTATTATACCATGATTGCCGCAAGCTGTCACCAGATAATTGAATGTATTATTCGTACTTTTGACCGGGAAACCGGGCACAGGCCGCCGGTGCCCCTGCCGCAGGGAAGGCACCTCGAAGACAGAAAAAAAGCGGTCCGCAAAAACGGCCCGCAATAGTTATATATTAACATTTTACCCAAATTCCTGTCAAGATATCGGGATGGTTTTCTGCGTTTTGTACAAGTTAAGGGCAGAGATTTCATGTACTATTCCCCTTTGCAAAATAGCGGGGTCTGTGTTATATTATAGCCAGAAAGGGTGATACCCGATGTACAGTTAAAAGAAACCGTGTGAAACGAAAAACACGGTGCAATCTGTAGAAAGAGAGGTAACCAGGATGTTAGATATCAAGAATTCAGAGAAATGACCCTTGACTTTGGACAGGAGAGAAAGCCGAAGTCAAGGGTCATTTCGTTTTTGTGGGGAATTTGTTGGTTCTGCGTCCGCTTTGGGCGCTTTTTTTGTTGCTTTTGGGGCCGCTTTGCTTTATGATGTTCCTATAAAATACAGGAGGAACGATCCATGAGCAAGAAAGCAGTGGCCTATTTCAGTGCCGGCGGCGTCACCGCCGGGGTGGCCAGGACCCTGAGCCGCATCAGCGGGGCGGATCTGTATGAGATCAAGCCCGCCGTGCCCTATACCGAAGCGGACCTGAACTGGCGGGATAAGCACAGCCGCAGCAGCATTGAAACCAACGACGCCTTCTGCCGCCCGGCCCTGGCAGACACCGGGGCGGATTTCAGCGGCTATGAGGTGATTTTCCTGGGCTTCCCGGTGTGGTGGTATTCCATCCCCGCCATCATCCGCAGCTTTGTGGAGGCCTATGATTTTTCCGGCAAGGTGATCGTCCCCTTCGCCACCTCCGGCAGCAGCGGCATGGGCCGCAGCGGCCGGGACATTCAGCGGCTCTGCCCCGGGGCCAAGGTGCAGCCCGGGAAGCTGCTCAACGGCCACCATGAGGACGCGGAGTTGAAAGCCTGGATGGATAAGTATTGAGGAGAGGCGGACAGATGGAATACGTCATTGAAAATGAGCTTCTGCGGGCCAGAATCTCCAGCCTGGGCGCGGAGCTGGTGAGCCTGGTCCACAAGACGGACGGGGTGGAGCACATCTGGCAGGGAGACCCGGCGGTGTGGAAGTATCACGCCCCCATCCTCTTCCCCTGGTGCGGCAAGCAGGTGGGCGGCAGTTTCACCGCCAAGGGCCAGCGCTATGAGGCGCCCCAGCACGGCTTTGGCCGGAATCTGGAGCACCGGCTGGTGAGCCATAGCGACACGGAGCTGGTGCTGGCCCTGGAGAGCAGCCCGGAGACCCTGGCGCGCTGGCCCTATGCATTTCGCCTGGTCAGCAGCTACCGTCTGGAGGGGGACCGGCTGCATCACAGTCTGCGGGTGGAGAACCCCGGGCAGGAAGTGCTGCGCTTCGGCATCGGCTATCACCCCGGCTTCACCCTGCCCTTCGACGAAAAGCACAGCTATGAGGACTATGAGCTGCGCTTTGACCGGGAGGAAAGCCCCCTCTGTCTTTTCACCCCGGCGGGGCTGGTGACGGACAGGACCTACAAGCTGGGCAAGTGCATCGACCGGGTGGCCCTGACGGAGCATCTGTTCGACAACGATAGCTACTGCATGACCGGGCTCCATTCCTCCACGTTGGGCCTTTACGAAAAGGACAGCGGCCGGGCCGTGGTCTGCGCAATCAGCGGCTTCCCCTACTGCCTGATCTGGAGCGCGCCGGGCAAGCCCCAATATGTCTGCATTGAACCCTGGCACAGTCTCCCCTCCTTCGAGGACGACGGGGACACCTGGGAGGACCGGGCCTGCGCCGCAAGGCTCTCCCCCGGCGAAAGCTGGGAGACCTGCTTAACGATGCAATTCAAACGATAAACGAAAAACCGGAGCATTGAAAGCTCCGGTTTTTTATTATTCTTTCACCACGTCTACCCGTTCCACGCCGTAATGTTCAAACAGGGTCAGGGCTTCCGGGCCGATGCGCTCGCCGCTGACGGCGATGGGCACCGCCGGCGGGCAGGACACCGTGGGGGCGCCGCAGACGCGGCTCAGGGCCTGATTGGCCGCCACCGTCTCCTGAGGGGCGAACAGGGCCTGCCGCAGCGGCATGGCCTGCTCTCCCCGGGCCTGGGGCAATGGAGCTTTCTCCTTTGGTGGGGCCGGGGCAAAGCCCAGGGCCTGTTCCAGCCGCTCAAGCTCCTCCGGGCGGTTGTCCGGCGTCAGCATCAGCACCAGGTGTTCTTCATCCGCATACTCGCACTCCATGGCGCTCTCCCGCAGGCGCCGGGCCAGCGTCAGGCCGGTCTCCCCCGCCGGGGCAGCCAGGGTCAGGCGCAGGGGGTCTGTATCTTCCACCTGCCAGCCCCGCTCTGCCAATCGGCGGCGAAGCTGCGTCAGCCGTTCTTCCATCTCTGCCAGCCGGGCCGGGTAGTCCCCCGCCAAGGTCTGGTTGCACAGGTCCAGGGAAGCCAGGGTCAGGTAAGAAGGGCTGGTGGAGCCGAAGAGGGCCATGGCCTGCCGGGCCTTTTCCGCAAAAGCCGCAGGGGCGTTCTTGCTGATATGGAGATAAGCCCCGCCGGTGAGGACGGGCAGGGTCTTATGGGCGGAGTCACAGCAGAGATCCGCCCCCTGATCCATGGGGTGCCGGGAGGGGCGGAGAAAGCGCAGGTAAGCCCCGTGGGCGTTATCCACCAGAAGCACCGTGCCATGACTGTGACAGACCTTTGCGATGGCCTCGATATCCGCCATGCCGCCCAGATAGTCCGGGCTGGTGAGGTACACCGCCGCAGGGGGCGCTTCCATAGCATCCAGGGCGGCGGCCACCTGAGGGGCGCTGACCGGGCATTGCAGCAGGGACTCCTCCCCTTCCGGCCAGAGCCAGACCGGCGTAAAATCCAGCAGGGCGGCGGCATAGACAAAGGCCTTATGCACGTTCCGGGCCGCCAGAATCACCGGGGCCGTACCTTTGGGCCGGTTTTGCAGGGCCAGGTACAGCATGGCCCGGATGCACTGGCTGGAGCCCTCGGTGGAATAGAGGGTGCGGCCGGTGCCAAAGAGGGCGGCGGCGTTTTGCTCGCTTTGGGCGATGATGCCATCGGCTTCATAGAGGGAGTCGGCCCCCTGAATCTCCGTGATATCCAGGGCCTCGCAGCCCAGGGGGCCATGACCCTTATGGCCCGGCATATGGAAGCGGGCGGTATCGGAAGCGGCGTAAGAGCGGAGAAAATCGGCGATGGGGCTGTCCATCAATTCTCTCCCTGGCTCTCGGCCACCTTCATCATGATGGCGCACTCGATGCGCTTTTTGAACAGCTCACAGCCCGCCTCATACACGCCCCGGATGCTGCCGGTGGCATGGTAGGCATTGGCGGCACAGCCGCCGGAGCAGTACAGTCTTGCCCAGCAATCGTCGCACTCCTTGCGGGCATAGGCGTTGCAGGCGCGGAACTCCTCCCGCAGGGCGGTGTTGGTGACGCCGTCCCAGATGTTGCCCAGCTTATACTTCTCCTCCCCCACGAACTGGTGGCAGGGGTACAGGTCGCCCCAGGGGGTGACGGCCATGTACTCCGTGCCGGAGCCGCAGCCGGAAATGCGCTTGTACACGCAGGGGCCGCCGGTGAGGTCCAACATGTAGTGGTAGAAGGTGATGGGCTTGCCCTCCTTCTCCCGGCGGAGCATGTCCCTGGCCAGGATTTCATACTGCTCCTTCACGATCTCCAGATCCTCCGGCGTCAAAGCGGCGGGGTCCCCGGGGGCGCAGACCACCGGCTCCATGCTCAGCTCGGTAAAGCCCAGGTCCGCCATGTGGAAAACGTCCCTGGTGAAGTCCGGGTTTGCGTGGGTGAAGGTGCCCCGCATATAGTAGTTCTTGCCGCCCCGGGCTTCCACCAGCTTTTGGAAGCGGGGGACGATGCGGTCATAGCTGCCGTTGCCGGCGTAATCCACCCGCAGCCGGTCATGAATCTCCTTGCGGCCATCCAGAGAGAGCACCACGTTGCTCATCTCCCGGTTGGCAAAGTCGATCACATCGTCATCGATCAGCATACCGTTGGTGGTGAGGGTGAAGCGGAACTTCTTATGGTTGGGCTCCTCCTGGGTGCGGGCATAGGCCACCAGCTGCTTCACCACGTCCCAGTTCATCAGCGGCTCGCCGCCGAAGAAGTCCACCTCCAGATTGGTGCGGTGGCCGGAATGTTCAATCAGGAAATCCAGAGCCCGTTTGCCCACTTCAAAGGGCATCAGCGCCCGGTCCCCATGGTATTTGCCCTGGCTGGCAAAGCAGTAGGAGCAGTTGAGGTTGCAGGTGTGGGCCACATGGAGGCAGAGAGCCTTCACCACGTCGCCGGAGCGCTCCTTGAAGGTACCGGCCATGTCGGCAAAGGTGTCCGGCGTGAAGAGCTTGCCCGCCTTTTCCAGCGCCGCCACATCGGCGATGCAGGCGTACAGCTCCTCCTCGGTCACGTCCTCCCGATCCGCGTATTTCACCAGCAGCTGCCGGACGATCTCCTCCGGGCGCTCCTGCTTGAATTTTTCGATAATGTCGTAGGCCACCTCGTCCACCGCATGGATGGAGCCGGAGCAGCTGTCCAGCACGATGTTGTAGCCGTTAAGTTTATACTGATGTACCACTGGGTATCCTCCCCTGTTTCTGTGTCAGGCATAAAAAGTGCCGCCCGTGGGCGGCAGCTTTTTATATCGAAGCTTACTTGTTTGCCTCGTTCTCGCACTTCTGGTTGGCAACGCCGCAGCTGGTCTTGCAGGCGGACTGGCAAGAGGTCTGGCACTCGCCGCAGCCGCCGTTCTTGGCGCTCTCGCAGAGGTTACGGGTCTCAAGGGTCTTGATTCTTTCCATAACAAAATCTCCGTTTCTCTGATTATTCTTCCGGCAGCCAAAAGGCTACCATAAACACCATTGAATTTTACCACAGGCTGCGGATAAAATCAAGGTGTTTTCCCCCTGTTATTTTCCAATCCAGCTCTCGTCGGAGGGATTGTTGCGGAAGGCCATGAGCCGCTCCACATCCTCGGGCCGGATGTAGCCCTCCTGGGCAGCAGTCTCGGCCACCACGTCGAAGTTGGTGAGGGAGATATTCTTCACCTTCGCCGCTGCCAGCCGCTCCAGGCCCTTCTTCATGCCGTAGGTGAAGATACTCACCACACCCAGCACTTCTGCCCCGGCTTCCCGGAGCACTTCCACCACTTCAATGACGCTGCCGCCGGTGGAGATCAGGTCTTCCACCACCACAACCTTCTGGCCCGGCTCCAGCCGGCCCTCGATCTGGTTCTGGCGGCCATGGTCCTTGGCGCCGGAGCGCACATAGCCCATGGGCATGTTCAGCAGGTGGGCGGTGATGGCGGCGTGGGCGATGCCGGCGGTGGAGGTGCCCATCAGCACCTCGGCCTCCGGGTAGTTCTCTTTGATCAGCCGGGCCAGGCCCTGCTCCACATCCAGGCGGACTTCCGGGGCGGTGAGGGTCAGGCGGTTATCGGTATACACCGGGCTCTTGATGCCGCTGGCCCAGGTGAAGGGCTCATCCGGGCGGAAGAACACGGCCTGAATCTTCAAAAGGTCTTTCGCAATGACTTTTTCCATAGCTTCCATTATCCAACAAACTCCTTTACGCATCTTTCATAGGCGGCCACCGGGTCGGCGGCGGCAGTGATGGGCCGGCCCACCACGATATAGTCGGAGTCCAGCTCCCTAGCCTTCTCCGGGGTGGTGACCCGCTTCTGGTCCCCCACGTCCCCATCGGCAAAGCGGACGCCGGGGGTGACGGTGACAAAGCCGTCGCCGCAGGCCTGGTGCACCTTCCCTGCCTCCAGGGGGGAGCAGACCACGCCGTCCAGCCCGGCTTCTTTTGCGGTCTGGGCGTAGGACATGACCACCTGGTCCAGGGGCCGGTCAATCAGCAGCTCCCGGCGCATGCTGTCCTCATCGGTGGAAGTCAGCTGGGTGACGGCAATCAGCAGGGGGCGGCTGCCGTCGGGCCGGGTCAGGCCCTCCAGAGCAGCGCGCATCATGGCGGAAGTGCCGGCAGCGTGGACATTGCACATATCCACATCCAGCCCGGAGAGCACGGCCATGGCCTTTTTCACGGTGTTGGGGATATCGTGGAGCTTCAGATCCAGAAAAATCTTGTGGCCCCGGGCCTTGATCTGACGGACGATCTCCGGCCCCTCGGCATAGTACAGCTCCATGCCGATCTTCACAAAGGGCTTGCGCCCGGTGAACTTGTCCAGGAAGGTGAACACCTGCTCCTTGCTGCTGAAATCGCAGGCGACGATTACATCTTTACCCATGCTTGCATCCTCCTATAATCTCTTTCAATGCGCTGATGTTGTACTTTTCCATTGCGGCGGGCAGGGCATTTATAATGTCCCGGCAGGCGAAGGGGTTCACCAGGTTGGCAGCCCCCACCTCCACCGCCGTGGCCCCGGCCAGCAGCATCTCGATCACGTTCTCCGCGCTGGCAACGCCGCCCACACCGATCACCGGGATGTTCACCGCATGAGCAACCTGGTACACCATCCGAAGGGCCACCGGGAAGATGGCCGGGCCGGAGAAGCCGCCCATGGTGTTGGCCACCACAGGCTTGCGGGTATTCAGGTCGATGCGCATACCCAGCATGGTGTTGATGAGGCTGAGGCCATCGGCCCCGGCTTCCTCGCAGGCTTTGGCGATGGAGACGATATCGGTGACGTTGGGAGTCAGCTTGATGATCACCGGCTTACGGCACACGGCCTTTACGGCCCGGGTGACCTCCGCCGCCGCCTCAGGGCAGGTGCCGAAGCTCATGCCGCCGCCGTGGACATTGGGGCAGCTGACGTTCACCTCCAGCCAGCCCACCTGCTCGCAGGTATCCAGCTTCTGGCAGCTATAGACATAGTCCTCCACGGAGAAGCCGCTGACATTGGCTATCACCTTTTTGTGGAAAACCTTTTTCAGCTTGGGCAGTTCTTCTTCAATCACCTTGTCCACGCCCGGGTTTTGCAGGCCCACGGCGTTGATGAGGCCGGCGGTGCAGTCGGCAATGCGGGGGGTGGGGTTGC
The DNA here is from genome assembly GCA_945873205.1 of uncultured bacterium. Classification (GTDB taxonomy): domain Bacteria; phylum Bacillota; class Clostridia; order Oscillospirales; family Oscillospiraceae; genus Limivicinus. Next base: position 86,429 of record CAMCCC010000002.1, read on the forward strand.
CGAAGCGGGGCTCTTTTGTGGTGCCCTTGAAGGAGAAGGTGCCCAGCATGTTGATGTCGTAAAGCTCTGCGAACTCATAGCCGTAGCCAAAGGTGCCGCTGGCGGGGATCACCGGGTTATCCAGCCGGATACCGCAGAGGGACACGCTCAGGTCTGCCATCGAATCTCCTCCTTCCGCAGCACAGGGCCTTCTTTACAAATGCGCTTGACGCCGTAGAGGGTCTCGCAGGAGCAGCCCATGCAGGCGCCGAAGCCGCAGCCCATCCGCTGCTCAAAGCTGAACTGGCCGGATGTTACCGCGCAGTCATTGACGGCCCTGAACATGGCCTCCGGGCCGCAGGTGTAAAAATAGCTATAGTCCAGGCCCTGCATGGCCTGGGTGACGAAGCCCTTCAGGCCCCGGCTGCCGTCCTCGGTGCAGAGGGTGACGGCGCAGCCCAGGGCTTTGAATTCTTCCTCATACACGGCCTGTTCCGCCGTGGCGAAGCCCAGGAGCGCCTGGGGCCTTTTGCCCTCAGCGATCAAGTGCTTTGCCAGGGCGTAGAGCGGCGTGAAGCCCAGGCCGCCGCCGATCAGCAGGGGCCGCTCCCCCGCCGGGGCCAGGTCAAAGCCGTTGCCCAGGCCGGTGAGAAGGTCCAGCCTGCCGCTTTCCATCCGGGCCAGCTGCTCCGTCCCCCGGCCCACGATGCGGTAAACCACCGTCAGGCTGTCCCCGTCCCAATCGCAGACGGAGAGGGGGCGGCGCAGAAAGCAGCCGTCGATCTTAATATTCACAAACTGGCCGGGGCGGGTGATGGCCCCGGTGTCCCCCCGAAGGCGCAGGCGCATGACCTGGCTGTTCAGGGGGCGGTTTTCGATTATTTCAAAAATTCCCTGTTTCATGCCGTCCCTCAGGCGTCGATGGTGGAGATGCGCAGGGTGGTCTCCTCCAGCACGTCCAGCAGCACCTTCACGGTGTCCAGGGCGGTGAACATGGTGACATTGTTCTCGGTAGCGGCGGTGCGGATCTTATAGCCGTCGCTCATCTGGCCCAGGGAGCCAATGTCCTGGGTGTTGATGACGTAGGCGATGTGGCCCTGGCGCAGGGCTTCCAGGATCTCGTCGCTGCCGTCCCGCAGCTTTTTCAGCACGTGGGTGCGGATGCCGTTCTCCTTGAGGAATTTGGCGGTGCCCTCGGTGGCCTCGATGTTGAAGCCCAGGTCGTAGAAGCGGCGGATCAGGGGCAGGGCCTCCTGCTTGTCCTTATCGGCCACGGTGGCGAACACGGTGCCGTAGTTCTGCAGATGGGTGCCGGAGGCCTGCAGGGCCTTATACAGGGCACGGTTCAGCTTGTCGTCATAGCCGATGGCCTCGCCGGTGGACTTCATCTCCGGGGAGAGGTAGGCGTCCAGGCCACGGATTTTGTTGAAGGAGAACACCGGCACCTTCACATACCAGCGGTCCTTCTCTTTGGGATAGATGTCGAAGATGCCCTGCTCCTTCAGGCTCTTGCCCAGGATGACCTCGGTGGCGATATCCGCCAGGCTGTAGCCGGTGGCCTTGGACAGGAAGGGAACGGTGCGGGAGGAGCGGGGATTGACCTCGATGATATAGACCTTCTCGTTCTGGTCCACGATGAACTGGATATTGTACAGGCCCACGATGCCGATGCCCAGGCCCAGCTTCTTGGCGTACTGCAAAACGATGCCCTTCACCTTATCGGAGATGCTGAAGGTGGGGTAGACACTGATGGAGTCGCCGCTGTGGATGCCGGTGCGCTCCACCAGCTCCATGATGCCGGGGACGAACACATCCCGGCCGTCGCAGATGGCGTCCACCTCGATCTCCTTGCCGATGATGTATTTATCCACCAGCACCGGCTTATCCACGTCCACCTCCACGGCGGTCTTTAAATACTGGCGCAGCTGCTGCTCGTTGGCCACGATCTGCATGGCCCGGCCCCCCAGAACGAAGCTGGGCCGCACCAGCACCGGGTAGCCGATGGCTTCGGCGGCCTTCACGCCGTCCTCAATGTTGGTGACAGCCTGGCCCTGGGGCTGGGGAATGTTCAGCTCCTCCAGAATCTTCTCAAAGCTGTCCCGGTTCTCGGCCCGCTCGATAGCCTGGCAGTCGGTGCCGATGATCTTCACGCCCCGCTCCATGAGAGGCTGGGCCAGGTTGATGGCGGTCTGGCCGCCCAGGGAGGCGATGACCCCTTCGGGCTTCTCAAACTCGATGATGTTCATCACATCCTCGGTGGTGAGAGGCTCGAAATATAGCTTGTCGGCAGTGGTATAGTCGGTGGAGACGGTCTCCGGGTTGTTGTTGATGATGATGGCCTCATAGCCGGACTTTTTGATGGTGGTGACGGCGTGGACGGTGGAATAGTCAAACTCCACGCCCTGGCCGATGCGGATGGGGCCGGCGCCCAGCACCACGATCTTTTTCTTCTCCCCCAGGCGGGAGGCGTTCTGGGCGGAATAGGAAGAATAGAAATAGGGAATGTAGGCATTGGTGTGGCAGGTATCCACCATGGGATAGGCGGGGAACAGGTCAAAATACTTCCGCTGCTTGTAGATATCCAGCTCCGTCTTGCCCCAGAGCTGGGCGATATACTTGTCGCTGAAGCCCATCTTCTTGGCATCCTCCAGCAGCTGGGTGTTGCCCACGTTGGCGGCCAGGGTCTTTTCCATAGCCACGATTTTCTGAATGGATTCCAGGAAGAAGGGGGTGATCATGGTGATGGCGTAGAGCTGATCAATCCCCACGCCCCGGCGCAGCAGCTCGGCAATGGCGAAGATGTTGTCATCCCGGAACTCGCTGATATAGTCCAGCATTTCCTCCGTGGGCATATCATCAAACTTTGCCAGGTGGAAGTGGCAGACGCCGATCTCCAGGGAGCGGACGGATTTCAGCAGGCACTCCTCCAGGTTGGCGCCGATGCCCATGACTTCGCCGGTGGCCTTCATCTGGGTGCCCAGCTTGTTGGGAGCAGTGGCGAACTTATCGAAGGGGAAGCGGGGCATCTTGGCCACCACATAGTCCAGGCTGGGCTCAAAGGCGGCGTTGGTGTTGGCAATGCCGATCTCCTCCAGGGCCATGCCCACGGCGATCTTGGCGGTGACACGGGCGATGGGGTAGCCGCTGGCCTTGGAGGCCAGGGCGGAGGAACGGGACACCCGGGGGTTCACCTCGATGAGGTAATACTCGCTGGAGTTGGGGTTCAGGGCAAACTGGACGTTGCAGCCGCCCTCGATTTTCAGCTCCCGGATGATCTTGATGGCGCTGTCGTTGAGCATTTTCAGGTCATGGTCATTGAGGGTCATGATGGGGGCCACCACGATGGAGTCGCCGGTGTGGACGCCCACGGGGTCCACATTCTCCATGCCGCAGATGGTGATGGCGTGGTCGTTGGAGTCCCGCATGACCTCAAACTCGATCTCCTTATAGCCCTTGACGCTCTTTTCGATCAGCACCTGATGGACGGGAGAGAGCTTGAAGGCGTTGAGGCCGATCTCCACCAGCTCCTCCTCGTTGTTGGCAAAACCGCCGCCGGTGCCGCCCAGGGTGAAGGCAGGGCGCAGCACCACAGGGTAGCCGATCTCCTGAGCGGCCTTTTTGGCCTGCTCCAGGTCATAGGTGATCTCGGAGGGGATGGTGGGCTCGCCGATGGACTGGCACAGCTCCTTGAACAGCTCCCGGTCCTCGGCCCGCTCGATGCTCTCGCTGCTGGTGCCCAGCAGCTCCACCCGGCACTCCTTCAGCACGCCCTTCTTCTCCAGCTGCATGGCCAGGTTCAGGCCGGTCTGGCCGCCGATGCCGGGGACGATGGCGTCGGGCCGCTCATAGCGCAGGATCTTTGCCATATATTCCAGGGTCAGCGGCTCCATATACACCTTGTCGGCAATGGTGGTGTCGGTCATGATGGTGGCGGGGTTGGAGTTGCACAGCACCACCTCATAGCCCTCTTCCTTCAGGGCCAGGCAGGCCTGGGTGCCGGCATAGTCAAACTCCGCGGCCTGACCAATGACGATGGGGCCGGAGCCGATAATCAGAATCTTCTTAATATCTGTTCTCTTTGCCATTTCAGTTCCTCCATAACAAATCTCTTGTTTGTTTTAATGTTCAACTTACTTTTCTATATAGACGGTTTCGCCGTTATATACGGTTTTTACACAGCGGCCACAAACCTCCATGCCCGCGAAGGGCGTGGCCCTGCCCAGGGAGCGGAAGTCCGCCGGGTCGATGGTATACTTTGCGTTCAGGTCCCAGACGCAGTAGTCCTCCCCGGAAAGCGGAATGTGGAAGCGGCGGCGGGGATTGGTGCTTAACAGTTCCACCAGCTTTTCCAGGCTGATGATCCCGGTCAGCACCAGGCCGGTATACAATACGGGGAAGGCGGTTTCCAGGCCCACGATGCCGAAGGCGCTTTTCTCCAGGCCCCGGCTCTTTTCCTCCGCCGAATGGGGGGCATGGTCGGTAGCGATGATGTCGATGGTGCCGTCCTGGATGCCCTCGATCAGGGCCTGCCGGTCCTCCCTTCCCCGCACCGGGGGGTTCATCTTGAAGCGGCCCTCCTCCTGCAGCATGCTGTCGTCCAGCAGCAGGTAGTGGGGCGCGGTCTCACAGCTGACATCCAGGCCCCTGGCCTTGGCCTGACGGATCAGGGCCACGCTCTCTTTGGCGGAGATATGGCACACATGGTAGGCGCAGCCGGTTTCCTCCACCAGCTTCAGGTCCCGCTCGATCTGCCGGTACTCGCTCTCGGAGCAGATGCCCCGGTGGCCGTGGGCCCTGGCATAGGCCCCATCGTGAATATACCCACCCCGCAGCAGCTCATTCACCTCGCAGTGGGCCACGATCATCTTCCCCAGCTTTTTGGCCCGCAGCATGGCCTCACGCATCATCTCGTCGCTCTGGACACCCCGGCCATCATCGGAAAAGCCGGCCACGTCCGCCGCCATTTCTTCCAGCGCTGCCAGCTGCTCTCCCCGCTGGCCCACGGTGATGGCGGCATAGGGCAGCACGTTGATGGTGGCGTCCTTTTCGATCAGCGCCAGCTCCGCATCCAGGTGCTCCCGGCTGTCCGGCACCGGGTTCAGGTTGGGCATGGCGCAGACGGCGGTATAGCCCCCCGCTGCCGCCGCGGCGCAGCCAGTAGCCATGGTCTCCTTATAAGAAAATCCCGGCTCTCTGAAATGCACATGCACATCACAAAAACCGGGAAAAACAGCATATCCGTTTTTATCAATACCAAAGGCGCCGCCCTCCACAGAGAACAGCTTTCCCTTGGAGGCGTCAGTCATATCCACTTTGCGGCTCATCTCAGTCATGGTACATCCTTTCACTTCCGGGCACACAGTAACAAACGCAGCCAAAGCTGCGTTTTCCATGGTTTTCCGCCAACATGATGGTTCTTCTGATTTCGTTCACGGTATTATACCATATTTTGCGGTCTTGTCAACCAAGGCGGGCCGGCCTGCGCAAAATCTACCTTTTGCACGGATCGAAAAAGCCCAGTGACCCGTTCTTTGGTCACTGGGCTAAAAGGCTTATGTTCAGGCCTTGAGAATCTGCATGAACTCCTCGCCGGTGATGGTCTCCTTCTCATAGAGGTACTCGGACAGCTCTGTCAGCTTCTGCCGGTTCTCGGTGAGAATCTGCACCGCCTTGTCGTGCTGCTTTTTCACCAGGGCTACCACCTGCCGGTCGATCAGGGTCTGGGTCTCGGCAGAGCAGGCCAGGGAGGTATCCCCGCCCAGGTACTGGTTGTTCACCGTCTCCATGGCCACCATGCCGATCTCATCGCTCATGCCGTAGCGGCTGATCATGGCCCGGGCCAGCTTGGTGGCCTGCTCGATGTCATTGGAGGCGCCGGTGGTGACAGAGCCGAAGGCCACTTCCTCGGCGGCCCGGCCGCCGGTATAGGTGGCGATCTTGTTCTCGATCTCCTCCTTGGTCAGCAGGTAGTGGTTGCCCTCCTCCACCTGCATGGTGTAGCCCAGGGCGCCGGAGGTGCGGGGCACGATGGTAATTTTCTGCACCGGGGCGGAATGGGTCTGCAGGGCCGCCACCAGGGCATGGCCGATCTCATGATAGGCCACCAGCTTCTTCTCCTTGTCGGTGAGGATGGCGTTCTTCTTCTGGTAGCCGGCGATGACCACCTCGATGCTCTCCTCCAGGTCGGCCTGGGTGGCAAACTTCCGGCCGTCCCGGACCGCCCGCAGGGCCGCCTCGTTGACGATGTTGGCCAGCTCCGCGCCGGAAGCGCCGGAGGCCATCCGGGCCACCTTGTTGAAGTCCACATCGTCGGCAATCCTGATTTTTTTGGCATGCACCTTCAAAATGGCTTCCCTGCCCTGGAGATCCGGCAGCTCCACCGGCACCCGGCGATCAAAGCGGCCGGGGCGGGTCAGGGCCGGATCCAGGCTCTCGGGCCGGTTGGTGGCCGCCAGGATCATGACGCCGCTGTTGCCCTCAAAGCCGTCCATCTCCGTCAGCAGCTGGTTCAGGGTCTGCTCCCGCTCGTCATTGCCGCCCATGGCGCCGCTGTTGCGCTTCTGGCCGATGGCGTCGATCTCATCGATGAACACGATGCAGGGGGCCTTCTCCTTGGCCTGCTTGAACAGGTCACGGACCTTGGAGGCACCCATGCCCACAAACATCTCCACAAACTCCGAGCCGGAGATGGAGAAGAAGGGCACGTCCGCCTCGCCGGCCACGGCCTTGGCCAGCATGGTCTTGCCGGTGCCCGGAGGGCCAACCAGCAGCACGCCCTTGGGCATCTGGGCGCCGATCTCCCGGTACTTGGCCGGGTCGTGGAGGTAGTCCACAATCTCCTGCAGGCTCTCCTCTGCCTCGTCCACGCCCTCCACATCGGAGAACTTGATGCCGTCGGAGGATTTCACATAGACCCGGGCCTTGCTGCCGCCCATGTTGAACATCATGGACTGGGGGCCGCCGGCCTTGTCCATCATCTTCCGGGAGAGGAACTGGCCCAGGGCCACGAACAGGATGATGGGCAGCAGCCAGCTGAGCAGCACCGTCAGGATGGGGGAGGTCTCCTCCACGATCTCGCCGGAGAACTCCGCCCCGGAGGCGTAGAGCCGCTCCGTCAGCCCCGGGTCGTCCATCTTGCCGGTCTTGTATATGGTCTGCTTGTCCTTGTCGGTGAAGATGATCTGGTTATCCTGCACCTCCACCAGGCCCACCTGGCCGCTCTCGGTCATGCTGATAAAGGTGCCGTAGTCCACCTGCTTGATTTCCCAGCTGGTGAACATGGGCATGATGATGGTGTTGAACAGCACCAGCACCAGCATCACCACAAAATAGTAAAACAGCAGCGAGCGCCGGGGTTTCTTGACCTCGTTCATTCCGCCTTCGCCCCGTTTCCTTTGACGTTCCTGCGGATCAGGACGAAAAGAACCAGGCTGATCACAGGGATCAGGAACTTAAACACGCAGCTCTTTTTCTTCTCTTTCATGGTATATATCTCCTTCGTATGTGAATTTTTCCAGGTACGGCCTTATGCTACAATCAAAAAGTAAACTGAAAATAAACAAAAAGGCTCCTGACGCATTGTTCACAATTTTTTTGCAATCGGCCTTCCTTCCATCTTTTTTGGATTTTTAATATACATTTTCCCCCGGCTGTGTTATTATGTGTGCTGAGACGATAAAAGACACTGCCGGAGGCGGAAAAATGGGCAATTTTATCAGGAGGCTTTCCTCCTCGCAGATCATTATACTGGGCTTTGCGGCCGCCATTTTGCTGGGCTGCCTGCTGCTGATGCTGCCCTTCGCCACCGTTGACGGCCAGGGCGCCCCCTTTTCTGACGCCCTGTTCACCGCCACCTCCGCCGTCTGCGTCACCGGCCTTGTGGTGCACGACACCGCCACCTACTGGTCAGTGTTCGGCAAGCTGGTGCTGATCACCCTGATCCAGATCGGCGGCATGGGGGTGATCACCATTGCTGTGGCCCTCTACTCCATTTCCGGCAAGCGGGTCAGTCTCAAGCAGCGCAGCACCATGGTGGAATCCATCTCCGGCCAGCGGCTGGAGGGCATTGTGGGCCTCACCGGCTTCATCGTGAAGATGACTCTGGTGTTTGAGCTGCTGGGGGCGCTGCTGCTGAGCCCGGTGTTCATCCGGCGTTTTGGCCCGGTCCGGGGCATTTGTTACAGCCTGTTCCACTCCATCTCCGCCTTCTGCAACGCCGGCTTTGACCTAATGGGCATCAACGGAGAATATTCCTCCCTCACCGCCTTTGCCGGCCAGCCCTGGGTGAACGTGGTGCTGATGGCGCTGATCATCACCGGCGGCATCGGCTTTCTGGTGTGGGACGATGTGCGCGCCAACAAGCTGCACTTCAAGCGCTATCAGCTGCAGAGCAAGGTGGCCATTGTCACCTCCGCGCTGCTGATCCTGCTGCCGGCAATCTACTTTTTCTTCTTTGAGTACGGCGGCGCCCCCCTGGGCACCCGGCTGCTCACATCCCTGTTTCAGTCCGTCACCGCCCGCACCGCCGGCTTCAACAGCACAGACCTGACGCTGTTCAGCCAGAGCGGCATTTTCCTGATGATCATGCTGATGCTGGTGGGCGGCTCCCCCGGCTCCACCGCAGGCGGCATGAAGACCACCACCCTGGCCGTGCTGCTGGCCAACGCCCTCTGCGTTTTCCGTCACCGGGATCACGCCCGCTTCTTCGGCCGCCGGGTCCCGGAGGAGACGGTACGCAGCGCCGCCACCATCCTCACCATGTATATCTGCCTGTTCGTGCTGGGGGCCATGATCATCAGCCGGGTGGAAGCCCTCCCCCTGCTGACCTGCCTGTTTGAAACCGGCTCCGCCATCGGCACCGTGGGTCTGACGTTGGGGATCACCCCCAGTCTGGGTCAATGCTCCCGGGCCATTCTGATCCTCCTGATGTATATGGGCCGCGTGGGCGGCCTGACCCTGATCTTTGCCACCACCGCCCCCGGCCTGAACAGCTCCGCCCGCTACCCCCTGGGCAAGCTGACCGTGGGCTGAGAACCTGAGAAAAAAGGAGCATAACGATGAAATCCATTCTGATTATCGGCCTGGGCCGCTTCGGCAGTCACATCGCCAGAAAGCTCAACGCCATGGGCCACGAGGTCATGGCCGTGGACAGCAATGAGGAGCGCATCAACAACGCCCTGGACTACGTCACCAGCGCCCAGATCGGCGACAGCACCAACCGGGCCTTTCTGGAGTCTTTGGATATTGGCAGCTTTGACAGCTGCATCGTGGCTATCGGCGACAACTTCCAGAACTCCCTGGAGACCGCCTGGCTGCTGAAGGAGCTGGGCGCCCGGAAGGTCATCGCCCGGGCCTCCAGCGGTGTGCAGGAGAAGTTCCTGCTGCGCAACGGTGCCGACCAGGTGGTCTACCCGGAGAAGCAGCTGGCCATATGGACGGCCATCCGCTGCTCCTCGGACACCATTCTGGACTACATCGAGGTGGAGGGAGATTACTCCATCTACGAGCTGTCCATGCCCCCGCACTGGGTGGGCAAGACCGTGGCCCAGATCGACATCCGCCGCAAGCACGGCATCAACATTCTGGGCGTGCGCAGCAACGGGAAGCTGGACCTGAATGTGATGCCGGACACGCTGCTCTCCTCCGGCGCCTCCATCCTGGTTCTTGGCCCTGACGACGCTTTGCAAAAGGTATTCCGCATCTGAAAACATGAAAACCCCTCTGTTCCGCAGTGCAGAACAGAGGGGTTTTTGTTGAAAGAGAGATTAGCGAAGCTTGATGATTTCCCCGGTTAAGGGGCCGATGCTGCCTTCAACCCAACCGCAGCCGGCGGCGCGGCAGTCGGCAGTGTAGTGCTGCGTGGTCTCGCTGCGGTTCACCACGGCAAGGTAGGCGCCGTTTTCGGCGGGCTTTCCCAGAGCGTCCCGGCCGTTGTTGATATAGCGCAGGATCAGCAGCAGGTCCTGGTTGGCGGCCATGAACTCCGCCTCGCCGGTGGAGAGGGCGTCGGCAGCGCGGCGCTGCCCGGCCAGATGTGCGTAGTAGTCGTGGAGAGCGCGGTCCCCCTCCATAAAGGGCTGGCGGTTGAAGGGGTCGTTCACGCCGCACATGCCCTGCTCATCGCCGTAGTAGATGCAGGGCACGCCGGGGATGGCGAACTGCAGCACGGCGCAAAGCCGCTCCAGCACCAGGGCCTTGTCCAGGGCGTCCTGGGTGAATTCCACCTTCAGCTGATCCTCCCGGCTCAGGGAGCGCAGCCACACATCGGTGGCCAGGGCGGTGCGGAGCCGCTCCACATCGTGGGAGCCCATCAGGTTCATCAGGGAATAGTACATGGGCTTGGGATAATTCATCTGTTGTGCGATGAAGAACTCCCGCAGGGCGAAAGCGTCCGCCTGTCTATGCATGAAGGCCAGCACCGAGCCACGGAAGGGGTAGTTCATCACCGAATCCAGGGAGGAGCCCAGGGCGTAGCGCCGGCGTCTGCCGTAGCTCTCCTTGATGACCGCGTCCTCCCAGACTTCGCCGATGATGGGCGCGTCGGGCTTGACGGACTTGGCGGCATCACGGATCAGGGCCAGCACGTCGTCCGGCAGCTCGTCGGCCACATCCAGGCGCCAGCCGGCGGCACCGTGGCGCAGCCACAGCTTTACCACGCTGTCCTCCCCGGTGACGATGTCCTGCTGCCAGGTGGGGTTTTCCTCATCCACCTCCGGCAGGTCCTGGAAGCCCCACCAGCAGCGGTACTGATCGGGATATTTCTGAAAATCGTACCAGTCGTAATAGGGGGAATCCTTGCTCTGGCAGGCCCCCTCGCCGGGATAGCTGCCATAGCGGTTGAAATAGCGGCTGTCGGCCCCGGTGTGGGAATAGACGCCGTCCAGAATCAGGCGGATGCCCAGTTCCTCCGCCCGGGCGCAGAGCTGCTCAAAGTCCTCCATGGTGCCCAGAATGGGGTCGGGCCGGTGATAGTCCGAGGTGTCATAGCGGTGGTTGGAACGGGCCTCCACGATGGGATTTAAGTACAGGCAGCTGATGCCCAGTTCCTTCAGATAGGGCAGCTTTTCCTCCATGCCCTTGAAGGTGCCGCCGTAGAAATCATCGGGGCTGTAGCTCTGCTCAAAGGGCCGGGGCTGCCAGCGCACCGGCTCCTGAAGGCTTTGGTGCAGCTCCGGGGTCTGGCCCAGGGCCTTGTGATAGGCCACGCCCCTGGCCGCCGTGTCATCCTGGCTGAAGCCGAAGCGGTCGGGGAAGATCTGGTACATGATGCTGTGGCGGAACCATTCCGGGGTGTCAAAGTCCCGCTCATACACCGTCAGCCGGAAGCCGCCGCCCTCATGGCCCATGAGACGGCCGATATAGCCGGTATGGTCCGGGCAGAACCAGTGGCAGCCCATTTGGGTCTCAATACGGAAGCGGTACCACAGGGCCTGGGCCTCCTCCGGGGCGGTAATCTGGGCCACATAGCAGTCCCCCTGCCGCTCCATGGGATAGCTCTCGCTGCCTGCATCGCCGTAGACCACCAGCTCCGCCTTCTCCACTTTGCCGCCCAGAAGGCGGAAGGCAAGGCGAAGGGCCCCGCCACATTCCACAGCCCCAAAGGGGCTGCGGTACAGGGCGAGGCGGCTGTCATGGGCCACGGAAAGCTCCGTGGCCGCAGTACGGCGCAGGATGCCAATGACGTGGGCGGTGCGGGGCTGGAGGGCGTACATGTCATTCATGTTCACCCCGGTGGAACGCAGATCGTCGCAGCAGTGGGCCGTGATCTGATAGGCCGTGTTCAGCGCCATTCCGCAGTCATCCATCAGCACCCGCATCAGCTCCGGCCCTACCAGGGGGTTGCCCCTGCTGTAGAGACATTCGCCCAGCCGGTCCAGGGGCAGGCCACGCAGCAGGCAGTCATGAATTGCGGCATAGCTGGTGGCGCTGGCCTGGAAATACTGCTGTATCAGGTCCTCAGGCCCGGCGCTCTCCAGCAGGGAGCAAAGCTCCTCATCGCCGCCGGCGACAGTCCAGCGTCCCTGGCTGAACACCGCCTCCACCATCCGGCGGTCGCTGTAGGCCACGGTCATGCAGTAGTCATCGGACCACTGCTCCCGGTAGCTGCCGCCGAAATAAACCTTATACTTCAGAGCATCCATATGTAATGTCTTGCATACTCCTCGGCAGAAAGGTCAAAGCTGAAATTGGTCTGCATGGCGTGGTTGATGAGACCGTGCATGATCTCCTCGTTGTGATAGCAGCCCAGGGCGGTGCGGATGGTGTCCCGCATCTCCCAGGCGTCAAAGTTTTTGAAGGAGAAGCCGTTGCCCTCGCCGGTGAAACGGTTATAGGGGATCACGGTGTCCCGCAGGCCGCCGGTCTCCCGGACGATGGGGACGGAGCCGTAGCGCATGGCGATCATCTGGCTCAGGCCGCAGGGCTCAAAGCGGGAGGGCATAAGGAAGAAGTCGCTGCCGGCATAGACCAGGTGGGCCAGGTCCTCGTTGTAGCCGATGTAGGAGCAGACCCGGCCACGGTAGCGGCTTTCGGCGCCCCGCATGAAGTTTTCAAAGCGCTCATCGCCGGTACCCAGCAGCATGAACTGCATATCCTCCCGGCTCATCAGATCGTCCAGCACGCAGGCCACCAGGTCAAAGCCCTTCTGGGCGGTCATACGGGTGACCATGGCAAAGAGGGGCACGTCAGGCCGCACCTGCAGGCCCATCTGCTCCTGCAGGGTGGCCTTGCAAATGGCCTTGCCCTTCAGGTGGCCCCGGTCATAGCGGGCGGGCAGCACAGGGTCCCGGTAGGGGTTAAAGACCTTGGTGTCGATGCCGTTGATGATGCCGGTGAGCTGGGCGCTGCGGGCGTTGAGGATGCCCTCCAGACCCTCGGAATACTCCGGCGTCTTGATCTCCCAGGCATAGCTGGGGCTGACAGTATTGATGCGGTCGGCAAAGACAATACCGGCCTTCATGTAGTTGGCGCAGCCGTCCTGCTCCAGATAGTCGCTGATGTAGTAGCTGCGGTCGATCTCCAGCAGGTCCTGCACAAACGCAAAGCCGTACTGGCCCTGGAACTTGATGTTGTGGATGGTCAGCAGGTACTTGATCTTGTCCTGCATCCAGCCCCGGTACTGGGTGTGGGCCAGCATGGGCATGATGGCGGTGTGCCAGTCGTTGCAGTGGCACACGTCCACCTGGAAGTCCAGGTTGGGGATCACGTCCAGCACGGCGCGGCAGAAGAAGGAGTACTGCTCACCCTCGGCGTTGCCGCCGCGATAGATCTTGTCGCCGAAGTACTGCTCGTTATCGATCAGATAGATGGTGACGCCGTCCAGCTCCAGCTTTTCCAGGCCCACATAAGCGTTGCGCCAGCCCAGTCGGGAATAGAAGTGGAACATATGCTCCACCTGATCGGCGTACTTATTCTTGATGCAGCGGTGGTAAGGGGTAATGACTCTGGCGTCGATGCCCAGCTTCTTCAGGGCCTTGGGCAGGGTGCCTACCACATCGGCCAGGCCGCCGGTCTTGGACAGAGGGGCGCACTCCGCGGACACCAGCAGAACATTGGGCATCTCGGTGCGGCCGCGCTCCTTCAGCATTTCTTTGAATTCCTTTTTCATCGGTTATCCTCCTTTATGATAGGCACACTGTACCCGGCGGGCAAGAGACCGCCGGGACAGAGATCTTTTTTACTTTTTGCTCTTGCGGGAAGCCTTCCTGGGCTTTTCCGCCGCCTCGGTCTTCTTGGGGCGGAAGCTGTAAAGCAGGCAGGACATGGCAGGCAGGGTCACATTGGCGGAATACTCCATGTCCAGGAAGGGCTTCTTGCGGGAAGCGATGGTCTTTTTGCAGGGCTTGCCGCTGCCGCCGTAGCACGCGTCCTCACTGCTGAGCAGCTTGGTCAGCTTGCCCTCGCAGGGCAGGGCAATGACAAAGTCCTTGTAGTCCACCGGGGTGAAGTTGCACACGCAGACCACATAGCTGTCGTCCTTGGGAGACATGCGCATAAAGGCGATGGAGCTGCGCTCCTTGTCGTCCACGTTCAGCCAGCGGTAGCCGTCCCAGGAGTCATCCACCCGGTAGAGGGCGGGATAGGTGGCATAGATATGGTTCAGGGCCTTGTAATACTGGCGCATCCCTTCATGCTTGGCGTAGTCCAGCAGATTCCAGTCCAGCTGCTGCTTCCAGTTCCATTCGATGAACTGGCCAAACTCGCCGCCCATGAAGCACAGCTTCTTGCCCGGATGGGCGAACTGATAGCCGTAGAGGGTGCGCAGGGAGGCAAACTTCTGGTCATAGTCGCCGCTCATCTTGTTGACCATGGAGCCCTTGCCGTGGACCACCTCGTCATGGGAGTAGGCCAGCACAAAATGCTCGGAGAAGGCGTACATCATGGAGAAGGTGAGCCGGTTGTGGTTGAAGCTGCGGAAATAGGGGTCCAGGCACATGTAATCGATGGTGTCATGCATGAAGCCCATGTCCCACTTGAAGCTGAAGCCCAGGCCGCCGTTTTCCACCGCACCGGTGACCAGGGGGAAGGCGGTGGATTCCTCGGCGATGGTCATGGCGCCGGGGTAGTTGGACAAAACGGTGGTGTTCATCTTCTGCAGGAAGGCCACCGCGTCCAGATTGATGTTGCCGCCGTCCTTGTTGGGGGTGAAGTTGCTGCCCCGGCCATAGTCCAGGTACAGCATGGAGGACACGGCGTCCACCCGGATGCCGTCCACATGGTACTCCTCAAAGAACAGGCAGGCGGAGGAGATCAGGAAGCTCTGCACCTGGTTGGAGGCATAGTCGAAGATCAGGGTGCCCCAGTCGGGATGCTCGGCCATGCGCTGCTCCTTGCACTCAAACTGGTTGGTGCCGTCGAAGCGGGCCAGGCCGTGCTCGTCCTTGGGGAAGTGGGCGGGCACCCAGTCAATGATCACGCCGATGCCGGCGGCGTGGAGGGTGTCCACCATGCACTTGAAGTCGTCCGGGTTGCCGTAGCGGGAGGTGGGGGCGTAGTAGCCGGTGACCTGATAGCCCCAGGACCCGTCATAGGGGTACTCGGACACGGGCATCAGCTCCACATGGGTGTAGCCCATGTCCTTGCAGTAGGCGGCCAGGGCCTCACCCATCAGCCGGTACTGGGCTTTTTCATAGCCCACGTCCTTCCAGGAGCCCAGATGCACCTCGTAAATGCTCATGGGCTGGCTGAGATGCTGGCGCTTTTCCCGCTTCTTCATATAGGCCTTGTCCGTCCACTGGTAGCTGCCGCCGTTCCAGACGATGGAAGCGGTCTCCTCCCCGTTCTGGGAGAAGGTGGCAAAGGGGTCGGACTTCAGCACCTGCTTGCCGTCCCTGCCGGTGACGCAGTATTTGTAAAGCGCGTTTTCCTGGAGGCCCTCAACAAAGCAGACCCAGGCGCCGCCTTCCACCAGCTCCATGGGTGTGGCTTCCCGGTTCCAGCCGTTAAAGTCGCCCACCAGGGAAACGGCCCTGGCGTTGGGCGCCCATACGATAAAACGGTGGGCGTTCAGTTCGGGTATGTAGCGGCAGCCATAGCAGAGCCAGGCCTTCTGTGCCTCGCCGATGTTAAAAAGGTATATGTCCCCCGTGGGGATGAAGTCCAGGTATTTGGCATCCATGCGCATATCTCCCTTATCTGTGTGTATTTTGTCCGCTGGACAGATTTCCAGATGCATATATTATACATACTTTCCCTGTCAATTCCAAGAGAAAAGTTTCCTGTTTGTTCAAAATAGGCATTTTGCAACACATGTCCCCTAAACTCTTCGAAAAATTCTTCTTCAATGCGTAATATTTTCTGTATATCATGCATTTCCCCCGGGTGTCCCCCAATCAAAGCGCAGAAGCCATAAAAAATCCCCGGCTCTTACGAGCCGGGGAAATTGTCTGTTATTTTGTTGCTTTTAGTTCTCGTGCTTCTTCAGCCGGGGCAGGACTGCAACAGCAGCGCCGCCGGAGAGGATCAGCACCGCGGCCCACAGGGCCAGGTTGCTCTCGTCGCCGGTCTTGGGGCTGGAGGAAGCCTGCGCGGTGGTGAGGATCTTGAAGGTGCAGCTGGGCTTATCGCCGTTATCCGTCACAACACCGATGGTGTAGGTCTCACCGGCAGTGCGGTTGTTCAGGAACTTGGCGGTAAGGGTAACGGTCTTGCGGCTGGAGCTGAGGGTCCAGTAATCGCCGTAGTCCACATCGGTGAGCTGGCGGCCGCCGACCCATACAGACTGGATAGGATCGGAGCAGACGAACTGCAGGTTCTTGCTGCTGCCGGTGACATGCTTGTCGGTGTCCACGGGGCGCAGGGTGGCGCCCACATAGAACTGGCAGGAGGCCACGCCGTCAACGGTGTTGACAGACACAGTGTGCCAGCCGCGGGACAGGTTGTTCAGGATGGCAGTGCCGATCTTCAGCAGGCCGTTGTTGTTATTGGTGATCCAGTTGGTGGGATCCTGGAGCCAGCCGTCGATCCACAGGCCCTTCTTTGCAGGGTCGGAGAAGTCGATGGCGGGGCGGTAGTAGAAGGCCAGCATACCGTCGCCGGAGTACCACTCGTTGGAGTCAACGGGCCAGAGGGCCACATCGCCGGGCTCCACAATGGTGCCGGAGCCGTTAACGGTCAGGCTGCCCATGTAGGTGTACTTGCCGTCATGGCCGGTCCACAGGTAGATGGTGCCGGAAGAGAGACCATCCAGGAAGCTGTTCGTCAGAGTCAGCTTATACTGGCTGCCAGAGGTGGACACGCCACAGCTTGAAGGAATCGTTTTGATGTCAGAATAGCCGGGATTGCTTACGGACGTCCAGTAGTAGTTGCCGGTGGAGCTGGTGTAAGGCATCAGAACGTACACGGTGTTGCCGCTGCCCTTGGTGTAGGGAGAGCCATACACGGTGAAGTCGCCGGTGACAACGCCGGAGCCGCCGCTGCCGGTGCCGGCACCGCTGCCCACAGTGTAGGGATTCTCAGTGCCCTTGAGGGTCAGGCCGTCCGCGACACAGTTCTTCAGGTACTCCAGGGAATCGGGATCGTTCACATACCACTCGCCGCCGGTGATGGCACGGTAGGCAGAGCCTCCCTCGCAAGTAAAGCCCTTAATCTTGCCGCCGCTCACTTTGAGAATGTTCTGAGCGCCGGTATCAGCCAGCTGCAGAGAACCAATCTCGGAGCCGCTGCCCATCACAAGGGTGCCGCCATAAAGTCCGACAACGGCAATCTTGCTGGAATTCACAGTCAGGGTCTTACCCGGAACAACGATCCCGCCGGTAACCTCGGTGCTGTTCAGCGTCACATTGCTGTTGGCGTTGATATCGCCGTCGATCATGCCGCCGTTGATGGTGAGGGGAACCTTTGCCTCCAGGGGCAGGGATCCCGCAAGGCAGTTCTTGCCCAGGTTCAGAACGATGGCGTCGCAGCTCATGGTTGCGGGCATGGCAGGGATGGCATAATCAGCCAGCTTGCTGGCGTCGTCAATCACAGTGATGGTGACGGTGCCGGACTGCTTTGCGGCATACTCAATAGCCTTTTCCAGGCTTGTAAACTTCTCGCTGCCGATGGTTGCGATGTATTCCTTGGTCTCGGCAGACTCGCCTTCACCGCTGACAGAACCGTCCGTACCAACGCCAGTGAAAGTGACCTTGAAGCCCTTGCCGACAGTGATCAGGCTGGTGTTGACCAGCTGAGCACCCGCTTTGCTGCTCATGATAGTAATATTGGCATTGACAGCCAGAGGAGCGGTAAGCGTCAGGGTCTTACCGTTCAGGTCGATGGTAACGTTTCTGCTGATGGTGCCGCCGGGATCGCTCACGGAAGAATCCGCATCGTCATGCAGCTTGATGTCGGTGGTGCTCTGGGCTGCGGTATTCAGATCGGGATAAAGGCCGTTCCAGATGTTCTTCGTCCCGTTAAAGGTACCGGGCTTCTCCAGCTCCAGGGTGGTGGAGCCTTCGGGAACGACTGCGCTGCCGCCCAGATTCAGATCAAAGGTGCTGCTTGCCTCAGGCAGGCCCAGTGCCAGGTCGCCGCTGGCCGGCTCAAGACTCAGCGCGTAGGCAGAGCCGCCCATCAGGCTCAGGCACATGGCAACCAAAAGAAGCATGGATAAAAGTTTGCTTGCTGTTTTCATGTTGTCCGTCTCCTTATATTGCTATTTTATAATTACCAAGCTTGTGTCCCTTCGACGAAAGTTCCCCCCGTCTCCGGTGTGAATATAATGTACCACGATGTTATGTAAAATGCAAGTACTTTTTTCGCGGTTTTGCTATAAATTTTTTCCGTTTTGTAACTTCTCTGAATCCGAAATTTTCGCAGATGTAACATTATGTCAATCAATTGCGTTATTTCTTGCTGTTTTCCGCCATTTCTGTCACATTTTCCTCAATTCCTTTCGGTTTGACTTCAGAATTCTTAAGTTTTGTGCGTAACCATTTGTTGCATTTTCCCATCGTCACTTATAAGACGCTGGCTCTGTATCTTTGTTCCCACTGTTTTCAGAATTTTTTTCGGCTTTCTCCACGGGGACGAGTCTGGGACTGTTGCCCCTCACGCTTCTGCGGAAACCGCTGCTTACTATTATATTAAAACAGAGCCGCGTTTTCGCGGCTCTGTCATGGATATCGCCTGGGTTTTACTTGCGCTTGTTCTTCACGATGAACACAGCCACCGCCGCCACGCCCGCAAGGCTGACGACGATCATGCCGATCCACAGGCCCATGTTGGCGCTGTCGCCGGTCTTGGGCGCCGACCAGGGGTTGGTGCTCTGGATAGGCAGCGTGTTCTGCTGGCTGCCGGCTTTCACGGTGAACTCCGTCTCGGCGGAGCCGCCCAGGGAATTGATGGAAATCTTGTGCGTCCCCACCTTCAGCTGATCCAGGCAGCTCTTGTTCAGGGTGATGATGGTGCTGCCCTCGGCCTTGCTGTAGTAGCTCTCGGAGAGGGTAAAGCCGTTGAGGGTCACAGAGATGAACTCGCTCAGGGGCGCGCTGGAGGTGAAGCTCAGGCCGCTGCTGCTGCCCTGCTGCCAGGTGGCTTTGGCCCCGGCGGTGATCCTGGGTTTGGTCACTTCGCTGATCTTGATGTCCATGGTGCCGCAGCTGCTGCACACCCGCTCCCAGTAGTTGGGGGCCGTGAACTGCCAGCTGCTCCAGCTGTGGACATGCTGGGCCTGGTCCTTGTTGGCCGGGATGGTCTGGGTTTCCACATAGCCGCAGACGCATTTACGCTCCATACTGCCGTCCTTGTCGGCGGTGGCTTCCTTCACGATGCGCCAGGCGCCGAAGGTATGGGCTCCGTAGCCGTACTTGTCGGCGTTGTTGGTCACAGGGCAGTCGGCAGCGATGCAGTTGTTCCAGTGGTGGGTGCTGTTATACTGCCACTGACTGCTCCAGGCATGGGTGTGCTCCGGGGTGGGCAGAACGGGGATCTGCTCGGTCTTGGTTGCATTGCAGGTGGTGCAGGTATAGGTCTTGATACCGGCCTCCTGGGTGGTGGCCGCCTTGGTCACCACTCCGTCATCCCAGCTATGAAGGGCGTAGCCATTCTTCTGGCTGTTATCACTGATGTCACAGCCCGCCGCCTGGCACTCATGCCAGTGGTATTCGCCGCTGCCGCTCCAGGTCTCGCCCCAGGAATGGACATGGGCCGGCTCCGTGGGTGCGGGCGTAACCGTAGGTGCGGGCGTCTCGGTGGGAGTAGGAGTCTCCGTAGGTACAGGCGTCTCCGTAGGTGCGGGGGTCTCCGTGGGAGCAGGAGTCTCCGTGGGTACGGGCGTTTCCGTAGGTGCAGGCGTCTCCGTGGGTGTGGGTGTCTCCGTAGGTGCGGGCGTCTCGGTGGGTGCGGGCGTCTCCGTGGGTGCGGGTGTCTCCGTGGGTGCGGGTGTCTCCGTGGGTTCCGTGTTGGGGACATAGCTGCTTGCCGACAGGCTCAGCACATCGGGCAGCAGTTCCCGGGTATCATCGTCGTATTCAAAGCTGACCTGGTAACCCAGCACCTGGAAGAGATAGCCGTTGCCCGTGCTGTTGGCGGAGCCGGCCAGGAACAGGCCGCCCTCCTCGCCGATGGCATCCTGGTCACTGTTGGTCACATCTACCAGGTAGTTCCCGCCCTCCAGTGCCACGATATTCCACATATGAGGCACCGGGCTGTTGATGCCCATCACGCCGGTGGCGGTATAGCAGATTGTCTCCTCATCCTGGAACTCGCTCAGGTCGCAGAGGTACTGGAAGGCCTTGGCATAGCCCTCGCAGACCACCTTGGTCTCCGGGTTCCCGTCAAACACGCTGATCAGCTGCCAGGGTGCGCCGTAGCGGTCCGGGGTGAGGCTGACGGCGTCATGATCATAGTCCGTCAGTCTGCAGATCTCATCCTTGTAAGCCAGGAGCTTTTCGTAGTCGTTCTTATCCTTGTTGGCTTCGACGATTTCCAGCGCCCTTGTCCTGGCCTGCTTTGCTGCCAGCAGCTGCACCGCGTTCACCAGGTAACAGTCCATGGTGCTGCCGCTGCCGGTTACCAGGCGATCCACCGGTGTCCCGCTGCGGAACTGCTCGCTGACGGCAAAGGCCAGCTTCATCTCCGTCACAATCACCGACGTATCGGTGCGCACATATTTGATCGTGCCGATCATACCGGCGGTCTTGTCATACCAATAAAAATCGTAGGGCAGGTCCATCAGCAGATAGCCGTGGATCTCATTCATCCGCAGCTTCTGCTGCAGCACGCTGTTCACGTCGCTGTCGCTATTGGCGGCGGTGAGGCCCATCTCCCCATAGGTCCATTTCAGCGGGGATTTTGTATAGTCCCACGCCAGAGTCACCAGGCTGCTGGCCTCCCCTGCCGCCACCTTTCCGATCTGCTCCTTGATGGCATTATACAGCGCCAGGCTCCGCTCATCCGTCAGCCGGTCCTCCCCGGCGCTGAACAGCTGAAAGGCGTATTCCGGATACATGGTCAGTTCCGCGTAAGCATCCAGGATTTCCTGGCCATCCTCGGGCAGAAGGTCCTCCTCCGGGATCAGGCTGATTTCCCCGCCGTCGATTACCTCCGGGGTCTTTCCCTCAGCATAGGCCGCCGGCATAGCGCCCAGCAGCAGGCAAAGCATCAGCAGTACGCTCAGTGTCTTTTTCATTTCATGTTCCTCCTCTTCGCATCTATTCCAGCGGCCGGGGCCGCATCATTATCTGGTTAACATAATTTTATCACGGCTGTGCCATTATTGCAAGAGCCTCTGCCCTGCCAGTATCCGGCCGGCTCTCTGTAGATATATACGTTTTTGCCGGTCACTTTGTTCCCGTTGGTTTGATTTTCCATTCCTTTCTTTTTCTAGTCATATCTTTCGCCCTCTGTTTGTGCAAAATGATTGATATTTTATATTTCAAATAATCCCTTTAATCGCCGTTTTTTGCGTTATTTTTTTAACTTGCAATGCACTTCTCTCTTTCCGTCCCAATTTCTGTCCGTATTTCAAATACACTTTGTTGCTTTTATTTGTGCATTTTGATGAGGTCCGGTCCTTTGCTTCCCTGTAATTTGGTGATATGTATGAATTCATGCATTATGCACGAAAACTATTGATTATTCCCTTGTTATTCTCCGGCTTATCGTATAAAATATACAAACGCAGAGGCAGTTTTTTACAATCAACCTGATAGGAGGTCTGTTGCCATGGAATTTTTCCTGTGGATAATCCCCATCTTGGCCCTGTGCGCGCTGCTCTTCGCTGCCTATAAAGCCCGTTACGTCTCCTCCGCCTCTCCCGGCAATGCCCGCATGCAGGAGATCGCCGGCTCCATCGCTGAAGGGGCCAGCGCCTTTCTCCGCTCAGAGTACAAGATTCTGGCCATTTTCATTGTGGTTCTTTTTGTGCTGATCTCTCTGTTCATCAATCCGGGTACCGGCATCTGCTTTGTCATCGGCGCCGGCTTTTCCATGCTGGCCGGTTATTTCGGCATGAAGGTGGCCACCCGGGCCAACGTCCGCACCGCCAACGCCGCCATGGAGAGCGGCATGACCAAGGCCCTGTCCATCGCCTTCTCCGGCGGCTCGGTCATGGGTATGTGCGTGGTGGGCCTGGGCCTGCTGGGCTGCAGCCTGATCTATATTCTCACCGGCAATTACAGCATCCTTTTCGGCTTCTCCCTGGGCGCTTCCTCCATTGCCCTGTTTGCCCGTGTGGGCGGCGGCATCTACACCAAGGCCGCCGATGTGGGCGCGGACCTGGTGGGTAAGGTGGAGGCCGGCATCCCGGAGGATGACCCCCGCAACCCCGCCGTCATTGCCGACAATGTGGGCGATAACGTGGGCGACGTAGCCGGCATGGGAGCCGATCTGTTTGAAAGCTATGTAGGCGCCATCGTCTCCGCTCTGACCCTGGGCGTGGCCGCCAAGGGGCTGTTCCCGGGCGCCGGTGCCATTTATCCCCTGGTCATCGCCGCCGTGGGCATCCTGGCCTCCATGATCGCCACCTTCTTTGTCCGTGGCAAGGAGGGCTCCAACCCCCACAAGGCCCTGAAGATGGGCACCTATGTTTCCACCCTTATTGTGGCCGTGGCCTCCTTCTTCCTCAGCAAACTGTTCTTTGGCCGTATGTACTATGCCTTCGCCATCGTCGCCGGCCTGGTGGTAGGTCTGGTCATCGGCTTCGTCACCGAGGTCTACACCTCCGAGGACTACCAGAGCGTCAAGCGCATCGCCAGCCAGTCGGAGACCGGCTCCGCCACCACCATCATCAGCGGTGTGGCCGTGGGCATGCGCAGCACCTGGGTCCCCATCCTGCTGATCGGTGTGGGCATCTACGTCTCCTACAGCGTCACCAATGACCTTTACGGCATCGCCCTGGCCGCCGTGGGTATGCTCTCCACCACCGGCATCACCGTGGCCGTGGACGCCTACGGTCCCATCGCCGACAACTCCGGCGGCATCGCCGAAATGAGCGGCCTGGATCACAGCGTCCGTGAGATCACCGACAAGCTGGACGCCGTGGGCAACACCACCGCCGCCATCGGCAAGGGCTTCGCCATCGGCTCCGCCGCTCTCACCGCCCTGGCCCTTTTCGTCTCCTACGCCACCGAGGTAAAGCTGGACAGCATCAACCTGCTCTCCCCCTATGTGGTCATTGGCCTACTCATCGGCGGCATGCTCCCCTTCGCCTTCTCCGCCCTGACCATGGACTCTGTCTCCAAGGCAGCTTATAAAATGATTGAGGAAGTCCGCCGCCAGTTCCGGGAGATTCCTGGTATTCTGGAAGGCACCGGCCGCCCGGACTACAGCGCCTGCGTCTCCATCTCCACCCGGGCCGCCCTCCACGAGATGATCATCCCCGGCCTTATGGCCGTGGCCGTTCCGCTGCTTGTGGGCATCCTGCTGGGTCCTGCCGCCCTTGGCGGTCTGCTGGCCGGCTCCCTGGTCACCGGCGTGCTGCTGGCCATCTACATGTCCAACTCCGGCGGCGCCTGGGATAATGCCAAAAAGTACATTGAGGGCGGCCACAACGGCGGCAAAGGCTCCGACGCCCATAAGGCTGCCGTGGTGGGCGACACCGTGGGCGACCCCTTCAAGGACACCTCCGGCCCCTCCATCAACATCCTCATCAAGCTGATGACCGTGGTCTCCCTGGTCTTTGCCCCCATCTTTGTCCAGATCGGCGGCCTGCTCTGAACCACAGCAAAACCCAATACCCTGCCTGGTTTCTCAGGCAGGGTATTTTCTTTTATGTTTTTGCATAGCATGGTGTAAATCTCCCTTGCTTTCCTGCGGAATGATTACTATAATAAATAGGCTTTATTGATTATGAGGTAGTCTGTCCTATGAAGAAAATTCTCCAATCCATCCTGCTGACTGTGCTTACGCTGGTTCTGGTGGTCATTGTGGTGGCCCGCTCCGAGCTGAAATATAAATATGAATCCCCCGCCACCCTCCCCGCTCTCCAGACGGAGCTGACGGCCAGCCCATCACCTTCGCCTTCGCCCACGCCTGCTCCTACGCCTACGCCGACGCCTACGCCGGAGCCTCAGCCGGAATATTTTACCCTCTCCTTCGTGGGGGACTGCACCCTCACCTCCCACCAGATGCTGTGGGAGCAGAGCCCCTATCACTATGCCATGCGCATGAACGGGGACTATGCCTATCCCTTCTCCAACACCATCGGGTATTTTGACAGCGATGATTTCACCTTCGCCAATCTGGAGTGTACCTTCTCCGACCAGGTGATGTATTCCGCCCAGACCTTCTATTTCCGCGCTCCCACCGACTGGGCCCAGATTCTTCTTGAGGGCGGGGTGGATTTCGTCACCACTGCCAACAACCATATGTACGACTTTGGGGAGACCGGCGCCCAGGACACCTTTGCAGCCCTGGAAGCCTGGGGCATCCCCTACGGCAGGGACGGCCAGGCCCAGCTTTTCACCACGGAAAGCGGCCTGACCCTGGGCATCTACTGCGCCTACCGGGACTATAACCCCAGCAAGGACGCCGCCGTGGAGGCCATTGCCCAGCTGCGCGCCGAGGGGGCCGAGTTTGTGTTCTGCGCCTTTCACTGGGGGCAGGAGCTGTTTTATCAGCCCACCCAGAACCAGATCGAGCTGGCCCACGCCTGCATCGACGCCGGGGCCGACCTGGTCTATGGCAGCCATTCCCATTGCCTCCAGCCCATGGAGGAGTACAACGGCGGTCTGATTCTCTATTCCATGGGCAACTGGTCCTTCGGCGGCAATACCAGCCCCTCGGACCGGGACACCGCCATTGTCCAGCTCCGGGTCAAGCGGGACCTGGACGGCACCATCTCCACCGATTCCTACAGCATCATCCCCTGCTGTGTCAGCAGCCTGCCTGTGGGGGCCGATCAGGGCGCCGATAATGACTACCGCCCCACCCCCTATGCGCCGGACAGCGAGGAATACCGCCGCACCCTCAGCAAGCTGGACGGCAGCTATGAGGGCGTCAGCACCGGCGCCGACTATTCCGGCTGGTACGCCAGCTACGGCGGCGCCCCGGCGTAAGCGTTGGTCCGGCCGGTTCCTCCGGGAAGTGAATAAAAAAAGTCCATTCTGGATGCTGTACCATTGGATTCTGCCGGTCAAAGGCTTCCCCTTGAGGGGAAGCTGGCGGCGCAGCCGACTGATGAGGTGGCAAGTAAAGACTGGGAAAAAGCAGAAACTTCCATCAAAAAACAAGATTTCCACCTCATCCGCCCAGTGTGCGCACTGGGCACCTTCCCCTCCAGGGGAAGGCTTTTGGACGCGTTCTCTTTCCTCGCATTTTGTTTCTTTGACAGCTTCAAAAAAAGAAGGAAGGCAAAACCTTCCTTCTTTTTTATTGGTTTTAACGGTTCAGGTGTTTATTTCCCGGTTTCCTTTTTCTTTATGATCACAAGCGAGGCGCCGATGGCCATCAGGCTTATGCTGGCCAGGGCAGCCCAGAGGCCGATGTTGCTGCTGTCGCCGGTGCCGGGAGACGTGGTGTAGGTATTGGTGATGATGAAGCCGCCGTTGGGGTTGGTGCTCACCGCTCCGCTGTAGAAGTACATGGATTTCTCGCGGACGCTGTAGGTAATGGCCTTGCCGTTGGCATAGACAGGAAGGTTTTCAAATTCTCCCACCCATCCGTTCCGGGCCGTGATGCGCAGCTTCTCCCCGGTGGCCTCGCCGTTGGCGTACAGGTAGACCGTGATGCTTCCGGGCCGGCGGTCATTGGCGTCGTTATTGTCATTCCAGCGCTTCACCACAGGGATGGACATCATCTCCGGCACGTGACTGTTGGTTATGATGAAGTCCGTGGTGCTGTCCTGCGCATTGGTGATCACGGTTGTGTACTTGTTAACCTTGTTTTCCGTCACGGTGTAGACGATTTCCTCTCCGTCAGCGTAGGCCTCCAGTCCCGTGAAGCTTCCCGTCCACTGGTTGGCCTCGCTGAGCACCAGCGTTTTCCCGGTGGGCTCTCTGTCAGCCAGCAGCGTCACCGTCACGCTGTCGGGCCGGAAGCCGTCATTGTCATTAAAGTCATCCCAGACTTTGGTGACAGTAACCGCCAGCTTCTTCGGTTCCACCGTGTAGGATACGGTGGGCTTGGGGAAGGGCAGGGCCTCGCCTTCCTTGCCGTTGCTGTCCACGGGGTAGAGCACAGCGGAATTGTTGGTGTACAGTTCCGTGGAGTCTGTGCTTCCGTCCCGGTCATACGCGCCATAGGTCCCCGGTTCCTCCTTGGGGTTGGTCAGCTGCACCGTGTAAGTCAGCTGCACAGGGGCGAAATTGCTGATGGCCTCGTTGATGTTCCAGACGAAGTGCTCTTCCTCCTGCCCGTTGCCTCTGAGATACTCCACCGTGAAGGCATAGCCTCCGTTCACCGGCTTGAAGCCGTATTCGTTCTCACTCAGCTTCACCGCCGCGTAGCTTTCGCTGCCCACCTTCAGAATCATATCTTCCGGCTTGACAAAGTCAAAGTCATAGTCATCGGCCACATAGCCCATGTAGTCCTCCACCCAGGAGCCGCTGTCCACCAGGTAAAGGATGTCGTTCTGAATCTGGCTGAAGTCCACGGTCTTTCCATCGGCCAGGAAGCGCATGAAGCTGGGGCCCCACAGGTACTGCTCTCCGGATTTGGTGCCTGCCGCCATGGCATAGCAGTGATACTTCGCGGCAGCCGCGGAATAGGCCTCATAGGTGAGATAGAGCGCCTTATCTATGGAGTTGACATAGCCGGACTGATTTTCCACCGGCGTTGACGCCGTGGGTGTGCCGCCGTAGGGGTATTCATAGGTGGTCCCCTGTACCTCGGCCTGGGTCTTTACCCTGCCCAGGAATTCCGCCCAGTCCGCCGGGGGATCGTTGCTGCCGTACTTGCTCTTCCAGTTATCCGGCCCGTCCCAGTTGCTTACAACGCCGTCGTTCAGGAAGGACCAGGCGGTGGCGGTGGGGGTCTGGTTATAGATGTAGGTGATGCCGTCGCTGACGAAGATCAGGTACTTGCGGCTGTCGTCCACACTGCTGTCATTGTCCAGCATACCGATGCCGGCCAGCAGGCCCGCGTGGGCGTTGGTGCCGCTGCTGATTTCCTGCCTGATTGCCGCTTCAATGGCGTCATACTGGGTGGCAAGATCCATAAAGTTGGTCATGTTGGCCACTTTGTTGAAGATCACCACGCCCACCTTGACCCGGGCATTGGTGTTCTCAATCTGGGCCTTCAGCGTCTGGAGCATCTCCAGGGTCTGCTGTTCCAGAGCCGGGCTGGTGGATTTATCCAGCACGAACACAATATCCGTGACCAGCTGCTCTTCCGCCGAGGGCAGGGACAGGGTCACTCTGGACTCAAAGTTTGCATCCAGATTCGTGGCCGTCTTGGAGCGGGAGACCGCCCAGTCCGGACCGGGCACCGGGTCCACCGGCACCACCGGGATCAGCCCATGGGCCGCCTTCAGGGCAACGGCCTCGGCATAGGTGCCCGCATTCATCAGCACCACATGCTGCTTGCCGGTATCCGCAGTGTCCGCCAGCCAGCGGCTGCCTTCGCCGTCCTCATACCAGCCGTCGATGGCGTGGATGGCTCCGTTGCAGTCCGGCTCACCGTCCAGGGCCCAGTCGGTCCCAACGTTGCCGAAGCTGATGGTGCCTTTGTTATAAATGTCATCGCCTGCGGTGCCCGCATGGTTGTTGTACAGCACCAGGTTGGCAGGGAAGCTGGCCGTGCCATTGACGTAGATGCCGCCGCCATAGCCCAGCAGCTCTGCCTTGTTCTCAACAATGGTCACATTGGCGCTGCTGTCCACCGTCAGGGAGCCGGCTTTCTGGTAAATGCCGGAGCCACTGTTGCCTTTGATGGTGACCGTGCTGCCGTTTGTGATGCTGCTCTCGCCGCCGCCAATGTGAACCGCACCGGGAATGGTCCACTTGCTGCTGATGCTGCACTTGTTGCCCTCAACCGTAACGGTGGAGCCGTCAATGGTAAGGGTGCTGTTCGTGTGCAGGCCGTTGGCGCCGTTGCCGCTGGCGGTAACGGTGGAGCCGGTGATTTTGCACCAGCCGGCAGACAGGCCATGGGCGCCGTTGTTATTGAAGTTGACCTCGGAGCCGTTCTTGATATCGAAGTGGGAGCCGTTGGAGCCATTGCCCGTGCTGTTCACCACGTCTATGTAGCTTCCGTCACAGTTTACAACAAAGGTCCCGGTAAAGCCGGAGCGGTTGTGATCCGAAATAAAGTGGGAACCGCCGGTCAGGTTGATATTATACTCCCCGTCTCCTTCGTTCCACTCCAGAGCATCCTGCGCATAATTGCTGATGCGCAGCGTGGAGGAATTCAGATTCAGCTTATTGTTGTTGCAGAAATAGATTGCGTGCGCATTGCCTGCCCCGGTTCCGTCCATGCTCATGGTGGAGCTGTTCAGTGTAAGGCTGGCGTCCTTGCTGGCGCAAATGGCCATCCAGGTCCACTCGGCAGTGTAGGGCGTGGAGCCAATCCCCGTCATCACAACATTGCAGTTGTTAAAGGTCAGTGCCGTGCCCCAGAGCGCAATACCATACTGTGTGAAGCTGATGGTCTTTTCATTGCCGTTAATGGTCAGGTTCTTGCTGAGATTGAAGCCCGCAGTCCCGCAGTCCGCCAGCAGCTCGATGGTGTCCCCATCCACTGCTGCCGCCACTGCTGCATCCAGGGTTTCAAACTCGGTTTCACCGATTCTGGCAACGGCCGTCCCCTCCAGTGTTTCCACGCCGCCGGTCAGGGCCTTAATTGCCGCCATCAGCTTCGCCACAGCAGCCTGCACGTCCTCCCGTGCCAGCTCTGCCTCGCTCAGGGCGTCATAGGCGTTCTGGGCCGCGCCGATCTGTTGGTCCAGCACCGGGCCTGTCTCCTCATTCACTTCCTCAGGGATCACGATGGATGCCACTGCGTCCAGAAACGCCTGCACTGCCGCAGGAACCTCCTCAGGCTCCTTTTCCGCAAGGACACAGTCCCCCTCGTGGCCGTCGGTCAGCGTGCAGCCCTCGGTTTTTGTGCAGGCCGCCGGAGCCTCAGTGGGCGCCGGTGTCCCGGTAGGCGCCGGAGCCTCAGTGGGTGTCGGGGTCCCAGTAGGCGCCGGAGCCTCAGTGGGTGTCGGGGTCCCAGTAGGCGCCGGTGTCGCAGTGGGCGTCGGGGTCTCAGTAGGCGCCGGTGTCTCGGTGGGTGTCGGTACCTCCCCTTCCTCTGCCCCAGTGGCAAAAGCCGCCGGAACCAGAGACAGCGCCAATATCAGTACCAGGGCCACGGCCAGCAGCCGCTTCCATCCATTCTTCTTCATCACAGACGTCCTCCTTCAAACAGCATTCTTCTCATCCTGTGACGCAAACCTCTTGCGAATTCCGTCGTATGGTTCAGCATCTTATATATGGCAATTATACCATATTCATGCCCTGAAAACAAGACCTTTCCCCCATTGTTTTCCGCTGTAAAAATACACAAAAATGCAAAATTCTACAAAATACATGGGAATTTTTTACAGATTAGTATAAATTTCTTAACAGCCTGTTCTGATGGAACCGGCGGCAAGGGCTTTGCCCCTGCCGCCGGTTCTCCGCTTTATTCCTTCATCTGTTTTCTGATCTGGTCCGCGCCTGTGGCTGCCAGGCCGGATACGATCCCCACCGCCAGGGCCGTGATCACATCCTCCGCCGGAAATGCCGGCATCACCGCCATCCCCAGCAGGCCCAGCAGGCCGCCGGCTACGCCGCAGACGATAGGGATCCACTTGTTGTCCAGTCGGGACGCTTTGGCCACTTCCCCCAGCAGCCAGGCGATCACGGTAATGGCCGCCACGCCTGTAATTCCCATCAGTTCCATTTCTTCATTCCTTCCTTTCCAGGTCCGCCAGCCGGTGGTTGATGACCTTGATCTGTTCCTCCACCACCGGCATTCTGCGGGCAAAATTGTTGTGCTCTCTTACCTCTCTGGCCAGTTCTTCCACCTTGGTTTCCAATATTGCCTGGGTGCGTCCGTTGCTGATCATCACGCCCAGCAGCGTCAGTCCCCCGGTGATCAATGCCACGATTACCGCTTCCCCCACATATTCATCCCCTCAAAAGTGTCCTCCACGTTTCCCCGCCGGCTTCCCCGTCGGTTTCCAGATTGTTGTCCGCCTGAAAGCCCGTAACCGCCCGGCTGGTCAGCACGCCGAAGATGCCGTCGCAGTCCCCGGTGTAGTAGCCCCGGGCTGCCAGCAGCTGCTGCACGGTGGTGACGGCGGCATCCTCCATCCCCTGTTTCAGCAGCGGCAGCCTGACATTATAATAATATGTAGGCTTCATGCTGTCCTTCACTGGCTTCTCCCCGTCGCCTGTGTACCGCAGCACACAGTCCCAGGGGTAGTTGCGGTAGGGCCGTACCAGGAACTCCCGGCCTGTCTGGTCGCCGGACTGGCCACCGGTAACGCCGCCGTTTTCATTGATGCTGGCCTCCACCTCCATGCCCTTGCCGCAGTACATGGCCGTGTGGTGCCGGCTATTCAGCAGCACGTCGCCCCGCTGCAAGCCTGTCCCTGTGGCCAGATCAATACCGTCCGTCACATCCTCAAACCCGCAGCGGAGGAACACTCCACGCATATTACCGGTATAAGTGGCGCCGTTGCTCTTGACAGGTACACCCGCCATCTCCCATGCGGCAATCACCGCGCTGGAGCAGTCATAGTCCGGGCCCCAGCGGTTGGCCTGGTCATAGCCGTGGCTGTCATCTGCCGCCCAGGCCTCCATCCGGGCTGTCGCTCTCTCCTTCATTGATTTTCACCCTCATCGTAATTACTTGCCGCACTTGCCGCCTTTCTTCCTGGCCATGTTCCTCACCTCCTCAGGCATAGCTGGCAGCTGCCAGCTCCGTCAGTTCGGTGTACTGCTCATCGCTGAGACGATTGCAGGCGTAGAACACATCCAGCTTGTTCTGGGCCTCCTCTGCGGTTTTGTAGAAATTCCGGCTGATCAGCCGCTTCATTGCACTATACATTCTCCATTACCTCCAGATCACTGTTGTACACTTCCTCAACCAATGCCGCAATTTCCTCCATGGCTTTGGTTTGT
The DNA here is from genome assembly GCA_945873205.1 of uncultured bacterium. Taxonomy (GTDB): domain Bacteria; phylum Bacillota; class Clostridia; order Oscillospirales; family Oscillospiraceae; genus Limivicinus. Next base: position 117,418 of record CAMCCC010000002.1, read on the forward strand.
TCCTCCTCATAGAGGGCCTGCAGTTCCGCCAGAATTTTGTAATCCCGCCAGGGGGCGATCATCTCACCGGTGAACACCTGCCCGTCCTCCCGTGTCCAGCTCTGTCCGGTCGGCACAAAGCGGTAGCCCTCGATAAACTGTCTGCACTTTCCATCAAAAGCGTCCGTCTCCACAGCTGTCAGGCCATCACCGGCGGAGGTATGGCATTTATAATTACTGTCTATGTAGATCGTCATTTGTCATGCCTCCTAAACAAGATAAACCTCTTTGATTTGTACCGAACCACTATCGGTATCACCCATTGATGCCCCATAACCGACATATTTACTACCTGATATAGCGCTTATATCCAGTTCAAACGGAACGGTATCACTTGAGCCTTCTATCAATTGTCTACCGTCATAGCTACCGCTTGAAACAGGGTTTTCAGGGACAGAACTGCATACACAAATCCCCTGTGTGGCGTCAGGAGCTGAGTTGTACGACACGAGCATACACAGTTTTCTGTAGTTTGTAATATCAACTTTCTTATACCAGAAGCAAATGCCCATATATTGCTGGTGGACCGATTTTAATGAAATGGTTACTTTGTCAGCCCCGTAACTAATAGACGCACCATCGGAGTATTCTTTGGAGAACGACCAATTACCGCCAACATCAGTACATTTGTCTCCATTTTTGTACAAGTACAGTCTGTAGGACAACTCCACGCTCACAGCTTGTCCTTCGGATGTGATGCTCACTGCCTTGCTCGCCGTGTCCGTTCCGTCTGTGCAGCTCACCGTCCACTCTCCAACAGTCACATTGAACAGTGCCTTGCCGCTGGTGTCCCGGGCTTTCAGTGTTTTTGTCCCGCTTACGCAGGTACAGACGCTGCCCACAGGGTAGGTCACCGCGATCACAGCGCGCAGCCTGGCCCCAGCCACATTGGTTTTTCCTACCATAGTCTCACCGCCTCCTTATTCCACCGGGGTGCAGACAATGGCGGGAATCGTCATCGCCTCCGGGATTTCACTGGCGTAGAGGTACACCCCGCCGTCGTAGCTTGCTGCCACCGGGGCAAAGCTTCCGCTCATGGCATCCGCCGGGGAGAAGCTGACCTCCGCGTAGTGCTTCGCCGTCACGCCATTGCAAGACACTGCTGCCCGGTATGGGAAATCGCTGTAAGTGGTATCGCTTACCCAGGCCGATGCATCCAACGCTTTTTCGGTGAAGGCCAGCACCTTCACATCGGCCGCCAGCTTTGCACGGGTGACAGCGCCGACCTGAATGTTGTCGGTTTCCACCGCCAGCGGGTCGGTGCCGCCGGCCTTGTGCTGGGCCGCGTGACCGGCAATGTGGGCCAGGCTCCAGTTAAAGGTGGCCTCCGTGCCGCCGAAGCCCTCCTTCACCGCCAGCGCATAGGGACTTTCTCCGCTGTCGCCCTTGTCCCCCTTCTCGCCCTTGTCCCCCCGGATGTTCACCGTCTCCGGGTTGGGCAGGCCCTTGTCATTGACCCAGCTGAGATTGCCGCTGCCGTCTATTTGGGGGCTGAAGGTGGCGCCGTTTTCTCCGTTGTCCCCCTTTGGCCCCTGGATGGAGCCGTTGTTGACCCAGCAGTCGTTCAGCCCGTCGTACACATAGATGAGATATGGCGCCTCCGTGCCCACGCCGTAGGCGTCGCCCCGCTCCGGCGTTTCCACCGCCGTTGTCAGCGCTTCCAGGCTCTCATAGTAGCCCAGAATCCGGAAATCACTGCCGTCCAGTGCCCCGCTCTCGATCTGCGCCTCAATGGCCCTGGCCTTTTCCAGAGCCAGATTGGCCTTGCTGTCCACCTGTTCCGCCACCGACAGCGGGATCTGGTGCAGCGGCTCGTCGATCAGCCCGCTCTCCCGCACCTGCAGCAGCACCGGCACCGTGGTGATTCTGGTTTCCTCCCTGTGGCCTGTCAGATACACTTCCCACTGCCCCAGGCTGAGATTCAAGTGCATCCCGCTGCCGATCTCATCGTTTTCCAGGTTCAGGTCATAGACCGTCTCTCCCTGGCGGAAGTGGGCCCACTTGGAGCAGCCTTCCCATTCTTCTCCGCTGAAATGGAACCGGGCCGTCAGATAGTCCCTGGAATTGGCGGCAATGACCGGGCTTGTGAAGCGTATGGTCTGCCCGTCAATGTAAAACTCCATCATTTTTTCTCCCTCTCCTCCGCCTCATTCAGTTTCTGCACCAGCCGCACCAGATAATCCCTCAGCTGCCGCAGCTGGTTTTCCGGGCTTCCCCGCAAAATTGGAGGGTATTCCTGCATTTACATATCACTCCCTATCTCCAGTATGTGGGCCAGAGAGAACAGCTTGAACTGCCCCTTTCCCTCCAGCCGCAGCTGCATATGGTCGCAGCGCCTTGGGCAGACCGGCACCGTCACCGTCCCCGTGCCGCTGAGCCGTACCCTGCCCTTGCTCTCCCAAATCCCGCTGGAGTCGTACTGGATAAACACATCCATCCAGGCCCCCTCCTCCATGCTGAGCCGCAGGTTGATGCGGGAAATGTATTTCTTGTCCGGGTACTCGTAGTAGAGGATCCCGCTCTCCGCCATCCAGGGCACAAAGCTCTCCCGCTTGCCCTGGCTGCCGCTGATGCTCCAGAGACAGTCCTCCGTCATGGCGTACAGCTCATTGTCCAGCCGGGCGAAGTACTTCACCGGCAGCGTGTCCTCCTTCATCCAAAGGGCCCTGCCGATGTCGTAAACAAACACCTGGCGTAGCCCTTTCGAATTGTCCATGGCGATGTAGTACTTGTCCCCCACGGAGCCTGCCGCGGCGTTGAAGTAGCGCTCCTCCCCCAGCTTTTCCGACACACTCACCGGGAAGCCCCCCTGATAGGCGCAGACCTCGTTGTCCGCCTTGTAGTACAGCGTCTCGTTCACCACCGCCAGACTCCGGTGGCTGCCCGGCTGTACCCCCCGGCAAACCGTCTCCGTCAAACGGTGGGCGCCATAGGAGGACACCGTCACCTTGTGGATGTTGTTCTCCTTGAAGAACATGGGGCTGCCCAGATAGTTCACCGCCCCCGTCCAGGGCCCGTCGGAGCCTACCGAGGCCGTCCAGGAATCGGTGCTCAGCCCCTGGTATTGCCGCCAGTTTTTGAAGTCCCCCAGGGCGCAGCCGTAAATCTCATTGATGTTCCGCTCCCCGTCATTGCCGTAGCGGCAGCCCCACAGCCGGTTCTGGCTCTCGCAGACAAAGTCCATCTCCGGCACCGTCCGCTGGATATGGATGCTGCCCTCTGTCTGCTCCAGCGCCTGCCGCATCAGCCCCACAATGACGATGTAGTCCGGCTCTCCCTGGCCGCCGCCGATGGCCTGGATGATCTTGCTGCCGTTGAGGCTCTCCTCCTGGCAGCCGGCGATCTCCACCCCGTCCAATGCCCGGAACAGCCTCGGCAGTTCCCCCTGGGACACAAAGCGCAGCCTGGTGTATACCGTGGGGATCTCCACCCAGCTCTGGCTCTCGCTGCTCCATTGCTTCAGGACGTCTGCCTCCCCGGAACTGTCGATCCAAAGCTCCCCGTTTTCCGGGTTCGCCTTAGGCTCGTCCGCCACCCGGGGCGTCTGGTATTCCGTGCCGTCCAACCGGCAAAGGGTGCCCTTCACCGTTCCCGCGGAGCTGTAGCGGGCCTCCATGCTGCCGTAGTCTGTAGGGTCTGCCGTGTTGTAAAACAGCTTGTCCGGGAAGATGCAGATGTAAGCCCCCATGCTCACCAGCTGCTTCTCCCCTTCCGATACGGTCACCGGGGTCTCCTCCCCGCCGTACCACAGCCGCCCCTTTTCTATGTAAGCCAGCTTTTCCTTGGCCAGCATCCCGCCGGGCTGCTCCAGCCGCAGCATTTCCCCCCTGCTTTCCCGGCAGGACAGCATGGGATAGCTGGCGCTGGAGAGGTTCATCATGTCGTAAAATTCGTTCTTTTTGATCTTCATTCTGTGGTCATAGCCCCGGAAGCTGTCGATCACTTCCCGCTTGCTGGCCACCTGGGGCAGCCTGGGAAATACAGGCATCTCCCCACCTCCTTTTATCTTTTCAGAACCGGAATCCGCTGCCCCGGTTTCGGTGCCGGCGGCTGCGGCAAACCCAGTCCCGGAACTGCTGGTACGCCGCGTTGTACAGCACGATCTGCTGGTTGTACTTTGCGCTTTCAAAGTTCTCCGCCGCGATCATCGCCTGCAAATACCGGCAGTAAATACTCTGGGCATAGGGCATGGGGATCAGCAGTTCTTCTTCCCCCGTGCGGTATTCTCCCGGCTTCACCGCCTGCTCGTAGTAGTCGCTTATCAGTTCCTCAAACACCTGCCCGTCCAGCACCGCCAGCCATTTCAGCTTTTGCTCCACGCTGTACTGGTTTGGCTCCAGAACATCCACCTGCCCAATGGCCTCCATTGCTTTCACGCCTTATTCCCCCCTCTCCAAATAAGTTGCTCTCCCCAAAGGCTCCCCTCCGCCGCTTCACAAAAACCGCAGGGGCGTGCATTGTGTCCGTCCGCCTGTTGATAGGATGCAGTGTCGTTTCCCCGCCCCAAAGCCTTCCCCTGGAGGGGAAGGTGCCCAGTGCGCACACTGGGCGGATGAGGTGGCATAGGCTTCCCCTTCTCAAGGGGAGCAGGCGCGAAGCGCCTGAGAGGTTCGTTCTCCTACAGGCGAGCCTGGGACTGCTGCCCCTGGCGCCCTCTGACGAGGGAGCTGTCAGCGAAGCTGACTGAGGGAGAGATTTTTAACAGTCAGATCAGTCAGGCTTATATTTTCTCTCCCTCCGTCAAAAATCAATGATTTTTGCCACCTCCCTCGTCAGAGGGAGGCTTGAAATAGGCTCCCCTTCTCAAGGGGAGCTGGCTTTTGCGCAGCAAAAGACTGAGAGGTTCCCCTCCCTTGGCTCCCTCTCTGGTAGCCAAAGGTGGGCTTGTCTTACTTGTTCTTCATGCCGTCCACGTTTTCATAGAAGATGTCCGCCGCTCTCTCACTGCGCTCTATCTCCTCCGCCACGAACCTGGGCACCATGGACTTCTTGCCCCGGGGCAGCAGATAGTTCACCCCGTTCACCGCCACAAAGAAATTGGGGTCCTCCCGGTCAGCCCCTCTGGGGATGTATACTTCTATTCTCTCGTTCATCTTCTCGTCCTCCCTCAGTTGATTTCATCCACCGCGCTGAAGCTGGAGGTGCTCATCACCCGCAGCAGCCGCTCGGGATAGAGGATGGTGGCGCCGTTGGTCTCGAACTTGTAGCCGATGGTGCTGAACTGGTTCAGCGGGCCGCCGATCTCCCCCTTGTCGTGGATGATCATTTCCAGGGCGCCGCCCTCCGGGTCAATGATGCCGAAGCTGTCCTTGCCGAAGAAATAGGTGGCATAGCTGACGCCGCCTGCCTTGTTCTGGTAGCTGTTGCCGCCCAGCACCGGGGCGAATACGTTCTCAATGAAGCGCACGCCGTGCAGCTCGCCGATCTCGCCGTTGAACAGCTCCTCGGGAGCGGCGTACTTGTGGGCCTCGATCCAGCCCTCGCACTCCCTCAGGTCGTGGGCCACCGAGGGGTGCACCACCGCGTAGTAGCGGCCGTTGATGCGGGGCACCCGGTTCTTCTTCATGATGGTCACCGCCTTGTTGATCATGGCGGGGGTCAGCAGGGCCCAGCCGTCGGTGTCGGCGGCGCCCATGGCGGCGCAGCTGACGGGGGTGGACTTCACCTGGCCGCTGGTTTTGTCGATGTTGTCGCAGTAGAGCACATTGGTGCCCATCAGCAGCGCGTCCCGGATCAGCTTCTCCTGGGTCTCCGCGGCGGAAGCGCCCATCTCCTCCGTGGCGCCCAGAATCACATCGTCATAGGCCCGCAGCTCCAGCTTGTCGGTGATGGCGGTGTAAGTGCCGTACTGGTCCACGCTGCCGGTGACAGTGGTGACGCCGAACTTCTGGCCCGTGGGGATCACGCCCTCGGTCAGCTTGGCCGCCCGCTCAAAGGTGTTCCACTTGCGCCATTCCACGCTGCCGTGGTGATTGGCGGGCAGAGCCTGCCGCTTGGCGAACTGGGCGTAGAACAGCTCGCTTCTGGCGTTTTCCAGCAGCTCCGTGTCGTAGAAGGCCTTCAGCTCCGGGGCCAGGGTCTTGTCGCCGTCAAAGCCGGCGGTGCTGCCGGTGCCCGCATTCACATAGCCCTCCGTACCGTTGACCACGGTGCCGGCGTCAGCAAAAAACTGCAGTTCGATTCTTTCCATTTTCTCCATATTTTTCTCCTTTGTCCTTGTTTTTTCATGAGCCGTAGGGCAGCTTCTTTCCCTGGGCCTTGGCCTGATAGATTCGCTTTTTCAGCTCCTCCCGCTGCTCCCTGGTCATCTGCCGGGGGTCGCCGCTGCCGGCGCTGGCGCTCTGCCCGCCCCGCAGCTCCCTGGGTCTGGCCCTGCCGGCACTGACCGCCTGCACCGCCGATTCCAGGCTGGCCCGGGCCAGCCGCTGCCCCAGTTCTCTGTGGTGAACCGCGTAGTAGGCCTCCTCCAGACTCAGCCCCGTGTGGGGCGCCGTCAGCCGCAGGAACGCCGGGTTCTCCAGTTCTCTTTCCAGGTCGAAGTCCGGCACGCTCTGCCGCAGCGCTTCCTCCTGCTGATGCAGCCTTTCCAGCTGCTCTCTCGCCTGAGCCGCTCTCCGCTCCGCCTCGCCGCTGCGCTGCGCCCGCTCTCTGCGTATCGTCTCCACCAGGGCCGCAGGGTCCGCTTCCTGTCCCTGACTTCTCTCCATCCCGAAGCTCTTGCAGAGCTCATCCATGGCCGCGTCCAGCCGCTTGAGCCGCTCCTCATTTCCCTGCCGGTCCCTGAGCCGCTTTTTCACAATGCCCTGGACCTGCCTGTCATATTCGCTTCGGTATTCCGGGTCTGCCATGATCTCCGCCCAGCTCATCCGCTGACCGTTTTGGCCCTCCCGGCTTTCCTCCTGCTGCCCGGCGTCGGCAGCGCTTACGCCCGTTGTCTCCCCCTGCTCTTCCTCTGCGAAGAATTGCAGGCCAAAACCTTTTTCCCGCTCCATGGGGTCTCCTCCTTATATTCTGCATTTCTGCATCTCAGCGCCGCCGTTGCGCCCCGGCGGCGCTGTTAAGGGCTGCTTTCTTCCGGCCTCACTTTTTGCTGATGGTTCCGCCTGCGGCGATGATCTTTTGCTGTGCTTTGGTCAGCGTGGTGGTTTTCTTGCTGCGTCCGCCGTAGTAGTAGCTCATGGGGATGCTGCTGCCTCCGCCTCCTCCGCCACCGCCGTCATAGCGCGTCAGATAGGCCTCCGCCTGGGCCTGGGTCATGCCGCTCTGCTCCAGTTCCTCCTGGCTGGGGGTATAACCGGTCTTGGTGATCAGCTCCACCAGCCGGTCGTAGTTCTTGTCCTTTCGGTCGTTTTCGGTCTTGTCTCTGTCGGCCGCCATGCCCTGCTGGTACTTCACGTCCTCCACCTGATCCCGGTAACGGTCGTACTCCTGCCCCTCCAACTTTGTCAGTCTCTGGTACTGACTCTCCAGGCTCTCTCCCTGATCCTTGTAGCGCTGGTAGGCCGCCGCGTAAAGCTCCGGCATCACCTCGCCCAGCTTCTGCAAATATTCGTCATATTCCTGCTGCCCCACCTTCTGGGCGTAGCTGCTGCCATAGCCGCCGGTGAGTGCTGCCGCCTTGCCCATGCTGTCCCGCATGGCCATCCGCCCCATCTGGGTGTACTGCTCCCGGTACTGCCCGTAAAGGCCGTCGGACATGGGGTCATACTTGAAAGGCTCCCTGCTGACGATCTTGTTGTAAAGCTCCGTGATCTGCTCATCATAGCTGCTGGAAAATTCCGGCAGTGCAAATTCGCTCTCCTTCAGCGCCGCCATGGTGTTGCTGTAATCCCGGCTCACCTGCGCGCCCGGCGCGGTAACCAGCGCCACGCTGCTTCTGTCCGCCTCCCGCTCCTGCTGCTCTTCCTCGTTTCTCTCAAGCTCCGCCATTGTTTCTCTCCCTTCTTCACACCCTGTCAAACCAGTTCCGTTCTTACAAAGGCCGGATACATGTTCTCCAGCAGCTGATAGCCCAGGAACACCGTCTCGAAAACGTCCCTGCACCGCAGGGTCTTTTCCCTGGCCGGGCAGCAGCTGATCTCCGCCGCCCCCGGCCTTTTCACCACGCTGACCCGGTTCTCTCCCTCCAGCTCCTGCAGCTGCCGCTCCAGCACCAGCAGCAGGATGCTCTCCGCCGCGCACACGATGTCCCGGCCGTATTCCCCGGCCCCCGCATGGCCCTCCATCCGCATCCGCAGTCCCGCCCGGTCATATCGCACTCTGGTCATCTCATCTGCCTCCCGGCTGGGCCACGCTCTGGGCCTTTTGCCGCGCCTGGGTCACCCGGCGGTCCTCTCCGCTGCTCTCTTTTTTCAGCTTCGCCCTGCTCCTCAGGGCAATGCCCGCATCCCCCGTGATGCTGCTCATCAGCTCCCCTGCCCGCTCCGGCTCGTACTTCTGGGTCAGGGCCAGGGCGTACTGCTGGAAGAGGGCCAGCTTCTTCTGCATGGTGCCGTTGTAGCTGATCTGCTGCATCAGCTCGTCCCTCCCCTCGAATTCCATGATGCTCATGCAGGCCAGAGCCTGATCCGCCTGCCCCGGGGAGAAGAAGCCCAGCTGATAAAACTGCAAAGCCAGCTCGTTCTGACTCAGCCTGGTATAGCTGCTGCTCTTCTGGGGCACCACCTTGATGTCAAAAACCGGCAGCCGCATCTCCAGCTCGATCTCTCCAAAATACTGCCGCTGGGGCTGAAGCCCCTGGTTGTTGTAGGCCACGAACTGCTCCGTGCCCATCCGCCCCAGAATGCGGAACTGCCTGGGCAGCTGGTAAAACTGCCGGATCAGCTCAATGCACAGCCCGATGATCTTGCTGTACACCCGGTAGCTGGCCCGGGTGGCGTCCCGGCTGCCCTTGCCGCTGGCCTCCTGCAGCGCCGCGATGGCCGATGCCGCCGTCACCCCGGAGCTCACCAGCCCCACCGAAGTCTCCGTGTTGCCGGAGGTCTCCCGCAGCTCATTGATCACGCTGGTGCGCATATCGATATAGTTGCCGCTGAGGGGCCGGTAATCCACCGTCCGCAGGCTGTCCTGCCCCAGATTCCCATTGACATGGATGATGGGGTTGTTCAGATCCAGGAACTCCTCCTCATTGATAGCCCCGTCCACCCGTTGGAAATACCGGGGTACCGACCCCACCATGGTGTTTTTCAGGAAGGCCGTCTGCATCATGTCGATCTGGGTCTGCCCGTTCTGGCACAGGTCAATGAAGCCGTAACCGCAGGGGCTGCCCTCAATGGGAAACAGGCTGTCAAACACAAAGGGGTACAGCCCATGGTCATACAGGCCCCTGCCCTCCGCCTCCCGGCCCTCCATCCGGGCCAGCGCCTCCTCATTCTCCGTGGCGTACAGCACCACATCCCCCACATATTTGCAGTAGTGCAGCACCATCCTGCCGCCCTCTCGCCGCTTGTAGTACACGTCGATCACCGTGCTCTTTCCCTCGGTGGATACCGCGTCGTCGTAGACGAAGCGGTTTGCCAGAAAGCCGCTGTTTTTCAGCCGCCCCTTCAGTTGGGGATAGCTCTCCTCCAGCTCCTCGTTGTCCTCCAGCCGGGTGTGGAAAAAGTAGCGGCTGTCCTGAATATCCGCCGCTCCCGGCTCCCAGAACACGTTCAGCAGGTCCACCCGCTCAATGGCGATGTCCCCCAGTCCGTTCAGCTTCTCCGCGTCCCACCAGACCTTGTAAACCCCTGTCCCTGTTTTCAGCTTCTGCCACATGGCGTCGGAGTAGGTTTTCTCGAACTCGTTCTGTTCCAGGATCACCGGGATAATCCGGGACAGCATCCCGGCCTCCTGCCGGTCCCCCGCCTCCCGGGGCAGAATACAGGGCTCCGGGTAGGCCTCCATGGCGTCCGCGTGCTTGGAAACAATGATGTTGTGCAGCCAGCCGGACACGGCCTGAAAGCCCTGCAAGCCCTCGATGCTTTTCCGCTCCTCCGCCTGGTTGCGCAGCTTCCACCAGTTTTCCGCCGCGATGGTGCGCCGTTCGATGCTGGCCTTTCCGGCCTTGTACTTCTGCAAAACCCTGGTAAACTCCCGCAGCCGCTCCCCATTCACAGGCAGCATGATCTTCTCCTCCATTTTTACCCTCCAATTGATTTTCTCATTCTCTCCCCAAAGGCTTCCCCTTGAGGGGAAGCTGTCGGCGCAGCCGACTGATGAGGTGGCCTTGGCTCCCCTTCCCAAGGGGAGCTGTCACGCCAGCGGCGTGACTGAGAGGTTCTTCCCCCTCACCGCTCCAGGCTCTGCTTCAAGTAAACGCTGATTCAATCGGCAAGAGTGGATTGCGAGAAAATTTGTGTTCTGATAAAGGCGCTTTTTTGCAGGAATACTTTGTGTATTGCAAGAAAAAGTGACGAAATCAGGGCGCAAATTTTCCGCAAGACGCCGCAGGCAATTGATTCAGCGTTTACTCAAGGGGTCGATCAGCAGCGGCTTTTCCTCCACCGGCCGCAGGGGCGCCACCGGGCAGGACATACACAGATACCGCCACTCGTCCGCCGCGTGATCCTCCAGCTCCGTGTCCAGATCCTCCGGCCTGTGCTTGTGATACATCATCAGCGGGATCGTCCGGATAAAGGCCTTGCAGTTGGAGAATACATACATTCTGCTGTAGCCCTCCTTATCGAATTGCAGCCGGTAGTGGCACTGCATCCAGCCCGGAATCCGCTGGTTGTCCCCCGGCATGAACATCAGCCCGTACTTTGCCGCCGTGTCCGCGATGCTCTCCCCGTGGCTGGCGTCCCAGATGGCCGGGTCGGCCACCCCCTGGATGTACCTTCCCCGCAGCCAGGGATGCTCCCGCTCGATCCTGGCGATCTCCCGGAACTGCTGATCCGGCGTCCAGCGCACCCCCTCGTTGGGACTGTCGCCGCAGCCGTAAAGCTCCAATATCCGATATAACACCCCGTCATAGTCGATGGCCCACCAGGCGCAGGAGAAGGGCTTGCCATAGCCGAAGTCGTAGCTGCGCATCAGCTTCCAGCCCCGCCGGCTCCCCGCGCCGATGTCGAAGGGCTCGATCACATGCACCCAGCGGTGCTGCTGCCGCAGCTCCTCCGCCGTCAGCTGGCAGCCCGCCCTGGCAGCCGCGCGCAGATCCGGCTCCACCCGGAACTCCTCAAAGAACTGCCCCTCGAAAATGTCCCAGTTCCCGTGGAGCCAGGCCTCCCGCAGCTTGGGCGGCAGGGCCTCCAGCTGCCGTATGTATTCCGGGTCCGCCTCCATCAGCGCCTTGTTGTCCGTCACCAGGGCCTGGATGAAGCTGTGCTCCTCCGCCCGCTCGTTCTCCTTGTAGCGCTTGTCGATGAACAGCCGCTTCACCCAGCTGTGCCCCTCCCCGCCGGGGTTGCAGGTGTAGTAGATTCGCTTGGGGAAGTCGTTGACCCCCCGGACACAGGCCTTCAGCCGGTCCATCTTCTCCTCGCTCTGCTGGGTGGCCTCATCCACGAACAGCACATCCACCTCCATGCCCTGAAAGCGCAGGCTGTCCCTGTCGCTGTCGCAGTAGCGGAACAGGATTCTGCTGCCGTTGGGGAAGCTGATCTCCTTCCTGCTGTCGGAGTAGCTGGCGAGCCGCTCCTCCTTCTCCCCCATGCACCGCAGCAGTTCACACAGGGGCACAATGTGGTTTTCCCGCAGCTCCCGGAAGGTCTTTCGGATGATCATCACCTTGATCCCCGGGTAGTTCAGGCACAGCAGCACCGCCTTGATCCGCACCGCCCAGCTCTTTCCGCCGCCCCGGGCCCCGCCGTAGCCCACATATTTGTGCTCGTCCAGCAGGAACTGCCTCTGCTTCTCGCTGGGCTGGGGAATCAGCAGTTCGCCCATCTTCTCCCCCGTTTCATCTGCTCAGCTCCTCCAGCTCCCCGGAGAGCTTCACCACCAGCGGCTCCTGTTTTCCGCCGCTGCCCTCCTCCAGTCTCTCCTTCACCTCGCCCAGCTCCTTCAGGGCCGAGCTCAGCGCCTTCAGGTCTTTGGCCTCCAGCTCCTTCTCGCCGTCAATGGTCTCTGCCATCTTCATCAGCAGCTTGTCCGTCACATGCCCCAACCGGGCATAGCTCTGCTCCTGCTCCAGCTTCGCCCTCCTGTCCGCCCATTGCCCTGCCCTGGCCCTCCGCTGTACCGCGCTGTAGCTGATCTGTCTCTTCTCCGCCAGGTCCTTGAGGCTTATCCGGCTGTTCAGGTATTCCAGCTCCACGTCCTCCCAGTCAATTCCTCCCTTTTTTCTGCCCATGCTCAGGCCTCATCCTCTCTGTACTTGTTGTCATAGGTGCTTTTATAAATCGGACAGCCCTCAAAGCGGCTGACACAGTAGCGGCCCATGTGCTTTTCCCGCTGGGCCAGAGTTCGGAATCGGCTCTCCACAAGGCAGTCCTTTTCAAAGCCTTCGCAGCGTATGCTTTTCTCCTCCCTGCTGTCCTTTTTATAGAAGGGGCAGCGCACATCCGCCTCGCCCCAACACAGTTTTCTGCAACCTGCCATCTCACGCAGCCTCCTTCATTCTACCGATTTTTCAAAGGCTTCCCCTGGAGGGGAAGCTGTCACGGCAGCGCCGTGACTGATGAGGTGGAAAGCTTTCTCCTCCTCAGCGGCATACCAGGGAAAATTTCCTGTCCTTTCCATCGCCCTGATGATGGGATCATCCCTCACCTGAACCATCCTCGTCTCACCTCTATCTCAAACATTTTTCAGATTTTTTCGCATTTTTTTGAGATTCCTCCTTGACAAAACCCACTTCATACCGTACTATTCTTTCAGGTACTTCTTAGATTTTGCAGGGTGTCCAGGGCTTTCACCGGCTCCCGACGCTGCATAGTATATCTCATTTTCTTGCGATTATCTAGTCTTTCGTCGTACTTTTTTGCGATTCGTGGATTTGCACATAAAAGGGGTGAAGCTTTTGTTCGATTACAACAGATTTGAACAGCTCCGCAGCGCCAAAGGCATTACGAAAAAATTTATTGCCCAGTCCCTGGGCCGCAGCTCCACCATCTGCCAGGATTGGAAGCAGCAGAAGTCCCATCCCAACCCGGAGCAGATGCGCCGGGTGGCGGAAATTCTGGGCACCACCCCCGCCTACCTCAACGGGGAGACGGAGGATCCCGCCCCTGCCTCTGCCGCCGACGGCGAACTGGAGGAACTGCTCACCGCCCTGCGGGAGCGGGAGGATATGCGTATGCTCTTTTCCCTGGCCCGGGACGCCAGCCCTGAAGACGTGCGCCAGGCGGTAAAGATCATCGAGGCCCTGCGCCGCAATGATTGATTATTATCTTCGCCTGGTGGACCTGCCCCGCTCTGTGGAGGGGGTCAGCGTCCCCAATAACGACGGCAGCTTTGACATTTACATCAATTCCCTCCTGTCCCCTGCCCGCCGGCAGGAGATTCTGGAGCATGAGCTGAACCATATCCGGCAGGAGCATTTTTATCTGGATATGCCCATCAGTCTGATGGAGCGCCAGGCCAACGGCGAGCATGTGAATGTGGTCCTTCACCCGCCGGAGGGCTATCTTCCCTGCTTTGCATCTGAGGCCGCCCTGGCCCATTGGCTCCAGACTCTCTGCGCCCAGCAGCACCTGGACCTGTCCACTCTGTATTTATAACGATCCCCTTGGCTTCCCCTTGAGGGGAAGCTGTCGGCGCAGCCGACTGATGAGGTGGCTTCGATTTGGAAACGGAACGCCGCCAGCTTCTTCTGACGTCTTGACTTTTCCCCCGGAATATCATATCCTTGTCACGCCGGAACACCCCCGGCAGAACGGAGAAAAACCATGAACTACCAAAGCACCCGCTCCCATGCAATTCAAACCGATTCCGCCCATGCCATTCTTCAGGGCCTGGCCCCTGACGGCGGCCTCTATGTGCTGCCCGATGTATCCGCCCTGCACTTTGACTGGCAGGCCGCTTTGCAGCTGGATTATACCGGCATGGCCGCTCAGATCGTCTCCGCCCTCCTGCCGGATTTCAGCCGGGAAGAGGCCCTGAGTCTGGTGCAGGCCGCCTATACCGGCAAGTTCAGCACCCCGGCCCTGACGCCCCTCACCCCCGTGGGGGAGGACGCGCTGCTGGAGCTGTTCCACGGCCCCACCAGTGCCTTTAAGGACATGGCTCTCTGCCTGCTGCCCCACCTGATGAAGGCTGCCGCCATGAAGTGCGGCGATCAGCAGGATGTGCTCATCCTCACCGCCACCAGCGGTGACACCGGCAAGGCCGCCATGGAGGGCTTCCGGGATGTGCCCGGCGTGCGCATCATTGTCTTTTATCCCAAGTCCGGCGTCAGCCCCGTGCAGGAGGCCCAGATGCTGAGCCAGCAGGGGAATAACGTGAAGGTCTGCGCCGTGGAGGGCAACTTTGACGATGCCCAGACCGGGGTCAAGCGCATCTTCTCCCACCTCAGCGACCGGCTGCACCTGTCCTCCGCCAACTCCATCAACATCGGCCGCCTGGTGCCCCAGGTGGTGTATTACTTCTCTGCCTACGCCGATATGCTCCGCCTGGGCCGCATCACCCTGGGGGACAAGCTGGATTATGTGGTTCCCACCGGCAACTTTGGGGACATTCTGGCCGGTTATATCGCCGGGGAGCTGGGCCTGCCTGTGGGGAAGCTGGTCTGCGCCTCCAACGTGAACAATGTGCTGACCGACTTCTTCCAAACCGGCTGCTATGACCGCCGCCGTCCCTTCCATAAGAGTCTGTCCCCCTCCATGGACATTCTGGTCTCCAGCAATCTGGAGCGGCTGCTGTACTTCCTCTCCGGGGACAGTGAATTGGTTGCCTCCCTCATGGCGGACCTGGAGCGGCAGTCTTACTATCAGCTGCCCCCCGCCTTGCTGGAAAAAGCCCAGTGCAAGTTCTTCGCCGGGTACTGTGACGATGCCGCCACCGTTGAGACCATTGCCCAGGTCTGGCAGCAGCACCATTACCTGATGGATACCCATACCGCCGTGGCCTGGAACGTGGCCCAGCAGTATAAGGCCCAGAACCCCGATCATGCCCCGGTGGTGGTGCTCTCCACCGCCTCCCCCTACAAGTTCCCCGCCGCCGTGATGGAGGCCCTGGGCCTTCCTTCCACCGGCGACCAGTTCCAGACCATGGAGGACATCCAGCATGCCACCGGCGTCCCCATGCCGGCCAACCTCCAGGGCCTGCGCCAGCGCCCCCGGCTCCACTTTGACTGTGTGACGCCCCAGGGGATGGAAAACTATGTAATTGAAAAGGCGGCTGAAACATCATGGAAAAAGTAACCGTCCGCGTCCCCGCCACCACCGCCAATCTGGGCGTGGGCTTTGATACCTTGGGCTGCGCCCTGCGGCTGTATAACACCCTCAGCTTCACTGTAAGTGACAAGCTCTCCTTCTCCGGCTGTGATGTGGAGTACCAGACTCCCGATAACCTGGCCTATCAGGGCTTTGCCGCCGTGTACGCCCACATGGGTCTCCCCGCCCCCGGCGTGCATATTGACATTGCCGCTGACATCCCCGTCTGCCGGGGTCTCGGCTCCTCCGCCGCCATGATCGCCGCCGGGGCCCTGGCCGCCAACAAGCTGGGTCAATTTGACTTGGACACCGCGGCCCTTCTCGCCATCGTCACCCCCATTGAGGGGCACCCGGATAATCTGGCCCCCGCCCTCTTCGGCGGTCTCACCGCCTCCATGATGGCCGATGGCCAGGTCTATACCGTAGCCTACCCGGTACACCCGGAACTGCGCTTTGTGCTCCTGTCGCCGGATTTTCCCCTCAGTACCCACGCCGCCCGCTCCGTCCTGCCCCAGTCCGTTCCCTTTAAGGACGCGGTGGGTCAGCTGTCCCGCCTGGCCCTGCTGCCCAAGGCGCTGGAGCTGGGGGATGAGGCCCTCATCGCCCACTGCCTCCAGGATCGCCTGCACCAGCCTTACCGCTTCCCCCTGATTGACGAGAGCGACGCCCTCCGCTCCCTGGCCCATGACCTGGGCTGTGACGCCTTCTGTATCAGCGGCGCCGGCCCCACCCTGCTGTGCATCACCAAAGACGGAACTTTGGCCGAACGGCTCTCCGCCTCCGCCGCCGGCCTGAAGCACCATTGGCATATTCAGGAGCTAGCCGTGGATCACAGCGGCGCCGCCTGCCTGTAAAGCACAAAAAGTGATACCCAAAGCCTTGGGTATCACTTTTTTCAAAAAAATTTTCTTTGTGACCCTGGGTAAGGTATTGCTCGTGACCCTGGGTCATGTTGTATGATCCGCATCGTAAGGAGGTGCAAAGCTATGTCAAAATACACCACCGGAGAGATCGCCAGACTCTGCGGCGTCACGGTTCGGACGGTCCAGTATTATGACCGCCGGAATATCCTGAACCCCTCGGAGCTGAGCGAAGGCGGCCGCCGCCTGTACTCGGAGGATGACCTGCGCCGCATGAAGCTGATCTGCTACCTGCGCAGTCTGGACCTGCCCATCGACAGCATCGCCCAGCTTCTGGCCGAGGGCAACTCCCGGGAAGTCATCACCCTGCTCCTTTCCCAGCAGGAGGAGACCCTTCGTCAGGAACTGCAGGAGCGGCAGGAAAAACTCAGCAGCCTGGAACAGCTTTCAAAAGAACTGAAAAGTCTGGACAGCGTCTCTCTGGAATCCATCGGCGATATAGCTTTCAAAATGGAAAATAACAGCAAACTCAACCGCACCCACGCCCTCATGCTGGGCCTGGGCATCCTCATGGACCTTGTGGCAATCGGCACCCTGATCTACGGCATCGTCAAGCACATCTGGTGGCCCTTCGCCGCCGGCCTGGCCCTGGTGGTGGCCATGGGCATCTGGATCAGCCGCTTCTATTTCAAGGCCGTGGCCTACATCTGCCCTCAGTGCCACCAGGTGTTCACTCCCCGCTTCAAGGAGGCCTTCTTCGCCCGGCACACCCCCAAACTCCGCTGGCTCACCTGCCCCCACTGCGGCGTAAAAAGCTTCTGCATCGAGACCTGCAGCGAAACCAGCAACTGAACAAAAAAACAGCCGGACAAAGGGCGGGTGTCCGTAAGACAGTTAACAGCCACCGTAGTTTGAACCGCGGTGGCTGTTCTTGTATTTTATCCTGTTATGCGATAATATGGAAGCGAACAGACCCGCAAAATCGGAATTTGACTAAGGAGGTATCCAAATGAAAAAGAGATTCCCTGTCATCATTGCTTTTGTTTTTGGTGCGTTACCTTTTCTTATTGGTTGTATTCAAAATTGGTATATGCTTACCTATGTAGATTCTGTTCTTCCGTATGGATTCATATCGCTGGCTGTGCTGTGCCTATGGGGTTGTATTGCGTTTCTGCTCAATGACCGTTCTCACAGTACGAAAGCAATTGTTATTTCCTTGAATCTAATCGCTTCATTAGATTTACTATTGCTTGGTATCCAGGAACTATTTCTTCATGCCTATTGGATGAACTGTGTTGGAAGTTGGTCACAATTTTTCTACTTGCCTATGTTAAAACTCGGCTTCAGTCTAACAAATTGGAGTCATAGTGTATTCACCGCTTATGTTACTTGCTTTGCCCTTATGGTTGCAGTTTCTTTCATTGGCTGCAAGCTGAAAGAGAATTTCCAAAAATAAATGTCTATCTTGCCCTGCTAGCCAAATTCCGATTTTTCGAACTGATACAAGGGCGCACTTCTATACGGGTCAAGCCCCGTATGTGCGCTCTGTGAGACTGAACAGCCCGGGCACCTGAATGTCCGGGCTGTTATGCGTTACTTCGTTCCGAACAAGGGGCTGCACCCCTTGCGCCACTTTGCGGCTATCCTCTTAAAGCAAAAGGTGTGACCACGAAAGTCACGCCATTTGCAAATTTAACTGTCTTACGAACACCCCACAAAAGTCCGGCTGATTTTTTGTTCAAAGCACGATAAAAAGATACACGGCATAGGCGGCCAGCAGAACGGCCCCCTGAACCTTGGAGGACTTTTGCCGCAGCATCAGGGGCAGCAGGGCCAGCACCGTGATGATCAGGCAAGCGGGCAGATCCACCGCCGCGCTCTGGGCGGAGACCGGCAGCGGCTCCCCGGCAGCCAGGGAGGACAGGGGCAGGATCAAAGACAGGTCGATAATATTGGCGCCAATGATATTGCCCACCGACAGGGCGGATTCCTTCTTCACAATGGCCGTAATGGTGGTGACCAGTTCCGGCAGGGAGGTGCCCACCGCCACCAGGGTCAGGGCCACGATCCGCTCCGGCACGCCCAGGAAAGCGGCGATGCTGCTGCCGTTATCCACCATCAGGCGGCTGCCCAGCACAATGGCAGCGGCGGCCAGGATAAACTTGCCGATATTTTTCAGCAGCTCCTTTTTGTCCACCGGCTCATGGCTCTCCGCGCTCTTCATCTCGCTGCGGGCGCTGCGCAGGTTTTCCGCCATGAACAGCAGGAACAGCACAATCAGCACGGCGCTCCAGCCGATGCCCAGCTTGCCGCCCCGGCAGCCCAGCAGCAGCACCGCGGCGGTGGCCGTCAGCAGCAGGCATTGGCGCAGGTATTTTTCCCGGCTGCAGGGGATGGCCATGGCCATCATGGCCACCGCCATAATCAGCCCCGTGTTGGCAATGACGGAGCCCACCGCGTTGCCCACAGCCATATCCACCTTGCCCTGGGCGGCGGCCATCACAGAGACGATCATCTCCGGCATGGTGGTGGCCAGGCTGACGATGGTGGCCCCGATGATGAAGGTGGGGATATTCATGGCCCGGGCGATCCAGCTGGCGGCATCCACAAAGGCGTCGCCCCCCTTGATCACCAGCACCACACCCACGGCAAACAACAGACAACAGACGAACATTTCCATAAAGCTCTTTCCTTTCTTCTTTGCGGGGCCACGAAAAACGAGACCTATCCGCAAGTTTCTTGCAGATAAGTCTCGTTAATTATAACCATAGCCAGACGGGTTTCAACCGCCGGTTGTTGACTAAAGTTCCGCCAGGATTTCCCTCCGGCGGCAACTACTCCCTTATCGGTATCCGTTTTAACACAATTCGGCCCCAATGTCAAGCCTGGGCCTTCTCCTTGGCGGCAATATAGGCCTTGATGACCTCCACCGCGCCCGCAACGCCGATGGTGCTGCTGTCAACGCACAGTTCATAGTTTTCCGCCTCGCCCCAGAGCTGATCGGTGTAGTACTTGTAGTAGCTGGCCCGGTCCTTGTCCACCTGGCGCATCAGCTTCTTGGCCTGCTCGGCGTCGATGCCCTTGCGCTCCATCAGGGTTTTCACGCGGAAATGCTTGTCCGCCATGATGAACACCCGCACCAGATCCTTCCGGTTGCGCAGCACATAGTCGGCGCAGCGGCCCACAAAGATGCCGTTGCCCCGGTCGGCCAGCATACGGATGGCGTCAAACTGGGCAGAAGCCACCTGCATATTCAGGCGAAAGCCCTCTCCCATGCCCATGTAGTGGGGGGTGGGCACCACATAGGCGGAGACCTTCTTCTCGTCGTAGGAATCAAAAATCTCCTTGCTGAAGCCGGACTGTTCCGCCGCGTGGTCCACGATTTCCTTATCATAGCACTGGTAGTCCAGCTGGCGGGCCAGCTCTCTGGCGATGTCGTGGCCGTTGCTTCCGTGCTCTCTGCCGATGGTGATGATCATTCGCTTATCCTCCTGCGGGCTGCTTTTTGTTTTGTACTACCATACCACTGTCCCGGCGATTTTTCAAGTATTTTGTCGCCGGGGACAAGTGGAGCGCTTCCGCTGCATAGACTTGCCTTAAGCAGACGCGGAAGGAGGCTTGCCTGTGATTGCCAGAAAGCGCCTGGTCTATAATACCGCCCTACTCACCAGCTCTTCCCTGCTGATGAGCTGCATCGGCATTGCCTTTCAGGTGTGGCTGGTGGGGCGCATCGGTTCGGCGGGCATCGGCTTATATCAGCTGGTCTGCTCCGTCACCAACCTGGGCGCCACCTTTGCCATCTCCGGCATCCGCTTTGCCACCACCCGCCTGGTGGCCGAGGAGCTGGGCAGCAGCAACAGCGGCGGCATCCGCTCAGCCATGGGCCGCTGCCTGGGCTACGGGACCCTGTTCGGCCTGGCCGCGGCGGCGGTGCTGTGGCTGCTGGCAGAGCCCATCGGCTTTCTCTGGATCGGGGACGCCCGCACAGTCATGAGCCTGCGGCTGTCCGCCTGGAGCATGCCCTGCATCTCCCTCTGCGCCTCCATCTCCGGCTACTTCACCGCCAGCGGCCGGGTCTGGAAGCCCACCCTCATCCACCTGATTGAGCAGGTGGCCGGCATCTTTCTGGTGGCTCTCTGCCTGTATCTGACCCCCAGCGGGGATATTGAAAGAAGCTGTGCCGCCGTCACCCTGGGGCGACTGGCGGCAGATGTGCTCAGCCTGATTCTGATGTTTCTGGCCTATGTTCTGGATTGGCGGCGGCATTACGGCCAGGGCAGCCCTTCCGCTGCCCTGACCGTCCGCATGTTGAAGATCGCCCTGCCCCTGGCCGTTTCCGCCTATGCCCGCAGCGCGCTGAACACCATTTTGCATCTGCTGGTGCCCCGGGGGCTCCGGGCCGCCGGGTACTCCGCCGATGGGGCGCTGTCAGGCTACGGCACCATACAGGGCATGGTGCTTCCCATTATTCTTTTCCCCTCCTGCATCATGTCCGCCGTGGCGGAGCTGATCGTGCCGGAGCTGACCGCCGCCCAGGTGCAGCGGGATGGGCAAACCATCCGCCGCACCACCAGGAAGCTCTTTTCCTTGAGTCTGATGTTCTCCTGTGCCGTGGGGCTGTTTATGTTCCTCTTTGCCGATAAGCTAGGGGTAGCCGTCTATAAAAGCTATGACGCCGGGCACTATATCCGTCTGCTGGCCCCCTTGGTCCCCGTCATGTATACCGACATGACGGTGGACGGCTGTCTGAAGGGCTTGGGCCAGCAGGTCTGGTCCATGGGCATCAATATTCTGGATTCTCTGCTGGGACTGATCCTGGTCTGGTTCTTTCTGCCGAAGTATGCCTTGCCGGCCTACATCGCCATGATCTACATTACCGAAACCTTCAACTTCGTCCTCAGTCTCCACCGGCTGTGGAAAACCGTCAGAGAATTCCCATCAGGGCCATCAGCAGCAGCGCAAAGGTGACCAGCACCGCTGCGGCGAACAGGGTGAAGCCGGCGCTGAAGCTCTTCTTGTGGCTGCTCTTGCTCTCCTCCACCAGGCCCGCCTTCCGCAGGGAGCCCACAATGGGCCGGTACAGCAGCAGGGCCAGAGCCGCGTTAATGCCGCCCTTGGCCAGGTTAAAGGGGGCGAACACGGTGGTCAGCATCCCGGCCACCACAGACCGGGGCACGCCCATGTAGAAGGGGGTGATCACATAGTTCCAGATCACCATGCAGATCACCAGCACCACCACGCCCAGGCTCAGGCCCAGCACAGCGCCCTTCTGGGAGTGGTGCTTCCGATAGAACCAGGCCGCCGGCACCGCGAAGGCGCAGGTAGAGACGATGTTCATGATGAAGCCGTAAGGGCCGGTGGCGCTGATGGTGATCATCTCAATGAAGGAGACAATCACGGAAATGGCCACGCTGGCCAGGGGCCCCAGGATGAACCCGGCGATCACCACCACCGCGTCCTTGGGGTCATAGCTCAAAAAGCCCGCAACCGTGGGCACGATCCGGCCGATCAGCACCGCGATGAAGCTGACGGCGGAGAACATGCCGATGACGGCCATGGTTCTGGTTGATACTCTCTGTTTGCTCATTTTTACGTTCCTCCTATAACAAAAAAACCTGAAGATACAAATATCTTCAGGCGGCAAAAAAGCATATCTGCATCTTCTCTCATCCAGACTTTACTGTCGGTCCCGGAGTTGCACCGGGTCATGCCTTTCGGCTTGCGGACTTTACCGCCGGTCGGGAATTTCACCCTGCCCTGAAGACGGATTCAGTATAGCACCATCGTTTTGTTTTGACAAGGGGGAATTTTTATTATACAATCATCTCCGTTGAAAGAGGTGAGAGGATGCACCCGCGTGCGATTTGCTGTTGTTTCTCCGGCCACCGGCCCAACCGTCTGCCCTGGGGCAGCCGGGAGAGCGATGAACGCTGTCTGGATTTGAAAGGGACCCTGGCAGATACCTTGGAAGACCTGTATGGCCGGGGCTTTCGCCATTTTATCTGCGGCATGGCCCAGGGCTGTGACTTCTATTTTGCCGAGGCGGTGCTGGCTCTGCGGGAGCTGCACCCGGATGTGACGCTGGAAGCCGCCATTCCCTGCCCCACCCAGGCGGACCGGTGGGCTGCCGCCGACCGTGAGCGGTACGCGGCGCTGCTGGCGCGCTGTGATGAGCAGCACCTGGTTCAGCAAAATTACAGTCCCGGCTGTATGCAGCGGCGCAACCAGTACATGGTGGATCATTCCGCCCTGCTGCTGGCCGCCTTTGCCGGCCTCCCCGGCGGCACCATGAACACCATCCTCTACGCCCAGCGCAGCGGCGTGGAAACCGTGGTGATCGGCATATAAAAACCTGAGACGGGTCGCCCCATCTCAGGTTTTTCTTATTTCAGCAGCCACTCTTGCAATCCGGCCATATCCTCCACCACGTCGATTGCTCCGGCGGCCTCCAGCTCGCCGGGGGCGGCATAGCCGTAGCCCACGCCCAGGCAGGGCACGCCGCAGCGCCTGGCGCCCTCCACGTCATACCTGGTGTCCCCCACCAGGATGGTGTCCTGGCTTGTGGCGCCCAACGCATCCATGGCCCGCTGCAAAACCTGCCACTTGGCGTTGTTGTTTCCCTTGGCCTGACTGCCGCAGATCACCTGGAACAGGCCCAGCATGTCCTCCCCCGCCAGCAGCTGCTCCGCCAGATGCTGGGGCTTGGAGGTGGCGATGCCCACCCTGGCCCCGGCTTTGATCAGCGCCTCTACCACTTCCTTGATTCCGGGGAACACCCGACATTCCTTCACGCCGATGTGCTCATACCGCGCTTTAAAATCCCGGGTGGCCTGCTCCGCCGTCTCCCGGTCGAAGCCATAGACCTCCATGAATTTATCCACCAGGGGCGGCCCGGCAAAGCAGCGCAGTTCCTGCAGCTCCGCTTCAATGCCCTGCTTTTTCAGGGCATACTGGGCCGATTTGGTGATGCCCTCCACCGTGTCGAACACAGTGCCGTCAAAATCAAAAAGGATATTTCTGTACATACCTTCACCTCTTGGGCGGATTATATCATCAATCCCCATATAACACAAGGCCGGAGCTTTCGCAAGCCTTCCCCTTGAGGGGAAGGTGCCCAGTGCGCACACTGGGCAGATGAGGTGGAAATCCTACTTTTTTGACGGAAGTTCCTGCTTTTTCCCCCGTTTTTATTTTCCACCTCATCAGTCGGCTTCGCCGCCAGCTTCCCCTCAAGGGGAAGCCTTTGACCAGCACAATCCACTGGTACGGCAGGTAAAACAGACTTCTTTGACAACTGACAAGGCCGGAGCTTTCGCTCCGGCCTTTGGTTTTCTTTCTTTACTTCTCCCCGCCGCGGGCCGCCTTCACCACGATGCCGGACAGCAGCACCAGGGCGATGGCGTTGGGGATGACCATCAGCTGGTTGAACATATCCGCCAGCTCCCACACCAGGTCGTTGGACAGGCAGGAGCCCAGGAAGATGAACGCAATGGCAATGACGGAATAGACCTTCACGCCCTTTTTGCCAAAGAGGTACTCCACATTCAGCTTGCCGAAGAAGTTCCAGCTGAGAATGGTGGAGAAAGCGAAGAACAGCAGGCACACCGCCACAAAGATGTTGCCGAAGCCCTGGCCGAACACGCTGCCGAAGGCCAGCTGGGCCATGTTGGCCTTGGTGATGCCTTCTGCCGTGCCGCCGGCCAGAGGGCCGTTGCCGGCATAGAGGGTGGAGATGACCACCAGGGCCGTCATGGTCAGCACCACGAAGGTGTCGATAAACACGCCCATCATGGCCACCACGCCCTGATCATGGGGCTTGGCCACATTGGCCATGGCGTGGGCATGGGGGGTGGAGCCCATACCGGCCTCATTGGAGAACAGGCCCCGCTTGACGCCCTGGCTGATGGCGGCCTTCAGGGCATAGCCGATGCTGCCGCCGATGATGGCGTTGGGCACGAAAGCGTACTTGAAGATCATACCAAAGGTCTCCGGCAGATACTGAATCCGGCAGATCAGCAGCACCAGGCCGCCCAGCAGGTACAGCATGGCCATGATGGGCACCATTTTTTCCGTGACGCTGGCAATACGCTGGATGCCGCCCAGAAATACGAACACAGCCACCAGAGCCACCAGCAGGCCCACCACCCAGGAGGGCACGCCGAAGGCCGTGGAGCAGGTGGCGCCGATGGAGTTGGACTGCACCATGCAGCCCATGAAGCCCAGGGCCAGGATGATGGCCACGGCGAAGAAGCCAGCCAGGAACTTGCCCAGACCGCCCTTCACGGCCTTGCGGATGTAGTACACGGGGCCGCCGGCAATGCTGCCGTCGTCACGGACCTCACGGGTCTCCTGGGCCAGCACAGCCTCGGCATAGATGGTGGCCATGCCGAAGAAGGCGATGATCCACATCCAGAAGATGGCGCCGGGGCCGCCGATCAGGATGGCACCGCAGGCGCCCACGATGTTGCCGGTGCCCACCTGGGCGGCGATGGCAGTGGTCAGCGCCTGGAAGGAGCTGAGGCCGCTGTGGTTCTTGCCGCCGTTCATGCTGAACTTCTGAAAGACCGCCCGCATCCCTTCGCCGAAGCAGCGGACCTGCACAAAGCGGGTCTTGATGGTGAAGAGCAGGCCGGTGCCGATCAGCAGTACGATCAGTATGTAGTCCGACAGGTAAAAGTTGATTTTCTGCACGATGCTGAGAATGGTGTCCATTTTTCTTTTTCTCTCCTCTAAAATCCTTCAACCAAACAAAAAAGAGCTGCTGTACAAAACAGCAACTCCAGAGAAAACAGACATATGCGCTTTCCCATATGGGAAAGGAACGTCCTCTGTCCTTTTGCCTGAGAGATTCGGCTGACGCCTTGCACCTTCGGCACTCATCGAAATGAGATTCTCCAGAGTTCCCTCCCCTGCCAGTCTCCAAAGGATTCTGTCAGGTTCATTGGGTTTTATTTGATTGTGAAGATATTGTAACATCAAGCGCCGCCGATGGCAAGCCCCCTTTCTCTCTGCGATTGTGCCAATAAATCCCGGAAAATTTCTCTTTTTTCATGCAACATGCAAAAATCAGTCTTTGTTTCCGCCTTTTTACCCAGTCCGCCGCATATACTATTCAGTAAAAAGGAGGCCTGATCATGAACCTGAACTATTTTCTGGGCGCCAATTCCTGCCGGGGCTTCTATTCCCTCTATGGCAGCTTTCCCCCCGGGGAGGGCAGCTTCCTGCACATCATCAAAGGCGGCCCCGGCAATGGGAAGTCCGGCTTTATGCGCCGTCTGGCCGCCGCAGCGGAGGAAAAGGGGCTGGAGGTGGAAACCGTCCTCTGCTCCGGGGACCCGGACTCCCTGGACGGCGTCTACATCCCCGCCCTCCGCCAGGCCTGGTGCGACGGCACCGCCCCCCACGTCACCGAGCCTGCCGCCTTTGCCGTAGACGCAGATTATGTCAACCTCGGTGCGTTCTGTCATCTGCCGCTGTCCTCCCCGGATGGAGAGCAGATTCAAGGGCTGAACCGGGCCTATAAGGCCCTCTACCGGCAGGCCTATGCCCTGCTCTCCGCTGCCGCCAGCGTCCGGGACGCCGCCCCGGAAGAAAGCCCGACCGCCTGGCTGTCCGGATACGTCGGCGGCATCCTGGACCGGGAGCTGCATCAGGTACCCGCCAAGCCCCAGCCGGTGCTCCGCCGTTTTTTCAGCGCCATCAGCTGCCAGGGCTATGTCCATTTGAATGAAGAAATTGAAAAGTTATGTAAACTTATCTATGCCTTTGACGCCAATGCTCCCACCGCCCTGGAGCTGGTGCTTCGGGAGGCCCAGGCCCGGGGCGCCCGGCTCATTCTCTCCCCCGACCCCCTGGACCCTGTCAGACTCTCCGCTGTTCTGCTGCCGGACTGCGGCCTGGCCTTTGTTGACCCCGGCTGGGAGCTGCCCGGCTGCCAGCATATCCAGCTGAAACCCGCCCCCAGCCCCAGTCCGGCGCCCTTTGCTGCCCTCATGGAGCAGGCCCTGGAAAAGCTCCGCCAGGCCAAAGCCCTCCACGACCAACTGGAGGCAGTCTATAAACCCTACATGGACTTCCCCGCCCTGGACGCCTTTACCGTCCAGCAGATCGAAGCCCATATTCTCTCGTGATTTCATAACCCGCAAAGCCTTGCAAACACTGGACTTTCCTAACGGTCGTGCCGCAAAATCGTGCCGATTGGTTGACATTTTTCCATGGCTGTCATATCCTCAAAGGGAACTTGCAAGTTGATTTCATCCGCCCAAAGGAGAATCACCCATGGAACATAAAAAGACCTTCGGCAGCTTTATCCTTCAGCGCCGCAAGGAGCTGGGCATGACCCAAAAGGACTTTGCTGCCCGTCTCTTCGTCACCGAGTCCGCCGTCTCCAAATGGGAGCGGGGCCTCAGCTACCCGGACATTACCCTAATCCAAAACATCTGCGAGGTGCTGGCCGTCTCCGAGCATGAGCTGCTTTCCGGCAGTGAAGACACCCGCCAGCGCAATTCCGACCGGTTGGCAGAGCGCTACATCCGCCTCTGCCGCCGCACTCGCCTGACCCAATTCATCCTCTACGGTGCCGTATTGCTGAGCTGCGCCATTGTGAACCTGGCCACGGCCCACCGGCTGGACTGGTTTTTCATCGTTTTATTCTCGGTGCTGCTCTGCGCCTCCATCCTGCTGGTGCCCAGTCTCTGCGCTCTGGACAGCAAGTGGGAGCGCTGGCGCCCTCTGCTGAGCTTTGGTGGCTTCACCGCCTCCCTGCTGCTATTGCTGCTGTCCATCTGCCTGTATTGCGGCGGGAACTGGTTCTTCGTCGCCGCTGCCGCCTGCCTCTTTGCCCTCAGTCTGCTGATTTTGCCCTTCCTGCTGCCCCGGCTGCCCCTGCCGGAAAAGTACAGCCGTTGCCGCCTCTCTCTGTATCTGGCTGCCGGGACGCTGATGCTGCTTCTTCTGCTTCTGGTCTGCTGCGTCCACACCGGCGGGGATTGGTTCGTCCTTGCCGCGGTGTCCATCCTCTTTGGCCTGGGTTTTCTGTTCACCCCGGTTTTCCTCCGCCAGCTCCCCCTGCCGGAGCGCCTGCAAAGCTGTAAGACCAGCCTGTATCTTGCCATCCAGACCGGCCTGCTGCTGTTGCTCTTGCTGGTGTCCTGCCTCCATACCGGAGGCCGCTGGTTCCCTGTGGCCGCCGTGTCCTGTCTCTTCGGCCTGGCCCTGGTGTGCCTGCCCCTGGTTTTCCACCAGGTAAAGCTCCCCGGGAAATGGGGCTGCAACCGCCTGCTGCTGTATTTCTGCATAGAGTCCCTGCTGCTGTTGCTCATTGTCTGTCTGGCCCACGCCACCGGCAGCACCGGCTTCGACCTGCGCTGCTTCACCGCCGACAGTCTGGTTACCCTGCTGATGCTGGCTCTGCCCTGGGGGCTGATGCTCTTCCTGCGCTATCTCCCCGCCAATTGGTACTTCCGCTCCGCCGCGGCCTGCGGCTGGGGCAGCCTGTGGGTCTGGACCTGCCCTCTGCTGCTGGACACCATTCTGAGCGCCTTTTACGGCTGGCAGGACGGCCTGAATACCTACACCCTGACCACCCCTTTTACCGCCTTCAGACCGGACTTTGCTTGCCCCTGGTTCTGGGATGCGCTGCTGATTCTCTCCCTGGCAGTCGCCGCCCTGGCGCTGGCCTGCCTGGGCCTGCGGCAGCAAGCGCAGAACAAATGAGTCTCCACTCCTTCACCGCTCTGCAATCTTTTTGCGGAGCGGTTTTTCTCACTCATCCTTGATTTCTTTTACGCCTTTTGCTACAATAGTACAAAGTCCTAGTATTATAAAATAAGAGGAATTTTTTATGAAAACACGGCGCAACTCAAAGCAGCGGCAGCTGGTGCTGGAGGCGGTGAAGGCCCGCTGTGACCATCCCACTGCCGACCAGATCTATCTGGACGTGCGCACTCAGGATGATAAGATCAGCCGGGGCACGGTGTACCGTAATCTGGGTCTGTTGTCCGATGAGGGGCAGATCAGTCAGGTGCGGGTACCGGCGGCGGACCGCTATGATCTGCGGCAGGACCGGCATTACCACCTGTTCTGCACCGGCTGCGGCCGGGTCTTTGACGCTCCCCTGCCCTATCACGCGGAGTACGACGCCCAGATTGGGGAGGAAACCGGCTTTCAGGTCAGCCGCCACCGGCTGGTCTTTGAGGGACTGTGTTCCGACTGCGTGAAGAATCAGAAGCAAAAAAAAGAATAATAGGAGGAAATGTTATGGCTGTTTACAAATGCATTGTCTGCGGTGCGATCTATGACGAGGAGAAGGAGGGCAAGCCCATCAGCGCGCTGGACTGCTGCCCGGTGTGCAAGCTGCCGGTGTCCAACCTGGTGCCGGTGCCCCCCTCTGTGGAGGCGGCGCCGCCCAAGTCTTATTCCGGCCCCCTGAACTATGACCCTGCCACCGCCCGGAATGACCCCAGTTGCCGCTACATGGCGGAGATCCATGAGATGGCAGTCACCGGCAAGTCCATCGGCGGCTCCATGGGCACCCTGATGCCCATGCCCAACTGGGACGATATTCTCCTGCTGGGCGCCCAGCTGAATCCTGCTCCCCTGAACGACGGCGACCCGGTGGATACCACCACCGTCATCGGCAAGCACGCCCAAAAGCCCATGGTGCTGGAAAACCCGGTGTACATCTCCCATATGTCCTTCGGCGCGTTGTCCAAGGAGGTGAAGGTGGCCCTGTCCAAGGGCTCCGCCATGGCCAGAACCGCCATGTGCAGCGGTGAGGGCGGCATCCTGCCGGAGGAGCGGCAGGCCGCCTATAAGTACATCTTTGAGTATATCCCCAACAAATACAGTGTCACCGATGAAAACCTCCGGGCCGCCGATGCTATCGAGATCAAGATCGGTCAGGGCACCAAGCCAGGCATGGGCGGCCACCTGCCCGGCGAGAAGGTGACGGCGGAGATCGCCGCCATCCGCGGCAAGAAGCAGGGGGAGGACGTGCAGAGCCCCAGCAAGTTCCCGGAGCTGAACAGCAAGGAGGACCTGCGGGACATGGTGGAAATGCTGCGCCGCCGCTCGGAAGGCCGCCCCATCGGCATCAAGCTGGCCGCCGGCAACCTGGAGCGGGATCTGGAATATTGCGTCTTCGCCGGGGCAGATTTTGTCACCATTGACGGCCGTGGCGGGGCCACCGGCTCCAGCCCCCTGCTGCTGCGGGAGGCCACCACGATTCCCACCATCTACGCCCTCAGCCGGGCCCGGAAGTACCTGGATTCCGTGGGCTCCGATATGGCCCTGGTTATCACCGGCGGCCTGCGGGTATCGGCGGATTTTGCCAAGGCCCTGGCCATGGGCGCTGACGCCATTGCCATCGCCAGCTCCGCCCTCATCGCCGCCGCCTGCCAGCAGTATCGCATCTGCGGCAGCGGCAACTGCCCCGTGGGCGTAGCCACCCAGAACCCGGAATTGCGACAGCGCCTGAAGGTCGATGCCGCCGCCCAGCGGGTGGCCAACTTCCTGAACGTGTCCCTGGAGGAGCTGAAGACCTTCGCCCGGGTCACCGGCAATCCCTCTGTCCACGGCCTGTCTCTGGACAATCTGGTCACCACCGACCGGGACATTGCCGAGTATACCGGCATCCGCCACATAGGCCAGCCCTGTCCTCCTGCCGCCCCCGCCCCTGCGGCCACTCCGGCGGCGGAGCAGTACGAGTGCCTGCTCTGCGGCCACGTCTTTGAAGCGGCCCCGGGAGAAACGCCCACCTGCCCCCGCTGCCTGGCCACCGGCGCCATGCTCCAGAAGCTGAGCTGAGTCCCTGTAAAAAGTACAAAGCGCATGCCATCCAAGGGATGGTATGCGCTGAGTCTGTCAAAAAACCACACCGCGAGGAAGGGGGAACGCTTTCTCAAGCCTTCCCCTTGAGGGGAAGGTGCCCAGTGCGCACACTGGGCGGATGAGGTGGAAATCCTGCTTTTTTGACAGAAGTTTCTGCTTTTTCCCAGTTTTTTATTTGCCACCTCATCAGTCGGCTTCGCCGCCAGCTTCCCCTCAAGGGGAAGCCTTTGACCAGCAGTATACACTGGTACGGCATGTAAAACCGACTTTTTTGACAAGCTGAGCGCATGCCATCCAAGCGATGGTATGCGCTTTTTTCAATAATATAAATCCTTATTTCTTCTTCACCGGCCGCAGCTCGATATAGCCCCGCTCTCCCCGGGGCTCCAGCTGGATGCGGGGATTGCTGTCGTCCCAGGCATAGCCGATCACAGCCGGGTCATAGCGGTCCATGGCCGCTTCCACCGCCTGGATGGCCTGGGAATAGTCTTCCTCCCGGAAGGGTTCTCCCTGAAAGGCCAGGTATTCCGCCGCCGGCAGGTCGATCACATCGAAGCCCTCCGGGATTTTCCCCGCGTAATCCGGCGCCACCTCTACGCCCTGCACGTAGGTGGAGGTGCCGGGCTTTTTATACTGCTCCGGCAGCCACAGGCACACCGGCTCCGCCTCCCTGGGGCAGATGCTGAGAAGCAGCCCCCACACATCGCAGCCCACTTCCCCGCAGTAGGCGAAATATTCCTCCGCCGCCACGCCCCGCTTGATCAGCACCTTTCGTGCCGGCTTCTGAATCACCTGCACAAACACGCTCTGCACATTTTCCATGGTCACATTCTCCCTTCTCAGTTCCCGGAATTTCACACCGTAGGGGATGAACAGGGCAAGAGGCACCGGGTCCCTGGCATACTGGCCGGGATTGCAGCCAAACTCCCGGCAGAAAGCCCTGGTATAACCGTCCACACTGCCAAAGCCCAGGTCAAAGGCCACATCGGTGACGCGGCAGTTCTCATCCCGCAGCCGCAGGGCCGAGCGGGACAGCCGCAGCCGCCGGATGTACTCCGCCGGACTCAGCCCCAGGTATTCCCGGAACAGCCGGTAAGAATGCCAGGGCGAAAACAGCGACGCCCCCGCCAGATCCGCCAGTGTGATCTCCTGCTCCAGATGCTCCTCAATATAGTCCTGCATCCGCTGGACAGCCAGCGTCTGTTCCCTCATTCCCATCGCCTCCCTACGCCGGTGATTCTACCGTTTTTGAGAAAGAAACACTCGACCTTTTTTGCCATTATAACATGAAAACCCGGGATCCAGAAACGGATCCCGGGCAAAGGATACGCACTTATTTCTTCAGGGCAGCTTCCGGGTTGGCAAAGTGCTCCTTGGTCAGCTTTGCCACCACGCCGGACAGGGCGAAGATGGCCACGAAGTTGGGCACTGCCATCAGGCCGTTGAAGGTATCCGCCAGGTCCCACACCACGTCGATAGGGGACACGCAGCCGATGACGATCACAATGGCAAACACGATCTGATAGGGTCGGATGGACTTGCCGCCGAACAGATACTGGATGCAGCGGCTGCCGTAGAGGGCCCAGCCCAGCACCGTGGAGAAGGCAAAGAGCATCAGGGCCACTGCCACAAACAGGGCGGAGAACTGCTCGCCGAACACGGTGGCGAAGGCGCTGCGGATCAGTTCGGAGCCGGGCTTGACGCCGAAGTTGATCTCAACCCCGCTGCAGATGATGGTCAAAGCGGTGAGAGAGCAGATGACGATGGTGTCCATAAACACTTCAAAGATACCGTAGAGTCCCTGATGCACGGCGGAGGGGGTCTCCGCGGCGGCGTGGGCGATACCGGCGGAGCCAAGGCCCGCCTCATTGGAGAAGGCGCTGCGGCGCAGGCCCCAGACGATGGCCTGCTTCAGGGCGATGCCGGAGGCGGCGCCCATGACAGCCCGGGGAGCAAATGCAGCGGAGAAGATTTTGCCAAAAGCGCCGGGGATGTTCTGGGCGTGGCAAATCAGAACGATGAGACAAACCAGAATATACAGCAGACTCATGAACGGAATCAGCTTTTCGGTAACGCTGCCGATGCGCTTGATACCGCCGATCAGGATCATGGCGATCAGCAGGGCCATGGAGATGCCCAGGATCCAGCGGACCACCATAATGGCCTGGTCACTGAGGCTGAAGAACACATTGATGGCGTCGGTGATGGAGCCGGTGATGGAGTTGACCTGGCTCATGTTGCCGATACCAAAGGAAGCCAGCACCGCGAAAACGGCAAACAGAACAGCCAGCCACTTCCATTTGGGACCAAGCCCCTTGGTAATGTAGTACATGGGGCCGCCCACCCAGTCGCCGTGCTCATCCCGCTGGCGGTAGTGGATGGACAAGGTCACCTCCGAGTACTTGACCACCATGCCCATCAGGGCCGCCAGCCACAGCCAGAACACTGCGCCGTAGCCGCCCAGGGCGATGGCCTGGGAGGTACCTACAATGTTGCCAGTGCCCACGGTGGCCGCCAGGGCCGTGGTGACCGCCTGCAAAGGCGTAACGGCGCCCTTGCCGGCCTCCATCTTTTTGAACATTTTGCCGACGGTGTTTTTCATGGCGTAGCCGAAGCGGCGGAACTGGATAAAGCCGGTCCGCACCGTCAGCAGTACGCCGCCGATCATCACGCAGGGCAGAAAGATGTACAGCCAGGCCACCGTATTCAATGGGCCTGTAAAGAAGTTCAGTATTGCTTGCATAGTTTCTCCTCCCAATTTTTCTGACCGGGCACAGTCCCTATATTCTATGCGCCCAAGCCCTTTGATACCTGTCCGGGAAACAAAAAAAGAGCTGCCGAACTTCAGCAACTCCGGGTGGACGGGAGCAAACACCTTGCCCCTCGTTCCGCTCTGTCCTTTGGCCTGAGAGATTCGGCTTTCGCCTTGCACCTTCGGCACTCATAAATGAGATTCTCCAGAGTTCCTCCACTGTCAGTCAGCCTGACAGCTTCACGGGTATCAAATTTGATGTGGACAATATACCACAGCCAAAAGCCCTTTGCAAGAGAAAATTATTCAATCAGCTATAGTGTTAAATCATCACTGCGTCAAAGAAGTTTTTCCGTAAAAAATTACCAAAATTTCCTGCGGTTTACACCAGGCCGCCTTTGGTGTATACTGTGATTTATCCCACGGAAGGGAGTTTTTTCATGTCAACCGATTTTTTTGCCCTGTATGATGCCCTGCTTGCCGGGGTCGACAGCGCCGCGCCCGTTTTGTCCACCGCCATGGGGGAGCAGTGGTGCCTGACCGATACGGGGACCGGCCTGGGTCTCGCCATGCACACCCCCGGCGCCAGCGTCCCGCCCCTGTACCCGGCGGGACTTGCGGGTCTGCCCCTTTCCCAGGCCGCTCAGGCGGTGAAAAGCTGGAACCTGGAGGAGGCCAGCTTCGGCCTGGCGGCGATGAATACCTTTTATAACACGCCGGACCGCCTTGCCGGCCTGCCGGACTATGGCCATTATGCCGACGGCCTGGATCTCACCGGCAGGACCGTGGGCATCGTGGGCCATATGCACGGCCCCGCCGGTCTGCGGGAGCAGGCCAGGGAAGTCTATATTCTGGAGCGGGATCCCAGGCCCGGGGACTACCCGGACTCCGCCTGTGAGCTGCTGCTGCCCCGCTGCGACCTGGTCATCATCACCGGCAGCAGCCTCATCAACAAGACCCTTCCCCGGCTGCTTTCCCTGTGTCCGAACGCCTATACCATTCTCACCGGCCCCAGCGTTCCCCTATGTCCGGCGCTGCTGGACTTCGGCATTGACCGGCTCTCCGGCCTGGTGGTGACGCAGCGGGAGGCCATGACCGCCCATGTCCGCCAAAGCATCCCCGGCAACCCCTATTCCCTGGGCCGTGGCTTCCTCCTCCGCCGGGACTGAACAGCAAAAAACATCCGCCCGATGGGCGGATGTTTTTTGCTGTTTTTCTCAGAATTTCCCGCTCTTGCCGGAGAAGCCGCGGCTGTTGACGGTGGTGCCGCCGCCACCCTTGTTTTCGTTCTGCTGAATCACCTGGCGGGTCACCGTGCGGTGGGTGAAAATGTCCTGCACCACGCGCATCTCCACGCCGTTTGGAACCATATAGTCCCCGGCCTCGGTCTTGCGCTTGGCGGTTTTCATCTGCCCGGTCAGCACCAGGCAGACAGCCAGCGCCAACACCAGCGGAATCACGATGATCAGGGGATTAAAGCCCCTGGGCGCGGTGTTCACATCATAGGGCGTGCCGTTTTTGGCCTGCTCCAGCAGCCAGCTGCCGGTGTTCAGGTAATCCTGAAAGCCCCCGGCCCAGTCGTCATTGCGGAAGTTATCCAGAAACTGCTCGTACAGATAGTCCTGGCCGTAGTCGGTGAAGGCCCGGTGGGTGACGCTGCCATAGGTCACCAGGGCATAGTCCCGCTCCGCCATGCTGAGTATCAGCAGCAGGCCGTTTTTCTCCGGCCCATAGCCCAGCTCCCAGCGCTCGTAGAGGTTCATGCCCGCCTCATAGATGTCGTAGGTGTCCTCATAGACCCGGAAGTCATTCACTGCCAGGATGTAGGGGGCGCAACCGTAATTCTCCGCAATCTGTTTCGCCTGGGCTTCCAGGGCCATGACCTGCTCATTGGTCAGCAGGCCCGCCGCGTCCGTCACATAGGGCATGGTGATCTGATTGCTGGCCAGGGCCGCTCCCCCCAGGGAGAGGACCAGGCACAGCGCCAGCAGGAGGGAAAGGATACTTTTCTTTTTCATTTCCATCAACCTCCCAGCAGCAGATACAGCACCGCCATCAGCGGCAGGGAAATTCCGGCGAACCAGCCCAGCAGCCGCCCCCTGGATATGGGCAGATCACCGATGAGCTTGCCGGTCTGGCCGTTCATGGCAAAGAGGAAGTTCTGCCCCTTCCACTGGGTGCTCAGCATCCACACCGGCATCAGGGCGTACTTCACCCGTCCCCGGCGCAGGCGCACATTCTCATGGGTGGGGATGCAGGTGGCGTAGCCCTTCACGCTGTTGCTCATCACGTTCAGCGCTGTGGCCCTGGCCCGCTGATCCGCCCTGTCGGCGCACTTTTCCGCGTCCTCGTCATACTTATCCGCCAGATAGCCGGGCAGATAAGCGGTGGAAAAGGGCTTCAGGTCGCTGTAGTCAAAAGGCTCAATGCTGTCCATATGTTCGTCCGGCATCTTGCTGGAGGCGTCCACCGGGATGCCCTCAAAGTGCACCGTGCCGGAGCGGCGCACCTGATAATGCTCCGTGGTGGTGATCCGCTCGTTGCCCCGGGTGGTGGTGAATACCCGGGTGGCGGCATAGCTGACGTCCGCGTCCGCCTCCCCGTCGTAGAGCCAGAAGGGCACATATACGCCCTTGATCTCCTGGATGTGGTTCTCGGCGGAGAAGGCCCTGGGCAGCAGCTTCTTGCCCTTGTAGTATTTCCGCAGCGCCTCCTCGGCGGCCTTCTTATCCAGCCGGAAGGGCAGCACATAGTCGGGCTTGCGCATATCGGTGAACTGCCCCGGCACGATGCTGGGGTTGCCGCAGTAGGGACAGCTGGTGGCGGCGGTGGTCTCATCGCAGACCAGCTCCGCCCCGCAGGAGGGGCAGCTGTAGGCCTTCATTCCCTCCGGGCTCCAGCTCTCGCCATTGGCGGTGTACTCGCCCTGATCCTCTCCCAGTTCCTCCGCCTCCACGGCGGCAGCGGCGGCCTGGGTCTCGGCGGCAGCCTCCTTTTCGGCGTAGAGCTTTTCGATCTCGGCAACGTCATAGGCGCTGCCGCAGTATTCACATTCCAGCTTGCCGCTGGCCCCGGCGTAGTGCAGGGGGCCGGTGCAGGCCGGGCATTGGTAATTGGTTACCTGGGTCGCCATAAGCCATCACCTCATCCCGGCTCAGACGATGTCTCCGTTATCAAAGGGATCGCCGCACTCCGGGCAGAATCTGGGGGGCTTGGTGGGGTCTGCCGGCTCCCAGCCGCACTTGTCGCACTTGTACTGGGGCACGCCGGCGGGCTTTTTAGCGCCGCATTCGGTGCAGAACTTGCCCTTATTCACCGTGCCGCAGGCACACTTCCAGCCCTCCTCCGGCTTCTTTGCGCCGCACTCGGGGCAGAACTTGCCGGTGGCCACCGCGCCGCAGGCGCATTTCCAGCTGCCCGCCGGGGCCGCCTGCTGAACAGGCTGCACCGGCTGCTGGGGCTGCTGGGCGCCCATCTGATACAGGCTCTGGGCGTTGAGACCGCCGGCCGCGCCTGCCATATTCATGCCCATGAAGCCCACGGCCGCGCCGCCGGCGTTCTTGGCCGCGTCCTGCATGGCCTGAGCCTGGGCGCCCACCAGATGGGCCGCGCCCATGGTGGGGTCACGGAACACCGCATTGCGCTGCAGCTCCTTGATCATCTGCTCGTCTTCCTCGCTGGCCTTCACGCTGTTGACGCCGAAGGACACGATCTCCAGACCCCGCAGATCCCGCCATTTGTCAGACAGCACCTCGTTGAGGGCATTGGCGATCTCCATGGTGTGGCCGGGCAGAGCGCTGTAGCGGATGCCCATTTCGGAAATCTTGGCAAAGGCCGGCTGCAAAGCGGTCAGCAGCTCGCTTTTCAGCTGGCTGTCCAGACTGGAGCGGTCATAGGCGCTGCTCACATTGCCGCAGACGTTGGTGTAAAACAGAATGGGGTCGCAGATGCGGTAGCTGTACTCACCGAAGCAGCGGATGGCAATATCCACATCCAGCCCGATGCGCTGGTCCACCACCCGGAAGGGCACGGGAGAGGGGGTGCCGTACTTGTTGCCCACCAGCTCCTTGGTGTTGAAGTAATACACCCGCTGATCCTTGGGGGCCTCGCCGCCGAAGGTGAAGCGCTTGCCGATATTCTTGAAGGTCTCCTTCACGCTGTCGCCCAGGTCCCCGGCGAAGATGCTGGGCTCGGTGGAGCTGTCATACACGAACTCACCGGGCACTGCGCACAGCTCCGCGATCTTGCCGTTATCCACGATGACCATGCACTGGCCGTCGGCCACCGCCACCACGGAGCCCTTGGAGATGATGTTGTCCGCGCCCCGGCGGTTGGAGGAGAAGCCGCTGACCTTTTTCTGGCCCTTGACCACCAGCGTGTTGTTATCGATGGCGTCGCAGTAGAAGTATTCCTTCCACTGATCCCCCAGCACAGTCCCCGCTGCGTTCAATGCCGCCTGAATAAGTCCCATAATCGTATGCTCCTTTCGATTTCTGTTATATCAATAGTATGTACCTATGCCTATACACAGACAGTATAGCAAGACCTTACGGAAAACGCCAGAAAAATTTTCTTAATTCTCTGCAATAAAAATCCTCCACGCCCAGGCATGGAGGTCTTTTCGTACCCTACTTCTTCACTATTCCTTTTTACCTTCCAAAAATCGGTCCCATTTTTTAGTGAATAGTGAAAAGAGAAGAGTGAAGAAGTAAAATCGGCAATCTTCTTTCGAAGCTTGCCGATTTTTGGAGCGGGGTACGGGAGTCGAACCCGCCTAGCCAGCTTGGGAAGCTGGAGTAATACCGATATACCAACCCCGCATTACTTGGGGTAGTATAGCACAGGAAAAACAAAATTTCAAGTCCAAAGCCCAAAAAGTCTCCGACGGCTTTCGTCAGGCTGTTTTCGGTCTATGAGATAAACTCAGCTCAAGGGCCGAGCAGGCGCGCCGGGCGCCAGGCGCAAGCAGGAGGCCCCAGGGGTCAAAAAACCATGCTGTGAGGAAGAGGAACGCTATCTCAAGCCTTCCCCTGGAGGGGAAGGTGCCCAGTGCGCACACTGGGCGGATGAGGTGGAAATCCTGTTTTTTGACTCCTTCCGCCGCCGGGCCGCTTTCTTAAACATTCTTAACCTTCATCAAATTTGCTTGAAAATTCTCCTGCCCTGTGCTATCACTAAGGAGCAATTCTCACAAAGGAAGGATACCCAATGAAAAAACTTTTCTCCATTCTGCTGATTCTGGCCCTCTGCCTGACGGCCTTTACCGCCTGCGGCGGCAAGACAGAGCCCAGCCCGGTGCCCACCGCCGCCCCCACAGCTGAGCCAACAGCTGAACCCACGGTTGAACCGACAGCCGAACCCACGGCAGAACCCACCACCGCTCCCTCCGAAGCGGACCCCATCGCCGCCTATGCCGATGTTTTTGCGACTTACGCCACCCTTCTCACCGAGGGCTGGGGCGGTGAGGAACTGATGGCCCATGACCTGCCGCTGCTGATCATGTACTGTGTGGGCGACGCGCCCTTTGACAACATCGGCTATCTGCTGCTGGATGTGGATGGTGACGGCACCCAGGAGCTGCTGATTGGCACCCTGGCTTCCGACGAGTTCTACGCCCCCATCGTCTTTGAGATGTACACCCTGAACCCGGAGGGCAGCGTTGCCCGGGTGTTCTCCTCCCAGGAGCGGGCCCGCTACTATCTCTGCGAGGACAACAGCTTCCTGTTTGAAGGGGCCAACAGTGCCGCCGACTCCGTCCGCTGCTTTTACAGCTACGCCGCCGGCACGCTCACCGAGATTCCCGACGCCGGGGCTCAGCCGCAAACACTCAGCTACATTCCTTTCTCCCAGCTGAACTTCTGATTTTCAAACAAAAAAGCCTTGAGGCCAAGCCTCAAGGCTTTTTTTGTTATGAAATTACTCCTCGGGGGAGAAATTGTCCTTGCCCACGCCGCACAGCTCGCAGGCGAAGTCTTCGGGCAGATCTTCCCACTTCACGCCGGCTTCGTCCTCGTCATAGACCCAGCCGCATACATTGCAAACGTATTTCATTGTACTTCCTCCTGACTCAGATGGATTGATGGAATGGCTTACTTGAAGTAGCGGTTCAGCAGGCCCTCGAAAGCCTTGCCGTGACGGGCCTCGTCACGGGCCATCTCATGGATGGTGTCGTGGAGGGCGTCCAGGTTGTACTTCTTGCAGAGCTTTGCCAGCTCGAACTTGCCGGCGGTGGCGCCGTTCTCGGCGTCAACGCGCATGGCCAGGTTCTTCTTGGTGCTGTCGGTGACCACTTCGCCCAGCAGCTCGGCAAACTTGGCAGCGTGCTCAGCCTCTTCCAGGCCGGCCTTCTCCCAGTACATGCCGATCTCGGGGTAACCCTCGCGGTGGGCAACTCTGGCCATGGCCAGGTACATGCCGACCTCAGTGCACTCGCCCTCGAAGTTGGCCTTCAGCCCGGCGATGATCTCTTCCTGAACCTCGGCGGGAACGTCGGCGCCAAACTGCTTGCCAACGCCTACCACATGCTCGGCAGCCCAGGACATACCGGCCTTCTGCTCGGTGAACTTGGAGCCGGGAACCTTGCACTGGGGGCAGAACTCGGGGGGAGTATCGCCTTCATGAACATAACCGCATACGGGGCAGACCCATTTCTTCATAGTAAATTTCCTCCTAATAGTAATTATGTTTTGACCTTTTCATTATATACTTCCATTGCGCATTTCGCAAGGGAAAAACGAAATGATTCAGCAGGCGTTCTTTTTCCGGCAGTCGCCGCACACGCCGGTAACGGACATGGCGCAGCTCTCCGCCGCGAAATCAAAGTCCTGCTCCAGGCTGCCGAATACCTGCTCCAGCCCCTCCGGCAGAGCCATATCCATGACCCGCCTGCACACCCGGCACACGAAGTGGGCATGGGGCGTTGTGGTGGCGTCATAGCGTTCCTGCCCGGCCACCCGGACCACGCTGACCGCCAGCCCTTCCTCCGCCAGCACACCCAGGTTCCGGTACACCGTGCCCAGGCTCAGCTCCGGGTAATCCGGCTTCAGCTGCTGGTAGAGCATCTCGGCGGTGGGGTGCTCCCTGGTGGCGCAAAGGGCCTCCAGGATGGCCTGACGCTTTTTGCTGTTTTTCCGTCGAGTATCCATTGCAACCTCAATTTTAGGAATGATTCTTATTACTGAAATAAATATAGCATAGCACTGCCTGTTTGTAAAGCCCTTTTTCAAAAAAATTCTTTCCTCATTCCACTAACGCCGCCAGGGCGGGGGCGGCGGCCTGGCCGAACAGCCGGATGGCGGCCAGGGCTTCCTGCAGGGTGTTGCCGTTGCTGCCCACCTCCAGAATCATGGAGCCGGGGCTGAGATGCTGGTTATAGCGCTGCTGCACCAGGGCGATGGGCCGCATCAGCGTGGGGTGCCGGGCATTTACCGCGTTCTGCATATACAAGGCCACTGCCAGGTTCTGCCGCCAGTTGGGGTGCTCCAGCCCGCTCTCGTCGGTGCCGATGAGCAGCATCACCTGGCTGGCGCAGACCCCGTCCTCCTCCGCCATGGTCTTGTATACCACATCGTCGGTGCCCAGGGCATCCCGGTGGATATCGATCACCATTTGTATGCTGGGGTAGTCCCGCAGATACTGCTCTATGGCCTGGCCGGAACGGGTGTAGGAGCCGGTGTAGCTGGGGTAGTCATAGATGCCCCTGTCGTGGATCACGTTCAGCCCCGCCTGCTGGAAGATTTCCGTTAATTCGTCCCCAATACGCACAATGTTGAACTCCGTGTTCTCCGTTCGGTTGGTGTCGCTGGGCTCATAGCGGTCCAGCCCCGCCTGGGTGTAGGCCTCGCTGGAGTGGGTGTGGATGATCAGGATCTGGGGCTCCCCCTGGGGCAGGCGCAGCCCCGGCCCGGCGGACAGGATTTCCGTCACATCCACCCAGTACGCGGTGGCGTTGTTGACGCTGAGGCCCCCCTGGATCGTGGTCTCCAGAATTTCGCCGCTGCCGGCGGTCTCCTGCTCCGGGGCTGCCTCCGCCTGCTCCATGGGCGCCATCTCCGGCAGGTCCTGGCTCTCCGTCTCCGCCATGGCCGGGTGTGCCGGCGCATCCGTGGCCATCGCGCCCAGCAGCATTGGCTCCGCCGTGGGGACCGGCGTCTCCCGGACTACCACCACGTTCTTCATCCGCCTGTCCCCCAGCCGCTCTGCCACTGCGTCCCCCAGACGCTCCGCCGCCCCGCTTACCGTCAACAGGTACAGCGCCATGGTGGCGCAGCCCATGACCGCCAGTTTTCTTGCCGCCTGCATGTCATCCCCATCCTCTCCCGGTTCCCTTTTCCTGTTTATATATAAGGGTATGAACCGGCAGCGGCAAATATCCTGCCTTCCCCAATTCCATGTCCCCTCCACCTTTTCCGGCTGGCAATTCTTTGTGGACGGGCATTTTCTGTCAGCACATCCAAAGAGCGGTTTGACGAGCCATTGAGATCAGCCCTTGGCTCCCTCTGACGAGGGAGCTGTCAGCGCAGCTGACTGAGGGAGAGATTCTTAATAGTCAGATCGATCAGGTTTTTCTCTCCCTCCGTCAAAAATCACATATTTTTGCCACCTCCCTCATCAGAAGGAGGCATGAGATAGGCTTTCCTTCCCAAGCCTTCCCCTGGAGGGGAAGGTGCCCAGTGCGCACACTGGGCGGATGAGGTGGCATGGGCCCCCTTGAAAAAACGCCCTCCCCATGGTATTATAATTTTAAACGAAAACAGAAAGGAGCCGATGCGTAATGAAGCTTGAATACAGACCCCGGGGCGTTTGCTCCCAGCGGATCGAGATCGATGTGGAGGACGGCCGCGTCCAGGATGTGAAGTTCACCGGCGGCTGCTCCGGCAACCTGCAGGGCATTTCCCGTCTGGTGAAGGGTATGCCTGTGGAGGAGGTCATCTCCCGGGTGGAGGGGATCCGCTGCGGCTTCAAACCCACCTCCTGCCCGGACCAGCTGGCCCAGGCCCTCAAGCAGTTCCGCGATGCACCCCAGGACTAAACTGCTTGTCCCGCTTCTGCTGCTGTGCCTGCTGCTGTGCAGCTGTGCCCAGCAGCAGCCCAGCGCCCCTGCCCCCTCGGCGGAGGTTCAACTGTTACGTCTGCCCCAGCCCGGGCAAAAGCCGCCCTATGAGCAGGTACCGGTGTATATTGACGGTCTGCTGATGGACCGGGCCTGCCGGAAGGGCGGTAATCTTTATCTCTCCCCCGCCGCCGTCTGCGCCTGGCTGGATATTTCCAACAGCTGGCAGGGGGATGAAACCGCCTTTACCCTGACGCTTCAGGGCGTGGATTTCACGGGGGACAGCGCCGTGGAGTACCTCAGCGGCAACGGGCGCTATTTTTACGCGCCGGAGGGCTGGTTCACCGCCGCCGGGCAGCTGTACCTGCCCTGTGATCTGCTGTGCCGTTTTCTCTGCCTGGACGCCAGCCTTTCCGAAGATGGCTCCCGGCTGGACATTTCCACCCGCAGCGCCCGGCTGATCCCCGGCGGGGAAGACTATTATGAACTGAACTACCCC
The DNA here is from genome assembly GCA_945873205.1 of uncultured bacterium. Classification (GTDB taxonomy): domain Bacteria; phylum Bacillota; class Clostridia; order Oscillospirales; family Oscillospiraceae; genus Limivicinus. The sequence goes on from CAMCCC010000002.1 coordinate 159,743, forward strand.
AGCGAGGACCTGTTCTGGCTGACCCAGATCATCTATGCCGAGTCCTGGCAGCAGCCCCTGGCCGGGCAGATCGGCGTGGGCAATGTGGTGCTGAACCGGGTGGACAGTTCGGATTTCCCATCCACGGTCTTTGATGTGATCTTCGATATGGAACACAATATTCAGTTTGAGCCCATCACCAACGGCAGCGTCTATGCCACGCCGGATGAACAGTCCCGCATTGCCGCCTGCCTGTGTCTGGATGGCTATAACACCGTGGGCGACAGCCTGTATTTCGTCAACCCCGCCTATGGCAGCGGCTGGTTTGACGCAACCCTGGATTTGACCGTTACCATTGGCGGCCATAATTTCTATTCTGTCCGAGGTGCATGAAATGCTTGAAGCGCTTCTCCAATCCGGCTTTGAGGCCCTTTCCCTGGTGCCTGATTCCCAGGCCCTGGAACGCTACCGCATCTATTATGAATATCTGGAGGAGATGAACCAGGTCATGAACCTGACGGCCATCTCCGGCGAGGAGGATGTGGCCCGGCTCCACTTTCTGGACTGCGCGGCCCTGCTGGGCCTGGCGGATTTTACCGGAAAGCGGGTCATTGACGTGGGCACCGGCGCGGGCTTTCCCGGCCTTGCCTTGAAGATCGCCTGCCCCGCCATGGAGCTGACCCTGCTGGACAGTCTGGATAAGCGCATCAACTTCCTGAAAAACACCTGTGAGAAGCTGGGCTTTGATGACGTGACCTGCATCCATTCCCGGGCGGAGGAGATTCCCGCCGGTTTCCGCCAGGGCTTCGATTTTGCCCTCTCCCGGGCGGTGGCGCGGCTGAACCTGCTGTGTGAGCTGTGCCTTCCCTATGTGAAAAAGGGCGGGTCCTTCATCGCCATGAAGGGCAGTGACCTGGAGGAGGAGCTGGCGGAGGCCAAGCGCTGCATCCGCGCCCTGGGAGGCCAGGTGGAGAAAAAGATTGACTACACCATCCCCGGCACCGACGTGACCCACAGCGCCCTCATCATCCGCAAGGTGGCCGACACCCCGGCCAAGTACCCCCGCCGCTGGGCCCAGATCAAGAAAAGCCCGCTGTAAACTGCTGCAAAAGCAAACCGACCCGCGCATTTTCATGCGTTCGGGTCGGTTTTTTATTCACTTCAAAATGAATTCCAGCAGCTGCTCCGTGTTGTCAACAATATGCTCCGCCCCAAGGGCTTCCAGCTTTTTCCGCCCCAGAAAGCCCCAGGCAACGCCCACGCAGTCGATCCCGGCGTTGCGGGCGGTATTCAGGTCCACGTCCATGTCCCCCACATACAGGGTCTCCTGTTTCTCCACCCCCAGCTCCGCCATGGCGGCCAGGACGGCGGAAGGGTCCGGCTTGCAGCGGATGCGGGCGCTGGTGCCCACCGCCAGCTCCAAAAGGCCGGCAAAGTGCTGCTGGGCCAGGGCTTTCACCGCCGGCTCCTGCTTGTTGGAAATCACCGCCAGCTTGATGCCCCGGGCTTGCAGGGCTTTCAGCAGCTCCATGATGCCGGGGTAGGGGGCGGTTCTGATCTGGCAGTGGCTGTCGTAATAGGGCTCATAAAAGGCCAGGACCTGCTGCTTCGTGGCCGCATCTGTGCCCTCCGGCACGGCGCAGTTGACGAAGTGAGCGGGACCTTTTCCCAGGAAACTCTTCACTTCTTCGGTGTTTCTTGGGGGAAATCCGAACTTTTCAAGGGAAATATTGATGGCGTCGGTCAGATCGCCCACCGTGTCCAGCACGGTGCCATCCATATCAAACAATACCGCTTTGTACATCTCTCTGTATGACCTCCTGATTCTTATCCCGCAGATCATAGCACATTCTTAAGAAAGTTTCAATTGCAGTTGCCTTGCTTTTACACTATAATTGAATTGCTTTAACCTTGTTTTTCAGGCGGAGAAAGACATGAAAAAATGTTTTTGGGCCCTGGCCGCGCTTCTGGCTACGGCGGCGCTTTTTGTTGCATACCGGTTTTCTTCCCCCGGCAGGAGCAGCCAGCAGCTGAAGCTCTGGTATGTGAGCGGGGACTTTTCCCCGGCGGTGATGGAGCTGCTGGCAAGCCGCTATAATGACCAGCGGCAGGGGGAACACTATGCGCTGGAAGTCCGGGGCTTCGCCACCGAGGAGGAGCTGGCCGCCGCCTTTGAGCAGAGCCGGCCGGACCTGCTGCTGTGCTCCTATGACCGGGCGGCCAGCCTGGGCAGCCGGGAGCAGCTGGCGACACTGGAGGGAGCGGACTGGGACTATCTGCCGGAAATTGAGGAGAGCCTGCCCTACGCCGGGCGCAGCTTTTTCCCCCTGGGTTCCGGCGTGCCGGTGCTGGTGTATAACGAGGCGGCCCTGGAGGAGGCCGGGATCGCGGCGGCATTTTCCAGCCTGGAAGGGCTCTGTGCCACGGCGGAAGCCTACCGGGAAAAGACCGGCAAGCCCTTTTTCACTGCCGATGCTGTGACGCCGCTGCTGGCGGTCTGGTGCGGCTCCCTGGGCTATGGGCTTTACGGCGAGGCGGAGCGGGACGCCCTGAACAGCACTTTTTGCAATGTATACAACCAATTGGCACAGTGCGCTTATGACGGCAGCTTTCTGCCCCCCAGGTTGGATGCCCCCGGCCTTGTGGAGGTTGGGGAGCCGCCCTGCGCCCTGATTTCCTCCACCCAGGCGGTAAGCCTTGCCGAGGGCTGCGCCGCGGTACCGCTGCCGCTGCCGGAGGGCGGGGCGGCGGTGTATGTGCCGGAGATCATGGGGCTGGCTGTCACCGGGGCCAACAGCTACGCCCTGCCCTCGGCCAGGGCCTTCCTCCTGTGGCTGCGGGAAAACTACAGCCCCTGGGACGCGCTGGCCCTGGGTCTGGTGCCCACCGGGGCGTCAGCGGACTGTGCGCCGGATTTGGCCATGAGTCAACTGCTGATGGAGATTTACGAAAACCGCCGGCCCCTGGTATACGCCCCCCTCGGCAGCTACATGGAGCAGCGGCAGGAAATGGAAGATCAGCTTTCCCATACCCTTGATTTGCTGTACTGAATTGTGGTATAATGCAGAAAAAATGGCCCGCCGCGCCTGCAAAAGCGGCAGATAGGAGAACAACATGGAAGGTTACAGAGTGCTTGAGATCAAAAAAAGCGTGTTTGAAAACAATGACCGGGAGGCGGAAAAGCTGCGGCAGGAGCTGAAGAAGGACAAGGTATTTCTGCTGAATCTGATGTCCTCCCCCGGCAGCGGCAAGACCACCACCCTGAAGGCCACCATCGCCGCCCTGAAGGATGAATTCCGCATCGGCGTGATGGAGGCAGACATTGATTCCGACGTGGACGCGGCCACCATTGAAAAGACCGGGGCCAAAGTGATTCAGCTGCACACCGGCGGCATGTGCCACCTGGACGCGGGCATGACCCGCCAGGGCCTGGAGGGTCTGGGCGTAAACGACGTGGACTTTGCCATCCTGGAGAACGTGGGCAACCTGGTCTGCCCGGCGGAGTTTGACACCGGCGCGGTGAAAAACGCCATGATTCTCTCCGTCCCGGAGGGGGACGACAAGCCCCTGAAGTACCCGCTGATGTTCTCCATCTGCGACGTGCTGCTGATCAACAAGATCGACGTGCTGCCCTACTTTGATTTTGACATGGCCGCATGTGAGAAGTATGTGCACCGGCTGAACCCCAACATGAAGATCATCCCCATCTCCGCCCGCACCGGCGAAGGGATCGAGGAATGGGCGGATTGGCTCCGGCAGCAGATCCGGGCCTGGCAGGAATAAGGCAGAAAACGCAGAATCAAAACCGCCGCCTGGGTATCGGGCGGCGGTTTGTGTGCAGATAAAGACTTAAAGGGGGAAAGCTCATGCAGTGGCTCTATAAAGTTCTCCGGCAGGAGCCGGGAAACCGGGACGGCGTGGTGGCGGCCACGTCTGTCCTGGGCATCATCGTCAATGTTCTCATCGCCGGGCTGAAGGTGGCCATCGGTATCTTTGCCTCCTCCATCGCCATTCTCTCCTCCGGCGTGAACAATGCCACCGACGCTTTGACCTCGGTATTGACCCTGGTGGGCACCAGGCTCTCCGCCAGGCGGCCGGACGCCAGGCATCCCTTCGGCTATGGGCGCATCGAATATCTCACCAGTCTGGTGATCGCCGGCCTGATTCTCGTCAGCGGCTTTGAAATGCTGGAGAGCTCCGTGAAGCTGATCTTCGCACCGGCGGAGATGCGCATCTCCTATCTGATGCTGGGCATCATCGCCGTCACCGCCGTGATCAAATACTTCCTGGGGGTATACATGATCCGCACCGGCAAAAGGGTGAACTCCGGCGCCCTGGTGGCGGTGGGGCTGGAAGGGCGGAACGACGCCTTTGTTTCCCTCGTGACCCTGCTCTCCGCCGGGGTGTTTCTGCTGTTTGACTGGAACATTGACGCCTATGCCGGCGTTTTCACCTCCCTCATCATTCTCAAGGCCGGCTTTGACGTACTGCGGGAGACGGTGTCCGCGCTGCTGGGGAAGCCTGGACAGGAGGAACTGGCCAGGCAGATCTACAAAGAGCTGCGGGCGGACCCTCTGGTGGTGAACGCGGCAGACATGATGCTGCACAACTATGGCCCGGAGCGCTATTCCGGCTCCGTGAATCTGGAGATCAGCCATGAGAAAACCGTGGGGGAAGTGTATCAGCAGCTGCACCAGCTCCAGCTGCGGATCATGCACGAGTACAAGGTCACCATGGTTTTCGGCATCTACGCGGTAGACAACGACCATGAGCAGATCCGGCAGCTGCGGCAGGAGGTCTCCGCCTTTGTTCAGGCCCATGAGCACGTCAGGAGCTTTCACGCCCTGTACATAGAGCCGGGCACCGGGCGCATCTACTGCGACATCGTGGTGGATTATGATCTGAAAGACTGGGATGGGCTGAAAAAAGAGTTTACGGCCTATCTGGCCCAGCGCTATCCCCACAGCGAAGTGGAGCTGACGGTGGAAACGGAATTTGTTTAAAACAAGGCTTCTCCCAACAGAAATCCCGCCGCCCGGGCAATCCGGGCGGCGGGATTTCTGCTTGTTAAAAAAGTTCGTTATATGCGTAACACCAGTGTATACTACAGTCCAGAGGCTTCCCCTTGAGGGGAAGCTGGCGGCGTAGCCGACTGATGAGGTGGCAAGAAAATCTGGAAAAAGTATGGATTTCTGACAAAAATGCAGGCTTTCCACCTCATCCGCCCAGTGTGCGCACTGGGCACCTTCCCCTCCAGGGGAAGGCTTAAGGATACGATCTCAATCCTCCACCGTCCAGGGCAGGTCCACGAAGCTGGGCTCATGGTGCATGGCGGGGAGAAGGACGTTAAATACATCATCAGTTTTCAGCCGCAGGCTGCTGGTGTTGATGCAGGGGTGGCAACCGAAGAATTCCGGGCTCTTCAAATCATTGTCCACCAGCAGGCGCACCTGCCGCTCGTGGTCGTTCATCAGGCCCAGGATGCTGACGGAGCCGGGGGTGATGTCCAACAGGGAGAGCATCTGCTCGGGCGTTGCAAAGGACAGCCGGGCAGAGCCGATCTGTTTGGACAGAATCTTGGTCTTGAAGGGCTTCTCGCCGGGCATGATCAGCAGGTACACCTGGGTCTGCTGGCGGTTGGTCAGCAGCAGATTCTTGCAGATTTGGCAGCCCAGCAGGCCCTCCACCTCCTCGCAGGCCTCGATGGTGTCGGCGTGGTCATGATCCACCCGCCAATATTCGAGAGCCAGGGAATCCAGCAGGTCATAGCAGCGCTCCTCCTTGGGGATGCGCGGGTCGGCAGGGCGGCCCCAGTACAGGGTATGGTCTATGTTCATATCTTACCTCTTGTTGGAGGGCAGCCAGATGTGCTGCTGCTCCGCTTTTTTGATGAGTTCTTCCCGGAAGTCCGGGTGGGCAATGGCAATCAGCTTCTCCGCCCGCTGCCAGGTGTTCATACCGGCAAGGTTCACCGCACCGTACTCGGTGACAACATAATAGCTCTGGCTGCGGGGGGTGGTGACAATGTCGCCGCTGAAGGAGGGCAGGATGCGGGAATGGCGCTGGCCCTGCCGGTCGGTATAGGCGGAGGACATACACAGGAAGGACTTGCCGCCCTTTGCCATGCTGGCCCCGGTGACGAAGTCCAGCTGGCCGCCGGTGCCGCTGATCTGCCGGGTGCCGGCGCTCTCGGAGCCTACCTGACCATACAGGTCCACGTTCAGGCAGCCGTTGATGGAGATCATATTCTCATTTTGGGCAATGATGTTGGGGTCGTTCACATAGCTGAGGGGGAAGCCGGCAATGCCCGGGTTATCATCCACCCAGTCATAGAGGGCCCGGCTGCCGATGGCAAGGCCCAGAACCCCCTTGCCGGGGTGCAGGCTCTTGCGCCGGTTGGTCAGCTTGCCGGCCTGGGCCATGGCCAGGTAGCCGTCGGAGCAAAGCTCGGTATGCATACCCAGGTCCTTCAGGTCGGAAGCGGCGATCAGCTCCCCCAGGGCGTTGGGCATGCCGCCGATGCCCAGCTGGACGGTGGCCCCATCCACAATATGGGGGAAGATGTGGGCGGCGATGGCCCGGTCCGTCTCCCCTGGGGGCGGGGAAGCCATCTCCCACAGGGGGCGGTATCCGGCCTCCACCACGCAGTCCACCTCGGAGATGTGCACGGTCTCCCGCTCCCCGCCATGGATGCGGGGCAAGGCCTCGTTTACCTCCAGGATGACCACTTTGGCCCGGTCGATAATATCCCGGGAGACGCCCAGGGCGCAGGACAGGCTGAAATACCCGTGCTTATCCATGGGGGAAACGGAGACCATGGCCACATCCACGGTGAGGAAGTTGCGGTAGTACCAGCCCAGGTTGCGGAAAAGCATGGGGGTGAAGAAAGCCCTGCCCTGGTCGCACAGCTTCCGCTCATAGCCGGAGCAGTGCCAGGTGTGGTAGACAAAATGCTCCATGCTCTCGTCGCACTCCGCCACGGCGATGGGGCCGGGCAGCAGATTGCCCCGGACCTTCACATGCTGCAGCTCGTCCCGGCGCTGGGCCAGGGCAGCGTCCAGGCTCTGGGGATAGCCGTTGTTGGAAGTATAATCCACCCAGTCCCCGCTTTTGACCAGGCGCACCGCCTCCTCGGCGCTGCGCAGCTTGGCGCGATATTCATCAAAGCAACTCATGACGCATCCTCACTGCTCCTCATGGCAGCCGCAGTCCTCAGGGGCCTCCGGCGCATCATCGGGCAGGTCCTCCGGGTGGTCATGGCCGGGCATGGGGCCGGGACGCATGGCGGCCATGCCCACAATCTCCCGCCCGGCAATGCCCTTGCTCTGGCGGTTCTTCTCGATCACATCGCTGAGGTAGCGGTGCAGCTTCTCCGGCCGCTTGATGTTTTTCAGCAGCAGCTGGGGGCAAGACTGATCCGCGCTGTACAGCGTCAGAGTGCCCACGCCGAAGATCCGCTGCCACAGGGTCTGGGTGGAGCGCACATCCAGAATACGGTAGAGCAGAATCTCGTTCAGCTCCATCCGCAGCAGGCCTTTCTTCACATACAGCCGATCCTCGTCCATGCTGTAGCGGGTGAAAGAGATGGGCATGCCCAGAATCCGCTTGCGATCTGCCCAGAGAATCTCCTTTTCCACCACTTCGATTTTATCTATCCGTGCCATGGCGTCTCCTTTCCGGTTTACATAACTATATCAAGTTTGGTTATCTGACTTATTTTTTTATTCTACCATTTTCCGCCCCGGCTTACAACCAGAAATTGGGAAGGTACAGAGAGAAGCGCGCAAACTTTTGCTGCGCAGCCAAGGGGAACTGCCCGATCTCATGCCTCCCTCTGACGAGGGAGGTGGCAAAAATCTCTGATTTTTGACGGAGGGAGAGAAAAAACTGCTGAACGGACTGTTAAAAATCTCTCCCTCAGTCAGCTTCGCTGACAGCTCCCTCGTCAGAGGGAGCCAGGGGGCACGGCAGTCCCAGGTTCGTCTGTAGGAGAACGAGTCTCTCAAGTGGAGCCTATAAAAAGGGAGCGAGCTCAGGCCCGCTCCCTTTTTCACCTCATCCGCCCAGTGTGCGCACTGGGCACCTTCCCCTCAAGGGGAAGGCGAATTCATCTGTAAATCAATCAAAGTCTGTTTAAAGCCGTATTGTTCCTTCAATGCCAGGGCCTGCTCCAGTCCGCCGGGGCGGCAGCGGCCGGTATAGCCGGCCCGGAGCATGATGTTCTTGGGAGAATGGGCAAAATCGATGAACTCGATCATGTCCAGCTCATAGCCCCTGGCCTCCAGCACGGCGGCACGGATGGAGTCGGTCAGCAGGGCGCACAAGCGCTCCCGGATGATGCCGTGATTCAGCAGCAGGTCCAGTTGGCCGCCCTTATGGATGCTGCCGTTCACCTCATGCTGGCAGCAGGGCACGGAGAAGATGTGCTTCACCTTTCGCCGGATGGCATAGTCCAGAGCATAGTCGGTGGCAGTGTCACAGGCGTGGAGGGTGACCACCATGTCAATGGACTCCTCCGACAGGGTGTCACGGGTCACATCTGCCACCTGGAAACGCAGGCCCGCATAGCCGTACTTTTCGGCAATCTGATTGCAGTGCTCCACCACATCGGCCTTCAGGTCATAGCCGATGATTTGAGCCCGGATGCCCCGCTTCACCACAAAATAATAATACAGGATAAAGGTCAGGTAGGACTTGCCGCAGCCAAAGTCCAGGATGCGGATCTCCCGGCCCTCATAGCGGCCCAGCTCCTGATCCACCAGCTCCACAAAACGGTTGATCTGCTTATACTTGTCGTACTTGGAACGGACGATTCTGAAATCCGGGGTAAAGACCCCCAGGTCCACCAGGGCGGGGATGTTCTCCCCTTCCCGGAGGATGTACTCCTTCTCCCGGTTATGCGCCTGATCACCGCCGGGGCGGGGCATACTGGCGCTGCGGCCGGTTTTCTTATAGCCGCCCTTCTGCCGCAGAACGTACTGAGCGCTCTCGCGCTCCCCCACGATCAGCACCTGGCGGTAGCGGCCCTCCAGCTCATTGTCCACCAGAGAGAGCAGGGCAGTATCGTCCAGATTCTGGTGGAAGGCCTTATTGTCCCGGAAGCGCTCCACCTGATAAGACAGCTTCCCCTTGATCCGCACCGGGCGGACCGTCACCTTCTGGTCAGAAGGGGTGGGGGCGCCGGCGGGGGGGACAAAGAGATGTGGAGCCCCCGCCCGGCCCCCGCCACAGGTAAAAGGGGAATAGCCCTAAAAGACACCC
>CAMCCC010000003.1 GCA_945873205.1 uncultured bacterium
GGCTGGTGGTGTACATCTCCAAGCGCTTTGAAAACACCGGCATCAACATCGAGGACCTGATCTCCATCGGCACCATCGGCCTGATCAAAGCGGTGAACACCTTCAACTCCGGCAAGAACATCAAGCTGGCCACCTATGCCAGCCGCTGCATTGAAAACGAGATTCTCATGTACCTGCGCAAGATCAACGCCCAGCGCACCGAGGTCAGCTTTGACGAGCCCCTGAACACCGACTGGGACGGCAATGAGCTGCTTTTGTCCGACATCCTGGGCACCGATGAGGACGAGGTCTACCGCCCCCTGGAGGACGACGCCGACCGGCAGATGCTGATGGAGGCCATCGACTCCCTGGAGCAGCGGGAGCGGGAGATCATCCTGCTGCGCTTCGGCCTGCCCAAGGGCCGGGAATACACCCAGAAGGAGGTGGCCGATATGCTGGGCATCTCCCAAAGCTATATCAGCCGCCTGGAAAAGCGTATCATCGACCGCCTCCGCCGGGAGATGCTGCGTTTACAACAGATTTGACCGCAAAAAACTGGCCGCAGCCTGAAGCTGCGGCCAGTTTTTCCAGTTTTCTTATTCGTCTTTCACCAGGTTCTTGACCCACATCCGTTTTTTCACCAGTACAAAGCCCATGGCCACCTTCACCAGGTCCATCAGCTGCACCACGATAAACATGGGCAGGATGGGCACTGCGGTAAAGCGGGACAGGCAGTAGGCCAGCGGGATGCACAGCACCCAGATGTACACGCTGTCAAACACGAAGGTGATCAGGGTCTTGCCGCCGGAGCGGAGGGTAAAGAAGCAGGCGTTGTTGAAGCCGTGCACCGGCATGGTCACCGCGATCACGAACAGCAGTTCTTCCGCCAGCCGCTTCACCGTATCCGTGGTGTTGTAAACCTGGGGGATGGCCGGCGCCAGCAGGGCCATCACTACGCCCACCGCGGCACAGAGAGCCACCGCAAAGGCGATCAGCTTCCTGTCCTCGTCCACAGCCTGCTCCAGCTTGCCGGCCCCCAGCAGCTGGCCCACCATGATGGCAACGGTGTTGCCCATGGAGATAAAGGCGCAGAAGAACAGGTTGGACACGGCAGTGGAGATATTGATGGCGGAGACTACCTCCAGCCCCCGGACGGAGTAGCACTGGTTCAGCACCGTCATACCGCCCGCCCAGAGCAGTTCGTTCACCAGCAGGGGCAGTCCCATCATCATAATTCTTTTTGCCAGTTCCAAGGGAATTCGGGCTGTGGTATAGACTTGGCTGATGTAGGGGCAGCGCTGCTTGTGGCTATGGGTCCAGATCACCACGATCAGGCACTCCACATAGCGGGAGAGTACCGTGGCGATGGCGGCGCCCACCACCCCCAACGCCGGCGCGCCCAGCTTGCCGAAGATGAGGATGTAGTTGCCGGTCAGGTTCACCAGCACCGCCACGATCCCCGCCTTCATGGGCAGCAGAGTCTCCCCGGTTTCCCGGAGGGTGCTGGCATAGATCTGCATCACCGCGAAGGGCACCAGCTGCAGCAGCATCACCCGCAGATAGTCCTTGCCATAGGTCAGGGTGGCAGCCATATCCAGGTTCTCCTGGCCCTCATGGATAAACGACAGGATCAGCTCCTCACCGAAGCCGATCAAAACGGTAAAGGCCACAGCCAGTACGCCCAGTGCGATATACAGCTTGCCCCGGAACGTGTCGGCCACACCCCTGTTGTCGTTCTTGCCATAGAACTGGGCGGTGAAGATGCCGGCGCCGGCAAGACCGCCAAAGACACAGAGGTTAAAGACAAACAGCAGCTGGTTCACAATGGCCACGCCGGACATGGGCTCCGTGCCCACCTGGCCCACCATCACATTGTCCAGCAGGTTCACAAAGTTGGTTATCAGGTTTTGTGTCAGGATCGGCAGCATCACGGTGAAAAGCCGCCGGTAAAAGGCCCTGTCGCCTATCAAGGATCGGATGCCCATAGTTTCTCCTATAATGTCTGAAAATAGCCCTTGTATTGTACCGAACTGTGCCGGTAAATGCAAGGGCTATTTTCCCACTTTCAATATTCTTAATAAAGGTGCAGCAGGGCCAGCGTCACCGCCGCGAACATCAGCCAGGCCTTGAAGCTCTTTTTCCCGCTCCACAGACTATACAGACAGGCGCCGCTCCCGGCGAAAAGCACCAGCACCAGCCAGCAGCTCTGCAGCCGCTTGGGGGTAAAGCCGAAGCAGGAGATGTAGAGCCCCAGCTTGGAAAAGGCGATCACGGCAAACACCATCCCCGCCGCCAGCAGCAGCGTGCAGCAAATTTGCTGGGCCTTATCCTCCCGGATGGGCCTTGCGCCGCTGCGGCTCACCAGATACAGCAGGCTGAAGTTGATCCCCATCACCCGGCACAGCTCAAAGAAGCCCTCCCTGGCGTATTGGGACACGATGAAGCCCTCCGGCAGCGTGCGGGTAAAGGCGCCGAACAGATACCGGAACTGCACCGCGAAAAACAGCAGATACAGCGCCCCGAAGGCCCCCATGCACACCGTCCACACCCGGCCGGGCACCAGGCGCAGCCGGGGCAGAAAGCCGTTCACCGCCGCCGCCTGGGCACGCAGCTTATCCTGCTCCACCCGGGCACTGCCGGCGATGAGGCCGAAAAGCCAGGCGCCGATGGGCAAACTGAGCAAAAGGCGAAGCATAAAGTTCACAAAGCCTTCGCTGATGTCAAATCGGAACCATTGCAGGATCGTCTCCGCCAGTTCACCGAAAACCGCGTCGGCCCGGGCCAGGCTGGCCGCCGCCCAATTCAGCAGCACCAGCGCCGCCGCCACCGCCAGCACTGCGGCCCAGAGTCTGCCGCTGCGGCCCCGGCGCCAGTCCCGCAGTCCCTGTCCCAGGCAGCGCAGCCGCAGGAAGAAATTGCCGAAGGGGATGCGGATAAAGCCGTTGACCGCGTCCAGGGGCAGCAGATGCCCGCTCTCCCCTTCCAGCAGCGCGCCGCTGCGGCTCAGCAGCCACCACACCGCCAGCGGGTGCGCCAGCAGCATTGACAGGCCGAAGCCCCAGGCCCGGCCCCGCCCGGTGACCACGCACAGGGTGATCAGCAGCAGGCAGCCCAGCCAGACCCAGCTTTCCGCCGGGCGTGGCTTGCCCCGGTTGATCCCCTCCCCCAGAGCCACAAAGGCCAGCACGAACAGGCCGAACCACAGCTGTCCCCTGGGGCCGCCCATGGCCAGGGTGTATATGTAGGCCGCCGGGTACAGCAGCAGGGCGCAGACCAGCTCTCTCCGGCGGAAGGAATCGGGCCGCGCCCCCTTCAACGTTTTCTCATCCATGCTTTACTCCTCATCGTCCACAAATTCCAGAATGTCCCCCGGCTGGCACTGCAATTCGTGGCACAGGGCCATCAGGGTGGAAAAGCGGATGGCCTTGGCCTTGTTGTTTTTCAGTATGGACAGATTGGCCGGGGTAATGTCGATCCGCTGGGCCAGCTCCGTGGCGGAGATTTTCCGCTTGGCCATCATCACGTCCAGATTCACAAGAATTTCCATAACAAGGTCCTCACACGGTGTAATCCAGCTCGTCCTTCATCAGCATTGCCTGCTGGAAGGCGTTTTTCACAATACGGACGATCAGGGCCATGAACCCCGCCGCCATGGCGCAGACCAGGCAGGGCAGATACAGCAGCCCGGCCCCCAGGCACACCAGCCCAGCCGCCCCGCAGCACCAGCTGACCACCCGCATCCTGCGGATATTTTCCGCCGTGAACACCTGGCCCGCCTTGATGCTTTTCAGCAGCCCCCACAGCTTTCCCAGGGCAAGCCAGCCAAACACGCTGCCCAAAAGCAGGGCTATATAAAAGGCCAGGCCCCAGCCCGGTTCCCTTCCCTTCATCTGCGCGAACAGCTGCAGCAGCCAGTAACCGAAGCCGTCCAGTCCCGCCAGCAGCAGGGCGAAGGCGCAAACACAGCCCTGGGACAGGCTGATGCTTTTATCTTCATTCCAATTCATACCATCGCTCCTTTCCAGTGTCTGGAGGATAGCACAGCATCCATCGTTTGTCAAGAATTTTTTATCGATAAACGATAATTTCTTGTTGCTTAACGAAATCGAAAAAAGGCCGCCTGCTGATGCAGGCGGCAAATTTTCCTCAGGCTGGGAGGTATTCAAGCGGATCCACGCTTTGTCCGTCAACGAAGAGGGCGAAGTGCAGGTGGGCGCCCTGGCCGATCTCACACAGGGCACTGGTGCCCACGGTGCCGATGGCCGCGCCGCATTCCAGCCAGTCCCCCACGTTCACCAGCACGGTGTCCGCAAGGTTGGCGTAGCGGCTGCTGCTGCCGTCGCCGTGGTTCAGGACGACCACCGTGCCGTAGAGGTCATCGTTTTCGATGCTCTCCACCCTGCCGGAGTGGGAGGCGGTGACGGTGCTGCCCAGGGCGGCGGCGATGTCCACGCCCTCATGGGTGCGCCAGTCCCGCATGGTCACGTCATAGGCCAGGGCGTCCATACTGTGCAGCCGCTCCAGCTGACCCTGGATGGGCCAGATATACATGGGGGCGGCCACTTCCATCACGTCGCCCTCATGCCAGACCTGGGTCAGGCTCTCGCTTTCGCTGTCCAGGACGGGGGTCTCCTCGTCTACGGCAGCGACGCCCACATCCGGCCCGCTCTCCGCCATGGCGCTCTGGCTGTCCGTGCCGCTCTCCGGGCTGAGAATAATGGTCTCCACCCGCTTGTTGGTCATGCCCACGCTGTTGTTCTTGCTTGTGTCGTTCATAGTCTCGTTTCCAGCGGCCATCATCCAGGCCGACACGCCGATCACTGCGGCGCACAGGAAAAGGACTATGTAAAAGCCCTTCCCTGTAAAGAATCCCTCCAGCTTTTTGCCGGAGCTCTTGCTGCTCATGGTTCAAAACCTCCGTTGTTGTTTGGTTTACAACGGTATTTTGGCCTTTGGGCAGGAATAATATACATGGCTTTCCAAAAAAATCAGTCCATATCGCTGCCAAATGAAAAGGCTTCCCCTTGAGGGGAAGCTGTCAGCCGCAGGCTGACTGATGAGGTGGAAATGTTGTGTCCCTGCCGGAAGCAGCAAGGCTGCACCCGTAGGGGCGTGCATTGTGCCGTCCGCCTGCTTCGTCCAACGGTGTTTCGTGGACGTGCAATGCACGCCCCTACGGTTCTTTTGTAAATGTTTCCCAAAGAATCCTCAAATCAATAATTTCCCCAGCTGGCCCTCAAATTCCACGCCGTAGTCCGGGCCCTGGGGGTCGGCGGCGGTGGCGGCGATGCAGCCGGCCACAAAGTCCGAGGCCAACACCCCGGCCTCCTGCAGGCTCAGGCCCCGCACCAGACCGCCCACCAGCACCGAGCTGAACACGTCCCCCGTGCCGGGGTAGCTCCGGGGCAGCAGCGGATGGCTGTAGGAAAGCTCCCGGCCGTCCCTGTCCAGGGCCAGAAAGCCGGTGTTGCCCCCTTCACCAAAGCCGGTGATCATGGCCGCCTTGCAGCCCAAAGCCAGCAGCTTTTCCAGCATGGCGCGCACCTGCTCCCGGCTCCACTTCTCCTGCCAGGGCGTGCCGGTCAGCAGGGCAGCCTCGGTGAGATTGGGCAAAATCAGGTCCGCGCAGGCACAGACCTTTGCCATGGCCTGGGGAAACTCCGGCTGAAAGCCGGGGTAGAGCCGCCCCTGATCCGCCATGGCCGGGTCCACCACCACAATGTTATCCCCGGTACGGAAGTCTTGGATGAAGTCCACCGCCTGTTCACACTGCTGCTCATTGGCCAGATACCCGGTGTAGATGGCGTCAAAATGCAGCCCCAGCGCCTGCCAGTGGCGGCTGATGGGCTCCATCTGGCCGGAAATATCCAGGCAGGTATAGTCGGGGAACATGGTGTGGGCGGACAGCACCGCCGTGGGCAAAATGGCGCACTCCATCCCCATGGCGGAGAGAATGGGCAGGGCAACGGTGATGCTGCACCGGCCGAAGCAGGAAATGTCCTGTAAGGTGACAACGCGTTTCACATGGGCCTCCTGAGAAGATCATAGCATTTTTTCTATCTTACGCAAAACTGACCTGATCCGCAAGGGCCAGTTTTGCGTATTTCCATCAGGCCGGACAAAAACCGCCGTCAAGGGCAGCAGCCCCTGACGGCGGAAGTCTGGCAAATTGATATCAGCGGATGGAGAAGAAAGCGTCCTCGCCGGGGTACTGGGCCACGTCGAACAGCTCCTCCTCGATGCGCAGCAGCTGGTTATACTTGGCCACCCGGTCGGTGCGGGAGGGGGCGCCGGTCTTGATCTGCCCGGCGTTGACGGCCACGGAGATATCGGCGATGGTGGTGTCCTCCGTCTCGCCGGAGCGGTGGGATACCACGGCGGTCCAGCCGGCCCGGTGGGCCATCTGGATGGCGTCCAGGGTCTCGGTCAGGGTGCCGATCTGGTTGAGCTTGATGAGCACGGAGTTGGCAGCATGCAGCTCGATGCCCTTTTTGATCCGCTCCGTGTTGGTGACAAACAGGTCGTCCCCCACGATCTGGATGCGGCTGCCCAGGCGACGGGTCATCAGCTGCCAGCCTTCCCAGTCATTCTCGCCCATGCCGTCCTCAATGGAGATGATGGGGTACTTGTTCACAAAGTCCTCCCACATATCCACCATCTGCTCCGAAGTCATCACCGTGCCCCGCTTGGGCAGGTGGTAGCACTTGTCCTTCTCGTCGTACCAGTCGGACACAGCCCCATCGATGGCGATCTTGAAGTCCACCCCGGGCTTGTAACCGGCCAGCTCCATGGCCGCCACCAGGGCCTTCAGCGCGTCCTCGTCGCTGTCCAGATTGGGGGCGTAGCCGCCCTCATCGCCCACGCCGGAGGCGGGGACCACCTTTTTCAGGGCGTGGAACACCTCCGCGCACATCCGCAGAGCCTCCTTAAAGCTCTCCGCGCCGATGGGCATGATCATAAACTCCTGAATATCCACGTTGGAGCCGGTGGCGTGGGCGCCGCCGTTGAGCACATTCATCATGGGAACCGGCAGGGTCTTGGCGTTGACGCCGCCGATGTAGTTATACAGGCTCAGCCCCGTGGCAGCAGCGGCAGCCTTGGCGCAGGCCAGGGAAGCGCCCAGAATAGCGTTGGCGCCCAGGCGGCTCTTGTTGGGGGTGCCGTCTATCTCGATCAGCATTTTGTCGATGGAAGTCTGGTCCAGCACGTTCAGGCCCACCATGGCCTCCGCCAGCTCGCCGTTGACGTTCTCCACCGCCATCTGCACGCCCTTGCCGTTGTAGCGGCTCTTGTCCCCGTCCCGCAGCTCACAGGCCTCGTACATGCCGGTGGACGCGCCGGAAGGCACTGCCGCCCGGCCGATGGTACCGTCATCCAGGGTTACTTCCACTTCCACGGTGGGGTTGCCCCGGGAGTCCAGAATTTCCCGGGCCATCACATCAACGATCTCAAAATACTGCTTCATTCCAAATCAGCCTCCTTAAAGGATATGTAGAGATTATACCCCATTTTCTCCCAAAAATAAAGAACAATCTCCGTCTGGCGAAAAACTCCGCCACAGGCGGAGCCACCCTGGCATGGCCGCCCCTGGCTCCCTCTGACGAGGGAGCTGTCAGCCGCAGGCTGACTGAGGGAGAGACAATAAACAGCTAAATCAAATAGGGCTTTTTTCTCCCTCCGTCCAAAAGACTTTGACGGCGATTTGAAACATCCCGGGCTGCCTGGGCAGCCCGGGATGTCCGTGTATGTATGAGCTGTGGTTTTACTTCTTTGCCAGGCCCTTCTGCCGGGCGTACTCGGCAGCGCCCAGAGCGCCCATCAGCTGGGGGTCGGTCTTGAGCTCGATGACCTTCAGCTTCAGCACGTGCTCGATGGCCTCCTTCAGGCCGTCGTTCTTGGCGCAGCCGCCGGTGAGGGTGATGGAGTCGGTGGCGCCGGCCTTCTTGGCCATGACGAAGCAGCGCTTGGCAACGGCCATCTCAATGCCCGCGGCGATCTCATCGGTGGCCTTGCCTTCGCCCACCAGGGTGATGACCTCAGACTCGGCAAACACGGTGCACTGGGCGGTGATGGGAATCACGTTCTTGGCCGTCAGGCTCAGCTTGGAAAACTCCGGCAGGCTCAGTTCAAAGCTGCGGGCCATGGCCTCGAAGAAACGGCCGGTACCGGCAGCGCACTTGTCGTTCATGGCAAAGTTCTTCACCGTGCCGTCGGTGTCGATGCTGATGCCCTTTACGTCCTGGCCGCCGATGTCGATGATGGCCTTGACCGTGGGATCGGTCACATGCACGCCCATGGCGTGGCAGCTGATCTCGGAGATGTTCTCATCGGCGAAGGGGACCTTGTTGCGGCCGTAGCCGGTGCCGATCAGGTAGGCCAGCTCCTTGCTGTCCTTCAGACCTGCCTGCTTGCAGACCTCTTCCATGGCCGCGATGGCGCTCTGCTCGGAATTGATCTTGCTGCGGATGGTGGTATCGGCAACCATTTTGCCGTTTTCGTCCAGTATAACTGCCTTGGTGTAGGTGGAGCCTACGTCGCAGCCGCCAAAATATTTCATGATGCTCTGCCTCTCTTTCTCCTCAATTAGCTGTTGAACTGATAGGACGGGTATTTGTCCATATCGTAGGGGCTCTTCAGGGTGTCCTTGCGCTCCATATTGTCATAGTGCTTGCAGAGCAGCGGCTCCACCACCTTGAACAGGAACTTGCCGTCCAGGTCAAAGAAGAACACAATGAACAAAACCACATTGGCCAGCAGCACGCCGCCCAGCAGCTTTGCCAGGAGCTTTCCCAGCTTGCAGCCGCATTTGCACTTGCATTTTTTCATGATCTTTCCTCCTCTTACCAGCTCATGGAATCGTCAAAGTCCAGCAGAGACGGATCCAGGGGCTCCTCATGCATGACGGTAGTCATGTAGTCGTTGATGATGCGGCGCAGCTCCATCCGGGAGACGGTGCGGCTGTCGGGCAGGGCATGGGGCATCCAGAAGGCGTTCACATTTCTCTTGCGGAACTCATCCTCAAACAGGCCGTGAACCCCCTGCATTCCCTTGCACTGCAGCTGGTCATACATAGCCACCATGTCGCAGTTGAACTTCTCCATATTCTCCCACAGCTCGAAGATGTGGTGCATGCCGCCCACGGCCATGCGGCGCATGGGCGCCCACATATGATAGGTGGCCATGTCGCTGAGGCAGTTCTCGTAGCTGTCGGTGCGGATGGTCATGTCGAACATCAGGGAGTCCATGTTGATCACCACATTCAGGCCCCAGCAGTTGTAGGCCCAGGTGCACCAGTGGGAGTAGTACAGCGGCGCGCAGGACCAGGCGATCACCCGGTGGCGGGTCTGGGGATAGGGATTGATCTTCTTGCTGACGCAGCGCTCCATGACCTTGCGCACCTTCTTGTCGCAGAAGTGCCAGATCTCGTTCTCGCCGTACTGGGACTGGTAGATGCGGTACAGGGCCTGGGAGACGCCGTTGATGGGATAGAAATCGGTCTTGGCGGCCACATCCCACTTTTCCCACTCGAACTCCTGCAGCTCATTCTGCAGTTTCAGCATCTTCACCAGCTGATCCCAGTTAAAGGGCACGCCGGTCTGCTCCTCCACGAACTTCCAGCACTCCTCGATCTCCTTCATGCAGTACTTGTGCACCAGGGGATCGTCAAACTGCATGGGCATGGGCAGGGCAAACAGGGGCTTATCCCAGAACCAGTCCTGCAGGGTGGAGGTGGCGACGGAGGCGTCGCAGGCCTCGTTGCAGGTGACCATGAAGGGAGCGTAATCGGGCATATCGTCCAGCACAAACAGACCGGACTCTGCCTGGCACATGGGGCAGGGGTCGCCGGGCAGACCGATGGACTGCACCGCGTCGATGTAGTTGTGCACCGTGTGGCAGTTGACATGGCAGGTGACGAAGTAGGGCACCATCTCAATGGGTACCGACTCAAACTTGTCAGACCAGGGGTAGAACATGCCGCCCCAGACCGTCTCGTTGTGGGCGATGGTGTGGTACCAGGCGTCGTTCTTCTTGCCGCCGCGGATCTTGGTGTCCGCCTTCATCATCCGCTGGAACTGCTTGATGGTGGAGTTGATCATGCCCCGGTGATGCCAGGGAGACGCCCGCAGGGCCTCGCCCCGCAGACCCTCGGTGCCCCGGTCGATCCAGTGGATGGCGGTCAGGTAGGTCTGCCCCAGCCAGCGGTAGCGCCAGACGCCCTTGGCAAAGTTGATGGGCCCGCCGTACTTCATCACGTCGGTGACCATGTGGGCGTAGTTGTAAAGCCAGACATTGTAGAAGTAGTACAGCGTGTCGCTGACGCCGCGCCACTCTCTGTGCTTATACAGGCCGGTCTTATCCTCGTACAGCTCGCCCAGACGGCGCTCACCGTGGGGCTTGCCGTACCAGAAATCCCTGGCCAGTTTCTTATAATCACGGTTTTTCTTCGCCATTTTACTTGCCCTCCTGAATCTTCTTGATCTCCACACTTTCAACGAAGGCCTGGAACCGGGTGCGCAGCTGGCCGGAAGCCGCGTTTATGTATTCCTTCTCGATGGAGCAGACGGGGATGCCGAAGTCCCGGTTCATGATGACCGTGTCGATCACCCGCTCATAGCTCCAGTACTCACAGAACTTGTTGGAGGCGATGATCAGGCCGTCCGCATTGTACTCCTTGACCAGATCCGCCAGCTTTTTCTTTCTGGCGCGCATCTCATCCTGGGGCATGAAGCGGGGGCAGTTGCTGGTGTCCAGATAGTGCCGTGCGATGGCCTCCAGCGGGTCCTGACCGGGCTGCACCACGATGGGCTGCCGGCTTTCCACCGCGCCGTAGCAGTAGCGGTCGCAGACCACTTCCGCCCCGCAGCTTTCGATCAGCTTGGTGAAGTCCGGGTCGTCGTTTTCGGAACCGGCCAGCACCACCTTGCAGCGGAAGGGCCACTTGTCGTCCGGCTCCCGGGTTTTCAGTTCCTCCGCGGTCTCCCGCAGGTAGGGCAGGATCAGGTACTTGGGGCAGACCAGGCTCACCAGCTGGATCACATGGAACTCATACCCGGTGATGGTGGGGTTAGAAAGCTTCCGGTAATCGCCGATCTCGTTAATGAGACGGCAGACCTCATTGTGCTGCTCGATGGCCTGCATCAGCGCCTCATCGGACACGTCGATGCCCAGGTTGTCATGGAGCTTGCCCAGCACGTGGAAGCGCAGCTGATCCCGGTAGTGGTCGTAGGCGATGTTGGTCTTTTTGAAGGGGACATCGATGAACTCGCAGAAGAAATTGTCATTGTCGATAATCCGCATATCCTCCACGGAGTCCAGGTGCTTCTGCTGCAAATGCTCCTGGAACCGGCAGGTAGCGGTGCAGGTCTCGGTGGCCATCTGGGCGTCCAGGAAGTTGTAGCCGCCCTCCAGGGCGCGCTCCAGCAGGCTGCGGGCGTAGTGGCAGACGCGGGAAGACATGTAGTAGGTCGCGATATCCGGGGATGTGCAGCGGGGTGCTCTCAGTCGCACCGAGAAGCAGCCCGGCAGATCGAGAAGCACTTCAGGCATGAAATAGCAGGTATAGCCGATGGCGTATTTTCCCTCCGCCTTGGCCTTTTGTACCAGCTCATTGTTGGCTTCCTGAAGCAGATTCTCGAAGTAGATCAGGTGCTTGAGATCTTTCACAGATAACCCTCCATATTTATTTTCCGTTTCGGGGTGCAGTCACCCCACTCTCACGTTCATATTTTATCAAATTGTGAACTTGCTGTCAATTTATTTTTGTGCACTTTCTACGATTTTTATGGTGGTATTTTGGGCGATTGTTATACATTTTGCTGCCTTTTGTCTAAACAAAAGAACAGCCCCGGTTTGAAGGGCTGTTCAAATTCTTATATTTGGCTGAAATCCGTTTCCATGGCCTGCCGGATGTGTTCAGCGCCGGCGGCAGCGCTGCCCTGGATCATCTGGGGCTTGCCGCCGCCCCGGCCGTCGATCAGGCGGTTGATCTCCTTTGCGCAGCGGCGCAGATCCACCCGGCGGCTGCCCATGATATAGCGGTAGCCTGTCTCGTCGCTGCCGGAAAAGGCCGCCGCAATGCCCCCGCACTTCTCCATCAGCAGGTTCACCAGCTCCCGCAGGGCCACCTCGTCCAGCACATCGTCAAAGACAAGCAGGTTTCCCTCGGTGGCGGGGCAGCGCTCCGCCTTCAGCCGGGCCAGCTCCATGCTCAGCGCGGCGATCCGCTCCTTGCCCTTCTGCTGTTCTGCCAGCAGCCGGGAAACGGCTCCTGCCGTCTCATGGCGCTTTGCGCTGAGGGCCTGGGAAATGGCGGCGATGTTCTCCTGCTTCACCCGGTAATCTCTGAGGGCCAGCATCCCGCAGCACAGGCTCAGGCGCACCCCGCCCCGGTGCCGCTCCGCATCCAGGATTTTTATAAGGCCGATCTCCCCGGTGCGCTCCACATGGGGCGCGCAGCAGGCGCAGCGGTCGATCCCCGGGATTTCCACAATCCGCACGTTCTCCGTCAGCTCCAGCTTGCTGCGGTATTCCAGCTTCTCCAGCGCCTCCCCCTCCGGGAAGGAGCACAGCACCGGCAGATTGTCCCGCACCGCCTCATTGGCCAGGGTTTCGATCTCCATCAGCTGCTGCCAGGAAAGTTCCCGGTCAAAATCGATGGTCATGCAGTCCTCGCCCATGTGAAAGCCCACGTTTTCGCAGCCGTAGAGCTTGTGGGCCAGGCCGGAGACGATGTGCTCGCCGGAGTGGTTCTGCATGCGGACCAGCCGCTGCTCCCGCTCAACCCGGCAGGGAAGATGGGCCCCCACCGGCAGGGCCTCGCCGCAGAAGTGGAGGATCTCCCCTCCCTGCTCCTGCACATCCCTCACCGGCACCGTGCCGATGAAGCCGGTGTCCGCCTGCTGGCCGCCGCCCTCGGGGAAGAAGGCGGTCCTGTCCAGAATCAGGGCCCAGCCCTTTTCCGTCTCCCGGCAGTCCAGCACCGTGGCCTCAAAGTCAAACAGATGGCTGTCAATATAGTAAAGCCTTTCCGTGTTCATTGGGAATCTCCTTTGTTTATCTTCGCCTTGCCGCACCGGGCCTTGATGTACGACCATACAGATATGAAGTTTCCCCGGCTCTTTCCAAAGCCGGGGAAAGGTCATGCAGCTGGCTTCTTACGCTAACCGCGGAAGCGAAATGCAGTTGGCTTCTTTTTTTCGTTCCCCCACCAAATCGAAGCCCAACGAAGTGGCTTCGATTTGGAAAGGAAGAAGGAGCCAACGGATATGCAGCTTTCGCGGCTCTTACGCTAACCGCGGAAGCGAAATGCAGTTGGCTTCTTCTGAGGCCGTCAAGTGCCGGGCTTGCCCAGCATACGGAACATGTTCTTCTTATAGGCCTCCACGCCGGGCTGGTCAAAGGGATTGACGCCGGACATGTAGCCGGAGATGGCGCAGGCCACCTCGAAGAAGCACACCAGGGCGGCAAAGCCTTCCTCATTGCGCATGGGCACCTCAATGATGATGTTGGGCACACCGCCGGAGACATGGGCGTCCCGCACCGCGTCGGCAGCCACATGGCCGATCTCAGCGATATCCCGGCCGGCAATATAGTTCAGCCCGTCGGTATTGGCTTCCTCATAGGGGAACTTATAGGTGCGGCGGCTGTAGGTGAAGCGCACCACGGACTCCATCAGCTTCCGGGGGCCGGACTGAATGTACTGGCCCATGGAGTGCAGGTCGGCGGTAAACTCCACGGAGGCGGGGAAGATGCCCTTGCCGTCCTTGCCTTCGCTCTCGCCGTAGAGCTGCTTCCACCACTCGGCCATGAAACGGAAGCTGGGCTCATAGCAGGCCAGGATCTCGATCTCATAGTCCTTGGCGTACAGATGCTGGCGGGCGGCGGCGTACTTCCAGGCGGGGTTTTCCGGGGACTGGAGGCTCAGGGCCTTCAGCTCCTCGATGGCCGCGTCGATAACCCGGCGCACGTCGATGCCAGCCACGGCCATGGGCAGCAGGCCCACCGCGGACAGCACGCTGAAGCGGCCGCCCACATCATCGGGCACCACGAAGGTCTCCCAGCCGTGGGAATCGGCCAGGGACTTCAGCACGCCCTTGTGGGCGTCGGTGGTGGCAAAGATGTGCTCATCGGCCTTGTCGCCGTACTTCTTCTCCAGCAGCTCCCGGAAGATGCGGAAGGAGACCGCCGGCTCCAGGGTGGTGCCGGACTTGGAGATCACGTTCACATCGAAGTCCACGTCCCCCAGCCGGTCCAGGGTGTCGCACAGGGTGTCGGCGGAGAGCATATTGCCCACGAAGAAGATCTGGGGATCGTCCTTGCCGGGCAGGGGTTTCAGCAGTTCGATGGCACCTCTGGCGCCCAGATAGGAGCCGCCGATACCCACCACCACCAGGGCCTTGGAGCGGCTGCGGATTTTCTCCGCGGCGGCGATGATGCTATCCAGCTCCGTGTCCTTGATGCGCTGGGGCAGCTCCATCCAGCCGGTGAACTCGCTGCCGAGCCCGGTCTTGTTGAGCAGCTTCTCATGGGCCAGGCCTGCCAGGGCGTAGTCAGGGCCGGCACTGGTGAAGAATTGGGCAGCGCCGGACAAATCAACCTTAACCATATTTCCTCATTTCCTCCTAAGTATCGTAAAGTTTTCTCTTTTGCTGTTTTTATTATATACCATTTTCTCTGGATTTCAACAGCAAAATGCCGCTCTCACAGGGCGAACAGGCTGCCCCCCAGCCGCCGGAACAGGCCGAAGAAGCCCAGGCGTTCCACGTCCTCCGCCGCCAGGATGGGTACCGTCTCCACCGTTCTGCCGTTGATGCTGACGGTCAGCTCTCCCAGGGTGTCCCCGGCCTTTACCGGCGCCTGCACGCTTTTTCGCAGCGCCAGCGCATACTCCGGCGTCCGGCCCTTGCCCTCCACCAGGGCATAGGCCTCCCCGCCGTATTCCAGGGCCACGCTGTCCGCCCGGCCCAGCTCCACCTTCACCTCCGGCAGGGGCTGCTCCATCTGCAGGGAGCAGAGGCTGTAGTTGGCAAAGCCCACATCCAGCAGGGTCTGGGCGTCCCGGTTCCGGCTTTCACTGCTCTCCCCGTGCATTACAACGGCGATGTACTCCACCCCATCCCGCTCCGCCGTGGCCGAGAGGCAATACATGGAGGCAGAGGTATAGCCGGTTTTCAGGCCCGTACAGCCGGGATAGCGGTGCACCAGCTTGTTGGTGTTGCTCAGTTCGAACTCCCCGTCCCGGATGCTGTCCATCCAGATGGTGGTGAAGTCCTTGATCATGTCATGCTTGATCAGCTCCCGGGACATGAGGGCCACATCGTAGGCGCTGGTATAGTGGTCGCCATCGTCAAACAGACCGCTGCAGTTGGTGAAGTGGCTGTCCTTCATGCCCAGCTCCTCCGCCCGCTTGTTCATCCGGTCCACAAACAGGCTCTCGCTGCCGCTGAGATGCTCCGCCATGGCCACGGCACAGTCGTTGGCGGAGACCACGGCGATGCACTTGAGCATATCGCTGACGCTCATCTGCTCCCCCGCCTCCAGATACACGCAGCTGCCGCCGAAGGAGGCGGCCCGCTCGCTGGCGGTCACCGTGTCGCTCAGCCGGGCCTTGCCGCTTTCAATGTCCTCCACGATCAGCAGCATGGTCATCACCTTGGTGACACTGGCGGGGAAAAGCCGCTCATGGCTGTTTTTCTCATAGACCAGCCGCCCCGTCTCCTTCTCCATCAGCACCGCCGAGGGTGCGGCGATGGCCACGTCATCGTCCTTCAGCCAGGCCTCGGCGCTGGCGGGAACGGAAAGCACCGGCAGGCACAGCGCGAACAGTATTCCAATGGCAAGCAGCTTTTTCATAGGCCCCTCCCTGTTTGGTTTCTTATCTGAGCCTATGAGTTACAAAACGGTTCTATGAACTGGTTTACCGGATTATGTATAAACTGACCTTTTTCGTCCTTTTATGCACCGGCCCCCTTCCGGCACTTTTCCCACAAACAAAGGAGTTTTGAACATTCTCCACACAGTTTTCAACATCCTGTTGTGAATTTTTTCCGAAGTTTCCCCTTGCTTTGGTTGACATAAAAACATTGCAGTCGTTGTTACCGTTTTGCCCTTAAAAGTTCATAAAATTAACAACTTGATTCTTGACGGCAGAAAGGGCTGATAGTAATATAGAAATGTTGGAAACAAGAAGCTTGCCCTGCAAGCATACACATATACGGGAGGGATACTGGATGAGGCGTCATTTCCGCTGGGATAAAAAATATCTTTATTGGGGCGTTACCGCCTTTTGCGTGATCGCCGCGGCCATTTTGTTCTACATGGCCCTGAACTATCTGCCTCTGCTGAAAAGGGGCCTTGCCTCGCTGCTGCATATCCTCAGCCCCTTTGTCTGGGGCCTGGTGATCTGCTACCTGCTGACCCCCTTCATGCGTCTGGCAGAGAAGAAGCTTTTCGGCCCCCTGTCGAAGAAGCTGTATAAAAACAGCAAACGGCGGGACGGTTCCCGTTTTGCCCGCAGCATGTCGGTGCTGCTCAGCGAGCTGTTTCTGCTGGCCATTCTCACCGCCCTGGTCTGCCTCATCATCCCCCAGCTGTACAGCAGCCTGCAGAACATGGTAGCCAACAGCCCCATGTATATTGAGACTGCCTCCCGCTGGATCACCCAGCTGCTGGAGGATTTCCCTGAGATTGAGCACTATGTATCCCAGACCCTGGGCCAGGTCAATACCAGTCTGATGGATTGGATTCAGAACACCGTCCTGCCGAAGCTGGGCAACCTGATCTCCAACGTGACCTCCGGCGTGTATTATGCCATCATGGGGGTTTATAATCTGGTCATCGGCATCATTGTCTCCGTCTATGTGCTGAGCAATCTGGAGCAGTTCGGCGCCAGCGCCAAGCGTATTCTCTATTCCGTGTTCTCCGTGGAGATGGCCAAAAAGATTCTGGAAGGCCTGGAATTTACGGATCGGACCTTTATGGGCTTCATCAACGGCAAGCTGCTGGACTCTGCCATCATTGGCCTGATCTGCTACATTGTCTGTTCCATCCTGCGTATGCCTTATGCCCTGCTGGTCAGCGTCATCGTGGGCGTTACCAATATCATTCCCTTCTTCGGCCCCTTCATCGGCGCGGTGCCCTCGTCCATCATCATCCTGCTGGTGAACCCGGTGAAGTGCCTGATCTTCATTGCCTTCATCATCCTGCTCCAGCAGCTGGACGGCAACATCATCGGCCCCAAGATTCTGGGCAGTTCCGTGGGCATCAACGGCTTCTGGGTCATGTTCTCCATCATTCTGGGCGCCGGTCTTTTCGGCTTCTGGGGCATGCTTCTGGGCGTGCCGGTGTTCGTGATCATCTACGCCGCCATCACCGGCAGTGTCACCCGCAAGCTGAAAAGAAGCGACCTCCCGTGGGAGGCCGCCGATTATATGGATATGGCTTATATTGACCCCGTCACCTACCAGCCGGTGAAGAAGCACCGGGAGGAGGAGACGGAGGATCAGGCGTGAGCCAGCTTTGACCGGGCCTCCTTCAGTGCCGCGCAGAGGGCCAGAATGTCCTCCTGGGTGGTGAAGCGGGAAAGGCCGATGCGAATGGCTCCGTCGATGACCTTCGGCGCAAGGCCGATGGCCTCCAAAACATGGCTCCGCCCGCCCTTTTTGCAGGCGGAGCTTTTTGATACATAGATTTCCTGGGCCTCCATGTAGTTCATGAGCACCTCGCTGCGCCAGCCGGGCAGGGAGATGCTGAGAATGTGGGGCGCGCCGCCGCCGATGACCACCAGCTCCGGGATGTCCCGGCGCAGCTCGTCGATGGCCAGCTGCCGCAGGGCGGCCATCCGTTCGTAGTTCTCCTGCAGGTGTTCCCTGGCTGCCTGGCAGGCTGCGCCGAAGGCGGCGATCTGGGGCATGGCCTCGGTGCCGGCCCGGCGGCCGTTTTCCTGGCCGCCGCCCAGCAGATAGGGCTTGAGTTTTACCCCGTTTTTGATGTACAATGCGCCTATGCCCTTGGGCGCGTGGATCTTGTGGCCGCTGACGCTGACCAGGTCCGCCCCCAGGGACTTCACCGTGAAGGGCAGCTTCATGAAGGCCTGCACCGCGTCGGTGTGCAGCAGGGCCTGGGAGCCGGCCTTTTTCATGGCCCTGGCGATGGCGCCGATGTCCGTCACCGCCCCCGTCTCGTTGTTCACCAGCATCAGCGTCACCAGCACCGTATCCGGCCGCAGGGCCTCCATCACCGCCTGCACCGGGATGGCCCCGGCCTCGTCCGGCTTCAGGCGGGTCACTTCGAAGCCCCGGCGCTCCAGCTCGTCCAGACTCTTGCGCACCGCGTCGTGCTCCACCTGGGAGCTGATGATGTGCATCCCCTTCCGGCGCATCAGCTCCGCTCCGTTTAAAATGGCCCAGTTGTCGCTTTCGGAGCCGCAGGAGGTAAACACCAGCTCCTGCGCCGTGCAGCCCAGGGCGTCCGCCACCTGTTTGCGGCTTTTGTCCAGCAGCTGCCTGGCCTCCCTGCCCTTGGTGTGGGTAGAGCTGGGGTTGCCGTAAATTTCCGTCATGGCCAGCATCGCCGCCGCTGCCGCTTCGGGGCAGACCCTGGTGGTGGCCGAATTATCCAGATAATGTTCCATATGATCATAACTCCCTTGTGGATTGATAGGAGAAAAGCATGAAATATATTATATCCACTCTTGGCTGCAAGGTCAACCAGTATGAGACCCAGGCCATGGAGACTTTGCTGCAGCAGCAGGGCCACAGCCGGGCCGTCCCCGGCGAGCTGGCCGACGCCGTCATCATCAACACCTGCGCCGTCACCGCCGAAAGCGGCCGCAAATCCCGCCAGACCATCCGCCGTCTGAAGGAGGAGAACCCCGGCGCCGTGGTGGCCGTCTGCGGCTGCTATTCCCAGATCAGCGCCGAAGACGTGGCCGCCCTGGGGGCGGATGTGATCTTCGGCGCCGCCCAGCGGGCCCAGCTGGTAGAGGCCGTGGAGCAGGCCGTGGCCTCCGGCCGGGGCTGCACCAGCATTGACGAGCCCTTCAAGCGGCGGGACTTTGAGCAGCTGCCCGCCGGCGCCGTCCCCGGCCGCACCCGGGCCATGCTGAAAATTCAGGACGGCTGCGTGAATTTCTGCTCCTATTGCATCATCCCCTACACCCGGGGCCGGCTCCGCAGCCTGCCCATGGAAGCCGCCGTGGCGGAGACCAAAAAGCTCCACGACCAGGGCTATAAGGAGATCGTCCTCACCGGCATCGAGGTAGCCTCCTACGGCTTCGATCTGCCGGGGAAGCCGGGCCTTGCGGATGTGATCTGCGCCGTGGCGGGGGCTGCCCCGGGGATGCGCATCCGTCTCGGCTCCCTGGAGCCCACGGTGATCACCGAGGACTTCTGCCGCCGCCTGGCGGAGACGGGCCGCCTCTGCCGCCATTTCCACCTGTCCCTCCAGTCCGGCTGTGACAAGACCCTGAAAGCCATGAACCGCAAGTATGACACCGCCGGCTTCTACCACGCGGTGGAGCTGCTGCGGCAGTACTTCCCCGGCTGCGCCCTGACCTGCGACCTGATCACCGGCTTCCCCGGGGAGACGGAGGCCGACCAGCAGCAGACCCTGGCCTTCATCCGTAAATGTGCCTTTGCCGATATGCACATCTTCCCCTACTCCCGCCGCCCCGGCACCCCGGCGGATGCCATGCCGGGCCAGTGTGAAAACGCGGTGAAATCCCGCCGTGCCCATGAGGCCCAACAGGTGGCGGAGGAGATGCACCAGCACTTTTTGGAGGA
Source organism: uncultured bacterium (assembly GCA_945873205.1). Classification (GTDB taxonomy): domain Bacteria; phylum Bacillota; class Clostridia; order Oscillospirales; family Oscillospiraceae; genus Limivicinus. The sequence continues at coordinate 19,761 of CAMCCC010000003.1, forward strand.
AAATCTGGGTCAGACTCTGCCCGTGCTTTTTGAGACCGAAGCCGACGGTCTCTGGACCGGCCACAGCGACAGCTATGTGCTGGTGTCCGCCCCCGGTGAAAATCTTCGTGGTTCTGTACGACAAGTGCTGATAACCGAGCGCCGCGGCGACCAGCTTTTTGGCTACCTGGCCGATTGACGAAACCTTGACAAAATAGTATGATATTCAGGATAAACCAAGAGGTGATCTGAACATGGCCAGAGAGAATGTATATAACTTTGCCGCCGGCCCTTCCGTGATGCCCCTGCCGGCGCTGGAGCAGGCCCGGGCGGAGCTGCTGGATTATGCCGGCAGCGGCATGTCCGTCATGGAGATGAGCCACCGCAGCAAGCTGTTCCAGGAGATATTTGACAGCACCAAGCAGAAGCTGAAAGCCCTGATGCAGGTGCCGGACAGTCATGAAATTCTGTTTCTCCAGGGCGGCGCCACGCTGCAATTTGCCGCCATTCCCATGAACCTGCTTCAGAGCGGCAGCGCCGACTATGCCATCACCGGCAACTTCTCCGGCAAGGCCGCCCGGGAGGCAGAAAAATATGGCCGCATCCATATCGCCTGCGACACCTCCGCCACCGGCCATGACCGCATCCCCGCCCAGGAGGAGCTGTCCCTCAGTGCCGATGCCAGATACTTCTATTATTGCGCCAATAACACCATCTACGGCACCGAGTGGCAGTATGTCCCGCAGGCCGCCGCCCCCCTGGTGTGCGATATGTCCTCCGATATTCTCTCCCGGCCGGTGGATGTGAGCCGCTATGGCCTGATCTACGCCGGGGCCCAGAAGAATATGGCCCCCGCCGGCCTCACCGTGGTGATTGTGGACAAGGCCCTGCTGGGCCGGGAGCTGCCCATCACCCCGGAGGTCATGAGCTACCAGGTGCTGGCAAAGCACGATTCCATGCTGAACACGCCCCCCTGCTGGTGCATCTATATGCTGGGCCTGACCCTGGATTGGATTCAGTCCCAGGGCGGTGTTCCCGCCATGGAGCAGCGGCGGCTGCAGCGGGCCGGCGCCCTCTATGACTTTCTGGATAACAGCCGGCTGTTTCGCCCCCATGCTCTTCCCGGCAGCCGCAGCTTCATGAACGTGACCTTCTCCACCGGCGACGAGGGGCTGGACGCGGAGTTTGTCCAGGGTGCCGCTGCCAAAGGCCTGCTGAACCTGAAGGGCCACCGCATCACCGGGGGCATGCGTGCCTCCATCTACAACGCCATGCCCATGGAGGGCGTCCTGGCGCTGCTGGACTATATGAAGGAGTTTGAAAAAGACCATGTTTGAGATACAGACCATGAACGCCATCTCCGCCTCCGGCATTGAGGTGCTGGAAGCAAAGGGCTGCCATGTAGGCCCTGATGTGGAGATGCCCCAGGCCTTGCTGATCCGCAGCGCCGACCTGCACGATTACGCCTTTCCGCCCCAGCTGCTGGCCATCGGCCGGGCCGGAGCCGGCACCAACAACATCCCCGTGGAGGCCTGCACCGAGCAGGGCATCGCGGTTTTCAACAGCCCCGGCGCCAATGCCGAAGCCGTGAAGGAGCAGGAAATCTGCGCCATGGTGCTGGCCTCCCGGGACGTGCTGGGCAGCATCGAATGGGTCAAGTCCATCGCCGACCGGGGGGAGGAGATCCCCACCCTGGTGGAGAAAGGCAAATCCAACTTCGCCGGGCCGGAGCTGCTGGGCAAGACCCTGGGCGTCATCGGCCTGGGCGCCACCGGCGCTCTGGTGGCCAACGCCGCTTTGGACCTGGGCATGACCGTCTATGGCTATGACCCCTTCATGTCCGTCAACGCCGCCTGGCAGCTGTCCCGGGATGTCCTCCATGCCGACGGCATCGATGAAATCTTTGAGCACAGCGATTATATCAGCCTCAACGTCCCCTATACCGACAGCACCCATCACCTGCTGGACGCTGCCGCCTTCCAGAAGATGCGCCCCGGTGTCCGCATCCTCAACGAGAGCCGGGCCGAAGTGGTGGACGATGAAGCCATGACCGAAGCCCTGAAAAGCGGAAAGGTTGCCAAATACGTCACCGACTTTCCCAACCAGACCATCCTGCAAGCCCCCAACGTGATTGCCATGCCCCACCTGGGTGCCTGTACCCCGGAGAGCGAGGACCGCTGCGCCGTCATGGCCGCCCGGGAGCTGTATGACTACCTGCTCAACGGCAACATCAAAAACAGCGTGAACCTGCCGGATGTGTCCCTGTCCCGCATGGGTGTGTGCCGCCTGTGCGTCATCCACCACAACGTGCCCAAGATGATCAACCGCATCCTGGACCGGCTGGGCGTGGACGTGAACGTGGAACACATGATCAACAAGCCCCGGGGCCAATACGCCTACACCATGGTGGACCTGGGCAGCCCCATAGACGAGATCACCGCCGAGAGCATCCGCCGTATGGACCACGTCCTGCGTGTGCGTGTGATATAACATTCAGTACATAAAAACGAGACTGTCAAAAAAAACATAGTGCGAGGAAAGAGAACACTTTCTCAAGCCTTCCCCTGGAGGGGAAGGTGCCCAGTGCGCACACTGGGCAGATGAGGTGGAAATCCTGCGTTCTTGACGGAAGTTTCTGCTTTTTCCTCGTTTTTACTTGCCACCTCATCAGTCGGCTGCGCCGCCAGCTTCCCCTCAAGGGGAAGCCTTTGACCGGCAGGATCCACTGGTGCAGCGCGGAAATCAGACTTTTTGACAAGCTGAAAGCAGCCGCTTCCTTTCGGAAGCGGCTGCTTTTTCGTTTGATGTTCAGATTCTTCTGTCTCTTACCTGCGCGTCGTAGTGCTTGTTCAGCAGCGGGCGGACAACGTAGTAGATCAGCTTGTTCTCGGCGTTGGTCATGTAGATGGTGAAGGTGACCACGAAGGCGATCAGCCCCACCAGCGCCAGCTTGCCCACCAGCTTCAGGATGAAATGGACAACTTTCTTCATGTTTGTTTCCCCCTTCTCAGTACGCGGCGGAGTCGTCAAACTCCACGATGGTGGGGTCCAGCGGCTGTTCACCCAGCACGACGGACATGTAGTTGTTGACGCACTTTCTCATCTCCTGGCGGGAGACGGTGCGGCTGTCCTCCAGGTCGTGCTCGATAAAGATGAAGTGGAAGCCCAACTCTCGGGCCTGCTCCTCCATCAGGGCGTGGACGCCGTTCATGCCCTTGCAGGCTACGTTGTCGTTAAAGAGCACCATGTCGCAGTTGAAGTTCTTGGCCCACTCCCAGATGGCGTTCACATTGTCCCAGCCGCCCACGGCGTGGTGGCGCATAACGGCCTTCTCGGAGAACAGGGCCAGGTCCTGGATGGCCTGTTCCGGGTCGTCGGTGCTGATCATGTTGTGCCCCATGGTGGAGTCCATATTCAGCACGATGTTGATGCCCCAGCAGTTCTGCACCCAGGTGGGGAAGTCGGTGTAATACACGGCGGAGGGTCCCCACAGGAAGGCCCGGTGCCGGGTCTTGCCCTGGAAGGGCTGATACTTCTCCTCATAGGCCTTGCGCATCAGCTTGATGACCTTCCGGTCGGTTTCGGTGAAGTAGTCCTCCTGGCCGTTGACAGAGGCCCAGGAGTACAGGCGGTACAGCGTCTCGGCAATCCCCGCCAGGGCGGAGTAGGGAGTCTTGAGGATGTCCCACTTCTCCAGCTCGATCAGGTTCTGCTCGTTCATATGCCTGGCCCGCTCGAACAGGGCGTCCCAGTCGTACTTCACGCCGTACTCCTTCTCAATGAAGGCGATGGCGTTTTTCAGTTCGCCGGTGGAATAGGGGTGGGCGCCGGGCTCGTTGTGGATCATGGCCATGGTCACCGGCTGGTCGGGCAGCTTGATGCGGCGGCGCTGGAACATGGAGGTGGCCTCCGAGGCGTTGCAGGGCATATTGGTGGTCAGGAAGGCCTTGCCGAAGATGGGGAAAGCGTCGTCGATGGCAACGCCAGTCTCCGCCGCGCAGCGGGAGCACACGTCCGCCGGCAGGCCGTAGGACTCGGCCACGTCGATATAATACGGCTCGATGTGCTGGTCGATGTCGCAGATGATGAATTCCGGCAGGGTCTGCAGCGGGACGGGAATCAAATCCTTGAAGCCCGCCATGAACAGCGGGGGCAGCACCTCATCCATGGGCACCATCCGGTCGGTGAGGGGGCCGCCGCCGAAGCGCCGGTCGTTGGCCAGCACCAGAGCGATCTTCTTGGTCAGGCTCTGCACGATGGCGTGCATATTCATGTGGGCGATGCGCAGCTCATAGCCCCGGTAGCCCTCGAACAGCCGGTCAATGAACATGAAGGTGCCAAGGTAGGAGCCCATCCAGCGGTACTCCCAGAAGCCCTTCAGGCAGGGGATGGGGGCGGAGCCCACCATCATCGCCATGCTGCCCAGATTCTTCAGCCACTGGCTGTAGTCATAGAAGGTGTCCTTCACGCCGCGCCATTCCCGGTATTTGGCAACGCCGGTCTTGTCGTAATAGCGGGAGCGGAAGCCGCCCACACCGTGTTCCGCCTGCCACAGGGGGTCAAAGCGCTCCAGCTTCTTGTCGATGGCTTTGATCAGCTTGTCAGTTGCTTTCATATCACTTGCCTCCCTGAATGCTCTTGATTTCCAGCGATTCTATAAAGGCCTGGAAGCGGGTGCGCAGCTGGCCCACCGCCCCCAGGGCGTACTCCTTCTCGATGGTACAGCAGGGGATGTGCAGTTCGTTGGTGAAGATGTGGTTGGCCAGTACCTTTTCGTAGCTCCAGAACTCGCAGAACTTCATGTTCTCGTAGATCACGCCGTCTGCCTTGAACTCGTCCACCAGGCGCTTGACCTCGCTGTGCCGCTGGTCGATCTTCATGCCGTCCATAAACCGGGCGCACTGGTTCCAGTGGAGATAGTGGCGGCAGATGGCGTCGAAGGCGGTCTCCCCCTCCTGAATGACGATCTGCTCCCGGCTGGGGAAGCTGCCGAAGCAGTAGCGGTCGGCCACCACCATGGCGCCGCAGCTCTCGATCAGCTTGGTAAACTCCGGGTCGTCCACCTCGGAGCCCACCAGGGCCACTCTGGCCCGGAAGGGGAATTTCGGCTCCGGCTCCCGGGTTTTCAGCTCCTCCAGGGTCTCCTGCAAGTAGGGCAAAATCAGGTAGTGGGGGCAGACCTGGCTTACCAGCTGGATCACATGGAACTCATAGCCGGTGATGGGCGGGTTAGAAAGCTTGCGGAAATCGCCGATCTCGGTGATGACCCGGGAGATTTCATTGTGGTCCTCAATGGCCTTTTTCATGGCCTCCTCGGACACGTCGATCCCCAGCTCGTCCCGCAGCTTGTCCACCACCTTCAGCTGCAGCTGGGCCTTGTAGTAGGCCAGGTTGTTGTCATCGCCCTTCATAGGCGGGTCAATGATGGTGGAGAAGAACTTCTCGTTTTTCACCGGGTGGATCAGAACGAAGTGCTCCTCCATCCGCTCCATGGCCGCGCAGCTCTCCGCGCCGAACAGGGCCTCCAGATAGTTGTAGCCACCCTCGATGGCGCGCTCCAGAATGGAACGGACGTAGGGACAGTTTCTGGTGGTCATGTAGTAGCTGGCGATGTCGGTAGAGACACAGCGGGGCGCCCGCAGCCGGCTGGAAAAGCAGCCGGGCAGATTCAGCAGGGTCTCCGGTATGTAATAGCAGTTATAGCCCAGGGGATGCATGCCTTCGCTTATCGCCTGTGTGACCAACTCGTTGTGCGCTTCCTGCAGCAGATTCTCAAAGTAGATCAGATGCTTTAAATCTTTCAAGCTTTACACCTCTCTTATGATCAATTTTTTCCGTATGCAAGCGTTGCTGCGTATGATAAAATGTTATCATACATGGATTTTCCAGTCAATTGACACACCGGGGCAAGTGTCTAAACAGCTTGGCCCATCCGCAAAGAAATCTCCTCTGCAAAATTTGCTCTTGCACCTTTGGCCGAAACATGGTAAGCTATTGTCACATACCATATCAGCATACAGGGGTATGCTGTAAAAACAAAAGGAGCGTGATCATCATGGTCAGTTTAATTATGGGTCTGAAGGGTTCCGGCAAGACCAAGAAGCTGGTAGACATGGTTCGTCAGGCTGTCAACGAGGGCACCGGCGACGTGGTCTGCATCGAGAAGGAGCGGAAGCTCACCTATGATATCCCTTATCAGGCCCGTCTTATTGACGCCGGCACCTATGATATCGGCAGCTATGAATTTCTGAAAGGTCTTATCTGCGGCGTCCATGCCGGAAACTACGATATTACCCATTTCTTCGTTGACAATTTCTATAAGCTGGTGGGGGACAAGTCCAGTGAGGCTCTCTGCACCTTCATCGCCTGGCTGGATAAGTTCGCAGCCGCGGAAAAGATTGATTTTGTCATCAGCATCTCTGTGGACCCGGAAACGGTCCCCGCAGAGCTGAAGAAGTACATGATATAATTATATTCCTTCCCTGCAGGAAATATGTCAAAAGCCCGCACGTTCATGTGCGGGCTTTTGTTTTCCCTCTCAAGCCTTCCCCTGGAGGGGAAGGTGCTGAGCGAAGCGAGGCGGATGAGGTGGAAACCCCGCGTCTCTGCCGGAAGCAGCAAGGCTGCACCCGTAGGGGCGCTATTGTTTCCCCTCGCCCCCTTGGCTCCCCTTTCCAAGGGGAGCTGGACAGGGAAACTGCTGCACCCTTGGCTCCCTCTGACGAGGGAGCTGTCAGCCGCAGGCTGACTGAGGGAGAGATTATTCATCGTCAGATCTATCCGTCTTTTTTCTCTCCCTCAGTCAAAAATCAAAGATTTTTGCCACCTCCCTCGTCAGAGGGAGGCATGAGATAGGCTCGCCTTCTCAAGCCTTCCCCTGGAGGGGAAGGTGCTGAGCGAAGCGAGGCGGATGAGGTGGCATAGGCTCCCCTTCCCAAGGGGAGCTGGCTTTTGCGCAGCAAAAGACTGAGAGGTTCATTCCACCGCCGCACTTCATAAGAACCGTAGGGGCGTGCATCGCACGTCCGCGAAATGCAGCGAGTTTCATCTGACGCGGCAGCCATCGCACGTCCGCCTGTTTCATGCGGAAGGCCCCTGACCGAAGAATTTCGGTCAGGGGCCTCTTTGTTATGTTATTCAGTAGATATAGTCGTTATAGTCGGCCTGCAAATACTTCCAGGTATAGTTTACCAGATCGATGTATTCCGGGTTCGCGTATTTGACAACGGTTCCGTCCGTCAATTCCAGGGTCCGGCAGCCGTTTTCGTCCACATAGTTTTTGGCCACATAGTCGCTTTTGACAAAGCAGAGATAGCCAAAACCGGTCAGCTGCCTGTCATCGGAGGCCAGGTCCGTCACGTTGAGAACATTTTCCACCCTGCCCCGGCCGGGGATGCTTCCCGCAGAAAAGCTATACTTTATCGTGCCGGAGCAAAGCAGGGTAAGGCCCTCATCGTAAACCTTGCTGGGGAACAGGAAGGCGTCCTCAATGTCAAAGAGCTTCTGCCCGTCCTCGTAATAGGCGTCGATCCGCTGGCCGTTCTCATCATAGAGATAGCCCAGGCTGATCGGGTCGCCCAGGTACTGGTGTACATCCTCTTTGCCGTCCACATAAACATATTTTGCCTCAAAAGCGGTGCCAAGCTGATCTTCACGCACGAAAGCAAACGCGTCCTTATAGGGATAGCCGGAGGAACGGAGTTTGGTAAAGCCATCCTCCTCATAGATGTTAAAGACCAGCTGCTCCTGGCTGAGTCCTTCCACAATGGGGTCAATGATCAGCTGCGTCATATCCTCGCTCAGATCCCACGTGCCGATCTCATCAGAACTTGTCTCATCCTTGCTGCAATAGAAATTTTCCTCATCCAGGAAGAAGTAGTGACCCGCAAGCTTACGCTCACCGAATTCAGGATGGATCACAATGGTGGTTTCATAGATATTGAAATCATGATTGGTGTTACCCATGTACAGATACTTGATCTGGCCGGATTCATCGTGCCAGGATATCTCCATGTACCACAGGCCCATCAGGCTCTGCTTCATGGCCGCCCGCCGTGCCTGAGAGAGCTGGTCTGCATTGCTTACAAGGGCCTTTTCCCCCTCGGTGAGGGCGTCATAGGCTTCACCCGCCGCTTTCACGGCCTCCACGTCCACCGCGGCGTCGGTCCCCAGAGCGGCGATGGCGTTCTCCACGCAAAGCGCGTTGTAGGCCTCTCTTGCGCTCTGCAGCGTCTCAAGACCTGCAAGGGCCGTTTTATCCTCCCCGCTCAGGGCGTTGTAGGCGCTTTCCGCCGCCTCTATGGCAGCGCCGCTGTCGGCAGTGACCGTGCCGATCGCGCCGATCAGCTTCTCCGCCTCCTTGACCTCTTTGCTCTTGCAGCCGCAAAGCGTGACGCACATTGCCGCGGTCAACAAGAAGATGATTGTTTTTTTCATCTCTTTTCCCTCCGTATCTCTCGCGTATCGCAAAATAAAACAATTATCTTATAGCAAATGCTGCATCGAATGTCAATACAAACACCGCCCCTTGGCTCCCCTTCTCACGCCTTCCCCTGGAGGGGAAGGTGCTGAGCGAAGCGAGGCGGATGAGGTGGAAATCCTGCGTCTCTGCCAGCAGCAGCAACAACGCACCCAAAAGCTCCCTCTGACGAGGGAGCTGTCAGCGAAGCTGACTGAGGGAGAGATTTTTAATCGTCAGATCAACCCGTCTTTTTTCTCTCCCTCCGTCAAAAATCACAGATTTTTTCCACCTCCCTGTGTCCGCGAAACACAGCATCTGAAACAGTTTTTTGACAAACGGAAACCACCCCGGCCGAAGCCAGGGTGGTTTTTGCTTTATGGAATTGTTCAGCCTCTCGCGGCCTCCATGCCTGCGATCAGGGCCTTCTTGTTGCCTTCCAGGAACTTCAGCTTGCGCTCGCCCAGCTCCAGACGGATGGCCTCGGTCATGGTGTCCACATCCACAATGGGCTCCTTCTCCAGCATGGCGCCCAGGATTGCCACGTTGGCGCCCTTGGGGTTGCCCACAGCCTCGGCAATGCCCATAGCATCGCAGTAGACCACCTGGATATCATCACGGACGCTCTTGCGGTCAATGATGGAGCTGTTGATCACCAGCAGTCCGCCGGGCTTCACGCTCTGCTCGAACTTATCCAGGGAGGGCGCGTTCATGGCCACGATTACGTCGGCCTTATCCACCAGCGGGGAAGCCACTTCCTCGTCGCTGACGATGACGGAGCAGTTTGCAGTGCCGCCGCGCATCTCAGGGCCGTAGGAGGGAAGCCAGGAGACATGCTTACCGTCGAGCATGCTGGCCATGGCAACGAACTTGCCGATCAGCAGCATACCCTGACCGCCGAAACCGGCGAAAATAAACTGTTTCGTCATTATTTAGTTGCCCCCTTATCTTTATACACGCCCAGAGGATAGTAGGGGATCATGTTCTCTTCCAGCCACTTCATCGCTTCAACCGGGCTGAGACCCCAGTTGGTGGGGCAGGTGGAAAGAACCTCGATCATGCAGAAGCCCTTGCCTTCCATCTGGTACTGGAATGCCTTCTTGATCGCCTTTTTGGTCTTGAGGATGTTGGCGTTGTTGTTGACGGCGCAGCGCTCGATGTAGTAAGCGCCGGGCACCTCGGACAGCATCTCGGACATCTTGATGGGCGCGCCGCACCAGGCCTCGTCACGGCCGTTGGGGGAGGTGGTGGTCCGCTGACCCACCAGGGTGGTGGGGGCCATCTGGCCGCCGGTCATGCCGTAGATGGCGTTGTTGACGAAGATGGTGACGATCTTCTCGCCGCGGTGGGCGGCGTGGACGATCTCTGCCGTGCCGATGGAAGCCAGGTCGCCGTCGCCCTGATAGGTGAACACCAGGGAATCGGGCTTTGCCCGCTTTACGCCGGTAGCCACAGCGGGAGCGCGGCCATGGGCAGCTTCCAGCATATCAACATTGAAGTAATCATAAGCGAAAACAGAGCAGCCGACGGGAGCCACGCCCACGATGTTGCCGCCCATGCCGGACTCCTCCAGGGCCTCTGCCACCAGACGGTGGATGATGCCGTGGTTGCAGCCGGGGCAGTAGTGGAAGGGCTTATCGGTCAGGTAACTTGTTTTTTCAAATACGACGGACATTTACTTACCCTCCTTCATTTCGAGGATCTTTGCCACGATCTCATCGGTAGTGGGCATCAGGCTGCCGCAGTGGCCGAAGTACTCCACGGGCTTTGCGCCGTTGATGGCCAGCTTCACATCCTGCAGCATCTGGCCCTCGTTGGCCTCCACGTCCAGCAGCGCCTTGGCGTTCCTGGAAGCCTCCGCCAGCTCCTTGTAGGGGAAGGGCCACACAGTGATGGGCCGGAACAGACCCACCTTGATGCCCTGCTCCCGCAGCTCATTGATGGCGGACTTGGCGATACGTGCCACGGTGCCGAAGGCGGTGATGACGAAATCGGCGTCCTCGCACAGATAGGCCTCATACAGCACCTCGTTCTTCTCGATCTCGCGGTAGGTGGCCTGCAGCTCGTTGTTATGTACGGTCAGCTCCTCGGTATTGATGTACAGGGAGTTGATGACGGCCCGCTTGGCGGGATCGTCGCCGGGCTTCCAGCCGGTGGCAGCCCAGGGCTTCTTCTCCGGGTCAACCTTGAAGTCCACCATCTCGGGCATCTCAACGGGCTCCATCATCTGGGCCATGATGCCGTCGGCCAGGAACAGCACGGGGACGCGGTACTTCTCCGCCTTGTCGAAGGCGAAGCTGAAGATGTTGATGGCCTCCTGGATGGAGGAGGGAGCGTAGGTGATCAGATGGTAGTCGCCGTTGCCGCCGCCCTTGACGGCCTGGTTATAGTCGCCCTGGGAAGCCTGGATGCTGCCCAGACCGGGGCCGCCGCGCATGACGTTGAGGATGACGCAGGGCAGCTGGGCGCCTGCGCAGTAGGAGATACCCTCCTGCTTCAGGCTGACGCCGGGGCTGGAGGAAGAGGTGATGACGCGCGCGCCGGTAGAGGCAGCGCCGTACACCATATTGATGGCTGCGACTTCGCTTTCGGCCTGGAGGAAGCAGCCGCCCACCTCCGGCATACGCGCGGACATGTATTCAGGGATCTCAGTCTGGGGTGTGATAGGATAGCCGAAGAAGAAGCGTGCGCCGGCACGAATGGCGGCCTCAGCAATTGCTTCGCTACCCTTCATAAGGGTCAATGCCATTTTAATTTCCTCCTTAATCCTTTTCTATACGGATTGCCACATCGGGGCAGGTGCGTGCGCAGGAAGCGCAGCCGATGCACGCTGCCTGATCCACCACCTCTGCGGGGTGGTAGCCTTTTGCGTTGAGCTTGGTCTTGGACAGGGCGAGGACACTCTTGGGGCAGGCTCTGACGCACAGACCGCAGCCCTTACAGACAAGCTCGTTGATTGTCACCTTTACCATGGTTCTACCTCTTTTCTATTCATATTTTCCAGTTATTACTGACGATATTTCAAGGCCGCCCCCGGCGGCCGGGAAAACGGACTCACTCGGACAGGCTCCTGACCCAGCTGTTCCAGTCGCGGGCCATATAGGTGTCGATATACAGGGGCGTGCCGATATACTTGGGGTCATGTCCCTCGGAGAGGAACTGATCCATCATGGCCTTCTTGCCGGAGGTGTAGAGCACGGGGACACCGGTGCGCTCCGACACTTCCCTGATCATCTCATAGCCGTCCCGCAGCTCTGCGGGGCCGGTAGCTTCGGCCAGGTTGGTGTTGTTGATCATGCCGGTGATCTTCAGCCGGGAGTGGACCTCCATCTCCTCCTGAAGCCGGATGATCTTTTCCACCGTGCCGGCCAGGGGACGGCGGATGTTGACCACGTTCAGCACCTCCAGGGCGCCGGGCTCCAGCTCCATGAAATCCTGGTGGTAGCGGCCCAGAGCGGTGGAACCCACCGCGTCGCCGCCCACGTCAAAGACCACGGTGTCCCAGTCCATGGCAAAGGCGGAAGCCACCTCCGCCGGCAGGGACAGGGTCTCAATGCCGGAGCAGGAGAAGTTGGGGGAAACCAGGCGGATTTCCTTCATCTCGGTCATCTTGCCCCGTTCCGCCAGGCGGAAATAGGTGTTCACCATGTCCAGATCCAGCAGCTCCGTGCGTTTGCCTTCTTCCGCCGCCTTGAAGGCGAAGTTCAGCGCCAGCTCCGTTTTGCCGCTGCCGTAATTGCCGATCAGAACATAAACCTTCTTCATTGGATGCACCCTTTCTTTCCGACTTCTCCGCTGTTTACATTCTATCACCAGTCCAAGCCTTGCGTCAATGAACAATACTGCCGATATTTACCCATGGATAAATTGCAAAATGACGAAATAAATATATGATTGCATCGATTTAGATGCAAATTTTTTTATTTTCTTTTTATATTCACAAAATCAAAAGCACTCCCAGGGATTCTCCATCTGCCTGGAAGTGCTTTTTGCACATATTCTATTCCATGTCCCTGATTTCAGACACCAGCACGATCACCTGGTTTTGGGCCACGGTGGCCACGCCTTCACCCACGGCGATCCGGCCCTGTTCCTCCCCGGCGGTGAAACGGATCACCCCGGCGGACACGGCACAGAGCATATCGCTGTGGCCCCGCAGGATTCCCAGGGAACCGAAGGCGGTGGGCAAATTCACATAGTCCACATTCTTGCTGAAGCCCTCTCCATAGGCGGTGCTGACGCTGAGCTGGATATCACAGGCCATTGCGCTCACCTCAATAGTCGCCGCGCTTTGCCAGCACGTCGTCGATGGTTCCGCACAGCAGGAAGGCCTGCTCCGGCAGATCGTCCACGTCGCCGCCCAGGATGGCCTGGAAGCCCTTGATGGTCTCCTTCAGCGGCACATACTTCCCCGGGATGCCGGTGAAGTTCTCCGCCACATGGAAGGGCTGGGACAGGAAGCGCTGGATGCGCCGGGCCCGGCCCACAATCAGCTTATCCTCATGGCTCAGCTCGTCCATGCCCAGCACCGCGATGATGTCCTGCAGCTCCCGGTACTTCTGCAGCACCTCCTGCACGGCACGGGCGGTGTTGTAGTGCTCCGCGCCCACAATGTCCGCCTCCAGCATCCGGGAGGAGGAGGCCAGCGGGTCCACCGCCGGGTAGATGCCCAGCTCGGAAATGGCACGGGACAAAACCGTGGTGGCGTCCAGATGGGCGAAGGTGGTGGCGGGGGCCGGGTCCGTCAGGTCGTCCGCCGGCACATACACCGCCTGCACCGAGGTGATGGAGCCTCTCCTGGTGGAGACGATCCGCTCCTCCAGGGCGCCCATCTCCGTTGCCAGGGTGGGCTGATAGCCCACAGCGGAGGGCATGTTGCCCAGCAGGGCCGACACCTCAGAGCCTGCCTGGATAAAGCGGAAGATGTTGTCTATGAACAGCAGCACATCCTGCCGCTGCACATCCCGGAAATGCTCCGCAATGGTCAGGGCCGACAGGGGCACCCGAAGCCTTGCGCCGGGGGTCTCGTTCATCTGGCCGTAGACCAGCGCCGTCTTTTCCACCACGCCGGACTCGGTCATCTCGTTCCAAAGGTCGTTGCCCTCGCGGCTGCGCTCGCCCACGCCGGCAAATACGGAGTAGCCGCCGTGCTCATAGGCCACGTTGCGGATCAGCTCCATGATCAGCACCGTCTTGCCTACGCCGGCGCCGCCGAACAGGCCGATCTTGCCGCCCTTGGCATAGGGGGTCAGCAGGTCCACCACCTTGATGCCGGTTTCCAGCATCTCGTCCGCCGGCACAATATCGGTGAAGGCCGGGGCGCTCTGGTGGATGGGCTTGCTCTCCTTGGCCTCAACCGGGCCCTTGCCGTCGATGGGCTGGCCCACCACGTTGAACATGCGGCCCAGGGTCTCCTCGCCCACCGGCATCTTAATGGGGGCGCCGGTGGCAGTCACCGGGCAGCCACGGGAAAGGCCGTCGGTGGAGCTGAGGGCGATGCAGCGCACGGTGCTGCTGCCCAGCTCCTGCACCACTTCCGCCGTGACGGTGCCCTGGGCGCCTTCCAGGCGTACCGCGTCATAGATGGCCGGCAGCTGCCCTTCCGGGAAGCGCACGTCCACTACCGGGCCCACTACCTTACTTATCGTTCCTTTTTCCATCCTACTCTCCATTCCGCAGAGCGTTCGCTCCGCCCACCACTTCTGATATCTCCGTGGTTATCTTGGCCTGCCGCGTGCGGTTGAGGCTGAGACTCAGCTCCCGCATCAGTTCCTCGGCGTTGTCGGTGGCGTTGGTCATGGCCGTCATTCTGGCGAAATGCTCGCTGACCTTGGCCTCCAGCAGCACCTTCATCAGGCTGTTGTCCACATACATGCGGCTGAGGGTGTTCACCAGGGTCTTTCGGTCCGGCTCAAAGATGCAGTTGCCGCCCCGGCTCTCCCCTTCCTCCTGCTCCAGCGGCAGCAGCTGGAAGCGGCAGGGCTTCTGCCCCAGGGCCTCTCTGCGCTGGTAGACCAGGACAATTCTGTCTGCCTCCCCGCTGAGATACAGCTCCTGCAGGTAATCGGAGAGGGCCTTGCACTCCTCCGGCCGGGGCACATCGGAAATATCGTCAAAGCATCGCCGCACCCGCAGCTCCCTGTCCGTCCGGTGTTCCCCGCTCCAGCGGCCGCAAAGCACCGTGAAGTACTCCGCCTCCTCCCGGCGCAGCAGACTTTTCAGGTACCGCAGCGCATCCGTGTTGTAGGCCCCGCAAAGCCCCCTGTTCCCGATAAACAGCACATAGCAGACGCGCTCCACCTCCCTGCTTTGCAGCAGGGGGCAGTCCTCTTCTCCCTCAATCCCTGTCAGCACAAGGCGCAGGGATTGGCGGCATTTATCCGCGAAGCTGCCCAGCCGGTAAAGCTGTCCCTGGGTTTGATGCAGCTTGGAGGTGGAGACCAGCTTCATGGTTCGGGTGATTTTCTGGGTGCTCTCCACGCCCTTGATTCTGGCTTTTATGGCATAGATGTTGGCCATCCGCTGCACCTCCTTCTGGCGTTTTCAGCCCGTTTCATGAAAAGTTCTTCTTGAATTCCTCTATCAGCCGGCGCAGCTGCTGGATCTGGTCCTTATCCAGCTTTGCCCCGCCCTCGATCACCTGGCACAGGTCCGATGCCTGCTCATAGGCGTAAGCGGTCAGGCCCCGCTCGAATTCCGGCACCCTCTCGGTGTCCAGGTCATCCATATAGCCCTCGTTGGCGGCAAAGATAGCCACCACCTGCTCCGCCACGGTTTTGGGGTCGTAGCGTTTCTGCTTCAGAAGCTCGGTCAGCTTGCGGCCCCGGTTCAGGGCGTCTCTGGTGGCCTTATCCAGGTCAGAGCCGAACTGGGCAAAGCTCTCCAGCTCCCGGTGCTGGGCCAGGTCCATACGCAGCCGGGAAGCAAACTGCTTCATGGCCTTGGGCTGGGCCGCGCCGCCTACGCGGCTGACGGAAAGGCCCGCGTTGATGGCCGGGCGCACACCGGCGTTGAACAGGCCCTCCTCCAGGAAGATCTGTCCGTCGGTGATGGAAATCACGTTGGTAGGTATGTAGGCGGAAATGTCCCCCGCCTGGGTCTCCACGATGGGCAGGGCAGTCATGCTGCCGCCGCCGTTTTCATCGTTGAGGCAAGCCGCCCGCTCCAGCAATCTGGAGTGCAGGTAGAACACGTCGCCGGGATAGGCCTCCCGCCCGGGCGGGCGGTGCAGCAGCAAACTCAGCTCACGATAGGCCACTGCGTGGCGGGACAGGTCGTCATAAACGATCAGAACGTGCTTGCCCTGATACATCAGGTACTCGCCCATGGCGGCGCCGGTGTAGGGCGCGATGTACAGCATGGGCGCCGGGTCGGAGGCCTTGGCGCTGACCACGATGCTGTAGTCCATGGCGCCCAGTTCCCGCAGCTTGGCGACGATGCCCGCCACGGTGGACTCCTTCTGCCCTATGGCCACATAGATGCAGATCACGTCCTTGCCCTTCTGGTTGATAATGGTGTCAACGGCGATGGAGGTCTTGCCTGTCTTTCGGTCGCCGATGATCAGCTCACGCTGGCCCCGGCCGATAGGCACCAGGGCGTCGATGGCCTTGATGCCGGTCTGCAGCGGCACCGTCACCGGCTTTCTGGCGATGATGCCGGGGGCCGGGCTCTCCACAGGTCTGGTGTGGGTGGTCAGCAGCGCGCCGCGGCCGTCCACCGGGCGGCCCAGGCCGTCTACCACGCGGCCGATCAGCTCCTCGCCCACCGGCACCTCCATCACCTTCCCGGTGCGGCGTACCTGGGCGCCCTCGTGCAGTTCCTCATAGCTGCCCAGCAGCACGGCGCTGACGGTATTCTTCTCAATGTCCATCACCATGCCCCGCAGGCCGCCGTCGAACTGCAGCATCTCGCCTGCCATTACATCGGACAGGCCGGCAATGCGGCAGATGCCATCCGCCAGACTGAGTACCACGCCGGTCTGGAAGCAGCCCGGCTCTTTGTCCGCCGCGGCCAGCTTCTCCTGGAAGTAGACCGCCAGGTCCTCGCCGGTGTCCTCCTGGCTCTCCAGCTCCTGACCCAGCCGGTCCAGCATATAGGAAAGGCTCCCGTCATACACCGTGTCGCCCAGCTGCAGGCGCAGTCCTCCGATCAGGCTTTCCTCTGTTCTTGTTTCAAAGTCCACGGAAGTGCCGGCCTTGCGCTCCACCAGGGCGCGCACCTGCCCGGCGATCTCCGGGTCAATCTCCTCCGCCCCGGTCAGGGTGGCCTTCAGGCCCTCGCCCCAGCGCAGGCGGGCCCTGTCGCTGTCGGTCAGCGTCAGCTTCTGCTCCAGGACTTCCAGGAAGCGTTCCGGCATGGCCCTGCGGGCCTGGGCGTAGTCCGCCCCCTTCAGCAGCTCCCCGGCCTCGGAGAGAATGTCCGCCGCCTCCTCGTCCCTGAGCTGCCCCAGTACCTGGCGCTTCATGCTCAGTGCGTCCTGCCGGGTCTGCTTCCGGCGGCTCTCCGCCAGCTCCTGCCGGGCCTGGGCGCTCTGGCTGAGACTCTGCGCCGAGCGTTCTCTGGCCTGGCTCACAATCTCCTGGCTTTGGGCCTGGCCCTCCGCCCGAATATCCTCAAGGGTCTCTGTAATATGCTGTGCGTTCTCCCCCGCCGCCTTTGCCGCGTCCAGGGCGTCACTGATCTGCTGGCGGTTGCCGTTGATCATGTTGACAACCATCTTTTTACCGAACTTCACCAGCACAAAGGCCAGTATAGCAAAGTTGATCAGTGCGTAAAAAATATTCCATCCGCCCAACTACAGTCACCCTCCTTCCTGTATTTTTTGATTTTTCCGCTCATTGGCTGAGCCGGTCTGCCAGGGTTCTGGCCAGTTCGTGGCGCCGCTGCTCCAGGCTTCGGCTGCTGGCGGCACGCAGGCTCTCCGTGTCCTCTGCCGCCTGGGCCATGGCCGCCTGGGCTTCCTGCTCGATCTGCTTTTCGGCCGTCTGCCATTCCTCCCCGGCCTGGGCCTGGGTCCGGGCCGCAATATCCTGGGCCTGCTTCAGACCGGCAAGGCGCTGCTGCCGGGCTTCTTCCTGGGCCTGGGCCTGCTGCTCTTGGGCAAGGCTCTCCTGCCGGAAGCTCTCGTCCATGCGGCTCTGCCGCTCCTCGCGGAAGCGGATCACCGGCTTGAACAGCAGCTTGTTCAGCAAAAACATCAGCACGAAAAAGCTCAGGACAGTCAGCAGCAATTCAGATATGTTGATGCTGAGCATCTCTGCTCCCTCCTTAAACCCTCTCTGTTCAGATCTTTGCCACCAGCATAAAGGCGATCAGCAAGCCGTAAATGGTCAGTGCCTCCATCAGGCCCAGGGACAGGATCAGGGAAGAACGGATGTCCTTCGCCATCTCAGGCTGCCGGGCCATAGCCTCCATTGCCTTGGAAGCGGCCAAGCCCTGGCCGATGCCGGGGCCCAGTGTGCTCAGCGCGATGGCCAGTGCGGCCGCGATTGCAATAATTCCAGAACTCATTTTATTTTCCTCCATTAACTATATGTTTTAATTATGTATGTAAATGCTGTTTTAAGACGCTGTAAAGCCGCTGCAAATGCAACTGATGTATGCATATTTATTTGCATTTTTTCGTGCAAACCGAATGTTTATTCGTGGTTGTCCCCCACCCGGCTTCACTCTTCCTCCGCTGCTTCCGCTATGTAAATGCTCAGCAGCATGGTGAACACCAGGGCCTGGATCAGGCAGAACAGCAGGCTCAGCACGTTCATCACCAGTGGCACCAGGATGGGGAAGATGCCGTAGAGCTGCTCCGTGACCATTTCCTCGCCGAACAGGTTGCCGAACAGACGCAGCGCCAGAGAGAAGGGCCGCACGAAGGTTTCCACCAGGGTCAGCGGCAGCAGCACGCTGAGGAAGGACTTGAGATAGCCCTTGACGCCCCGCTCCTTGATGCCCACCGTATGGGTGGTGAAAAAGCCGATGATCGCCAGGCCCGCTGTGACGGACAGGCTGGCCGTGGGTACGGAAAAGCCCTTGATATGCCCCGCGCCCGGCAGCAGTCCCGAGTAGTTGCAAACGATGATAAAAATGAATAAGGTGGCCATGATCGGGAAATACTTTTTCCCCAGCTTCGGCCCCAGAATTCCTTCATAATAGCCCTGCAATTTACTCACGGCCATCTCCGCCAGGTTCTGCAGCGGCCCGGGCACATCCTTCATGTTCCGCGTGGCCAGCCAGCTCAGCAGCGCCAGCAGCGCGATGATCACCCACATGGTCACCAGCACACCCGTGATCTCAACCGGGCCAATGGATATCAATACATCTGATGAATGTTCCATTTTTTCACCTCCGTCGGCTTCCCGCCTCACGTTTTTCTTGTTTTGCGGCATGTTTTCTGCATTTTCGGGCACTTTTCGCTTGTTTTTCCCTCAAGCCCCGACTGGCGTACCGGCCGGGCCACACTGCCGCGCCATTACTATAGCATTATCGGTATTGGATTGTAAAGTACTTGTTTAATTTCTTGTGAACCTTGTGAACTTTTTGTCCATTTTTTCTGAACTTTTCTTTGCAATTTTGTTTGTTTTTGTTATGGTTTTTTAGGAAATTTTGTGCATTTTTTACTGTTCTACTCTCGGTAGAGTCAGATTCTACCGGGAGATGCAGCTCTTTCATGGGCAATAGAGCGCTTTCCCGCTTAGTAGTTTGCGATTTTTCTACAGCGGGTTTATGATAAAGACGCGCGGGATACTGCACAGCACATCTGCCCCGGGCAAAGGAGAAATCAATATGATAAAACTTTTCACCGACACCTCTGCCAATCTGCCCCTCCGCCTGATTCGCAAGCACAACATCCAGGTAATTCCCTACGAGTACACGGTGGATGGTGTCACAGCCGAGTATTCCGCGGAGACGGATTTTGACGGTCCGGCCTTTTACAACGCCATGCGTGCCGGCGCCGATATAAAGACCTGCCTGATCAACATGGGCAAATTCCACGAGGCCTTTGAGCCGGAGCTGGAAGCCGGGAATGATATAATATACGTGGGAATGTCCGGCGGTATCAGCAGTACCGCCAGTGTGGCCGCCATTGCTGCCGGGGAAATGCAGGAGCGCTATCCCCAGCGGAAGATTCTGTCTTTCGATACTTATGCAGCCTCTCTGGGCGAGGGACTCATGGTCCTCCGTGCGGCAGAGATGATCGAACAGGGAGAGACTTTTGAAGCTGTCAGCCAGATGCTATATAATATGCGGCCCAACATGTGCCAATACTTCACAGTGGACGATCTGAAATACCTCCGCAAGGGCGGTCGCATCACCGGCGCGGCGGCAGTGATCGGCAGCGTGCTGCACATCAAGCCTATCCTGCAGGGGGATGACAGCGGCCATATTGTCCTTTGCGGCAAGGTGAGAGGCCGGAAGAATGCGCTGAAGCAGCTGGCAGAAAAGTATGACGAGCTTTGCGCCGACAAGAACGGCCAGATCGGCATCGCCCATGCGGACGACGAGGAGGGCACCGCCTATCTGATCGAGAAGCTGCGGGAAAAGGGCTTCGCCGGGGAGTGCCTGACGGTATGCTATGAGCCGGTGACCGGCTCCCATGTGGGGCCCGGCACCATCGCCCTGTTCTACCCCGGTATTCACAAGTGAACACCTGAAAAACGGAATCAAAGTCAATTATCCCGGCACCGTTATGGTGCCGGGATTTTACATGGTCTTCTATTTACATTTGGGGATCGTTGCGCCCATTCACGGCGCATGATAAGCGATCAGTCATCCAGACCGTCATCACAGATGAGGCCGTAGCCACCATGGCGGCGCTTATAGACCACGGAGATTGCGTCGTCCGAGTCGGTATTCTTAAAGACGAAGAACTCATGCCCCAGCAGGTTCATCTGGAGGATGGCCTCCTCGGGAGACATGGGCTTGATGGAAAAGCGCTTGTTGCGGACGATCTTGAATTCTTCCTCCGCCTCGTCCTCAGCGGGGGCATAGGCAGGCACGGCCGCACGCTCCAGCGCCCCTTCCCTGAGCCGTTTCTCAAGGCGGGTCTTGTTCCGGCGGATCTGGCGCTCAATGGCCGCCACGCCGGAGTCCACAGAAGCATACATGTCGTTCGTAAGTTCGCTTGCCCGGTAGAACATACCGTTGTCACGAATGGTGATCTCCGCCAGGAAACGGCCCCGCTCCAGACTGAAGGTGACATAGGCATCGGCCTCGCCCTTAAAGAGCTTGTCCAGCTTGCCAATCTTCTTCATGGCATAGGCCCGCAGGTCCTCAGAAGAATCCATCCTTTTCTCGGTGAAAGTGAACTTCATTTGTGCCAACTCCTTTCAAATGTGCCTTTCAAAAGCCATGGGCTTGGCTTTTATCTGGTTCTATCATAGCACATTTTGCCAGAAATTAGAAGTGCCTTCCCGCACATTTATCATAATTGTAACAATTCACGGACTTGGATGGTTACTATTCACAAAGTTTCAGTCCAGAATGATCTCGCAATCCAGCAACGCGTTCTGGAGGGTGTCAATCTGCTGCTCGGTAAGGGGGTTGCCGCCCAGATAAAGGGTTTTCAGGGTCTTGAGGTTCATAAGCGCCAGCTCGGAGCTGATGCTGTTGTTGCTCAGATCCAGCACCTCGATCCCGGTGAGGGAGGCCAGCGGGGTGATATCCTCAATCAGATTGCCGGAGAGGTTCAGCTCCCGGAGGGTATGGCGGCTGTCGGTCAGCTGGAGAATATAGAGGTTGCTGATGCTGTTGCGGGAAAGATTCAGCTTTTCCAGGGAAGGGAGCTTCGCCAGGCCGGCAATATCCGAAATGCCGCGGCCGGAGAGGTCCAGCTCTGTGGCAGTGCTGAGCACCTGTTGGCCGTCAATATCGATACTGTAGGCCAGTTGGGAGCGGCTGATGTTGCAGGTAGCCAGCTTTTGCTGGAGGGCGTCCACCGCCTCGCCGGTAAGGGCCTCGTTATCCTCCAGGTTCAGACTGGTCAGCAGGGTAAGATTTTTCAGGTAGTCCATGTCCTCATCGGTAAGGCCGGTGCCGCTGAGGCCCAGCACCTCCAAGCTTTTCACCTTCCGCAGGCCGGAAAAGTCCCGGATGGGATTGTTGTCCAGATACAGCTCCTTCAGGCCGTTCATCATGCTGAGAGGGGCGGTGCTGTTGATGGCGTTGCCGGAAGCGTCCACATAGGTGAGGCGTGCAATGCCCATGAGGGGGCGCAGGTCCGTGACCTGGTTGCCGGAAATGTCCAGCCATTCCAGCAGGGGCAGGTTCATCAGCGTGCTGAGGTCGCTGATTTGGTTATCGGACAGGTTCAGCTTCACCAGCTGCTGGCAGGCGGAGAGGGCGGAAATATCCCGCAGGCCCATGCCGCTGAGGTCCAGCTCGGTCACGTCGGCCTTGAAGGTAACGCCGCCAAAGCTGATATCCTGATCCTTATCCTCGGAAGCGTCGGTATGGATGGCGCAGTTGGGCAGGGACTTGGAAAGGGCCTCCAGCTGGGCGGGGCTGATGTCGACGCCTTTCAGGCTGAGGCTGGTCAGGTTGGGCAGGCAGCACAGGGCGCTGAGATCCGTAACCGGGTTGTTGTCCAGATACAGGGTGCGCAGGCCGGTCAGGGAAGCCAGGGGCATCAGGTCCTGAATGTTGTTGTCGCTGAGATTCAAGGTCACCAGGCCGCCCATATTGGACAGGGCGGTGATATTGCTGATGCTGTTGCCGGCCAGGGAAAGACTGTCCAGCGAATAGAGCTGGCTGATCTCGGTAAAGACGGTATCGGTCAGGCCCATTTTATCCAGCACCAGGCTGGTAGTGGTAGCGGGATATTTTTTGCCGGCAATGGTGACGGTCTCGGCCTCGGCCAGAAGCCGGCGGCGGCTGTCAATGGCGGAGATACGGGTGGAGATCTCCGGGTCGGAGGTGTTCATGCTGCGGAGAATTTCCAGGGCCTTGGTGTAGTTGCCCTGGTTCTCATAGCAATCCACCATCAGCAGCAGGCAGTCCTCCGAGCGGTCGATGGACGCCGCCTTCCGCAAAGCGGCAAGGGCGCTGTCATAATCGCAGGTCTCATAGCTGCGGCGGGCCTGGGTCAGGTAATCGTTATAGCTTTTCATTTCCGACACGCTGCGCAGCACCACAGCCACCGCAATAATGAGCAATGCCGTGGCCGCCGTGGCCAGCATATAGAGTACCCTCCTGCGGCGGCGGCGCTGTTCCGCCTCGCTCAGCGGCTCCGCCTTCTGCTGCTGTGCCGCCCGGGGACGGCGCAGGTCTGATCTGGTTTTCATGGATTCTCTCCCGCGGGTGTTTCTTCTTCCGCTGCCGGAGCGGGGGCGGGGGCGGGGGCGGCAGCAGGTTCATCCGCCTTGGGCGGGACCACCACCGGGTCCTTGATCTTGGGCAGGTCTGCCGGCTGGGCAGGCGTTTTCTTTTTCAGTCCCATGCCCACGCAGAACAGGGAGATCATCACACAGAGGACGGAAAGCTCCTGCATGCCATAGGCAAAGGTCATGGGATTGGCCGTATCGTTCAGCTTTGCCACGTCCTCAATGCAGACATGGTAAAGGAAGGGCAGACCGAACAGAGGCGGCAGCAGCCACTTGGTCCGAATCAGGCCAAAAACGGTGCCGGTATAGATGACGGCCACGGCCAGATACAGCAGGATGCAAAGGGCAGTGTGCACCCAGTTGCCAAAGCCAAAGGACTTGATCACAAAAAAGGCCACGCCCAGCAGCACCGGGACAGAGGAGAGGAAAAAGCCCCGCCTGCCCAGGAAAAACACGCAGAGGGCAAAGAGGACATTGCAGCAGAGGGGCAGCAGGATCTGGGTATTGCGGAAAAACACATCCCCCCACATCCCCCACACGCCGATGAGCCGGCAGATGGCCGAAACCAGCATGAAGATAATGGCAAGCTGCGCCCAGATGCTGTCCCGCTCAAGACAGAAGCGGGCTCTGGGTTTTTTTGTTTTTTCTTTTCCAGTGTTTTCTGCCATGGGGTTCACCGTCCTGATCATTCAAAAATTAGATATAGTATACCACAGTTCGCCCTTATAATCAAGCAGGGGCACAATGGCCGCCCCTACGGTTCTGAGGAAAGACAGTGGAGGACGAACCTCTCAGTCTTTTGCTTTGCAAAAGACAGCTCCCCTTGAGAAGGGGAGCCAGGAGTCAGCATTCCCGGGCTCGCCGCTTTGGAAAGGGGAACCTTGGGGGGCAAAAAGGCAATAAAAAAGCCAGGAGGGCTTTCGCCCTCCCAGCCGGGGGACTAGGGAATGGATTTGTTCGGCTCTATGCCTTAAGGCTCAAGTGCCAGTGCCTCAGGCTCTTCCAGAGACAGGGAAGATGCCGCGGCTACCGGCTCGATCAGAGCCATGAGCTTGGTATTGGCACCAGGCATGGTAAAGGAACTGCCGGACTGGGGCTTGCCGTCCAGGTTGAAGCCCAGCAGCGTATACGCGCCGCTGTCCTTCAGGACGATTTCCACAGAACTGTCGTAATTGACTGTAATCTGCTGGTCGGCGGCGGTGACTTCTTTCTTCACGCCATCGATCTTAAGATCGAAGAAGCCGATCCAGTTGTTTTCAACCGTCAGGGTATAGCTCTTGACCTTATAGCTGATCTCCACAGAGAAGGATGCATTCGGCACAGTGAAGGAGGTCCCAGAAATCTTAGTGCCATTCACGCTGATGGATTCCACTTCGTACCCAGTGGGTGCCTTCACATCCACACTTACCGTGGTACCGTAGGCCAGCGTATCGTCCTTCTTCAGTGTCGTACCGTTGGCCTTCAGGGTCACAGTGCCGGTACCGCCGGTCTCCTTGCAGCCGCTGTAGGTGATCGTTACGGCCTCAAATACAGGCGTGACTGTCACAGCGCTGGCGGGCATGGTAAAGGTCTTGTCGGGAGCTTTTATGGTCTCCTTGCCGTAGCTTCCCTCAACAATGTACTCCTTGATCGCAAAACCGGCCTTGGCCCAGGGAGTGAGGGTGACAGTGGTGCCGGCCGTGGCTTCCTTCACGCTGGCAGTAACAGTACCGTAGCCGTTGACGTCATCCTTGGTCTCAATGGCATACTTATCCGCAGCGCCCTTGGTAAACTCTACAGTAACCTTAACATCGGCAGCCGGCATGATAAACTTGCCGTTGGTGGGATGGGTATCCGTGCCATAAGCATTGTTATGGATGGTGATCTTGTCATCGGGAGCGCTGTAGCCGCTGGCAGGGCTGCAGACCACTTCCACGGTGGCGCCTGCAGCAGCCCTGGTGACTTCAGAGCCGTTGACCTTCAGCACAAAGTTGCCGTTCAAAGCGCTGCCGGAGATTGCCTTTTCCAGCTTATAGGTCGCAGTTTCCTTGCACTGCACGTAAACAAACACGCGGCAATCGGGCATGGTGAAGCTGTCGCCGCTCTTCATGTTGTCCTGAATGATGGTCTTGGAGCCGTCATTCTTCATGATGTAGATCTTCTCAATGGTGTAACCAGTGTTAGCTGTTGCCTTCACGGTGATCTTTGCGCCCTTGGCAGCAGTGGTGGTGGCTACGCCGTTCTCATTATAGAGCGCTGCACTGCCCTTACCGCCGCTGAAGATAACGCCCATGTAGTAGCCCTTTTCAAAGGTGGCATTTACAACCACATCGCAGGCAGGCATGGTGAAAGTGCTGTCCGTCACTTTGGGGACGGCGCTGCCATCGGCATACTTCAGGCTGACGCTCTTCAGACCGCACATGGAGTCCGGGGAAGCCACAATGGTGACGGTGCTACCGGCGGCGGCACTGGTGACGGTCTTGCCGTTCACGGTGAAGCTGATCTTACCGTTGGTGACGGTGCCGGTGCTGAGCTTATAGGTCTTGGTGGTGCTGCTGCCGGAGCTGCTGCCGGAGCCGGAAGTGCTGCCGGAGCTGGAACTGCCGCCGCTGATGACCGTACCGGAGCCGGAAGTGCTGCCGGAGCTGCTGGAGCCGGCCACAGTGGCCACAGGCACATACAGCGTTCTGCCGTACTTGATGTTGGTCAGGCTGGTGCCCTTGTTCAGGGTCTGCATCAGGCTCATATTGGCATTGTAGCTGACGCCGTACTCATTGCAGATGCTGTAAGTGGTCTCGCCCTTCTGGATCTGATGGGCCACCACCGCATAGCAGCTGGTGCCTGCGGCAGGGGCGCTGGCGCTAGGCAGAAGCAGGGTCTTGCCGGCAGCAACCTTGCTCCACTTGGAGATGTTATTAATGGTCTTGATCTGCTCACTGTAGGTAGCGAAGCTAATGCCCAGGACGTTGCACACACCGGCAACGGTCTCGCCCTTCTGCATGGTGTAAGGAATCAGCCAGTAAGCGGCGTTGACGCTGGAGGCGGTGCCGGAGGTGCTGCTGCCCGTGCTACCGGTGCCGCCGGTGATAACGGTGCCGCCGGTGGTGCTGCCGCTGCTGATGTTGGTCTTGGCGATCTTGACAGCATCCTCATTGGTGGCAGGCAGTGTGATAACCTGGCCCACGCTCAGTTTTCTGTACTGTGCCTCGCTGATGTTGTTCAGCTTATTGATGGCAGTCTGGCAGCTGTACCAGTTCAGGCCCAGCTTGTTGCAGACCTTCAGAAGCGTGTCGCCCGATTTGAGCGTATACTCCTGGGTTGCGTACTCCTCGTCTGCATAGGCACTGACAGACATGCCCCCAAACAGAGAGGCGACCATGAGCACCGTCAAAAGCATGCTGATGAGTCGTTTCTTCATGATTGTGTTCCCCCTAACTTACCCTTTCCGGGTAAAAATAATTGCTTCTTGGCGGAAAATAATTTCCAGAGATTTTCGATATCATTACGATTCGGCTATAATATTACAACAAGTGTAAACAAATTGCAATACCTAATTGAGGAAAAATTTCAAATAATTTCAAACTGTTACAAACGATTGTGTAACCTGTTGTCTGAAACCATTGCGCACCAAGGCTTTCAGGATTTGCGGCAAATTCTTAATATTTTTTAACTCCGCCATAATGATGGGTCTGCGCTTATGTTACCCTGCGTTTTCCCCGGCTTGTCCGGTCCTGGATATCACCGATCATGGATATCTTATCACAGACTAAGACGAGGCCGGGTCGAAAAAGTTCCTGCGCCGTCACTTTTTTTGCCGGCGCAGCACCTTCCCGGCCTTTGCGCCCCATGGCTTTCAGCGACTTTGTGGATTTTGTATCATAAACTTGGCGGTAAACAGGAAATGTTTGGCTTGAAATTGTAGAACTTATACAATATAATGGGATTATCCAATGAATATCGGAGGATCGTTGATGAGCGAAATTTATGTTACCGGCCACCGCAACCCGGATACGGATTCCATCGTGGCCGCCATGGCCTATGCCAACCTGCGCAAGGCCCTGGGCGACCGGGAGTACACCGCCGTGCGGATCGGCTCGGTCAATGATGAAACGCTGAACATGCTCAAGCGCTTTGGCTTTGAGGCGCCGCCATACATTAAGAATATGCGCAACCAGGTCTGCGACCTGGACTTCGACCACCCGCCGGAGCTGCACCGCTCCGTGCCGCTGGAGCTGGCCTGGCAATCCATGCGGGAGGGGCAGATCGCCACCATCCCCATCCTCAATGACGACGGCACCCTGTACGGCGTGCTGTCCGCCGGCGATGTGGCTTCCTACGACCTGCGCACCGTATATGAAAACATGGTCAGCGATATCCCGCTGTTTAATCTGATCAGCGTGCTGGAGGGCTATCTGGTCAATGAGTTTGCCGAGACCTCCAACTCCGTGTCCGGCAAGGTGCAGATCGCCATTCCTAAAAGCTATTCCGACGGGACGGTACTGAGCCCGGATAGCATCCTGATCTGCGGGGATCAGCCGGAGGTGATCAAGACCGCGCTGGAGGCCCAGGTGGGCTGCCTGATCATCTGTCAGGCGGATATCGCGCCGGAGCTGACGGAGATCGCCGGGCACACCTGCATCATCTCCACGCCGCTGGACGCCCGGCAGGCCGCCCGCCTGATCTATCAGGCGGTGCCGGTGATGCGCCTGTGCCAGACCCGGGACATTGTCTGCTTCCATCTCAGCGATTACATAGACGACGTGAAGGAGACCCTGCTCAGCAGCCGCTACCGCTGCTACCCGGTGCTGGACGAGAACGAGAAGGTCGTGGGTACCCTGTCCCGCTTCCACCTGCTGCGGCCACGGAGAAAGCAGGTGGTGCTGGTGGATCACAACGAGGCCTCCCAGTCCGTCTCCGGTCTGGAACAGGTGGAGATTCTGGAGATCATTGACCATCACCGCCTGGCAGATATCCAGACCAAGCAGCCCATTGCCGTGCGCAACGAGCCGGTGGGCAGTACCAACACCATTATCACCGCTATGTATCAGGAGCACGGGGTGATGCCCTCCCCTGCCATGGCCGGCCTGATGGCGGCGGCCATCCTGTCCGATACGGTAATGTTCAAGTCCCCTACCTGCACCAAGCGGGATAAGGCCATGGCGGAGCGGCTGGCCCGCATCGCCAACATCTCCCTGAAGGAGCTGGGCAAGGAGCTGTTCTCCGTCACCGGCGCGGATGACAAGAGCGCCGAGGAGCTGTTCATGACCGACTACAAGCAGTTCCACATCGCGGAGAAGGACATCGGCGTCAGCCAGATCACCTGCATCGATTCCGCCCGCCTGATGGACCGGCGGGAGGAGTTCATGGCCACCATGGGCGCTCTGCGGGACAAGTACGGCTTCGATATTATTATCCTTATGATTACCGATGTGCTGCTGGAAGGCTCCCACATCCTGTATGTGGGCAGCGACGATATTATTCAGCAGGCCTTCAATGTGCAGCCCAAGGATAACCAGTTCTTCCTGCCCAAGGTGATGAGCCGCAAGAAGCAGGTCATCCCCATGCTGACGGCACTGTGGGGATAAAACGTCAGAAGAAACTCGCTGCATTCCATTTCCCCGGTTTCCGTAGGTGCCGGGGAAATTTCATATCCGCTCCTTCCTTCTTCCTTTCCGACTCAAACCCGCTCCGCTGGGCTTTGAGTCGGGTTTTGGGGATGCGTGAAACTCGCTGCATTCCATTTCCCCGGTTTCCGTAGGTGCCGGGGAAATTTCATATCCGCTCCTTCCTTCTTCCTTTCCGACTCAAACCCGCTCCGCTGGGCTTTGAGTCGGGTTTTGGGGATGCGTGAAACTCGCTGCATTCCATTTCCCCGGTTTCCGTAGGTGCTGGGGAAATTCCATGAATTTCTCTCCCGGATACGAAAAAAAGGAAGCACCCCAAGCGGGGTTCTTCCTTTTTGTATCAGCATCTGCGGAAGGTTTTGGTATAGGTCAGCAGCTTCCCGGCCAGCTCTTCCGTGAGGGAGCCGGCGCGCATGCGCCACTGCCAGTTGCCGGAGGAGGTGCCGGGGGTGTTCATGCGGCAGCCGGCAGGCAGCTCCAGCACATCCTGCATCTGCACCACGAACAGGTTGGAGGCGGTGGCCATGCCGGTGCGGATCAGGCCCCAGTTCCAGCCCTCGTCCTCCGTGATATGCATATAGCGGGAGGCAAAGTCCAGATCGTCCTTGCTCATGGTCTCCAGCCAGCCCTGGACGGTGTCATTATCATGGGTGCCCATGTAGCAGACGCTGTTGCTGGTGCAGCGGTGGGGCAGATAGTCCGACTCCCCATGGGCGTCAAAGGCAAACTCCAGGATCTTCATGCCGGGGAAGCCGGAATCGGCCAGCAGGGCCTTGACCTCCGGCGTTACATAGCCCAGGTCCTCGGCGATGAAGCTGAGATTATGGAACCAGGAGGCCAGCACCCCTACCAGCTTCATGCCGGGGCCGGGCCGCCACTGGCCCTCCTTGGCAGTCTCGGCGCCGTAGGGCACGGCCCAATAGCTCTCCAGACCACGGAAATGGTCAATGCGGATGACGTCATAGAGTTTCTTGGCCCCATCGATGCGGCGAATCCACCAGCCGTAGCCGTCGGCAGCCATGGCGTCCCAGTCATACAGCGGGTTGCCCCAGAGCTGGCCGTCCTCGGTGAAGGCATCGGGCGGAACGCCGGAGACCTCGGTGGGCACATTTTCCCCGTCCAGCTGGAAATACTGGGGGGCGCTCCACACGTCGGCAGAGTCCATAGCCACATAGATGGGAATATCCCCGATAAACTGCACCCCCGCCTCCCTGGCGTAGGCCCGGAGGGCCTCCCACTGGCGGAAGAACAGGAACTGCATGAAGACGTAGAAATCCACTTCCTCCTTCAGCTCCCGGCCGTATTTCTCCACCGCCTCCGGCTTGTGAAGGCGGATGTCCTCATCGGGCCACTGGGTCCAGCCGGCCAGGTTGAATTTCCCCTTGACGGCCATAAAGAGGGCGTAATCCTCCAGCCAGCCCGCGTTCTCCAGGCGGAAGGTCCCGATCTCCGCTGCCAGCGTCTCCCGGCCATTCTGCCAGGCTTTCCGCAGTACTTTGAAGCGGCTCTGGAAGATCAGGCCGTAATCCACCCGGTCCTTTTTCACGCTCCAGCGGATGCCTTTCAGGTCCGTCTTTTTCAGCAGCCCCTCCTCCACCAGCATATCCAGGTCGATAAAATAGGGGTTGCCGGCGAAGGTGGAGAAGGAGGCATAGGGGCTGTCCCCATAGCTGGTGGGGCCCATGGGCAGAAGCTGCCAGTATTTTTGCCCGGCGGCCTTCAGAAAGTCAACAAATTCATAGGCGGCCTTGCCCATGGTGCCGATCCCATAGGGGGAAGGCAGGGAACTCATGGGCATCAGAATACCGCTGCTGCGAGTCATCATTTTCATACTCTCTTTTCTCTCTTATACAAAATATTGCTGCGGCCCGGTCAGCCCTTGACGGCGCCGGCGGCCACGCCCTTGATGATGTGCTTCTGGCAGGTGAGGTAGAACACCACCACGGGGATAATGCTGGTGAGGATCAGGGCCATGGTGGCGCCCAGGTCCACGGTGCCGTAACTGCCTTTCAGATACTGGATGTGGATGGGGATGGTCATGTACTTGGTACGGTCCAGCACCAGGTAGGGCAGCAGGTAGTCGTTCCAGACCCACATGATTTCCAGAATACCCACGGAGATCATGGTGGGCTTGAGCATGGGCAGCACCACGCTGAAGTAGGTGCGCAGGGGGCCGCAGCCGTCAATGGCCGCCGCTTCCTCAATTTCCAGGGGAATACTCTTGACGAAGCCGGTGAACATGAACACCGCCAGGCCCGCGCCGAAGCCCAGGTAGATGATGGGAATGGTCCATGGCGTGTTCAGGCGCAGGGTATCCGCCGTTTTGGACAGGGTGAACATCACCATCTGGAAGGGCACCACCATGGAGAACACGCAGGCAAAATACACGATGCGGCAGAACAGGGAGTCCACCCGGGAGATATACCAGGCGGCCATGGAGGTGAACAGCAGGATCAGGCCGGTGGAGAGCAGAGTGATCACCAGGCTGTAGAAGGCGGACTTCAGGAAGGGATAGTTGCCGAAGGTCATGCCCTTGATGAAGTTATCGAAGCCGGCAAAACTCTCTCCGTGGGGCCAGCCGAAGGTATCGGTCTTGACAAAGGTGTTGACCTTGAAGGAGTTGAGCAGGACGAAGAAAACAGGCAGCACATAAATCAGGCAGATCACGGTGAAGAGCAGGGTAAGCATGGTCTTGGCCCGTTTTTCGTTGGATAAGGTCTTGCTTTTCATTACTGTTGAACCTCCTTTTTCCGGGTAGCGCGCAGCTGGATCAGGCCGATGCAGGCCACCATGATGAAGAACAGGACGGCCTTGGCCTGGGCCGTGCCGCGGGAGCTGGCGTTCTGACTGTAGAAGGTGTTATAGATGTTCAGAGCCAGCATCTCCGTGGTATGGATGGAGCTGCCGTCAGGCTGGATGATGAAGGGCAGGCCGCCGGTGAGGGCCAGGTTCTGGTCAAAGAGCTTGAAGGAGTTGGTCAGGGTCAGGAAGGTGCAGATGGTGATGGAGGGCATCACGTTGGGGATGGTGACCTTCCACAGGGTCTGCCACTTGTTGGCCCCGTCGATCTTGGCAGCCTCCAGCATATCCTCCGGCACGGCCTGAAGCCCCGCGATGTAAATAATCATCATATACCCGATCTGCTGCCAGCACATCAGGATCACCAGGCCCCAGAAGCCCCATTTGGTGCTCATAATGATGGAGCTGCCGTAGCGGCCCAGGAAGCCGTCAAAGATCATGCTCCAGGTATAGCCCAGGACGATGCCGCCGATCAGGTTGGGCATGAAGAACACGGTACGGAACAGGTTGGAGCCCTTAATGCCCTGGGTCAGCACATAGGCCACGGCGAAGGCCAGGATGTTGATCAGAAACAGGGTCACCAGAGCGAAGAGCACCGTGTACCAGAAGGAATAGACAAAGCTGCTGTCGTGGATGGCCTTCACATAGTTGTCCAGGCCGATCCAGGTCCACTTGCTGGTGGTTTTGAACTTACAGAAGGACAGGAACAGGCCCTTCAGGAAGGGGTAAACGAAGCCGATGCAGAACGCCGCCGTCATGGGCAGCAGAAAGATGGGAAAACAGCGCTGGATCGGCCGGCGCAGCAGCTTGCTGTTCACTGCCGAGCCGTCATGTTTCCGTTTCAATCATATCATCTCCCGCTTTATTTATAGATCGTACACATCCCGCGCCTCATGCGGCGCGGGCCGTGATATGGAGGAAGGAGCGAGCGGTTAAGCTCGCTCCTTCTGAAAGTGCTTATTGTGTCAAGTATTCTGTTGCGGATCAGCCGTTGGCGGCAGCGTACTGGGTGGCCCAGCCCTGAACGAAAGCAGTCTCAACCGTGGCCCAGGTGGCGTCGGAGGGATTGGCGTTGTAATCGTTGATGGCGGAGACCAGAGCAGCGCGGTAAGCATCCACGTTGGGCTGGTAGTTGGTGGCCCACCACAGGTTGTAGTTGCCGGCGGCCAGGTAGTTGTTGGCGTCAACAAAGAAGGGGTTGGCGGAGGCGGCAGCCTGCTTGTAAGGCATGACGCCGAAGGTGGCAACGGCCTTCTCGGAGGCGGCGGGGTTGGTTACCAGCCAGTACATAAAGTCCAGGGTGGCCTGGATGTCGGCCTCATCGGCCTCGCAGTTGACGGCCCAGTAGTTCTCGGTGCCGCAGTTGAGAGCGGCCTTCTCCTCACCCTCAACACCGCAGTAGTAGGGGATCATGGCCAGATCCTCGGCCTTCATGCTGGCCTGCAGGTCGTTCCATGCCCAGCTGCCGTTGACATAGAAGGCGGCCTCGCCGTTGGCGAACTCGGCATTGGCGTCAAAGCCGCCGGCAGCCAGTGCGCTGCGGTCAACCGTGCTGTTTTCAAACATCAGGTCCAGAAGGTTGCGGTAGTTCTGCATGTAGGCGCCGGTGAGCTCGGCGGGGCAGGACTTCCAGGCGTCGGGGTTATCGACGGACTCGTAGTAGTACTCCAGGTTGGCAACGTGGCCGGTGAAGCGCCAGCTGGAGCTGCCGTCCATGCCGGCGGAGGTGAAGGCGGAGAAGCCCAGCTCGTCCTTGCGGGCGGTGATGTCTTCCACAACAGCCTTCAGGTTCTCGAAGTTGGTGATCTCGGAGATGTCATGGCCTGCCTTGGCCAGCAGAGCCTTGTTGACGATGATGCCGTAGCACTCGTAGCAGTAGCCGATGGAGCAGAGCTTGCCGTCAGCATCGTAGAGCATGTACTCGTTGGTGTTCAGCTCATCGGTAACGGGGGTGCCGGTGAGATCCAGGCAGTAGTCGCCCCAGGTGTCAACAGCGGCCTGGTTGCCAACCACGAACAGGGTGGGGGGATTGCTCTTGTCCATCTCGGCGGTCAGGGTCTCGTTGTAGGTGCCGGAAGCGGCGGTGACAACCTTAACGGGGACGCCGGTCTCCTCGGTGTACATGGCGGCCAGCTCCTGCAGAGCCTGGTCGGATTCGGGCTTGAAGTTCAGCCAGTAGACGGAACCTTCAGCGGCGGGAGCTTCGGCAGGGGCCTCGGCGGCGGGTGCCTGGGTGGCGGCGGGGGCGGAGGAACCGCCGCAGGCGCACAGGGCAAACACCATTACCAGTGCCAGAAGCATTGCGATGGTCTTTTTCATTTCAGTTTTTCTCCTTTTGTTTTAGTAATTTCCTCGTTTGAGGTGGTATCTTCAAACCGGCAAACCCGGTTGGAAAATCATATCTGACGCACAGAACCGCCCGCACGCAGCCGGGCCTCCAGCCGCAGGTGCCGGCTGGAACAGCGCTGCTCAATCATATCTGCCAGGATGTGCACGCTCTCCCGGCCCATCTCCTCCACCGGCTGGACCATGGTGGTGAGGGTGGGGTTTACATACTCGGAAACGCTGATCCCGTCAATGGCAATGACGGAGCAATCCTCCGGCACACGCCGGCCGTGATCCTCCAGAGCCTTCATGGCCGCCATGGCTGTGGTATCCGACAGGGTGAACACCGCGGTGAAATCCGCCCCGCTCTCGATCAGGCGGCTGGCGCCCGCATAGGTCTCCGGCATCTCAAAGCAGCCCT
Organism: uncultured bacterium; assembly: GCA_945873205.1. Taxonomy (GTDB): domain Bacteria; phylum Bacillota; class Clostridia; order Oscillospirales; family Oscillospiraceae; genus Limivicinus. The sequence continues at coordinate 53,661 of CAMCCC010000003.1, forward strand.
CCGTTTCCACCAGCAGATCCGCGTCAAAGGGGATGCCGCTGTCCCGCAGGGCGGCCCGGTAGCCCTTATAGCGCAGCTCGCTGATGGAGCGGTCCGCGCAGTCGGGCAGCACCACGGCAATGCGCCGGTGGCCCAGGTCGATCAGGGTCTTCACCGCACGGTAGGCGGTCTGATAATCGTCCACGGAGACGGAGGAATAGTCGCTGTCGGACAGGGTGCCGAAGCAGTTGGTGTAGGTGCAGCAGACAAAGGGCACCCCGATGGGAGCCAGAGTCTCGGCGCTGTAATCAAAGCGGCCGCCCAGAAACAGCAGGCCCCGCAGCTTCTTCTCCCGCTCCAGAATGGCGCCGGCCATCACCTCATCGTCATCCGACTCGATAAAATGCAGCACCATGGTATAGCCCAGGCTGTCAATCTCCCGGGAAATGGTCTTTACCATGGCCGAGAAAAACAGATTGCCCCGGCCGCGCACCACCACGCCAATGGCGTCCGACTGGGTGCGCACCAGGTCTCTGGCGCTGTTATTGGGGATATAGCCGCTGCTCTCCACCATGGCCTGCACCCGCTCCCGCACGCTCTGGCTCACATCCGGGTGGTTGTTCAAAACCCTTGACACCGTGCTGACACTGACGCCGCAGGCCTTGGCAATATCCTTGATGGTCATTTCCCCACCCTCATCTCTCCAGCGGGGAATTGACCCCTGTATGTATCTCCGCGCTGCTGAAATCGTTTCCGGGAACGTTTCCAGTTCTTTTCTGTGTTCATAGTATCAGGCCCTTTTCCCCTTGTCAACCGTGTCTTCCCACCGGGGAAAATTTTTGGTTGCTTGCCCAAAGCGCGCCCCGGGTTTTTGGCGATAATCACAACAGACCCCAGGCGGCACAAGTCTGTGCTGCCTGGGGCCTGGCTTTGTATTGTTTTCTTCGTCTGCCGCGGCCTCAGTCCGCGACCTCCACATCCAGGCCCAGCTCCCGGGGCAGGAAGCGGGGGCATACGTTCTCCGACACGGTGATGACGGAAGCGGCCAGCCGGGTGCCGATCTCCAGGGCCTCGGCCATGGTCTTGCCGTAGGTCAGGCCCACGGCCACACCGGCGCAGAAGGCGTCCCCGGCGCCGGTGGTATCCCGCACCTGGACGGTCTCCGCCGGGCAGACGCCTTTGTTGCCCTGCATATCCGCGTACACGGAGCCCTTGCTCCCCAGGGTCACCACCACGGCGGGAATACGGGCGCTGACCACCCGATGGCTCAGCTCCTCACAAAGCTCCTCCGGGCTGAGCCGGGAGAAATCGGTGACAAAAAGGATGCCCGCCTCCAGCACGTTGCAGACGAAGCAGTCCGTAAACTGGAGGAAATCCCGCCGCTGGGAGGCGATGCTCATGTTGGCCACCACGGCATAGACCTTCTTGTTATACTTCTCCGCGTACTTGAAAACCCGCTTGATGATTTCCTTATCCATATCGATCTCCACCACGATGCTGTCGGCATCGGCAAAGATCTCGTCCCCCTTCTCGTCCAGCAGCGCGATCAGGGCACTGGAATCCGGCCGCTTGGAGATGGAACCGGCCAGGTCGCCGGTATTGTCAAACACCGCCAGCCACATCCCCATACCGTCCGGCACGGAGAGTACATAATCGGTGTTCACCTTGTGGTTGCGCAGCTTTTTCAGCACCGCTTCCCCCTCGGCGTTGTCATCCACCAGGCTGACAAATTTGGGCCGCAGCTCCACATTGGCAATGTCCTCCGCCACATTCCGGCCCACGCCGCCGTGGACAAACTCCACCCGGCCGGCATTGCGCCCGGTGGGGACATAACGATCCTCCGGGAAGCCCTTTACATCCACAAACACCGTCCCGATGACCACCATCGCCATACCACATTCCCCTTTTTCTCGTGAAATTATACATAAAATGATAGTTGCTTCCACCGCTTTTGTCAATATCCGTGGGGGCGAAAACGGTTGACTGTGAGGCAAAATGTGATAGAATTCAGAGTGAAAAATTACGGAGGTGCGGGATATGGCAGCGGAGAGCAGAAGCTTCGGATATACCTCCCGGGGGGAGGCCGTCAGGGCCTACACGCTGGAAAACAGCAACGGTATGCGGGCCGTCATGATCGACTACGGCGCCGCGCTCCAGGCCCTGTGGGTGCCGAACCGGCAGGGCGGTCTGACCGATGTGGTGCTGGGCTTTGACGATATGGCCGGTTATGAGGGGCAGGACGCCTATCTGGGCGCCACCATCGGCCGCATGGCCAACCGGGTGGGGGGCGCTGCCTTCTCCCTGGGCGGCCACCGATACAGCCTCTGTGCCAACGATGGGGAAAACCATCTCCACGGCGGCAAACGGGGCTTTGACAAATATGTCTGGCAGGCGGAGACGGGGGAGGATTTTGTCCGATTTTCCCGCCTTTCCCCCGATGGGGAGGAGGGCTACCCCGGCAATTTGCGCCTCTCCGTCACCTACCGGCTGACCGGGGATAATGCCCTGTGCATCCGCTATGAGGCAGTCTGTGACCGGGACACCATTGTGAGCCTCACCAACCACAGCTACTTTAACCTCAACGGCGGCGGCAGCGTGCTGGAGCAGGAGCTGCAGATCAACGCCCAGCGCTACAGTGAGCTGGGGGCGGGCGTGCTGCCCACCGGCAAGGCCCTGCCTGTGGAGGGCAGTCCCTTCGACTTCCGCAGCTTCAAGCCCATCGGCCAGGATATTGAGGCAGAGCACCCCCAGCTGGCCCTGGGCGGCGGCTATGACCACAACTTCATTCTCTCCGGCCCGGTGGCCGCCCTGGCCCGCAGCCGGGAGACCGGCATAGAGCTGCAATGCGAAACCGATCTACCGGGGATGCAGCTTTATACCGCCAATTTCCTGGGCAATTTCACCGGCAAGGGCGGCAAAGCCATGGGCCGGCGGCAGGCTTTCTGCCTGGAGACCCAGCTTTTCCCCAACGCCATGAACTGTTACGGCTTCCCTTCCCCGGTGCTCCACGCCGGAGAGGGGATGTGCCACGAGACCCGCTACAAATTTTCTCTCTTTGAGGTAGAATGATGGATAAGATTAATGTTACCGAGATCTTCGGCTGTGATGTTTTCAACGACTCCGTGATGCGCTCCCGCCTGCCCAAGGACGTGTTCAAGCAGGTGCAGCGCTCCATGAACGAAGGCAAGCGGCTGGACAGCGCCGCCGCCACCGTGGTGGCCAACGCCATGAAGGACTGGGCCATCGAGAAGGGGGCCACCCACTTCACCCACTGGTTCCAGCCCATGACCGGCATCACCGCCGAGAAGCATGACAGCTTCATCTCCCCGGTAGATGGCGGCAAGGTGATCATGGAGTTCTCCGGCAAGGAGCTGATCCAGGGAGAGCCGGACGCCAGCTCCTTCCCCTCCGGCGGTCTGCGGGCCACCTTTGAGGCCCGGGGCTACACCGCCTGGGACCCCACCTCCTACGCCTTTATCAAGGACAATGTGCTGTGCATCCCCACCGCCTTCTGCTCCTACGGCGGGGAGGCCCTGGATAAAAAGACCCCCCTGCTGCGCTCCATGGAGGCCATCAACCGCCAGGGCATGCGGGTGCTGAAGCTTTTCGGCAACACGGAGGTCACTTCTGTCAAGACCACCGTTGGCCCGGAGCAGGAGTACTTCCTGGTGGATAAGAACGTGTACGAAAAGCGGAAGGACCTGGTCTACACCGGGCGCACCCTCTTCGGCGCCAAGCCCCCCAAGGGGCAGGAGCTGGACGACCATTATTTCGGCACCATCAAGCCCCGGGTGGCCGCTTTCATGAAGGCCCTGGATCAGGAGCTGTGGCGCCTGGGCGTCATGGCCAAGACCGAGCACAACGAGGTGGCCCCCGCCCAGCATGAGCTGGCCCCGGTGTTCACCACCGCCAACATCGCCGCCGACCACAACCAGCTGACCATGGAGCTGATGCAGAAGCTGGCCCGCCGCTTTGACATGGTGTGCCTGCTGCACGAAAAGCCCTTTGCCGGGGTCAACGGCAGCGGCAAGCACAACAACTGGTCCATGGTCACCAACACCGGCGTCAACCTGCTGGAGCCGGGCGAGACCCCCTATGAAAACGCCCAGTTTTTGCTGTTCCTCTGCGCTGTGATCCAGGCGGTGGACGACTATCAGGATATGCTGCGCATTTCCGTGGCCTCCGCCGGCAACGACCACCGGTTGGGTGCCAGCGAAGCGCCCCCCGCCATTGTCAGCATCTTCCTGGGAGAAGAACTGGGGGGCATCCTGGAGGCCATCGAGAAGGACGAGCCCTACGGCGGCGTGGAAAAGGAACTGATCAAGGTGGGCGTGCATGTGCTGCCCAAGTTCCCCAAGGACACCACGGACCGCAACCGCACCTCCCCCTTCGCCTTCACCGGCAACAAGTTTGAGTTCCGTATGCTGGGCTCCTCCGCTTCCATCTCCGGGGCCAACGTGGTGCTGAACACCGCAGTGGCCGAGTCCCTGCGGCAGTACGCCGATGTGCTGGAGCAGGCGGAGGACTTTGAGGCCGCCTTGCACGACCTGATCCGGGATGTGATCCGCCGCCACAAGCGCATCATCTTCAACGGCAACGGCTATGACGATGCCTGGGTGCAGGAGGCGGAACGCCGGGGGCTGCTGAACCTGAAAACCACGCCGGACTGCGTGCCCTACTATGTGTGCCCCAAGAACATTGAACTGTTCACCCGCCACCGGGTCTATACCGAGACGGAGCTGAAGGCCCGGTACGAGATCAAGCTGTCCAGCTACTGCAAGGTGCTGCATATTGAGGCCCTGACCATGCTGGACATGACCCAGAAGGACATTCTCCCTGCCGTCAGCGGCTATGCCCGGAGTCTGGCCGAGGCCGCCCTGGCCAAGCGCAGTCTCAGCGACACCATGGACGTCAGCTTTGAGACCGGCCTTGCCACCAAAATCAGCCGCCTTACCGCCGAGCTGAACGGCCGCGCCGCCGCCCTCAGCACCGCTGTCACCAAAGCCGAGGCCTTGACCGACAGTCTGGAGCAGGCCTGCTTCTACCGGGACACGGTGCTTGAGGAGATGGGCAGCCTGCGCCAGGTGGCCGACGAATTGGAAACCCTCTGCTCCGCCGAATACTGGCCCTATCCCAGCTACGGCGACCTGCTGTTCAGCGTGAAATAAAAGGCTTACATAGCTATAAAAAGAGACCGTCAGCTTCAAAAACTGACGGTCTTTCAACTTGTCAAAAGAGTCTGTTTTCCGTGCTGCACCAAGGGATTCTGCGGGTCAAAGGCTTCCCCTTGAGGGGAAGCTGGCAGCCGCAGGCTGACTGATGAGGTGGCAAGTAAAAACTGGGAAAAAGCAGGATTTCCACCTCATCCGCCCAGTGTGCGCACTGGGCACCTTCCCCTCCAGGGGAAGGCTAGAGAAAACGTTCTTCTTTCTCGCAGTGTGGTTTTTTGACAGGCTTCTTTGTATTTTATTCTTCCTTTTTCACCAGCGAGCAATAGTAGGCCATCACCACCGGCAGGGAGTAGACGATGGGATAGGCGTAGCGGGGTGTGCCGGCAATGCCGGGGGCCAACAGGACAATGCCCACGCTCAGCAGCAGGGGCAGCGCCGGAATGAGAAAACGCCAGCGCTGGCGGCTGAGAGCATAGCAGCACAGGAACATCAGCACCAGCACATGCACCGGGATGCTGCACACCAATCCGGTGAAGGGCAGGTAGAACAGGTCCTGGTTGAACTCATCCCGGATGTTGTTCAGCCGGGGAGCCACCTCCACATCCCGGATGCCGATGGTCTCGGCGGCAAAAAGATGGTAGCGGCTCAGGGTGCTGCCGGCCAGACGGTTGCACTCAGCGAAGGGATACACCAGAGGATAACTCTGGTTTACGGTGGCCTTCACATACACCATGGGGTGCTTCAGCCCCATGCGCAGCCAGGTTTTCAGATAGTTCAGCACATCGGCGGTGGTGGCCTCGGGGTTGAAGGCGTCCTTCACCGGGTCGGACTCCATGGGGAAATAGTCCTGGGCCATGTTGTCATAGTCCAGCACGGCGGCGATGGCGGACTTTTCTTCCGCCGTCACTTCATCGCCCCGCTCCAGCACATAGCGGGCGGTCTGCTGGATGGGCAGGGACAGGGCCTCCCGGATGCTGCCTTTTTCAATGTCATAGTGGCGCATCAGGCCGCTTTGAATCAGGTTGGCAGCCAGCACCGGCAGCAGCAGGGCGAGAACCACCCGCCAAAGAACGCCGGTCTTTTTGTATTGAATGAAGAACACGATCAGCAGCAACAGCACCATGGGATAGATCACATACTGGCCGTTGTTGCGCATGAGCATGGAGCCCAGAATTCCCAGGGCCAGCAGAGCCATGTGCCGCCCGCTGCGCCAGTAATCCCGGCCCAGGTGCAGCATGTAAATCACTTCGATTACGAACAGCAGAATGGCCCAGGAATAGACATTGTCCTTGATTACCATGGGGTAGGCCGTCACATAAAAAGGACTGAATATCGCCGCCAGAAGACTCAGCACCCGGAGATACCGGGGCGCCCCCAACTGCCGCATGGTGTGGAGGGCATAGGCGAACACCGCCGAATGCATCGCCGCCTGCAGCAGCACCACCGCAAACAGGCCCAGGTTGGCGCTGCCCAGCTTTTTGCCCAGGGCGATGATGGCGGAAAAATACACCGTGTGGGCCGGGGGATGGTGGGAGGTGAATTCATACAGGCCCCAGTCCGGCCGCACCACCTGGAAATACATCCCCGCCTGACACCAGGAGTCGGCGCACATACCGCCGGGGTACGCCAGGGCCAAGGGCAGAATACAGCTGAGCAGCAGAATCAGGAAGGGGCAAAGGAAGCTGTGCCGCCGGTAAAAAGCCAGCAGCCGGCCCGACCCAGTCCCGACATCGTTCCCCTGCTCCAGGAATACGTCCAGCGCGATCCCCAGCTGGGTCAAAAACCAGGCGCTGCCTAAAAGGTAGATGCCGCTTTTGACCATCTGGCCCCAGCCGGAGGTCAGAGACTGGAGCGTGTTGTCGATTGCAAAGCCCCGGGCCATCAGCCAGATCACCGCCATCAGGAAGCAGCAGATGGGCAGCAGCACATAGGGTCTTTGGCTCTCCCGCCGGTTATGCCGCCAGAGGAAGTACAGCGCCGCCGCCACGAAACTGCTCAGCACCGCGGTGCCGTCCAGGCTCAGGCGCAGGTTTTCCATAATATTCAATATACTGCTGCCCTGGGCAGCGGCGCTTAGTTCCGACTCCGGGAACTGCATGCACAGGGCCAGAGCCGATAAAATACACAAGCATAGGGCCAGGGGTGCCCGGCCCTTTTCAAGGATAGCTTTCACTTGTTTTCCTCCTGCTTCTGGCAGTATCTGTCCCGGATGGCCAGCAGTTCCATCTCAAAATCATGCCGGTCCTTCTCATGGAGGGTCTCCAGAATCAGGCCGGAGAAGAAGCTCTGGATAGCGCCGATGGCGACAAAGCCGCTGACGATCAGCGTTGGGAAACGGCGCACCAGCCCCGTGTGCAGATATTCCGACAGCACCGGGAAGAACAGCAGCCCCGCGATCACCGCCAGTACCAGGGCGATGATGCCAAAGAAGCCGAAGGGCTTGTTGTTCTTATACAGCTTGCCGATGGTGCCCAGCACCTTGATCCCGTCAGACACGGTGTTGAGCTTGGAGACGCTGCCCTCCGGCCGGTCCCGGTAGGTGACGATGACGCTCTCCACCAGCATATTCTTCTCAATGGCGTGGATGCTCATCTCCGTCTCGATCTCGAAGCCCTTGCTCAGCACCGGGAAGCTCTTGACAAACTGGTAGCTGAAGGCCCGGTAGCCGGTCATGATGTCCTGAATATCGCTCTTAAACAGGGCATTGATGCTATGGCGTACCAGCTTATTGCCGAAATTATGGAAGGGCCGCTTGTTCTCCGTAAAGTAAGTGGCGGAGAGCCGGTCGCCCACCACCATGTCCACACCCCGGTCCAGCACCTTGGCGATCATTTCCGGGGCAAACTCCGCAGGATAGGTGTCGTCCCCGTCCACCATCAGGTAGCACTGGGCGTCGATCTCCCGGAACATACGGCGGATCACGTTGCCCTTGCCCTGCTGGTACTCATGGCGCACCACGGCCCCGGCAGCCGCGGCGATCGCCGCCGTACCATCGGTGGAATTGTTATCGTATACATAGATAACGCTGCCCTCCGGCAGCACCGCCTGGAAGTCCGCCACCACCTTGGCAATGGTCTTGCTCTCGTTATAGCAGGGAATCAATACTGCTACCTTATCCATTGTTTCATCCTCCCGCAGTCATTCTTCCCGATACCGTTTTGGAAAGATTTATCTCTTTGTACTTGTACAAAGGGAAGGGCCATGGCCCTTCAAAAAATGATTTTACCATACCAGTCGTCTCAATTCAACAGTTTCCGGGCGGATCGGCCCGGAAACAAAAAACGCGGCCGCCTGGCCGCGTTTTTTGTTGTTTCTTTTTCAATCTCTGCGGTTACCCACGATCAGGATAAAGCGCAGCAGCTGCATCAGCGTCACCGCCAGAGCGGCCACATAGGTAAGGGCGGCGGCCCGGAGGACCTTCTTCGTTCCCTCCAGCTCATCGTCCCGCAGCAGCTCCATCCCCTGGATGGAAGCCACAGCCCGGCGGCTGGCGTTGAACTCCGTAGGCAGGGTCACCAGCTGGAACACCGCACAGAGACCATAGAGAGCCACCCCGATATAGGCAAGGTAGGTAAACATGGGAGAGAAGGAGGACAACAGCAGGCCCAGAATGATCAGGGGCATGGACAGCTTGGCGCCCAGGTTGGTCACCGGCACGATGGCCTCCCGGATTTTCACCGGGGCATAATCCTCGCTGTGCTGGATGGCATGGCCCACCTCGTGGCAGGCGACGCCTACCGCGGCGATGGAACGGCCGCCGTAGACTCCGGCGGACAGGCGGATCACATTGGCCTTGGGGTCATAGTGGTCGGTCAGCTCCCCGTCGATCATCTCAATGGGCAGGCTTCTGAGGCCGTTGGCGTCCAGCACCCGGCGGGCAGCCTCTGCCCCGGTGATGCCCCGGGTATTAATGACTCTGCTGTACTTTGCATAGGTATTTTTCACGTTACTGCTGGCCCACATGGAAAGCAGTACTGCCGGCAGCACCAGCACGATATATGTCCAATCGATATACATAGACATTCTCCTTTTTGCTTTCTTTCTATATTATAGCATTATAGCAGGGCAGGGGGCAAATATACAACAGGATTGTGTGAATAAATCCCGCGCCTTATTGTGATCGCCTTCATTTAACAAAGTGAAGAGTGAATAAGTAAAAACCGGCAAGCTCCCTCAGAAGCTTGCCGGTTTTTGGTGACCCGTACGGGACTCGAACCCATGTTACCGCCGTGAAAGGGCGGTGTCTTAACCACTTGACCAACGGGCCATAAAAAGGCGCAGTCAAAAGGCTGCGCCTTGAATTGGTAGCGGCACCTGGATTCGAACCGGGGACACTGCGGGTATGAACCGCATGCTCTAGCCAACTGAGCTATGCCGCCATGTCTGTTCCCTGAACAGCAATAGGAATTTTATCAGAAGCCGCCCCACTTGTCAACTGTTTTTTCAAAAAGTCGAGAAAAAAATATTTTCGAAAAAATTGCAAGTTCCTCTTGCAAAGTTCGGCATCCTGTGTTATCCTATAAAGGCTTTGGAGGGTTAGCTCAGCTGGTTAGAGCGTCCGCCTCACACGCGGAAGGTCGACGGTTCGAGTCCGCCACTCTCCACCAAAAATCGGTAAGCTTCGTCAGAAGCTTACCGATTTTTACTTCTTCACTATTCATTATTCACTCTTACTTCTTGAATCCCTCCCGCCGCAGGCTTACTATGGCCTGGGGCTTTTTTCTTTCTCTCCCCTTCTCCCGCTTGCAATCGGGGGGCGCTGACGCTATAATGGTTTCATCACAAATCCCTATAAAAAGAAAGACAGGAGTGTTAGTATGAACAGATTAAAAGATAAGGTTGCCATCATCACCGGCTCTACCAGCGGCATCGGCGCGGCCATGGCCCGGCTTTTCGGCAAAGAAGGGGCCACGGTGGTTATCTGCGGCCGCCGGGAAAAGCGGGGCAACGCCCTGGCCCAGGAGATCAGGAAAAACGGCGGCAAGGCCATGTATCATTTTCTTGACCTGACCCAGCCGGAGACCATCACCGCCCTCTTTGCCGACACCAAGGAAAAGCTGGGCAAGATCGACATTCTGGTGAACAACGCCGCCGCCATCGGCCTGCCTGACGGCACGGTAGAGGAAGTGACCCCGGAGATGTGGGACGCCATCTTCCAGAGCGACCTGCGGGGCGCCTTCATCGCCACCCGGGAGGTGCTGCCCTACCTGAAGGAAAACGGCGGCGGCTCCATCGTCAACATCGGCTCCATGGCCTCCACCGGCGGGGACCTGGGCGCCACCGCCTACAGCGCCGCCAAGGCCGGCGTGGATATGCTGACCAAGTCTGTGGCCCTGCAGTACGGCAAGCAGGGCATCCGCTGCAACTGCATTCGTCCGGGTCTGATTGTCACCACCCAGAACGAGCCCTTCCTGCCCCAGTTCACCAAGGAGGTCTTTCTGGACAACGTGGCCGGTACCCGCTATGGCCGGCCGGAGGACATTGCCAACATGGCCCTGTTCCTGGCCTCCGATGAGAGCGCCTATGTCACCGGCCAGATCTTTGATGTGGACGGCGGCATCAGCTGCCATGTGGCCACGGTGGCTCAGTTCCGCCGGGGCGAGTCCCACACCTGGGATCACTGATTTTGTAACCCATGCTGGATTTCGACTGCGGCAGATACGCCTATGCCTCCCGCCGGAACGTGGTCTTTGCCCGCAAGGGCATGGCCTGTTCCTGCGTGCCCCTGGCCTCCCAGGTGGGCATTGACACCATGAAGCGGGGCGGCAACGCCATGGACGCCGCCATCGCCATGGCGGTGACCCTGCCTTTGGCGGAGCCCACCTGCAACGGCCTGGGCAGTGACTGCTTCGCCCTGATCTGGAGCGCGAAGGACAAGAAGCTCTATGGGCTCAACGGCTCCGGCGTGGCCCCTATGGCCTTGTCGGCCCAGCGGGTGCGGGAGCTGGGTTATGAGCAGATGCCGGTAAACGGCTGGCTGCCCACCATGGTGCCCGGCGCCCCCGCCGCCTGGGCGGCGCTGCGCCGCCGCTTCGGCCGCCTGTCCATGGCAGAATTGATGGCCCCGGCCATCCAATACGCCAGGGAGGGCTTCCCGGTGCCCCTGAACGTGCACAGGCTGTGGGTGGGCGAAGCGGAGCGCTTCAAGGCTGCGGCAGAAAAGGAGCCGGCGGTGTTCGCCCCCTGGCTGGCTTATTTCACCAAGGACGGCGAAGCCTACGGCCCCGGGGAGTTGTTCCGCCTGCCGGACTATGCCGACACCCTGGAGCGTCTGGCCGCCACGGACTGCGAAAGCTATTATCGGGGCGAGCTGATGAAAAAGATTGTGGCCTTCTCCCGGCAGACCGGCGGCTACTTCACCGAGGAAGATTTTATCAACTATGCGCCCTTGTGGGTGGAGCCTATCACCATCAACTACAAGGGCTATGACGTGTTCGAGATGCCCCCCAACGGCCACGGCATCACCGCCCTGATGGCCCTGAACATCCTCAAGGGCATGGAACTGGGAGAGCGGGACAGCGCCGACACCTACCACAAGATGATCGAAGCCATGAAGCTGGCCTTCATCGACGCCAAGACCTATGTGGCCGACCCCCGGTACATGCGTACCCAGGTCAGCGATCTGCTGTCCGACCGCTACGCCGCCCGCCGCCGGGCGCTGATCGGCCAGACCGCCCTCTACCCCACCGCCGGGGATCCGGCCTGCGGGGACACGGTGTATTTCTGCACCGCCGACGAGGAGGGCAACATGGTCTCCTTCATCCAGAGCAATTACATGGAGTTCGGCTCCGGGGTGGTGATCCCGGGGACGGCCATCAGTTTGCAGAACCGGGGAGCCAACTTTTCCCTGGACGAAAACAGCGACAACTGCCTGCAGGGGGGCAAGCGCTCTTACCACACCATCATCCCCGGCTTTCTGGCCAAAGCCGGCCAGCCCATCGGTCCCTTCGGCGTGATGGGCGGCTTCATGCAGCCCCAGGGCCATGTGCAGGTGGTGGTGAACACCGTGGACTACGGCATGAACCCCCAGGACTGCCTGGACGCACCCCGCTTCCAGTGGCAGGGCGGAAAGAAGATTCAGCTGGAGCAGGAGGTGCCCGCCGCTGTGGCGGAGGAGCTGCGCCGCCGGGGCCATGAGGTGGAGGTGGTCAGTGACCGCATCGCCATGGGCCGGGGCCAGATCATCTGGCGCAGAAGTGACGGCACCCTGGTAGGCGGCACGGAGCCCCGCTCCGATGGTGCCATCGCAGTCTGGTAATTATAGCAAGGAGGCAGTATGCAGCTCAAACTGGACAACAGCAAGGTTTATGCCATTGCCCTGGAGGGCGGCGGCGCCAAAGGCTCCTATGAAGTGGGAGTCTGGCAGGCCCTGGAGGAGGCGGGCATCCGCTATAACGCCGTGTCCGGCACCTCGGTGGGGGCACTGAACGGCGCCATGATGGCCATGCGGGATCTGCCCCGGGCCGTCGCCTGCTGGGAGGATATCCGCCTGTCCCAGATCATGGCCCTGGACGCGGAGACGGAGCAGGACCTGAGCCGCCTGATGAACGGGCAGCTGGAGCTGGAGGATTTGCAGGAGCTGATCCCCCAGGCGGTGGACATCATCAGGGACCGGGGGCTGGATGTGGCCCCGCTGCGCGCCTGGGTGCGGGAGATCGCCGATGTAAAGGCCATCAAGAACTCGGATGTGGAACTGTTTGTCTCCACCGTGGATCTGACGGACCGGCGGGCCCTGGAGATCAAGGTCAACGACCTGCCGGAGGACCAGGTCTGTGATATGCTGCTGGCCAGCGCCTATCACCCCAGCTTCCGGCTGGAAAAGCTGGGCGGCAAGCTCTATGCCGACGGCGGCTTTGTGGACACCATCCCCATCCACGCCCTGGTGGAAAACGGGTATAAGGACATCATCGCCGTGCGCATCCCCGGCCATGGCATTGAAAAGCGCTTCCGCCTGCCGGAGGATGTGTCCATCACCTACATTGAGCCGACCCTGGATCTGGGCTTTGTGCTGAACTTTGACGCCCGCCAGGCCCGGCGCAACCTGCGCATCGGGTATCTGGACGCCCAGCGGGTGCTCTACGGCCTTTACGGCCGGGAATACTACATTGACCGCAGCATCAGCGACCGGGAGGCCCTCTCCCTGCTGCTGGACATTCTGCCGCCATCGCCGGAAAAGAGCCTGCGCTATCACTGTGAGAGGCGGCTGCCCCGCATCGCCCGCCGGCTGGATGTGGCCGAGGGGGACTATTATGAGCTGCTGATCGCCTGCCTGGAGCGGGCCGCCCGGGAACAGGGCATCGACCCCATGGCCGTCTATCCCGACCGCCAGCTGCTGTCCCTGACCGGGCTGGGATAAATCGACAACAGGCAAAAGCCGCTGCAAAACTGTGTTTTGCAGCGGCTTTCGCTATCCTTATGGACTTATTCCACAATATTCTCGCCGATTTTATACACGTCGCCGGCGCCCACGGTGAGGATGATGTCGCCGGGCTGGGCCTTGCGCTTCAGCGCTTCCTCCAGCTCCGGGAAGGTGGGGTAGAATTCCGCACCCTCCACCCGCTCCGCCAGAGCGGCGGAGGAGATGCCGATGGTGTTCTTCTCCCGGGCGGCAAAAATCTCCGCCAGCAGCAGCACATCCGGCCGCTTCAACTGGGTGACAAAGTCCTCAAACAAGGCGGCGGTACGGGTATAGGTATGGGGCTGGAACACCAGGATGCAGCGCTTATAGTTCAGGCCCTCCACCGTGTCCAGCAGCGCCTTCAGCTCGCCGGGATGGTGGGCATAATCGTCATACACATCGGCGCCGTTGAATTTGCCCTTGAACTCGAAGCGGCGGCCGGCGCCGTTGAAGCCTGCCAGACCGTACTTCACCGCGTTGGGCCGCACGCCCAGGCAGATGGCGGCGGCGGTGGCGGCCAGGGCGTTCTTCACGTTGTGCAGCCCGGGCACATGGAGGGTCACATCGGTGAAATGCTTGCCCTTGAACATAATGTCAAAGTGGGAGTTGGCGCCCAGAAACTCAATGTTCTCCGCATAGACATCCGCCTCCTTGCTCAGGCCGAAGGTCATGATCTTACGGGGAATGTCCCGGATGGTGGCCATGGTGCTGGCATCGTCCAGGTTGGCAACCACATAGCCGTCCTCCGGGGTGCGCAGGGCAAACTCCCGGAAGGAGTGCTGCACATCCTGCAGGTCCTTGAAAAAGTCCAGATGGTCGGCCTCCACGTTCAGAATCACCGCCACGGTGGGGTGAAGGGACAGGAAGGAATTGTAATACTCACAGGCCTCCATGATGATGGTGTTGCCGTGGCCCACCCGGTGCCCGGCGTTCAGCAGGGGCAGGGTGCCGCCGATCATGACGGTGGGGTCCTTATCCGCGGCCATCATGATGTGGGTGCACATGGAGGTGGTGGTGGTTTTTCCGTGGGTGCCGGAAATACACAGGGCGTTGCTGTAGTCCTTGGAGATGGCGCCCCAGGCCTGGGTCCGCTCAAACACCGGGATGCCCAGCGCATGGGCACGGATAATCTCCGGGTTATCGTCATGGACGGCGGCCGTGCGCACCACGAATTCAATTTCCTCGGTAATATTTTCTGCCTTGTGGCCGATGGACACAGGGATGCCCTTCTCCGTCAGGCCCATGACGTTCTTGTTCCGGTTCATATCCGAGCCGCTGATTGCAATGCCCATGCCCCAAAGCACATCCGCCAGGGAGGACATGGAAACGCCGCCGATACCGATCAGGTGGCCTCTTCTGCCCGGTGAAAGAAAATTATCAAATTCAGTCATATGTTACTCCGTTGCCCTGTTATTGCGTCCTTGCTGGAAACGCTGTTAATACAATGTCTATTGAAGTTTGTGAACAAAAATGCTAAAATCTCTACAGATACGGAGTGTATTATAATACGGAAGCGGCTGCATTGCAAGTAAATAATCCTGCGCCGCCGCGCATATCCTTGTATGAAGCTTTCTTTGGTGAGGTGTGTTTATGGAAAATATCTCGCCCCCGAAATATGTGCGCCAGGTTCTGCGCAGTCTCCAGGCCCGGGGTCACGTTGCCTATCTGGTGGGCGGCTGCGTCCGGGATATGGCGCTGGGCGTCCGGCCCCACGATTGGGATATCTGCACCAGCGCCCTGCCGGAGCAGGTGATGGAGGTCTTTCCCGGCGCCCTGCCCACCGGGCTGAAGCATGGCACGGTTACCGTCCGCATCAACTCCCGCTCCGTGGAGGTCACCACCTTCCGCTCGGAGGAAAACTATGTGGACCACCGCCACCCGGAGACGGTGCGCTTCGTGG
This sequence comes from uncultured bacterium, assembly GCA_945873205.1. Lineage (GTDB taxonomy): Bacteria > Bacillota > Clostridia > Oscillospirales > Oscillospiraceae > Limivicinus. Next base: position 69,109 of record CAMCCC010000003.1, read on the forward strand.
GGGAGCTGACCACCGACCTGAGCCGCCGGGACTTCACCATCAACGCCATGGCCCTGTCCCCGGACGGGCTGCTCATGGACCCCTTCGGCGGGCTTACGGATCTGGAGCACCGCTGCATCCGCTGCGTGGGCAGCCCGGAGCTGCGCTTTGAGGAGGACGCCCTGCGGATGTTCCGGGCGCTGCGCTTCTCGGCCCGGCTGGACTTCAGTATTGAGGAGGCCACCCTGGCCGCCATTGAGAAGAAAGCCCATCTGGCCTCCGCCCTGGCGGCGGAGCGCATCCGGGATGAGGTGGAAAAAACCCTGCTGACCCCCAGGCCGGAGACAGTGGGGCTGATGCAGCGCCTGGGCCTGCTGGATGGTTTTTTGTGCGCCCGGGCGGAAGACACCCTGCCGGAACTGAAGCTGCTGACGAAGCTGCCCCGGAAGTCCCTGGACCGCTGGATGGCTTTCTGCGTTATTCTCCGCCGCCGGGGGCTGATCTCCTCGGTGGAGGACTTTTTGACCGCCCTGCGGTTGGACAGTCGAACCATCCGCTGCTGCAGCGACGGAGCGGCACTGCTGGAAGGCCGCAAGCCCCACAACGCCCCGGAATGGAAGCGGCTTTTGCAGCGCTGGGGCGTGGATACCGTAAGCTGTGCCGCCCGCTGCCGGGACGCGCTGGACGGCGGCAGCAGCAGCCGGGAGCTGAAGGCGGTTCTGAAAAGCGGGGAGTGCTTTTCCATGAAGCATCTGGCTGTCAGCGGGGACGATCTGACCGCCCTGGGCCTCAAGGGCCGGGAGCTGGGCGAGATGCTGAACTTCCTTTTGGATTATGTGATCGAATACCCGGATAACAACCGGCGGGAGCTGCTGCTGTCCCTGGCCGGGAACACGGAGGAATTGTGATGGATACTTGGGAAAGCCTGAAGCGTGACTGCGCCGGCTGCCGGGGCTGCTCTCTGGCGGAGACCCGGCACAACCTGGTTTTCGGCGTGGGCAATGCGCAGGCGGAGGTCATGCTGATCGGGGAAGGCCCCGGGGAGCAGGAGGACCTGCAGGGCATCCCCTTTGTGGGTCCGGCGGGAAAACTGCTGGACGATATGCTGGAAATGATTGACCTGGACCGGCAAAAGGTGTATATTGCCAACATCGTCAAGTGCCGCCCGCCCCGGAACCGGGACCCGCTGAATGTGGAGCAGGAGGCCTGCCGCCCCTGGCTGGACCGGCAGATCGCCCTGGTAAACCCCAAAATTATCGTGTGCCTGGGCCGCATCGCCGCCATGGCCCTGATCCGGGAGGACTTCCGCATCACCCGGGAGCATGGCCAGTGGTTTGACCGGGACGGCCGCCGCCTTATGGCCACCTATCACCCCTCGGCCCTGCTGCGGGATGTGGACAAGCGGCCGGAGGCCTTTATGGATCTGCGTGCACTGAGAAAGGAAATCAAGGCTGTTTGCAGCCGAACCTATTGATATGTTGGAATTCAAGAACCTTACGCTGGAGGACAAGGCCTGGGTGGACCGGCTGGTAATGCAGGAGAACAGCCCCAGCGCCGGCTTTAACTTTGGCAATATTTATCTTTGGAACGAGAACCATGAGCAGCTGGTGGCCCGCGCCGATGGCCGGATGGTCACCCAGCTGCGCCGTGACGGTCAGACCGCCTTTGTTTTCCCCATTGGCCAGGGGCCGCTGGCCCCGGCGGTGGAGGCCATCCGGGAATTCGCCGCCGCCCAGGACATTCCCCTGGTGCTGCGGGGCCTGACGGAGAAGCATGTGGCCCAGCTGGAGGAGGCCTGCCCCGGCGGCTTTGCCTATACCGAGAATGAGAATTGCGCCGATTATGTGTATCTGGCGGAAAAGCTGGCCACTTACAGTGGCAAAGCTCTCCACGGCAAGAAGAATCACTGCAACCGCTTTGAGGCGGAAAACGATTGGGACTTTGTGCCCCTGTGCCGGGAGCTGATCCCCGGCTGTCTGGATATGCTGGACAATTGGATGGAGGACAACACCCAGCGGCTGGAGCCCAGCATCGCCCGGGAGTATGACGCCATTCTGAGAGCCTTCGCCGCCTATGAAAAGCTGGGCTTCGAGGGCGGCGTGCTGCGGATTCAGGGGAAGATCGCGGGCTTCAGTTTGGGCGAATTCACCAGCCCCGACTGCTTTGACGTCCACTTTGAGAAGGCCGACGGCAGCATCAACGGGGCTTACCCCATGGTCTGCCGGGAGCTGACCCGCCAGCTGATGGCGGCTCACCCCCAGCTGAAATACATGAACCGGGAGGAGGACATGGGGCTGGAAGCGCTTCGCCGCTCCAAGCAGTCCTACAAGCCGGAATTCATGGTGAGAAAGTTTACCGCCAGGTGGAAGTATGACTGAGTATATCATCCGCGAATATTGCCCGGGAGACCGGGCAGCCCTCACCGCTTTGTGGCGGCAGGTTTTTGGCGACCCGGAAGCCGTGGTCGCCGCCTTTTTTGACGCTCTGCCCCGGATGGGCATTGGCGCCGTGGCGGAGGCGGAAGGCCGCCCCGTGGGTGCGGCCTATATGCTGGACGCCCTGGCTCTGGTAGACGCCGGTGGGCAGGCGCGGCGCTGCGGCTATCTCTACGCCGTGGCCGTTGACCCGGAGCACCGGCATCAGGGCCTGGGTGCGGCACTCAGCCAGAAGGCGGCGGCTTTGTCCCAGGCCCGGGGGACGGAGTTCATCTGCACCCTGCCGGCGGAGCCTTCTCTCTACGCCTGGTATGAGGAAATTCTGGGGCTTGGCTGCGCCCTGCATCGGAAGCAGCATGCTGTCACCGCAAGGCCGGGCTGGCCGGCGGAGCGGCTTTGCCCGGGGGACTATCTGGCCCGGCGGGAGGCCCTGCTGGCCGGGGTGCCCCATCTGCGTCCGGAAGCGGCGGTCATGGACTTTGCCGGGCAGTTTTACGCCCTCTTTGGCGGTGGCCTGTACGCCTGCGGCGGCGGACTCTGCGCCGTCTATGCGGATGATGGCCGGGCCCTGATCCGGGAGCTGATCGCCCCGGCGGGCGTGGCAGCGGCGGATGTGGCCGCCGCCCTCTGCGCCGCTCTGGGCTGCCGGGAGGGACAGTTCATTCTCCCCGCCCCCGATGGGGAGCCTTATCTCTCTGCCCCCGCCGGCGTTCTTCCGCCGGACTGCGTCTGGAACCTGAGCTTCGATTGATTTTACATTTCTGAAACAACTTGCCGGTTTATTATGAAACATCTTTCGGCTATTATAATAACTGTAAGTAACAGTTTTTCATCTTTTTCATTTTGTCCTCAACCATACAACGAAACGGAGCGGCCAGGCCGCTCCGTTTTGTTATTCCTTTTATTTTATTGACAAAAACCGCTGTGGTTTCCCACAGCGGTTTTATGATTCGATTCAGCCCAGCTCCTCGGCGGTGTACATCTTCACGTCGCTGGTGACGCCGTAGGCCTTGTTCAGCTTGCTCAGGGCGGCGAAGTGGGCGCTGCGCAGGTGACCCGGCATATACTTGCGGCTCTCCCAACGCTCCACAATCAGCATTTTTCCCGGCTCCACCGCGGAGCAGACCAGTTCATAGCTGATGTTGCCGGTCTCCTGGTTGCTCTTTTCCACCACGCCGGTGGCGCGCACCTTCTCCAGATACTCCTCCTGCTTCTCGGGAGCGATCCTGTTTTCACAATATACGATGACCATCTTCTCTTTCTCCTTCCCTTTTAAGACAGATTTCCGGTTGCGTACATGGCGGCGGTCAAAGCCACCACCGGCGCCGTCTCACAGCGGAGGATCCGCTCCCCCATGGAGCAGATGTGCAGGCCGCAGACCCTGGCCAGGTCCGCCTCAAAGGGCTGGAAGCCCCCCTCCGGCCCGGTGATGATAGCGGCGGTCTTCATATCCCGGTTGGCGCTCAGCACCGCGTCCAGCGCCTCCCGCTCCCCGGTCTCATACATAAACAGGCCCAGGTCCTTCTTTACCGCGATATCCAGCACGGCGGTAAAGTCCCCGGCCCAGCCCACCTGGGGGATGATGCCCCGGCCGGACTGCTTGGCCGCTTCCTCGGCGATGCGCTGCCACCGCTCCAGCTTTTTCTCCGGCTTATCCGGCTTGGCCACGCAGCGGCTGGACTGGAAAAACAAAATCTCGTAAGCCCCAGCCTCCACGGATTTCTGGATGATGTAATCGGTCTTGTCCCCCTTGGGCAGGCCGCAGAGCACCGTGACCTTCACCGTAGGCTCCGCCGGGCAGCGGACCACTTCCACCACCTCAGCCTCCACCTGCTCCTTATCGGCCTTTACCAGGCGGCACTTATAGTCCGTCCCCTGGCCGTCGCAGATGATCATATCCTCCCCCGGACGCAGGCGCAGCACATGCACATGCTCCGCGTCCCGGCCGGTCATAATGGCCATGCCGCCCTTGATATTGGTGCCGGCCATGAAAAATCTAGGCATAATACCACCCCGATTTCAGATTTCTTTATGCTAATTATTACATAATCCCAAACTTTTTGCAATAGGGCGCATAGAATGTTTTATAAACCGCGCCGAAAACGAGGTGAACCAGCCCCATGACCGACAAGGAGATTCAGCAGCGGCTGCGCAATTTCGACGCCGTCTGGCAGCGGGTACAGAGCAGCAAGCCCTGCGCCGGCGGCGCACAGCTGATGCCCCGCAAGGAGCCCAAAAGCCGGGCCGTCCGCTTTGACCCAAGACATAGATAATAAAAGGGCGCAAAGGCAAAACCTTTGCGCCTTTTTTCTTTTGTCTTAAAAACTCAGTAGGCCACGCCCCAGTAGATCATGGTCTTGGCCGGCTTGCCGCAGCAGGCGCAGACGTCGTCCAGGTGCTCCTGCTTAAAGGGGATGCAGCGGGAGGACATGCCCGCCTTCTCCTTCATATCCAGCTCGCACTGGAGATCGCCGCACCACATGGTCTTGATGAAGCCGCCGTTTTTCTCCTGCAGCTCCTTGGCCTCCTCCAGGGAGTGGGCCACATAGGTGTGCTCGTCCAGGTTCCGCTTGGCCTTCTCGTAGAGGCCCTGCTGCACTGCGTCCAGCAGTTCGGGCAGGCGCTGGGCGATCTCCTCCAACTTGACGGAGATCTTCTCCCCATTGTCCCGGCGAACAGCCATGCAGACGCCGTTCTCGATATCCTTGGGCCCCAGCTCCACCCGGAGGGGAACGCCCTTCATCTCATACTGGGCGCACTTCCAGCCCATGCTGTTGTCGCTGAGGTCGATCTTGGCCCGGATACCGGCGGCCTGAATGGCCTCAAACAGGGCCTGGGCCTTCTCGGTGACGCCGGGCTTATGCTGGGCCACCGGCACCACAACCACCTGGATGGGAGCGATGCGGGGAGGCAGTACCAGACCGTTGTTGTCGCCATGGGTCATGATGATGCCGCCGATGATGCGGGTGGACATGCCCCAGGAGGTCTGCATGGGGTACTTCTGCTGGTTGTCCTTATCGGTAAAGGTGATGCCGAACTGACGGGCAAAGCCGTCGCCGAAGAAGTGGCTGGTGCCGGACTGGAGGGCCTTCTTGTCATGCATCATGCACTCGATGGTGTAGGTGTTCTCCGCGCCGGCGAACTTCTCCTTATCGGTCTTGTTGCCCCGGATGACCGGCATGGCCAGGTAGTTCTCGCACACGTCGGCATAGACCTCCAGCTGGTGGAGGGTCTCCGCCCGGGCCTCCTCCTCGGTGGCGTGGAGGGTGTGGCCCTCCTGCCAGAGGAACTCACGGCCCCGCAGGAAGGGGCGGGTGGTCTTTTCCCAGCGCAGCACGCTGCACCACTGGTTATAGAGCATGGGCAGGTCGCGCCAGGAGTGAACGATGTGGCTCCAGTGGTCGCAGAACAGGGTCTCAGAGGTGGGGCGGATGCAAAGCCGCTCCGGCAGCTCCTCGCTGCCGCCTACCGTGACCCAGGCGCACTCAGGGGCGAAGCCCTCCACATGGTCCTTTTCCTTCTGCAGAAGACTTTCCGGGATCAGCATGGGCATGGACACGTTCTCATGTCCGTCCCGCTTGAACATCCCGTCCAGGATCTTCTGGATATTTTCCCAAATCGCATAGCCATAAGGGCGCATGATGAAGCAGCCCTTGATGCCGGAGTAATCCACCAGCTCCGCCTTGGTGCACACATCGGTGAACCACTGGGCGAAGTCCACCTCCATGTCGGTGATCTGCTCCACTTTCTTTTCTTTTGCCATTGTATTTCCTCTCTTTCGCCAGAGCCCTTGCTCCGTCGTATTCGCGGCAGGCCGCAATATAATATTCTAACTTCCCTGCCGCCCCTTGTCAATAGGGGGCTGTCCTTCTTTTCCCCGCCGCAGAGCAGGTCCGCCCCACAAAGGGCGGCAAAAGAGCGCATAAATATTAATTTCTGCTGCCCCGCGACAAATTTCACTGGATTTTTCTTGACCTCAGGCCCCACAGCGGCTATAATGTCTACGATTAAGCTGAGAGGCGGCCGGTGTTTGCTTCCTCCCGGCTTACACCCAATGGAGGTGAAAGCGATTAACAAGCAGAAATTCCTTGCTGAGCTGGGCCGCCTGCTGACCTTTATGTATGAGGAGGACAGGCAGACCGCCCTGGCCATGTACAGCAAGATGTTTGACGACGCGGCGGAGGAACAGCTGCTGCTGCAGTTTCTGGTTTCCCCCACCCGCCAGGCCGTGGTTCTGGCCCGGGCCTATGACGCCAAGGAGCGCAAGCTGCAGGTACATACCCAGTCCCGGGATGATGACGCCGGCTATGCCGATGTGCCGGAGGGGGAGCTGCCCCCCTTCATCCTGGCCATAAGCGATCTGCAGCAGGAGGCCATCGCCCAGGGCATTTTTGAGGCGGTGGAGGTTCTGCCTGAGGTGGACGAGAACCAGTTCTCCCTGTTTGACGAATTCCCGCAGGACGCCCCGGTGGAGCAGGAAGCGGTTTGGACCGAGGTTCCCGATGCGCCCGATGTGCCCCAGAATGGCATTGATGTTCAGGAGCCGGACATTGCCGACGGCGAGGACGCCCCGGTCAGCGATTCCGTCAGTGAGTTTGCCGATGCGGTGGACGCCTTCCTGGCTGACTTCGCCATTGCCGATGGGGAACTGGTGTCCAAGAGCGCCGAAGCCCCTGCTCCGGCGGAGGAGCCTGTCCCGCCCCCGACGGAGACGGAGGAAGCGGAAGAGCCTGTCCCGGCAGTCCCCGCCCCGGTGACGGAGCAGGAGCCTGCGGAAGAACAGGCCCCCGCCACTCAGCGGAAAGCCAAGGTTTTCCTGCTGATTCTGTACATTCTCTGCGCCATCCCCCTGGGCATTCTCGGCATTGCCGCGCTGCTGGTTCCCACGCTGCTGAGCCTGGCACTGGCCATCGGCTTTGTGTCCGCCGGTGTGCTGGTGCTGACGGCGGCCTTCGGCGGCTTCGCCATCTTTGCTGACCTGATGGTGATCCTTGGCCTTGCCATCGTTTTGCTGGCTTTGGGCCTGCTGTTTACCTGGCTGTTTATCTGGTTTATCGGCGGGGCCATCGTGGGGCTGATCCGCGGCCTGTGCCATCTCGGCGGCAAGTGGTGCTATAAGGAGGTGTCTGTCCAGTGAAAAGCGGTTGGAAAATCATTCTCATCGTGGTGGTCATCGCCATCCTGCTGGGCGCCATCTGCATCGGTGTGGGCGCCATGACCGGGGCGGACTTTGCCCGCATCTGGGCCACGCTGGACAATCGGTACCACGTGGGTATGTACTACCAGTACTTCATCGAGGTCCGGAACACCCTGGTCACAGTGTTGGCCGCATAAGGCAACAAAAAATCGGAACTGCTTGATGCAGTTCCGATTTTTTTAGTTCCCGCACTCGATGGAGATCTGGTTGAAAACCTCCAGGATATCGTCAATGGAGGTGGCGGCCTTTTCCGCCCCGGCCTTATCCAGAACCACCTGGCCCTGGTTCATCATGATCAGCCGGTCGCCGTATTCCACGGCGTAGCGCAGGTTGTGAGTCACCATCATAGCCGTCAGCTTCTTCTCCCGCACCACCTTATCCGTCAGTTCCATGATGATCTCCGCCGTCTTGGGGTCCAGGGCGGCGGTATGTTCGTCCAGGATCAAAAACTTCAAAGGCGTCATGGTGGCCATCAGCAGGGCCACGGCCTGCCGCTGCCCGCCGGATAGGGCGCCCATCTTCACGTCCAGCTTATCCTCCAGGCCCAGGCCCAGGCTCTGCAGCTGCTGGCGGTAGAAGTCCCGCCGCTGCCGGTTGACGCCCCGGCTCAGGCCAAAGGTCTTGCCCTTGTTGTCCGCCAGAGAGAGATTCTCCAGCATGGTGAGGCCGGGGCAGGTGCCCGCCGCCGGGTTCTGGTACACCCGGCCCATGGCGGCATAGCGCTGGTACTCCTTCAGCTTGTTGATGTTCTTCCCGTCCATCAGCACTTCCCCGGCCTCCACCGGGATAGAGCCGCAGATGATGTTCAGCAGGGAGGTCTTGCCGCTGCCGTTGCTGCCCACGATGGACACGAACTGCCCCTCCTCCACGGAGAGGGAAAAGTCCCGGAACAGGGTCTGTTCGGTGACGGTGCCGGGGTTATAGACCTTGGTGATATTGCGCAGCTCAAGCATGGATGATCTCCTCCCCTTTCCGTCCGGACAGCACCAGCACCAGCAGGAACAGCAATGCGGTGATCAGCTTCATCATATTGGCCGGCAGGCCCATGCTCAGGGCCAGCTGGATGCACAGCTTGTAGAGGATACTGCCCAGAATCACAGCGGTGGTGCCGGCGGGAGAGGCCAGCCAGCCCAGGCCCCTATGCTTCCGCAGCCCCCGGGCAAGGGGGGAGGCGCTGTAATAGTTCATGAGAGAAATGCCGATGATCACCGCCGCCAGGCCATAGACCAGCTGGCCGGTGCCCATGGTGGCGGAGAAGCTTCTCTGCTCATGACAGACCACGCAGCCGCCCAGAGCCACCAGTGCGTTGGCGATCACCAGGCCCAGGATTTTCACCCGGCCTTTGTCTTTGGCCAGGGAGGTGACCAGGCCGGCGTTATCGCCCACGGCCCGCAGCAGCAGGCCGGACTTGGTCCGCAGGTACAGGTCCAGCACCAGCTTCACCACCAGGATCAGCACCAGGGACACCACCAGCTTGCGGGTCATGTTGTTGGCATCCCCCATCAGGGCCATCACCGGGGCAGAGGTGAAGATGGTGTCCGTCCCCCGGTCCACCGTCAGGTTGGAGCCGGCGATCTGGAGGTTAATGGAGAAAAGGGCGGTCATGGTGATGATGCCCGCCAGCAGATTGCGCACCTTCAGCCGCACATGGATAAACCCGGTGAACAGGCCCGCCAGGCCCCCCACCAGCATGGCGATGGGCAGGGTCAGCCAGGGGTCCACCCCCTTGGTCAGCAGCACGGCGGTGACGGCGGCCCCCAGGGGGAAGGTGCCGTCCACCCCCAGGTCGGGAAAGTCCAGAATGGAATAGGTAATGTAGACGCCGAAGGAAATCAGCGCATAGACCAGCCCCTGGGTCAGGGTGCCGATCAGCAGGTCAGTCATGGCAAGAGCCTCCTGTAAAAATATGGAATACGCAAACATACTCTCCGCCGTAAAAACGGCGGAGAGATTTTATGCTTTGTAGGTGGGACTTTTCCTCTGCGCTCAGCCTTCGCTGGCCTCGATGGCCTTCTGGGCGACGGCATCGGGGAGGGTGATGTTCATGGCTTCCAGGGCGGCGCTGTTGACGTAGATGCCGTACTCCGCGATGGTCTCATAGGGCAGCTCCTGGCAAGTGGCCTGGCCGGTGAGCACCTTGGCGGCCATCAGGCCGGTCTGGATGCCCAGCTGCACATAGTCAATGCCGGCGGAGGCCACGCAGCCCAGCTTCACCTGCTCAATCTCGGAGCCGTAGACCGGGATGCCAGCCTCGTCGGTCTTTTCCAGGATGGCAGCCAGCACGCCCACCACGTTGTTGTCGGTCAGGTTGGAGAAGCAGTCCACCTTGTGGGAAATCAGGGTATCGGCGGCCTGGGTAACTTCGGCCTGGCTGGTGACGCCCACGGTGTCAATTTCAAAGCCGTAGTCCGGGGCCTTGGCCTTGTATTCCTCGATGGCGGAGACGGAGTTGGGCTCGCTGGTGGTGTAGATGATGCCGATGGTCTTGGCTTCCGGCTGGAGCTGGCGGATCAGGTCCAGCTGGGCCTCTACCGGCAGCTTATCGGAGGTGCCGGTGATATTGCCGGAATCCAGCTTGGCCTGGACAGGGTCGGTAATGGCAGTGAACACCACGGGAATGTCCTTATCCTCGGCGGCGGCATAGCAGGCCACGGCGGAGGGAGTGGCGATGGCCACCATCAGGTCCACGTTTTCAGCAGAGAACTGCTGGCCGATCTGGGCGGCGATATTGTCGTCAAAGCCGGCGTTCTGATAGTCCACCTTCAGGTTCATGCCCTCCTCAATGCCGGCCTGGGCCAGGCCCTGGAGAAAGCCCTCCCGGCAGTTATCCAGGGAGGCATGCTCGCCGTACTGGGAGATGCCGATGGAATAGGTTTTTTCACTCTCCTCCGCGGCGGCGGGCGTCTCAGCCGTCTTGCCGGAGCAGGCGGCCAGGGAAAGGGAAAGGGTCAGCGCCATCAGGGCGGAAGTAATTTTCTGGAACTTTTTCATTGTAATATCTCCATTCTATGATAAATAAGTTAGATTTTTAAGTTGATGATCGGTTTCTTGGTGACTTTTATTGCAAGCCTCGCCATCGTTTTGTTAAAAGCATCATTTTCATTCCCTCGCTCGTCAGCGGATATTTTATAAAAAAATAAAAGCCCTGTCCCATTTGGGACAAGACTTGCATCCTGCGGTACCACCCAAGTTGGCGCATTGCGCCCGCTTGCTTCGCGTACTCCATACGCGCCGCCCTGATAACGGGTGCGGTCCCCGTCAGCCACTACTAAGCCCCCGGCCTTTCGCTCTGCCCTCGCAAGTCCATTCGCCGGAGACCGCTCTGCCGTGATCCCACCATCCACAGCTCTCTGAAAGGCTGCATCACCGGTTACTACTCTTGCTCATCGGTTTTTTCCTGTTGCTCCGTATTATACGCAGGGAACGCGGATTTGTCAACCATAATTTTCTGTTTCTCATTATCGCTTTAAATCGCCGCATCTCACAGCCGCTTCCACAGGCGGATCACGCCCTTGTCATTGAGCTGCTGCAAAGTCACCAGCAATATAGGAAAGCTGAGCATCCCCCACACGCCCCATACCCGCCAGCCCACATACACCGCCAGCAGGGAGGCCAGGGGGTTCAGGCCGATCTGGTCCCCCAGCAGCTTGGCCTGGGTGCAGCTGCGCACCAGGTTCACCAGCACCCAGCAGATCAGCAGGCCAAGGCCCCTCCCGGTGTCGCCCAGCAGCAGGCAATAGGCGGCCCAGGGCACCAGCACGATGCCGGTACCAAAGACCGGCAGGGCGTCGATCAGGGCCGTCACCGCCGCCACCGTAGCCGGGCTTTTCACCTCCAGCAGCCAGAAAGCCAGCAGCAGCTGGAAAAAGGTCATCAGCATCAGGATCGCCTGAGCACGGAAGAAGCCGCCGAAGCTGCCCTTGATGCCCTGGCCCAGCCCCTCCAGGCGGCTGCGGAAGTCCTCCGGCAGCTGGGCCAGGATAAAGGCCGTGGTCTGGGGGTAGGAGGCGGAGATGAAATAGGTGCCGATGCCGGCGGTGACCAGAAACAGCAGGATGTCCGGGCTGGCCTGGGCCATGGCGGTCAGGGCGTCCAGGGCCCACTGGCTCAGAAACACCGGCAGGCCGTAGAGCGCCTCCCCCAGGGCCTCCAGCGCCGCCAGCATATACTGGGCCACCCCCTCCGGGGCGGCGCTGATATACACCATCACCCGCTCCTGCAGCCGCTCCAGCCCCTGGCCCACACTGGCCATAACCATGGGCGCCTGCTTTGCAAAGCCGGTGATAGCGGTGATGCCCCGCCAGCTGAGCCGCGCTGCCCCCCAGCCGATGAGCGCCAGCACCGTGATGGTCAGCAGCCCCGCCGCCGGCGCCCGGCGCCAGCCGTGGCGCAGCAGAAAGCGCAGCGGGATCTCCAGCAGGGCCGCCACGGCATAGGCCAGGAGGAAGGGCGCGGCCCAGGGCAGCAAAAACCGGGCCGTGAGCCAGATAAGTCCCACTGCCCCCAGGCCCCAGGCCAGCGCCGTCAGGATTTTTATCAAACGCTGATGCATTCCTCCACCCGCCTTTCCCGCTGCATACACAGTAGGTTTTTGCCATTTTCATGCAAAAATATTCCTCCGCACCCCCGGCAGCAGGGGCGTATATAATGGGGTAGGCAAAGCGGCTTCGCTTCTTTGCCCGAGACCGTCAAAAGCGATGCTTCGTGTGCCGAAAATAGAGCAGCGGGGGTGCGCGAGGGGGCAAGACCCGCCTCGCACTCCAATAACCCGCCGAAGAAAATCCTTTCAAATCAAGGATTTTCGGGCGAAGCAGCATTTTGATAAAATCAAAATGCTCGGCGGTTGAAGCGGTCAAAAAAGTCCCTCGGGGACTTTTTTGACAAGCTGAGGCAAAGCAGCTTCGCTTCTTTGCCCTTGCCGCACTTGCGGCGCTGGAGGAATGAACCCATGCTGATTGTGGAAAAATTTGGCGGCAGCTCCCTCGCCGATATTGAAAGACTGCGCCGGGCCGCCGAAATTTGCCGGAGCGCCCGGTGCCGGGAGCATGATGTAATCGTTGTGGTCTCCGCCATGGGGGACACCACCGACCACCTTGTAGATATGGCCCAGGAGATCAGCCCCCGCCCCTCAAAGCGGGAGCTGGACGCGCTGATGACCACCGGGGAGCAGCAGTCCGCAGCCCTGATGGCCATCATGCTGGAAAGCCTGGGGGTCAAGGCCCAATCCCTCTCCGGCTGGCAGGCGGGGATCCTCACCGGCTCCCGGCACGGCGGCAGCGACATCCGTTTGATCGCCCCCGGCAGGATTCAGGAGGCCCTGAGCCGGGGCCGTGTGCCGGTGGTCACGGGCTTTCAGGGCTTCACCGCCCAGGGAGATGTCAGCACCCTGGGCCGGGGCGGCTCCGACACCACGGCCGTGGCCCTGGCCGCCGCTTTGGAGGCCGACCGCTGCGAGATCTATACCGACGTGGACGGCATATATACTGCCGATCCCCGGCTGATTCCCAGCGCCAGGAAGCTCCCCCGCATCGACCTGCGGGATATGCTGGCCCTGGCCAGGGCCGGCTCCCAGGTGCTGCACAGCAAGTCCGTGGAGCTGGCCCTGGCAAACAACATAGACATTCACCTGCTCTCCTCCTTTGAGAGTGCCCCCGCCTCCCTGGTCTGCCGCCTGAAGGAGACGGAGCGGCCCGCCTTCGCCGGCGTCACCCGCTGCAAGGGGGAGGGCAGCCTGAGCCTGGCCGGCAAAGGGGCCGACGCCGGAGCTCTGTCCCGGATGGTCATCCTGCTGTCGGAGGCGGGCATCCCCGTCTGCTCCGGCCAGCTGGATGAGGGCCGGGCCAGCGTAAAGGTGGCGCCCCAGCAGCTGGATGAGGCAATGACCCTCATCCATGACGAAATGGTGCTGAAACAGTAGACAGCAAAAAAGGAAAGGCCGTCGCCTTTCCTTTTTTCAAACTGCACTTATTCTTCTTTTTCTTCGATAACCACCCGGTTGCCCCGGACGGAGAGCCGCCCCTCACAGTACAGGGCCACGGACTGGGGCAGAATTTTCCACTGGCCTTCTTCCAGCACCCGCCTGCGCAGGGTATCCGGGTCGTCGTTGGGCAGGACCTCAATGGCCCGCTGCATGATGACGCCCCCCACCCGGCCGTCCGGGTCGGCAAAGTAGGCGGTGGCGCCGGTCATCTTCACGCCCCGCTCCAGCACAGCCAGCTGAATATCCCCTTCCACATCCTCGAAGGCGGGGTACATGGCCGGGAAGGTGCCGATGATGCGGTTTTTGAACTGGTAGGGGATCACCCCCAGGGGCAGCTCATAACCCGCCAGAATCACCAGTTCGATATCCATGTCCTTTAACTTGTTGGCCACCGCCATGCTGTGGCTGGTGATGTTGGGAAACAGCTCCGGGTCCACCACATAGGCCGGCACCCCCGCGCTGAGGGAGCGCTTCATGGCATAGGCGTCCCGCCGGGAGGAGATCACCGCAACCAGTTCAAAATCCGGTATTTCCTGAAAATACATGGAGTCCAGGATGGCTTGAAGCTCCGCCCCATCCCCGGACACCAATGCTGCCGCTCTGACCATATCTTTCTCCACTCTTGTCTAATCGCAAAAATCAAGGTATAATAGACGAAATTACTTCGTTCTCAGTTGACATATTATCCAGTGTATTATACTGTATCTGCTGCGAATGGTCAAGAAGTTGGAGGCATAGTTATGACAGAAATTTATGTAATCCGCCATGTCCAGGCGGAGGGCAACCTGTACCGTATGTGTCAGGGCCACTGGGACGGCGGCGTCACCCCCATGGGGGTTTTGCAGCGGGACGCGCTGGCGGAGCGTTTTAAGAACATACATGTGGACGCGGTCTATTCCAGCGACCTGTACCGGGCTCGCTTCACCGCTTCCGCCATCACCAGATACCATGATCTGCCCATCACCCCGGACAGCCGCTTCCGGGAAATCTGCCTGGGTCCCTGGGAGGCCCGGTACTTCGGCAACCTGCGCCGGGAGGATGGGGAGAATTTCCGCCAGTTCATCTTTGAGCAGCCCTCTTTTTCCCTCCCCGGGGCGGAGACCTATGCCCAGGTGACGGAGCGGGCCTACCCCGCCTTGTGTGAGATCGCCCAAAAGCACGACGGGCAGACCATCGTCCTCACCACCCACGGCGTCACCATCCGCTGCCTGCTGTGCAAAATCGGCGGCATCGATCTGCGGGATAATGAGCATCTGCCCATTTTTATGAACACCGGGGTGGCCCGCCTGTTCTACGATCAGGGCCGCTTCACCATTGACTACGCCAATGATTACAGCCACCTGTCCCCGACGCTGCAGCATGGCATGAAGGGCCCTGACCTGCGCCACGAATTCATCGACCCGGCGGTGGAGGCGGATTACTACCAGCACTGCTACGAAAGCGCCTGGCTGGCCGCCCATGGGGACCTGAGCCGCTTCCAGGCCGGGACCTATCTGGCCAGCGCCATGGAGCATCACGCCGCCGACCCCCAGGCCGTGCAGCGGCTGTATTACGAGGATGAACCGGCGGGCCTGCTGGATCTGGACACCCGGCGGGGCAGCCACGCCGGCTACGGCTGGATCAGTCTTTTGTATCTGGAGCCGGAATTCCGGGGCCGGGGCTGCGGCATCCAGCTTTTGTCCCGGGCCATGCTGAAATATGAGCAGCTGGGCCGCCGGGCCCTGCGCCTGCATGTGGCGGAGGGGAACCAGGCCGCCGTGAAGTTCTACCAACGCTGGGGTTTTCAGGAACTGAGCAGCGAGCCGGGCAGCAGCGGCCGCCTGCTGCTGATGGAGAAGAAGCTGGGAGGCCACGAATATGTATGACGACCCCGCCCGCATCCAATGGCTGGATTTGAAGCCGGGGCGGCGGATTCTGGTGATTTCCGACATTCACGGCAATCTGGATTACTTCACCGGCCTGCTTTCCCAGGCGGTGTTCACCCCGGCGGACGAGCTGATCATCGACGGGGACTTTCTGGAGAAAGGCTCCCAGTGTCTGGAGACCCTGCGCTTCATCATGGCCCTCTCCCAGCGGGGCAATGTCCACGCCCTGCGGGGCAACTGCGACGGCTGGCACACCATCTTTGACCACGGGGAGGAGGGGGACGCCCACCTGCTGCGCTACCTCCAGTGGCGGCAGAGCGGCCTGCTGTGGGAGATGTTCCGTTCCCTGGGGCTGGACCCCATGACCATGGACAGCATCACCCCCCACAAGGCGGCGCTCCACGCCTTTGACGGGGAGTTTGCCTTTCTCTCCGCTCTGCCGGATGCCATCGACACGGAGAACTTCACCTTTGTCCACGCCGGGCGGCAGCCGGACAAGCCCCTGGAGCAGCACACCCGGGGGGAGCTGGACCGGATCGACCGCTTTCTGGACAAGGGCTACGCCTTTGATAAATGGGTCATCGTGGGCCACTACCCTGTGATGCTCTATGGGGAGGACAAGGTCTGCGCCAACCCCATCATTGAGTGGCAGCGGAAGATCGTCTCCATTGACGGGGCCTGCGTATTGAAGGATGACGGCCAGCTGAACGCCCTGATCATTCCCTCAAAAGACAGTGAGGACTTCTCCTTCACCGCCTATGACCCCTTCCCGGAGCGGCGGGTGCTGACCGATCAGGCGGAGAGCCAGCGTTCCTACTACATCCGCTGGGGTGACAGCCAGGTGCAGGTGCTGGACCGGGGCCAGGAGTTTTCCCACTGCCGCCATGTACGCACCGGCTATGAAATGGATATCCTGACCAAGTACCTCTTCACCGGGGAGGAGATCACCAACTGCAACGACTGCACCGATTATGTGCTGCCGCTGAAAGCCGGGGATACCGTCCGGGTAGTGGAGGAGACAAGCCGGGGCTATTTTGTGAAGCACAATGGCACGTCCGGCTGGTATTATGGAGAATTGGAAGCATGAACGAATACGATGTGACAGACTTTCTGCCGGTATCCAAGGCAGATATGGAGAGCCGTGGCTGGTGGTGGTATGACTTTCTGATCGTCACCGGCGACGCCTATGTGGATCACCCCAGCTTCGGCCCCACGGTGATTGCCCGGGTGCTGGAGGCGGAGGGCTTCCGGGTGGCCATCCTGGCCCAGCCGGACTGGCATGACGCCGAGGCCTTCCGGGCCATGGGCCGCCCCCGGCTGGGGGTGATGATCGGTTCCGGCAATCTGGACTCCATGGTGGCCCACTATACCGCCGCCAAGAAGCGCCGCAGCGAGGACTTCTATTCCCCCGGCAAGAAGATGGGCCTGCGGCCTGACCGGGCGGTGATCGTCTATGCCAACCGGGCCAGGGAGGCCTTCCCCGACCTGCCCATTGTCATCGGCGGGCTGGAGGCTTCCCTCCGCCGCTTCGCCCACTATGACTATTGGGACGACAAGGTGCGCCGCAGCGCCCTGGTGGACGCCGGGGCGGACATCCTGGTCTACGGCATGGGGGAAACCGCCTGCATGGAGATCGCCCGGCGGCTGAAAAAGAAGCAGCCCATCTCCTCCATGACAGACATAAGGGGCACCGCCGTCATGGTCAGTGACCCTTCCCTCTGCGCCTATGACAGCGTCACCGTCCCCTCCTTTGAGGACGTCAGCTCCAGCATGAGCGACTATGCCGACGCCACCCGGGTGGAGTATGCCGAGCATGACCCGGTCCGGGGCAAGGCCATCCTGCAAAAGCATGATAAGCGCTGGCTGCTGGTGAATCCCCCGGCCATGCCCCTGTCCACCAAAGAGCTGGACCGGGTGGCGGAGCTGCCCTACACCCGGCAGTACCACCCCATGTATGAGGCCATGGGCGGCGTGCCCGGGCTGGAGGAAGTGAAGTTCTCCGTCATTCACAACCGGGGCTGCTTCGGCGGCTGCAACTTCTGCGCCCTGGCCTTCCATCAGGGCCGCATGGTCACCTCCCGCAGCCACGAAAGCGTCATCCGGGAGGTGACGGCCCTGACCAAACTGCCGGATTTCAAGGGCTATATCAACGACGTGGGCGGCCCCTCCGCCAACTTCCGCCATCCCTCCTGTCAGAAGCAGCTGAAATACGGCATGTGCGCCGATAAGCGCTGTCTGGCTCCCACTCCCTGCAAGAACCTCGACGCCGACCACAGCGATTATCTCTCCCTGCTGCGAAAGCTCCGGGCCATCCCGGGGGTAAAAAAGGTCTTTGTCCGCAGCGGCATCCGCTATGACTACATGCTGGAGGACAAGAACCAGGAATTCTTCTCGGAGCTGGTAAAATACCACATCTCCGGCCAGCTGAAGGTGGCACCGGAGCACTGCATCGACTCGGTGCTGGACTACATGGGCAAGCCCCACATCGGGGTGTACGAGCAGTTCATGGACCGCTACCGCCGCCTCAACGACCGCTATTCCAAGGAGCAGTATGTGGTACCCTACCTGATGAGCTCCCATCCGGGCAGCACCCTGCAGGACGCGGTGGCTCTGGCTCAGTACCTGAACCGTCTGGGCCGCCAGCCGGAGCAGGTGCAGGACTTCTACCCCACCCCCGGCACCATCTCCACCTGTATGTACTACACCGGCATTGACCCCACCACCATGCAGCGGGTCTATGTGGCCAAAACGCCCCACGAAAAGGCCATGCAGCGGGCCCTGCTGCAATGGAAGCGGCCCGATAAACGGAAGCTGGTGATCGAGGCGCTGAAGGAGGCCGGCCGGGAGGATCTGATCGGCTATGGCCCGGAGTGCCTGGTGCGGCCGGACTACAGCCCCAAAAAGCCCGCCGGGAAGGGCAAGCCCCAGACCGGCAGCAAGCCCAAAGCTCAGGCTGCCCCGCCGGAGGAAAAGAAGCCGGTGAGCAAAAAGGGCTGGGCCAAGGCCAAGCCAAAGAAAAATGCCCGGCCGGGCGGGAAGAAGCACAAATGAGCGCCGCCCGCTTTTATCTGCTCTGGCTCTGTGTCATGAGCGTCATCACATTTTTTGTCATGGGCAGCGATAAACGCCGGGCAAAACAGGGCGCAAGGCGGGTGCCGGAGGCCCGGCTGTTCCTGCTGGCCCTGCTGGGCGGCGGCGTGGGCGGCCTTCTGGGGATGTACGTCTTTCGTCACAAGACCCGGCACCTGCAATTTGCCCTCGGCTTTCCCCTGATCGCCGCGGTCCAGGTTCTGGCGGCTTTGTACCTGTTGCGGATTGTTGGATAAAGATAAAACAGAGGCTCCGATGAGCCTCTGTTTTATCTTGTGTTTATACGTTGTCGTCGGTGATTGCGTCGCTTCGGAAAAGCAGGGAAATGCACCACAGGGATGCCAGTCCCACCAGAGTATAGATCACACGGCTGACTGTTGCGGTCTGACCGCCGAAGATCCACGCTACAATATCGAAGCGAAACAGTCCCACGCTGCCCCAGTTAATGCCGCCAATGATGGCCAGCACCAGGGCGATCCGATCCATGATCATGAACCTTACTCCTCTCAAATGGTTTCCCTGCTATTGTAACCCCAAATGAGAAAATTATGCATTCGACAAAACTAGTGCCCGGTCCCCGTTCTTCGCTCTTTACAAATTTGAAGAAAAGGATTATCCTACAATCACAGCTTATCCAATTGGTCTTTCAATCGAAAGATCACGGCTCATATCTTTATCCCACAACCCTGTTTGGCGGACTGATTTTCAGTCCGCCGCTTTTTTTCTATGCGTTTGCATAACGAAAAAGTGTACTGTAGATTTTTCCCGAAACATGGTTTATAATTCTGATAGGAAATCATTGAGAGGCAGGAGTATAGCCATGAAGATCTGCGTCATTAACGGCTCCCCCCGGGGCAAGAACAGCGTCACCTTGCAGACCGTTTTATATCTGGAAAAGCGCTTTCCCCAGCATGAATTTGATTTTCTCAACGCAGGCGCCGGCATCCAGAGCTTTGAGCGGGATATGAGCGGTGCGGTGGAGGCCATCCGCTCGGCGGAATTGCTGCTGTTCTCCTACCCGGTTTATACCTTCCTGGCCCCCTCCCAGCTGCACCGCTTCCTGGAGCTGATGAAGCGCAGCGGCGCGGACTTTAAAGATATTTATGCCACCCAGCTGACCACCTCCAAGCACTTCTTCGACGTCACCGCCCACCGCTGTCTGGAGGAAAACTGCCGGGACATGGGTATGCGCGTCATCCACGGCCTTTCTGCCGATATGGAAGACCTGCTGACGGAGCAGGGCCGCCGGGAGGCGGAGGATTTTCTCCGCTACGCGGTCTACTGTGTGGAAAACGGAGTGTATGAGCCGGCGCCTGCCGCCATGCCTGCGCCTGCCCGCCCCGCCTATGTTCAGACGCTCAGTCCCGGTGTAAAGCCGGAGGACTTTGACACCGTCATCGTGGGCGACCTGCAGGAAGAGGATGCCAGTCTGCGGGCCATGATCAAGGATTTCCGCGCCCTCTATCCCTACCGGACCCGCTTTGTGAACCTGGCGGACTTCCCCTTCCAGGGCGGCTGCCTGGGCTGCTTTGGCTGCGCCGCCGATGGCCGCTGCATTCAGAAGGACGGCTTTGACGCCTTCCTGCGGGAGAACATCCAGAACGCCGATGCCATCATCTACGCCTTCACCCTCCGAGACCACAGCATGGGCAGCCGCTTCAAGATGTACGATGACCGGCAGTTCTGCAACGGCCACCGCACCGTCACCGAGGGCAAGCCTTTTGCCTATATCGTCAACGGCGATTACGAGGCGGAGGAGAACCTGAAAACCGTCATCGAGGCCCGGGCCCAGGTGGGCCACAATTTCCTGGCCGGCGTGGGCTATGACCTGCCCAGCATGGAAGCTGCCGCCAAGCGCCTGGCCTACGCGCTGGAGAACCGCTATGTGCCGCCCCGGAACTTCTACGGCGTAGGCGGCATGAAGATTTTCCGGGATCTGATCTGGCTCATGCGGGGCATCATGAAGGCCGACCATGACTACTACAAGGCCCATGGGCTTTACGATTTCCCCCAGAAGCACCGGGGCCGGATGCTGGCCATGAGCCTGCTGGGCGCCCTGATGCGCAGCGGCGCCGCCGGGGACAAGGTGCGCGCCAAATTCAACCAGGGCATGATGGCCCCCTACAAAAAGCTGCTGGAGCGCACCCGCAGCAGCAAATGAGGGAACAAAAACCGCCGGTGTCCGTCCCTGATACTATCAGAAAAAACAGCGAGGAACTGCCATGAGCGTTTTTGCCCTTAAAATTCTGGCCCTGACCGCCATGATCATTGACCATACGGGCTACTTTCTCCGGGCCAACAGCCTGATTGCCTATGATCCCTATAACCTGATGCGCGCCATCGGCCGCATTGCCTTCCCCATCTACTGCTTTCTGCTGGTCAACGGCTTTGACAAGAGCTCCAACCGGCGGCGCTATCTCTCCCGGCTGCTGCTTTTTGCCGCCCTGTCCCAGATCCCCTATACCCTGCTCTTTGATTACGGTAGCAGCTTTTCCCTGGCCCAGCCGGTTCTCAGCCTGGGTCTGGCCGAAAACGGCATTATTTGCATCGCCGTGGCCCTCTGCGCGCTGGTGGCCTATGCCCTCCTGCCGGGGATGGACAGAGGCTTTGTCTGTCTGGCCCTGTTTTTCCTCTGCGGCACGCTGCGCTTATCCCTGTTCGGGGTGGAGCTGCTGGGGGCGGAGCTGAACGTGTTCTACACCCTCTCCTTCGGCCTTGCCGCCATGATGGTCCTGGAGGGGCTGGTCTATGCCGATGTGCCCCTGCAAAAGCTCCTGCCCGCCGCGCTGATCCTTGTGGTTTCCATCCTGCTCTTCCAGCCGGCGGCGGACTATGCCTGGCAGGGTCTGGCCCTGATCGCCGCCCTCTGGCTCTGCCGCCGCAGCCGCCCGGCCCAGGCGGCGGTTATGGCCCTCTGGTGCTGGTGGATGTATTGGCCCGGGACACCTGTTCGCTTTTACTTCTCCCTGCTGTCCCTGCTGCCGGTGCTGCTGTACAACGGGAAAAAAGGCCCCGGCCTCAAGCTGGGCTTTTACGCCGCCTACCCGCTCCATTTGCTGGTCCTGGGGCTGTGCAATCTCTTGCTATAATTTTCGCAGAAATTTCATAAAAGCTGTTGACATTGGCCGTATAAATGTGGTATTATCTCATGGCTGAATAGGGAACGGCCTTGCGGGTGTAGTTCAATGGTAGAACACCAGCCTTCCAAGCTGGATACGTGGGTTCGATTCCCATCACCCGCTCCACCTCTGTGGCTGCGGGTGCGGAAGTCATACGCGCCAATAGCTCAGCAGGATAGAGCAACTGCCTTCTAAGCAGTAGGTCGGGGGTTCGAATCCCTCTTGGCGTGCCAAAATTTAATTATGGTGGGATTAGCTCAGTTGGCAGAGCACCGGATTGTGGTTCCGGGTGTCGTGGGTTCGAGCCCCATATCCCACCCCACATAAACAACAAGAGGCCGGCTCGCCGGTCTCAGTTTATAAAATGGGATGTAGTGTAATGGTAACACACCGGACTTTGACTCCGATATAGTGGGTTCGAGTCCCGCCATCCCAGCCACGTCGCTTCCCTTCTTCCGATTCCGGAGAAGCTGATATATCCGCCCCAGTAGCTCAGTAGGCAGAGCACCTGCCTTTTAAGCAGGGTGTCCGGGGTTCGAATCCCCGCTGGAGCACCAAAAAAGTTCCGAAAATCATTGGTTTTCGGAACTTTCTTTTTTATTTTCTTCAAAATAGTTCTGTTTTTAATTTTCCCAAATCCCCCCCGACCCAAAAGTGGAAAGCTGTGGAAACGCCAGGAAAATGCCAAACCAGCAAACCACTCCACGCCCCGTTCCTCTCCACCGGCAAAACAATCTCCCTCGCGCTCAAACCGAACCCCTTGGCCCTCCTTTGACCTCGGCCCACGGTATTCCCTCGCCCGCTCCCCTATTCTTTGTTTTCTGCGACGCATTTGTTGAGGGGCCCACCCGGTTCTTTATAGCAATAAAGTTCACCCCGCAAAAATTGTGGGGTGAGCTTTATCGTGAAGCAGAACTTTTCAACTTCCGTTGTTCATTTGCGTTGGAACACAAGGTCGCCGATCAATTGTTTGTCCCAATCATAGTAGTGCATGGTCAATGTGTCCCTGGCCTGGCCTTCGCCCATTGTAAGCCGGGCATATTCGGTACCGTCCTCGGCGGTGAAGCCCAGGGCGCCCTGACCTCGGAAGTCAATCTCCTCGCCGTTAAAGAACATGACATTGTAATATGCTTTCATGTCCGTAATCTCGATGGGATATTGAATGCTCAGGCCCAGGGGTGTTTCCGTAAGCACCGCCTCGCCCGCATGTATGCCCGGTATGGCGTCCGGATCAATGGGGGTGTAGACCCCCAGGGTTTTGGCGCTTCCCGCCTGCAGGCTAAGCGGCAGCTCAACCCGCTCCGGCTCCTCAGTCCCGGCCACATGGGCGATGACCGCACAAGTTGTTTCAATGGAATTAAATTGCCTGCTTTTTTCCGCGCTGTACATGATCAGCAGCTCATGATCCGAAACATTTTCAAAGTGAACGGAGGCAGAATCAACGCCGGCTTTTTCATCGTTGATGCCGAGGTTCATCAGCAACAGCTCCTTGTCTTTCTTCGCAGCGTATTCTGACAGGGTGCCATCATAGTCGAACCCACAGTTTGAGGCGGGAAGATCCCCGTCAGCATCCGTAGCCACCGGAATGTACCGGTCATTGCAGGTCACGCTGGCTGTAAGAATCAGTTTTGAATCATCACAATAGGTTTCGACAATCCGGCAAGTCCAGTCCTCTGTCTGGGCAACCTCGTCCCGGCTTTCAATCTTCTCCGCGGCCTCTGCCGGGAAGGCACGATGCTCGTAATTGGTCTTGGGCCACAGATCCCCGATTCCGCCGAAGGCCACAGCATAGGCGCTGATTCCAAAGGCCAGCAGCATTGCAGCGACGGCTGCAATCATCAGTACCTTTCTTACCCTGACATGGGCGACGGCTTGTTTTCTTCCGGCCTTCATGTATCCAAGGGCATAGCTCGTCTTTTCCACTTTGCCCGGATCAATCTCTCCGATGGCTTTGATCAGTCGTTCAGAATTGTACATAAGCCCTCCTGCAAAAGATAGTTTTTCAGCTTTTCTCTGGTATGTTTCAGTGTTGCATTGATCTTGCTTCGGCTGCAGCCCTGCTTCCGGGCAATTTCCCGTTCGCTGGCCAGAAACCAGTATCTGCCGATGAAGGCAAGCTGCTCCTCGTCAGGAAGCCGATCGACGAAGCGGTTGATCGCTTCTGAAAGTTCCTTCTCCTCCAGCTCTTTTTCAATACAATAGCCAGAGGGTACGCAGTCATCCAACTCCTCCAGGGCCAGTTCCGCTTCCCCACCGCCGCGCTTCTTCGCGGTTCTGTAGACAATCTTCTGCAGCGCAAAATTGCGAGTGATTTTGGCGAGATAAGGATTGAGACGGCTGGGCCGGTTGTTGGGCATGGAGTTCCATGCGGCAAGCCATGTGTCATTGACGCACTCCTCCGAATCCTGGCTGTCTCCGAGAATGTTGTATGCCACAATGCGGCAATACTGGCCGTACTTTTTGGCAGTCTCGGAAATGGCCCGTTCCGAACGCTGCCAGTATAGTTCAACGATTTCTCTGTCGTTCATGCATCTTCTCCTTTCTGTTGAAGGCCTTCACTTATATAAATCAAAATGATTCGGAGATTGCCATAATTTTTCATTCATTATAGCACAAAATAGCACAAAAAAGCCGCAGATGAATCCAGCGTCTGCGGCCTTCATTATCACATCACCAGCTATTTTACTGCGAAAAAACTGTTGTTTATGCCAAACTGTTTATTGACAAGGAACAGTTGTACGTGTATATTGTACATATACAAACAAAGTTTAAAAATACTGAACGCAAAGGAGGCTGGATATGAGAGATACCGCAGCTGTTGTTTCCGCTGTTTCGCAGGCGAAAGAAATGGTTTGGATTAACCCCAAGTATCTCATGTTTGAGCTTACAGATGCCCTGTGCCAGTTGGTCGTTTCGGATGAAGACATAGATGATGCGGAAAAGAGACTGCAGCGATTTGCTCCGTTTATTCAGAAGAAGTTTCCCGAAACAGCTCCCACACATGGAATCATTGAATCAGAGCTTGTTGCCATCCCAATGATGCAGTCTGCCCTGGAAAAAGAGTACGGCGTTTCCATTCCAGGCAAGCTGCTGATGAAAATGGACAGCCATCTCCCGATTGCCGGCTCCGTAAAGGCCCGCGGCGGTATTTACGAAGTTCTCACGCATACTGAGAATCTGGCGCTGGCTAATGGGATGATCTCCAGAGATGAGTCCTATGAGAAGTTCGCTGATGATGAGCTGCAAAATTTCTTTCACGATTACACCATGCAGGTTGGTTCCACCGGCAATCTGGGAATTTCTGTCGGCATTATGAGCGCTGCCTTCGGATTTAATACCATCGTCCATATGTCAAAGGATGCGAAAGCGTGGAAAAAAAGCTTGCTGAGGTCCCACGGCGTTAAGGTTATTGAATACGATGACGACTACGCGAAGGCTGTGGCAGAAGGGCGGCGCCAATCTGAGCTTAACCCGATGAGCTATTTTGTGGACGATGAAAAATCGGTGGACCTGTTTCTGGGATATGCAACCGCAGCAAAGAGACTGCAGAAGCAGTTGGACGAGAAAAACATCGTTGTGGATGAAGAACATCCTCTGCTCGTATATATCCCTGCGGGCATTGGGGGAGCCCCGGGGGGAATATCCTACGGGCTGAAAAGAGTCTACAAGGATAATGTTCATTGCTTCTTCTGCGAACCCACGCAATGGCCATCCGTATTGCTTGGAATGGCTACCGGGAAAATGGAAAAGGCCAACATAAAGGACTATGGACTGACAGGCTCGACCCATGCGGACGGCTTGGCTTGTCCCAGTCCATCCAGCTTTGTCACCAGGATCATGATGAACTTATTGTCCGGAGATTTCACAGTGGAGGACGCGAAGCTCTATGATTTTCTTCGGCTTCTCTACAGGGCGGAAGGAAAAGAAATTGAGCCCTCCAGCTGTGCAGCCTTCGTCGGTCCGCTCAGGCTTTTGGAGTTGGAAGATAGCAGAGAGTACTTATCCAGTCATGGCCTGACCCGGGAGATACTCGATCACAGCACGCAAATCGTATGGGCAACCGGTGGAAGCATGGTTCCCGAAGAAGTCAAAAAACAGTATAGAAATACTTATCTGTGAAAACGGGAAGGAGGTTAACAGAAAAGACAAGTATTTCAAAAAACGGAAATCAAATTTAAAAATGGGAGGAAGATTTTTATGACAGGAAACGATCTCGCAAATAGCCCGATATTATACATCTTGATTGCAATCGGACTTCTCTACATTATTGCATTTGCAATATTCAGCTTTATCAAGACAAAGAAGAAGTGCATTGAACTCGGTGTTTCTGAAAAGACCATTTCTGATGTTGTTAAAGCAACAGCAACAGCCTCAGTAGTGCCCAGTCTTGCAATTCTGCTCGGCTTCCTTACTCTGGCGGTTTCTCTCGGTCCTGTATGGCCTTGGTGGCGTCTATCCGTTATCGGCTCTCTTTCATATGAGATCATGGCAGCAGACTACACTGCCAAAGGCATCGGTGTTCCCCTGGCAGATATTCTGTCCTCTACCCCGGATGTCTTTGCCGCGGTTATGATCGTCATGACCTTTGGTGTTATTTTTGCGCCTTTGTTTGCAGCTGTCGTAGGTGAGAAATATTCCACCGGCGTTATGAAAGCAAAGAGCGGAACCAGTGATTGGGGCAGTATTCTTTCCACTACATTCTACATTGCCCTGTTTGCCGTTTATGTCCCCGTCCTGCTGTTCACGGATCTGCCCACTGCCCTTACGATGGCAACCAGCTTGTTCTTGACTGTGGTACTTGGCATTGCCGGAAAGAAGGTTCCCTGGCTTAACAACTTCACAATGGCAATAGTACTTATCTTGAGTATGGCATCCAGTATCCTTTGGGTACGACTGTTTTAACGAGGGAGGTAACTTGTAATGCGTAAAGAAAAATCCAAGGAAGCATCGACCGTTAAAGTTGATCCGTTTACCAAGTGGGCCCACAAAACAGGCCGCCGGTTCATGCTCAGCTTCCTTCTCTATACCTTCTGCATTCCCCTTATAATCTGCGCTATCTACGATTGTTGGCCGTCCATTAAAATGCTGGTTCCCGGTCTTATTGCCATCTGTGCAATTATGCTTCCCACCAGCATTGCTGAGGTTGCGAGCTATGTTCCTATTCTGGGTTCCTCCACATATCTTACCTGGGCAACCGGCAACCTGATGAACCTCAAAATTCCCTGCGCCATTGAAGCCCAAAAAATAGCAAAGGTGGAAGCAAACACAACTGTAGGCGACTGCATTTCTCTTATTTCTACCTGTATTGCTTCTGTAACCACGATTATTATTCTGGCAATTGGTATGCTTCTTCTTGTACCTCTGAAGGGAATTCTGCAAAATGAAGTTATCGCGACGGCCAGCAACTATATCCTCCCCGCATTGTTTGGATGTATGTCTCTTGGTATTATTGGCCGCGGCAGTGCCCCTACTTACATCAAGAACAGGCTGCTTATTGCTCTTGTCCCCGCGGCGCTGGTTTCCATCCTGGCAATCGTTGGGATTGCAAGCTCGGGCCTTGCCGGATATCTGCTGCTTGTCATGATCCCCATTTCTATCCTGGCTGCCCGCATCCTGTGGAAGAAGGGCATTGTCAAGGTAGCGCCGAACCCCGGGTACCATGCGCCGGAGGAAACCCCCGTCCAAGTGGAAGAGTGAAGAAAAATGAAAATATTTATCTCTCAGTTTGGGCATGAAACGAATACCTTTGCTGCCGACAGAACGGTTGAAGATCGATTTCACCAGTATCAGTGGCGTTTTGGGCAGGAAATCCTTGACGCCAGCAGAGGTGGAAATGATTATCTGAGCGGTATGCTGGCAGTTGCAGATGAGATGGGTGCAGAGATTGTCCCTGGCTTTGCAACCTTTAATGTGGGCGGGCTAATTACGGATGAGGCATACTCTACCATCAAGAGAAACATTGTAGAGAGCCTGTCAAACGTCGTTGCCGATATCGACGGGATTTGCCTTTCGCTGCATGGGGCTGCTGTTTCCGAGAGCATCGACGATCTGGAACTGGATCTGCTGAAAGCGATAAGAGAAATAACCGGTCCAGATATGCCGATTATGGCCACCTTTGATCTGCATGGCAACATTTCTGCGGATATGGTTTCGCTGCTGACTGGTGTCTATAACGTCAAAGAATATCCCCATATTGATTGCGCTCAGGCCGGAAAAACAGCAATGTCTGTGCTGATTCGGACAATTCGCGGAGAAATCAGTCCCTGCGTGGCCTACAGGCGTATCCCCATGCTGGTTCCCTGCGCCACGGCCTCAACATTTCAGGAACCTGCAAAGGGAATCAAGGAGTACCTGAAGGCGTATACGGAGGAGCATAAGCTCCTGGGCGTTTCATTTTTTCACGGTTTCCCATATGCCGATCTGCCAATCGCCGGGGCTTCTGTCATCGTGAATGCTGAGGCCAGCCAGGATCAAGCAGAAAAAGCAGCCGATGAGCTTGCTGCTTACATTTGGGACAAAAGACATGCGTTCGATGCTGATTATCTGAGCGTTTCAGAGGCAATGGATCAGGCGCTTGCTATCGAAGGCAAACCGGTAGTAATCAATGAAACATCGGATAATCCGGGCGGCGGTACCCCTGCCGATGGCACACATTTGCTCCGTGAAATGCTTAAGCGGGACATCCCCGGCTCCTGCTTTGGGTTTATCTATGACCCGGAATTTGTCGAGCTGGCAGAGAAAACTGGCGTAGGTGGCAGAGTATCTGGCCTTCTTGGCGGAAAGACAGACAAGATCCATGGTGATCCTATTGAAGTCAAAGACGCCTATGTTAAGCTGATTACAGACGGAACTTATTTCACTGCAAATGCGGTTCAGGGTTACGGAGTAAAGTTCAGCATAGGAAAGACTGCCCGTATTGTAATTGGAAATGTGGACATTATTGTAGGCTCTATGCGGTTCCAGACGATGGATGACAGAATTTTTCTCCTCAATGGAATTAACATTGCCGACTACAAGATCGTTGCGCTCAAGTCCTCACAGCATTTCAGAGCTTTCTTTGAAAAGGTATCCGCTGGCATTGTCACAGCTGATCCCCCCGGTATTCATACGGCAAACTTCTCCCAGCTTAACTATCGGAAACTGAAACACCCAATATACCCATTGGATAAAAGCTAACAGGATAAAGTGGAGCGGCATTCCTTGTTTTTGCAGCTCCACTTTTCTGTTGTATTTTCCCCTTCTTTTATGTTATTATGGGGCAAAGGCATCAGTCCCCGCAAAAAATGGAGGTTAATTTAGTGTCAGATATAAATATAGGCGAAAAAGTCAGAAATATACGGATGAGCAAGAGCATTGGGTTAAGAGAGCTGGCAAAGGAAGTGAACTTATCTCCGTCTCTGCTCAGTCAGATAGAAACTGAAAATGTGAATCCCTCGATCAACACATTAAAGACCATAGCGAAAGCATTACATGTGCCCCTATATATTTTCTTTCAGGAAGATACCTTTACAGATGAACTGATTGTTCGGAAGGGCAACAACAAAACGCTTGGAAGGCCAGGGGAAGAAGTAGAGTATCTATTGCTTACGCCAAACCGGCGCGGTCAGATCGAATTCTGCATTATGAAAATACCACCCGAAAAATCCTCCGGGGATACAGCTTACGGTCATGACGGAGAGGAGACCGCATATGTGCTGAGCGGGGCGGTAGAAGTGTATCTGAATGAAAGCCAGTTTATGCTTGAGCAAGGAGACGCTATTTTAATCCCACCCTTGACTCCCCATAGATGGGTTAACCCGAATCAACATCCTGCCGAGGTTATATTCGCAGTTACACCTCCCAGTTTCTAAATAAGTACGCTGGGCTGAATCTCCTTTGCCGGATTCACCAGACGGTGAGAAAGGTCCCCGGCTAACTGCCTGGACTTTTCTCATTTTTTTGACTGATTTATCCTTCAAGCTGTCAGGGCAAGATGATCTGTCCGGCCATCTGCGATTTATTGTTAGCATCATTTATTCAAGAAAGTTCACAGTAGCAGCATGTTTTCGACAATCATAATTCTCGGCCTTTTCATGCAAAATGTTCTTGGTGCAATGCTATCCCGCCAGTAACATCTAATTCTTGGCGTAAAGAAAGACGGCTACAGGCAAACCATTGTCTGTAGCCGTCTTATTTTATTTCATTGCTCACTCCACCGTCAGCACAGTCCCCATAGTCCTGGCGGCTTCCTTCTGCGTGGCGGTGGTGACGTGGGCGCAGGTGTCCAGAGGGAAGCCGGGGTCGGCGTGGCCCGGCATGCCGGAGACGATCTTGATGTCCACGCCGTTTTGCGGCGCCAGCGTTGCGAAGGTATGGCGCCGATCACGGAAAAGGGCCAGGTATCTCGGCAGGGCCTTTTAAAGCATGTTCCCAAATTTTTGGATGTATTCCGTTGGGGAGCAGCCGGTATGTTCTTTGAAGGTGCGGTCAAAATGATACACATTGGTAAAGCCGCATTCCCGCGCAATCTCCGATATGGATAAATAAGACTTGCCTATGAGAAGTTCCTTTGCTTTTGCCATCCGCGCATTGAGAATATATTTCTTGGGGGAAATGGAATATTGCTCTTTGAACATGCGATGAAAATACCCCACGCTTATATGCGCCTGCGATGCGATTTTTTCCACGGTAAGCTCGGGATTGGCGTAATTCTTCTCCATGTATGAGACGGCAGGAAGCAGCAGCGGATTGTTGGCTTTTGACGCGAGCATCAAATGGCTCAGCATATCGTAAAACAGACTCATCGCCCGCGCATTGCAGAAAGGGCGGTCATAGAGAGAAAGATTTCGGATCTGTTCGTAGGTCTGAAGATAATACTCCGGCGTTGACAACTCAAAGACAGCAAACTCCTGGTTGTTGAGAGGCTGCTCACAGTAAAAATTGATGAGAGGAAAGTCCCCCTTGCAGATGCCTTCCAGAGAATAGTCTCTCCCCATGGGCAGTAAAACGGCATGATCGTAATCCGACAAATAAGTTTCATCCTGATAATAGTAATGAATCCTGCCGCCTTTTGTCGCGCAGAAGGTCAGGCCGTATCCATAGCGGTCTGTCATTTGTATTTTTCTTCCCTGCGCAATGGGGATGGTTAATATGTTAAAAAGCTTCGTGACCACGACATTGTCCAGTTCCACAGTGATTTTCTCCTTTGCACAAAAATAGAGTCAAAAATTGTGCAGTATCAACATGGCCTCTGTTTTTTATGTCAGAAAACATCAAATATAGTTAGCTAATGGCATTTACTTGTATTCTCTGGGCGATTACAATTGTTAACGTCAATATAAATAATTTCCCCTTGAAAGTCAAGGGCTTTTCAAAGCTATTTTATTGAGATTGCTCAATTTTTTCTCCGGCGCATTGTGGATTTCTTCTGTTTTTATGGTTCATGTCAGACCGTTGTACAGCAGAAAAAATAACAGCGGCAGCAGGACTATGTTTGTTTTTTCATCATAGTCAAGGTTATATTTTGCAAAAATGGATTTGTGTTTTTGGACAATCAAAGGAAGTGGTTTCGCATGAGTTTCAAAGGAAAGACAGCGATCATAACCGGCGCATCCTCCGGCATGGGGTTTCTTTGCAGCCAGTGTCTGGCAGAGCAGGGTGCAAATGTTGTCATGCTGGCAACGGATCCCAAAAAGCTTCAGGCAAAGGTAGGGGAGCTTACAGCCAAAGGGTACCATGCACTTGGAATCCCTACTGACGTGCGGGATTACGCCCAGGTATCCGCCGCATGCAGGAAGGCTGTTGACGCGTTTTCGAGCCTTGATATTGTTGTCAACTTTGCCGGCGGCGCTGCAACACGCATTTTTGGAACAGAAGATGTTCCCTTCTTCGATATCCCCATCAAGGTGTTTGATTGGGGGCTGGATGTAAACCTGAAAGGCCAGTTCTATATGGGGCATGCCGCAATGAAATATATGGCAGCACAGGGCAGTGGCGTGATCATCAACATTGGCTCCATTACCGGAGCGGAAGCCACAGCCGGGGACGTTTCCTATGCAACGGCGAAAAGCGGCGTTATGAACGGCCTTACAAAGTCATTGGCCCTTGTTGGCGCGCCTTACGGTGTACGCTGCTGCTGTGTGTCTCCCGGCCCTGTACTGACGCGCCCCGGCATGGCAGATATGAAAACCCTTTTGGGGCGGGCCGCCGATCCCCAGGAGGTAGTCGATTTGGTTTTGTTCCTTGCCTCTGAGAAAGCATCATTTATCACCGGGGAGGATATCCTGATCGACGGTGGGCGCCTGATTATGAAAAACAAAGGAAATAAAGGATAAAAGAATAAGGAGAATAAAGTATGGAGGCGAAGAAACCCAGTTTTCTCAACCACGACCATGCACTGCTGACCTCAATGGTACAGCTAAAGGATCCTGAGAGTTGTATCACGCTGATTCGCAACTCCGCCGCCAGCGGTGCCGAGGCTTACGGAATACAGATGTGTGAGATTGAGCGGCAGTACAGAAACGAAGCGGATCTCAGGAAAATCTTCAGCCGCTGCGGGAAGAAGCCCATCTATATCACCAACTACCGGCTGCGGGAAAGCCTTGGCATGGGTGATGATGAACTGGCGGAAGAACTTCTTCTGGGTGTCAGGGCAGGCGCGTCGCTGGTGGATGTGCCTACAGATATGTACGATCCCGCGCCGCTGCAGATGTCTTTCAAGCCGGAAGCCGTGGAAAAGCAGAAAGCCTTGATTGACCGCATCCACGAGGCTGGCGGAGAGGTCATGATGTCGACGCATACCACCAACACGCTGGCAGCTTCCGGTTCCTTCACCTTCATGCCGCCGGAGAAAGTGGTGGAAATCGGTTTGCTCCAGGAGGAGCGGGGCGCGGATATTGCAAAAATCGTCACCCGGGCAGACACGGAAGAAGAGCTTCTTGACAACTTCAAGGCCATGACTATGCTCAAGAAGGAACTTAATATCCCGTTTCTGTTTTTGTCCAACGGCCGCCACAACAAGCTTCAGCGGATTATCGGACCCTATTTTGGAAACTGCATGATTCTGTGCATGTATCAGTACGAAAACCACACTTCCCGGGAACAGCCGCTGCTGCGCTCCGCAAAGCAGGTTATGGACAACATCGACTGGGATCCCTACAGGGAATAAAGCATAGTACACAGGGAGGTCAGCACATGTCTTACGCAAATTTGATGAGCCCCATTACGATAAAAAACATGACCATCAGGAACCGCGTGATGATGACCCCTATGGGCACAAATCTTGCGAACCCGGATGGAAGCATTTCAGAGGAACACAAAAACTACTATGAGCTCCGGGCCAAAGGCGGCACCGGCCTGATTGTGGTGGAAAACGTCTGTGTGGCGTTTCCCCTTGGCTCCAACGGCACAAGCCAGCTTCGGCTGGATCACGACAGCTTCATACCCCATATGTATGAGCTGACCGAGCGGGTACACGCCCGCGGCTGCAAAATCGCCATTCAGGTAAACCACGCAGGAGGCGCTGCAAATCCCGCCAGAATCGGCTGCCAGTGCGTCTCCGCCTCGGATATTCCCTGCAAAACCGGCGGCTTCAAGCCCAGAGCCATGAGCACGGAAGAGGTTTACGAGCTGATCAGGAAGTACGCGGAGGCTTGCAAACGGGCACAGATGGCAGGCTTTGACGCCGTTGAGATACACGCAGGCCACAGCTATCTGGTAAATCAGTTCCTTTCCCCCACCACCAACAACAGAACAGATGAATTTGGCGGCAGCATGGAAAACCGCGCCCGCTTCCTGAAGCTGATTCTTAAAGAAACCAGAGCCATGGTCGGCCCCAATTATCCGATTATGATCCGCATCTCTGCCGACGAGTTTGTCCCCGGCGGGCTGACACTTGCGGACACCCTGGAATGGCTGCCGCTGGTGGACGAATATGTTGACCTTTACAATGTCTCCGCCGGCTTGAATGACTCGATGGAGAAAATGATCGATAAGGCATATCTCCCCGACGGCTGGAAGAGATACCTGGCAAAGGCCGTAAAAGAGAAGCTTCACAAGCCCGTCATCACTTCCGGCAACATCCGCGACCCGAAGGAAGCGGAAGCGATCATTGCCAGCGGCTGTGCGGACATGGTCGCCATTGGCAGAGGGCTGATCGCCGACCCGGAATGGTGCAACAAGGTAAAAGAGGGACGGGAAGACGAGATCCGAACCTGCATCTCCTGCTGTATCGGCTGCGTTGGAAACAGAATGGTCTTTAACCGCCCCATCCGCTGCACAGTCAACCCGGCAGTGACGACCGGCGACGCATACAAGAAGAGACGGGTCAACAAGGCTTGCAGGGTAGTAGTCATCGGCGCCGGTACGGCCGGTCTGGAAGCGGCCTGCACAGCAGCGGAACTGGGCTGTGACGTGGTACTGATGGAGCAGAGCGATCACCTGGGCGGCAGAGCCTCTTATATTTGCAATCTGCCGGAAAAATTCCGGATGAAGGATCTTGTCACATACATGGAAGCCCGGGTGAAACATCTGCCCAATCTGGACGTCATGCTCAACACCGAGGCTACCAAAGAAAAGGTAGCGGCGCTGAGACCTGACCTGATTGTGTGCGCCACCGGCTCCAAGATTGTCACCCCCAATATTCCCGGTTTGCTGGACAACCTGGCGAAAGGCAATATTCTAACCGCGGACGGTGTGATTGAACACGTGCTGGACGGCAGCTTCTCCCTGGACATGGCCGGCAAAAAAGCCGTGATTATCGGCGGCGGCGCCACCGGGCTTGACTTGGTGGAGTGCTTTGCCAACAAGGGCGCAAGCGTCACCGTTGTGGAGATGATGCCGGTGATCGGCAATGGGATGGACCTTGTCTCCAAAGTCAGCATCACCAATCTCATGCGGGATAAGAATGTGTGTCAAATGCCCAATACCAAGCTGCTGGAGGTACGGGAGCACAGCTTTGTCACCGACGCCGGGGAGCTTCCCTTTGATTACGGCTGCGTGTGTCTGGGTTTGAAGTCCTATAACCCGCTCTTTGATGAAATGAGCACCATTGCACATACCGTATCCGTGGGTGATGCCCAGAGAGCACCCAGGCAGATCATCGACGGCGTAAGGGAAGGCCGGGAAATCCTCAACACTTTGGAAAGCATGGGATTTTTGGATTGACAGCCCCTTTCAATAAGCGCATTTTGGGCACTGCCCACAAAAATATTGCAAAAAAGGAGAAAAACAACATGAAGAAATTACTCGCCCTTGTTCTGGCGCTCACCATGGTGTTCGCACTGTGTGCCTGCGGTCAGAAGGCGGCCCCCGCCGCAAATGAACCCCCTGCCGAGAAGCCGGCAGAAGCAGCCCCCGCGGAGGAAACCACAAGCTACGAGCCTATGGCCTTCAAGTATTCCTGCGCAGAAGGCGTTAACAGCGTGGTTGTGGCAAATGTTACCGCCGCACTGGAAAAAGTCACCGAATACACCGGCGGCGCCTACACCTTTGAGATCTTCCCCGACAACCAGCTTGGCTCCATCACCGACGTTCAGGAATCTGTTTTTGCGGGCGCACCCATCATTGAGTCCGTCGGCTTCGACCAGCTTGGCGACATCGTTCCCGCCTTTGCTCCCGCTTCCTTCCCCTACATGTACAAGGACATTTACGAGGTCTATGACCTGGCAGAGTCCGAGTGGATGAGCGATCTGCAGAACGAATTTGCCGCCGCCGGCATCCACACCATTGCGCTGGGCGCCAACGGCTACCGCCACTTCATCAGCACCAAGCCCATCAATGACGCCGCTTCCGTCAAGGGTATGATCATCCGCATGGGTCCCTCCAGCGCAGCCCAGGGCTTCATCAAGGTCATGGGCGGTACTCCCACCACCTCCACCTGGGGCGACAACTACTCCCTGCTCCAGACCGGCACCTTCGACGCCTGCGAGGCCAACCTTGAAGCACTGTGGAACGGCAGCTTCTACGAGGTCTGCGACTACCTGAGCCTGACCGGCCACTTCGTCACCCCCTGCGCGCTGATCATCAATAACGACATCTGGAACTCCATTCCCGCCGATGTGCAGGAGGTCCTTGCGCAGGCCCTGTCTGAAGGGCTCCGCGGCGCCACTGATGCCGCCATGGAAAATGAGGCCGGCTACATCGAGAAGTTCAAGGAAGCCGGTGTTGAGGTCATTGAACCCGACAAGGACAGCTTCGCTGCCTGCGTCCCCGCCCTGTTTGAAGAACTGAACGTGGATACCGCAATCTATGACGAGATCCGCGCCGCCATCGAGAAGTAACAACACATGCTCTGCTGAAAGCACCCGCTTTGCGGGTGCTTTCAGGGAAATTCTGAGAGAACGCAAAGGAGCAGAACATGAAAAACAAAAAAGTCAGGTGGGTTCTGGAGAATTTTCCGATTATCGTTGCGGGAATAGCCCTCTTTTTCGCTATTTCCTTCACCACTGTCAATGCACTGAGCCGCTATCTGTTCTCCCGAACTTTTGTCTGGACAGATGAACTGGTTGCAATGGGTTTTGCTTACACTGTATTTTTCGGCAGTGCGGCTGCCTGTAAATATGGTATGCATTATGGACTGGAGCTGCTTTCCAATGCCTTACCGGATCGGGGAAAGAAGGTTCTGGAGCTTCTGATTTCCCTGCTGTCTCTGGTTCTGATTTGCTGTCTGGCCTATCTGGCTTGGGTTTTGACCATGAATGTGGGCGCAAAGATTATGACCGCTACCCGCATTTCTTACCGCTGGTTTGACTTGGGGATGGCTTTGGGCCTTTCCCTGATGGTCATCTATGCCGCAGAAAATGTATACCACCGGGCCCGGGCCCTTTTCCAAAAGGAGGAAGCTCATGACTAGTACCGCAATCATAACCATCGGCTTGGTTTTGGTCCTTGCCATCCTGGGTGTGCCCATGTGGCTGGCAATTGTGGGCGGAACGCTGCCCTTCTTCCTGTTTCTGGAACCGGGCTTACCCTCGCAATTGGTAGCACAGCGGATGATTGCCATGACGGAGAACTCCTCTTATCTGGCAATTCCCTTTTTCATTACAGCCGGCTGCATCATGAATTATTCCGGAATCTCCAAGCGTCTGATGGATTTGGCCGATGGCCTGGTAGGGCACCTGGCCGGTGGCCTGGGCCATGTGAATGTAGTCCTCTCTGTACTGATGGGCGGCATTTCCGGCTCTGCCGCGGCGGACGCTGCCATGGAGAGTAAAATCCTTGTTCCGGAGATGGAGCGGCACGGTTATGACAAGGAGTTCAGCGCCGCTGTCACGCTGGCGTCTTCGCTGATTACGCCCATCATTCCGCCCGGGATGGGCCTGATTATCTTTGCCTTCACCACCCAGATCTCCGTTGGCCGTATGCTCTGCGCCGGATACATCCCCGGCTTTCTGTGCATGGTGCTGATGATGGCCTATGTGGGCTGGTACTCCAAACGGCACGGCTACAAAGGCAGCCGGGAGAAAATGGCTTCCCCAAAAGAGCTGGGCAAGCTGGCGCTGGATG
Organism: uncultured bacterium; assembly: GCA_945873205.1. GTDB lineage: Bacteria > Bacillota > Clostridia > Oscillospirales > Oscillospiraceae > Limivicinus. The sequence continues at coordinate 106,257 of CAMCCC010000003.1, forward strand.
GAATCTGGGCCATTCTCATGCCCTTTGGCCTGATCCTTGCCCTGCGGGTCGGCGCCCTGACAGCCACCGAGGCTGGCGCCATCTGCGCGGTATATGCCGCTGTTGTGGGAATCTTTATCTATAAGGAAATCAAGTGGAAGCATGTGTGGCCCATTGTAAAGGAATCGGTTCTGGGCACCGCCACAATCATGTCTCTGGTCTGTGCCTGCAATGCATTGGGATATTTCATGACCTATCTGCGCATTCCTCACGCCATCTCCACCATGATTATCAACGCCAATCTCAGCAAGTACAGCTTCCTGATTCTGGTCAATGTCATTCTCCTCATCACCGGCATGTTCATGGAGGGCAGCGCGCCTGTGCTGATCCTTTCCCCGCTGCTGATGCCGGTTGCCCGTTCTCTGGGCATCGATCCCATCCATTTCGGCCTTGTCTTTATCTTCAATATCGGTATTGGCAATATGACCCCGCCCTTCGGCGCTGTTCTTTACCAGGTGGCAGGCCTTCAGAACATTCCGATCGGACGGCTTTCCAAAGCCTCCCTGCCATTTATCGGCATCATGCTGATCGTTTTGCTGCTGGTAACCTTTATCCCGCAGTTGTCGCTGTTTATCCCCAATCTGGTTTACGGAGCCTAGTATCAAAGGAGGAATTCCCAATGAATTTTACTGGAAAGGTTGCCCTTGTAACCGGTGCGACAAAGGGAATCGGAAAAGCCGTAACGGATATTTTCATCCGCCAGGGCGGAACTGTGATTGCCGTCGGCCGCAATGGCTCCGCATTGGAAGCGTTAAAGGAAGAATACGGTGAAAAGCTGCTCTCTTACCAGTGCGATGTGGCCGACGAGCAGGCGGTCAGAAACCTGGTCAAAGCAGCCATAGACAAGACGGGCCGCATTGATATTCTGATTAACAACGCGGGAATCTATATGGAAGACAAAGCACCCTTTGTCCAGCAGAACAGCTCCATATGGAAAAAGAAAATCGATATTAACATTCTTGGAACGCTCTATATGACCCACGCGGTCCTCCCCCACATGATCGCGCAGCGCGGCGGACGGATTGTCAATGTGGCTTCTGTCGCGGGCATCTACGGGATTCGCGATATGGTTGATTATTCGCTCACCAAAGGGGCCATTCTCTCTTTTACAACCAGCCTTGCCAGAGAAGTCGGTGAATATAATATCACCGTCAACGCTGTCTCGCCCGGCAATATCAACACCTACAATGATCTGCCGGAACTATCCTACATGAACCGGTCCGGCACCCCGGAGGAATGCGCGAATGTGATTGCCTTTCTCGCCAGTGATGAAGCCAGCTTTGTCTCCGGCTCGAATTATGTTGTCGATGGCAGCAGAAAGAAGATTTGAAACATCTGCTCTGTGCTCCATCCTTATGAAGACTTTCCCCTTTTATTCGTTGACTTTCGACCCCTTTCAAGGCTGACACAGTGTCGCTCAGCAGGTTCTGGATACCGGGAAAACTCTTTGACCCGAACCCTGACCCAACTGCAAGAAAGTGGCGAAAACCTTTGGTTTCCGCCACTTTCTTTTTTATAATGAAAGCCCCCTTCCGTTCATTGCTACAGAAGGGGGTGTAAACTTATATCCGATTTTTCTTGTTCTGTTCAGGCGTCGGCTTATACGGCTAAATGAACAGGAATCCGCTTCAGCACATAGGAAATGCTGCTCTATCGCGCTGTCAGGCAATGGTGATTCTGTCTGTTACATGATGCCAAAAGTCGCAAAAGCTTCCACCGTGGGCATACCGGCCCGAATTGCATTCGCTACGGCATTTTCTCCTGAAACCTTTTCATAGGCTTTCTGGATAATCTCTTTTTCCTGCCTTTGCGGGATCACCAAGACACCATCAACATCCCCGAAAACAATATCTCCCGGGTTCACCAGCACATCTCCAACCATAATGGGCACACGATAGGCAGTCACCTTCCCGCGGACCCCCTGGTCCTGGGCATATGTCCCGATGCTGAAAACCGGCATGTTCGTTTTTAACAGGCCGCGGGTATCCCGTATGAAGCCGTTCACAGCAAACCCCGCAGCCTTTAAATAGGCTGCCCGGGTTGCCATCAGCTCCCCTGCCACGGCGTACGAATCGGACGATCCGGAGCAGATATATACCTCGTTCTCCTGCAAGCCGTCCAGAGCTTCAAACATGACCCCAAAGGGCTGATCCAGTCGGGGATCCCCTTCCGGCACACAGTCAATGTCCGATTCCTGTACCGTCATTGCCCGGCCTACCAGGACCATGTCATCCCGAAGAGGTTTTATTCTGGCGGGCAAAAACTGATGCTGCAGGCCCAGTCCGTCCATAATATCGCCTACGACAGCAGTGTATAAATCCCGCCGGATAAGCGCAAAAAGCTCACTGTCATTCCTATAGGAAACCATCTCGCACCTCTTCAGCGCTGCACTCTGCCGGAGGCGTTGCCGCTTGCCAGAGACTCCACCTCCGCCACGCTGACCAGATTGAAATCATGCTCAATGGTGTGCTTCAGGCAGGAGGCTGCCACAGCGAAGTTGATGGCATCCTGGTTGTTCTTGCCCACCAGCTGGGAATAAATCAGGCCGCCGCCAAAGCTGTCGCCGCCGCCAACACGATCCACAATGTGGATGCGGTAGCTGGGGGAGAACACAGCCTCGCCGTTTTCATACAGCATGGCCGCCCAGTCGTTGTCGTTGGCGGAAATGCTGCCCCGCAGGGTGATGGCCACCTTCTTGAAGCCGAAGCGGTCGCACAGCTGCTTTGCCACGGAGATATATCCCTGGTGATCCAGCTTTCCGGCGTTGATGTCGGTATTCTCCGCCGCGATGCCGAACACGTCCTTGGCGTCCTCCTCGTTGGCAATGCACACATCCACATAGGGCATCAACTGGCTCATGACCGCATTGGCCTGGGCACTGCTCCACAGCTTCTTGCGGAAGTTCAGGTCGCAGGAAACGGTGACGCCCTTGGCCTTGGCAGCCTTGCAGGCGGCCAGGCAGATCTCCGGCAGCTTGCCGCCCAGGGCCGGGGTGATGCCGGTCCAGTGGAACCAGTCCGCCCCATCAAAGATGGCATCCCAGTCAAAGTCCTCCGGCTGGGCCAGGGCAATGGCAGAAGCCTTCCTGTCATAAATGACCTTGGAAGCTCGCTGGGAGGCACCCTTCTCGCAGTAGTACACGCCCAGGCGGTCGCCGCCGCGCACCATGTACTTCGTATCCACACCAAAGCGGCGCAGCGCATTCACGGCGCACTGGCCGATCTCATGGGCCGGGACCTTTGTGACAAAGGCGGCGTCCACGCCGTAGTTTGCCAGGGAGACGGCCACGTTGCACTCACCGCCGGCATAGCTGACTTCAAACTTCTCCGCCTGGATAAAGCGCTGATAGCCCTCCGGGTTCAGGCGCATCATAATCTCACCAAAAGTAATTACTCTTGCCATTTATGTTTCTCCTTTCCCCGCACTCACTCTGCGTTTCTGACGGCTTCCACCAGCGCCTTTGCGGCGGCGGTCAGCTTCTCGAACTCCCCGGCCTCGATCCATTCCTTCTTGGCCAGGTTGCCGCCCACGCCCAGACCCACAGCGCCGGCCTTCAGAAACTGGGCTGCGTTCTCCTCGTTTACGCCGCCCACGGCCATCATCCTGATGTGGCTCAAAGGCGCCTTGACAGCCTTCAGATAACCGGCGCCCAGATTGCCCACCGGGAACAGCTTCACAAAGTCCGCCCCCGCATTGTGGGCAGTCTTGATCTTGCTGGGCGTCATAGCCCCGGGCATGGACACCAGACCCAGCTCCCGGGTCTTTTTGATAACATCCACATCCGTATCCGGAGAGATGATGAAGGCGCCGCCGGCCCTTGCGGTCATCTCCACCAGCTCCGGGCTGGTGACGGTGCCGGCGCCGACAAACATTCTGCCCTCGTATTCCTTCGCCAGGGCCCCAATGGCGTCGGCAGTGGCCTGCCATGTTTCGGGCGCCTTCTGGTTGTAGGTGATCTCCATCAGCCGGATGCCGCCGGCATACAATGCCTGGGCCACTGCCCTGCACTGCTCCGGCTCCGCTCCCCGTACGATGGCAACGATCTTTTCCTTGAGGATCAATTCAATAACTTTTTCTCTCATTTTCTGTACCTTTTCCAGATGTGTCGGCACATGAATACAGTACAGATTCGGAGCATATGAGTTTCCCTTATTTCAGTTGGATTCGAACTTCATCCTGATGAAGGATCAAGTGCTTCGTCAGCTGTTCAACCGCCAGCTGCTCGTCCCTGGCTTTGATGGCATCCAGTATCCACTGGTGTCATTGAATGGAGTTCCAACTTTAATTTCCTGCATTTGTAGAAAAGCTCTAAATAATTTTGCATCCAGAGCCGGCAAGGAACATCTCGGAACTGCAGCGCGCTATGCGCAGTCCCCTTTTATGGGCTTCCTCTCTATTGGCATTGTGGAACAGAGCATCAGCGGGGACTGCAGTTGGCGCCGGATGTGTACCAGCGGATGCTGAAAAAAAGAGAGCGTGGCGTTCCTTTGAACGCTCCGCTCTCTTTTTTACTGCTTTATGTCTTGTTGTATAGAACCATTTCAAAACGACAAAATTGCTGCATTCGTTACAAAAGATGGGCATCTGATGCCTTGCTTCCTTGCAAGGCTGTAATTTATGGACCTTATTTTTCTATCTGATATAGAGAGGCCTGATACTTTCATAAAGCTTTTTATACTTTAAGAAAAGCTCGTCATAGACATCCGTATGATCTTTGTTTGGATATAGTGTTTCACTGTCTGTAGCCAAGGTCTTACCAAAGTCTTTGGGAATGCATGGAAGACCGACCGCATCAGCTGCGATTATGATGTCACCCAGCGTTTCCGTTTCGCTGTTTTTCAGGCGCTGTATCGGCCGTCCCAGCACGTCTGCAAAGATCTGGCACCACACCCGGCTGTTGGCAGCTCCCCCGCCCAAAGGGATAGGCTGATCGCCCGAAATGTTGGCAGTGACGATGCTGGCGCAGTCTCTTATTGACAGCGCGACGCCTTCCATAACAGCTCTTGCGAAAGAACCGAAGGAAGCATCCAGCCCGATGTTGAAAAACACACCTCTGGCATTGCTGTCCCATATGGGGCTCTTTTCTCCAGACAAATAAGGGAGATAGATCATCCCGTTTGCCCCGGCAGGGACAGACGCGGCCGCCAAATTGATCCCTTCGTAAATATTGCCGTCTACCGGCGCACCCTTTGCGAATACAGCCTGGCCGAAGGTATCCTTGAACCAGCGGAGTGAAATACCGGCATTGTTTGTGGTCTGAATGATCAGATAGTTATCGTTGATCGTATGGGCGTTAATAAGGCGGTCATCAAAATTGGGACTTGTGGAAACATAGCAGAGCCGGCCGCTGCTGCCGATTGTAATGGCCAGATCTCCCGCATATAGAGCGCCGGCGCCCAGCGTAGCCGATACTGTGTCCACTGAGCCTGCCGTGACAGGCGTCCCCAAAGCAAGGCCAGTTTGTTCTGCTGCCGCCCGGGTCACGGTCCCAACAATTTCATTCGCACGATACACCTTTGGCAGGAGCCAAGCCGGCACTTCCGCCCGGGAGAGAATCTCCTGCTCAAGATCCCCGGTATAGATGTTACCAACACAGGCCAGATCAACCCTGGATGTATTGATGGAAAATTCTCCTGTCAGTCGTTTCACAATGAAGCCGCTGGGAGAGAGAAACTTGCAGCCCGGCTTAATCAGTTGGGGATAATTGTCCATAATCCATCGGATGGAACTGAGTGCGCAGGACCCCATTGCCAGCTTGTTGGCGGAGAGCTCACGGATTCTGGCAGCCCCAAGTTTCTCTTCAAGCCATGCCACCTGTGCCCCTGACCTCCGGTCGTGCAGGCCGATGGCATTGTGGAAAACCTGCCCGTTTTCATCGGTAAGGCAAATGGCGTTGGTACAGGAAAGGCCAATGGCGGCGATCCTGGAACTGTCCACCCCGCCGCTTGAGAAACATTTGCGCAGATTGGTGCAGACACAGTCCCACCATCGGTTGGGGTCCTGCTCCGTCCAGCCGGCAAACTTGTGTATCATGGGATAGTCCTGATACGCCGTTGCCATAATGTTGCCGTTCAGATCGTATACAGTGCACTTCGTCCCGGTCGTTCCTATGTCGATTCCCAGAAGAAGATCTTTGTTTCCAGTATACATGCCATGCTCTCCCAACGCATTTGATGTAAAAATTCCCGTTCAGTCAAAAGACCGCAAATCGTCAACCTTCCCGGTGAGGAAGCTCTCCCAGTCGATTCCCGCGTCGGAAGGAAACATGTCCGTGATCAGCAGATCGCAATCGTTCAGTTCAAAGCCTTTGATAAAGCCCTTTTTTCCGAATTTGGTGTGGTCGGCAACCATAACGCACTTCTCGGAGGCGGCTTTTGCCTTTGTGCGCACCTCCATCGCCTGTAAATTCAAGAACATAAAGCCCCCTGCGGTATCTATGCCGGCCGGAGAAAAGAAGGCCTTCTGGAAGTGGAAGGAATCCAGAACGCTGCCAATATCGCCGATCACCGTGTGGGTACCGCGCCGGACAAATCCGCCCAGAACAATGGTGGAAATATTAAACTTGTTTTCTAACTCGATGGCAATGCGCAGGTCGTTGGTAACAATGGAAAGGGGAATATCGGGCAGGCTCTTGGCCAGTTCCAGCATGGTTGTGCCGGTGTCGAGAAACAGGGTGTCGTTCTCCTCCACAAACTTGGCCGCATATGTGCCCAGCTGCCGCTTGATGTCAGCATTCTGGCCCTGGCGGTAATGGTATATAATCTCATGCTGCTTCTCCTGCTCAAGGGTCTTGGCTTTCCAGATCACAACCCCCTGACTCTGTGTCAGCAGGCCCCGGCTCTCCATTTCTTTGATGTCCCGCCGGATGGTGGATATAGAGCAGTTGAGCATGCTGGGAATGTCTGCAATAGCAACAAAATCTCTGCCCTTTACAATGTTTTCAATTTCTTTTTGCCTTGTCAGTTTAATCATAGCTTCTCTCTTCTCGTCTCGGCAATTCTTATCAGTGATAGTTTGCGTGGAGTTCTTCGATCTGCGCATCGGTCAGGCAGGTCCCCATTCCGTTGAGGATAAAATGAATTTTGGCGTTCTCTTCGATCTCTTCTGCCAAATTCAGAGCCTCATCCAATGACCGGCCCACAGCTACCAAACCATGGTTTCGCATGAGCACAGAGTCCCGCTCTGCAATGCTGGAAGAAACAGCCATTGCCAGTTCCTCAGACCCGGGACAGAAGTAAGGGATGACCGGCAGCTTGCCGACACGGATGCCGTAGCCCGGGGTATAGGCCGGAACAATACTGCTTTCCTGGGCGAACCTCATACAGGACAGTGCCACCGAGTAGACCGAGTGGACATGGACAACCGCCTTTATGTCCGACCTGGCTGCATAACATCTCAGATGGAGCATTGTCTCCTTGGAGGGACGAATGGGCCCGGAAAAACGTTCCTGATGATCCACAAAAACAATATTGTCTTCTGCGGCCGATTCCAGGGATACGCCGGATGCCGTTATCAGAATTCCTCCATCGACCATAATGCTGACATTGCCGCCGGAACCGCTCACCATACCCTTGCTGTGAATGGAATGGCAAATTTTAATCAGACCTTTTTTCTGCTCGCTAAGTGTCATATGATCACCATCCAATATGATATGAATATGTATATGTGAGTCAAAATCTGTAAAAAAGTTTCAAACCTATATAACATCATTAGGGGGAGAAAGTCAAGAATATTTTACCGGATTTCCCTCATTTTTTCAAATGATGCGAACAAATGTTGAAAATAGACAATTTCATGTACCCTGATTCAGATAAAATGGCAATTGAAAATAGTGAAATAAAATGATAGATTGTGAAAAAAGAGAGCTGAGAACTGCTTCTTTTTGAAACGCAAAGATAACCGGGAGGGGAACATATGAAAATGAAAACCATCGCCCTCACGTCGCACCAAAAAGGCAGTCGCCTTGCGGATGATGTCTGTTGCTTTTTGGAAAGCCTTGGCCTTGCCGTCGTGAAACCGGAATACCAGGATCAGTGCGGCGCTTTTGCCGCGCAGGCTGCGGCGCTGGTTTCTGCCAGCAGTGTTGACGGCGCCATCGCCATCGGCTCCACTGGCCTGGAAGGCTCCATTCTGGGCAACAAGTATGCGCACGTTCGTGCCGCTCTTGTGTCTACGCCCACGACCGCCATGTATACCCGTGAACACAATGATTCCAATCTTCTCTGTCTGGGGGAGGATATTACCGGGCGGCAGAAACTGCTGGATATTGTGGAACGCTGGGTAAAATCCGATTTTATCGGCGGCCGTCATGCAATCTCCTTAGGTATGATAGAGGAAGGCGAGCTTCATCAGTTTGCCCAAGGCTCCGACGCCGTGCTTTTGAAGACAAGAAGACCCATCAAGCACGTTTACATCGGCAATGATCATGCCGGTTACGAAGCGAAACTGCAGATTCTCAAAATACTGGAGGCTCACGGGATAAGCTACACCGACCTGGGGACAGATTCCACCGATATTGTCCGGTATCCATACTATGCCGCCCGGGTGGATCAGGCGGTGCTGGCAGGCAAGGCGGATGCCGGTATTGCCATCTGCGGGACAGGGATCGGCATCTCCATTGCAGCCAACAAGTTCAAGGGTATCCGTGCCGCCCTCTGTAACGATAAGACCACCGCCCGCTATGCCAGGGACAGCTTTGACGCCAACGTGCTGTGCCTCGGCGGGAAGATCGTGGGACCCTTTGAGGTGGAAGAAATCGTGAATGAGTGGCTGGCTGAACCCTGCGGTGAGCCTTCCCCGTTTCTGGATTTGCTCTCTGCAATAGAGGGGGAAAATATGACCACCACCGATTGGCGCCCTGCCAACAATGTGTAATTTACCCGGTCGGGGAACCGGGAAAATATAAAAAGGAGATAAACAAAATGAGAAAACTCGTAGCAATCCTTCTGACGCTTGTTCTTGCTCTGGGTATGCTGGCAGGCTGCGGCAGCAGTTCCTCCGCACCGGCAGCAGAGAAAAGCGAGCAGCCTGCCGCACAGACCGAAGCTGCCCCTGCGAACGACGAAGTGTATGAGATGGTCATCGCCCTTCATACCAATGAAGGCACCGTGGAGTCCAACGCCGTTTACCGTTTTAAAGACGCCGTTGAAGAAAAGAGCAACGGCCGTCTGAAAGTTTCCGTATTCACCGGCGCAACACTGGGTTCTGAGGAAGAAAACCTGGAGCAGATTGGCACCAACGAGATCCAGGGCAGCATCTTCGGCGATGTTATGACCTCTCAGTTGGCCGCTGATTTGGACCCCACCGTTACTCCCTTCCTCTTCTCTAATGTTGAAGACGTTCTTGCTGTTTGGGCCGGCGAAGTCGGTGAAAAGATCAACGAAGCCTGCATTGAGAACGGCAACCTCCGTGTTCTGGGCGTAGGCCGCCGCGGTGCACGCTACCTGCTGGCCAATGATCCTATCACCACGCCGGAAGAATGCAAGGGTCTGAAGCTGCGTCTGCCCTCCATTGCCAACTGGGTCACCATTTGGGAAGAAGTCGGCGCCCTGCCCACCCCCATTGCTTTCAGTGAAGTTTATACCTCCCTGCAGACCGGCGTTGTTGACGCCTTCGAGAGCACCGCTGAACTAACCTACACCGGTTCCTACTACGAAGTGGTGAAGTACGCCATCGACACCCACCACCTGTATGGTCTGTTCCACCTGGCCGTCTGCGAGAGCTGGCTGCAGAGCCTGCCCGCCGACCTGCAGGAGCTGATCATTGCCGAGGGCGCAGAGTGCTGCGCATGGGGCGACGAGCAGACCGCCCTTTACGAGTCTCAGATGGTCCAGGCCCTGATTGACAACGGCATGGAAGTCATCACCCCCGACGCCGAGGCCTTTAAGGCCGCCGCAATGCCCGCCATTGAGAAGATCGTCGCCCAGTGGCAGGATGGCATTTGGGAGTCCATTGAGCAGTATGTTGCCTGAGTGGAAAAACCAGATTGATCAAGGAATCTCCGGTGCGAGAAATCGCACCGGAGACCATGAGCGTTTGCCCCTTTGAAGGCCTGACAGAGTCCCTCTTTGGATAGGAGATTGCATGAAAAAGTATCTTTTTAAATTGAATAACGCAATTACGGTATTCATGTTTATCGTCTTGGTGGCCGTTGTCTTCTGGCAGGTCATCTGCCGTTTCGTTCTGGAAATCCCCAGCGCCTGGTCCGAGGAGCTGGCACGGCTTCTGGTTGTCTGGATTACCTATCTGGGCATTGCCGAGGTCGAGGCGAAGCGGGACGGCATTCGCACGCTTTTCATCATTCAGAAATTACCCATCCCCATTTATAAAGCCCTGTTGTTCCTTTCCAGCCTTACGGCCATCATTCTGCATGTTTGCCTTTTTATAGGTGCAATCAAGCAAATTCAAACCAACTCTGCCTATTATCTTTCCTCTCTGCCTTTCCTGAGCAGGACAGTCTTCTATTATCCTATTCTTGTGGGCAGCCCCCTGGCGATATGGATGATTGCTGAGGAAATTGTGGATAATTTAAAACAGCCCTATCCCCTTTTTGAAGAAGTACCCGGAGGTGAAGACCAGTGAAGCTGTTTTTGTTCCTTGGCGTAATGATCGCCCTTTTTATCCTGGGCTTTTCTGTCCCGTATGCTATAGGCTTTACCTCCCTGATTATCCTGGTTGTGGAACGGGGCTTTGCCGGGATTCCCTTTGACATTATTACCCAAAAGATGGTCAGCGGCGCCAACAGCTTTACCCTCCTTGCGGTGCCCTTCTTCCTGTTTGCCGGCAAGCTGATGAACACCGGCGGCATCACAAAGAAGATTTTTAACTTTGCCAATGAAGTGGTGGGCCGCCTTCCCGGTGGCTTGGGCGTTGCAAATGTCCTGACCAGCGTGATCTTTGCCGGCATGAGCGGCAGCGCCGTAGCCGACTGCGCCGGTCTGGGCACCATTGAGATCCGGGCAATGGAGGACAAAGGCTTTGACACTCCTTTTTCCGCCGGCGTGACCGCCGCCTCCTCCACGATTGGCCCTGTGATTCCTCCCTCTGTCCCACTGATTATGTTCGGTGTGATGGGGAATGTGTCCATTGCATCACTACTGATTGCCGGCGCAATTCCCGGCGTTCTGATGGGTGTTGCCATGGCCGTTCTGGTTATCATCATATCAATCAAACGTGGCTATCCCCGCAATGACGATTTTTCCCTCCGCCGTCTGTGGAAAACCTTCAAAGAGGCTTTCTTGCCCATTCTAACGCCTGTGATTCTGATTGGCGGTATTATGACTGGCGTATTTACCCCCACCGAGGCGGCTGTCGTTGCGTCAATATATTCCCTTGTTCTTTGTGTCCTCGTATACAGACAGCTCACGTTAAAGGAATTTATTCAGATCTGTAAAGACACCATCAGGGAATCCACTACCATTCTTTTCATTGTCGGGGCCTCAACGCTGTATGGCTATCTGCTTACCAGAAGCCAACTCCCCACAATCCTGATGAACGCCATGTTCCAGCTTACCACCAACAAGTATGTCATTCTTCTGCTGATCAACCTCTTCCTGCTGCTGATCGGCTGCTTCATTGAGTGCAATGCTGCCATCATGATTTTGGCCCCCATGCTTGTCCCCATGTGCACCGCCGTTGGGATTGACGGCGTTCAGCTTGGTGTCATCATGGTCCTGAACCTTATGATCGGCCTGCTCACACCGCCTGTTGGCATGTGCCTGTTCACCACAGCAAGAGTTGCCAATATTCGCCTGGAAACCATGATCAAGGAATGCGTTCCTTTCTACATTCCCCTCGGTATTGTCCTTCTGATGGTGACTTATATCCCTGCGCTTACCACCTGGCTGCCGAAGATCCTCCTTGGATAAAAGAAAAGAGAAAGCAGATTTAATTTAAAACAATTAAATCTGCTTTCTCTATGAGGTTTGTTATGCTTTTGAAAACGGTTTCCTTCACCCTGATCCTGCTGCTAGGCGCATTTTTCAGGAAACAGGGCTATCTGTCCGCCCCAGCCAGGGATGCGCTTACTGCGATTGTAATGCAAATTACCCTTCCTGCGGCGATTTTGACAGGCTTTTCTGTGGAGACTTTTGATCCCAGCTATCTCTGGATCATTTTTGCTGGTTTTATGTTGAACCTGCTCATGATCGGCATTGGCTACACAATCAGTCGCGGTCAGCCTGTACGAGACCGGATCACATCCTGCCTGGCCATGACGGGCTACAGCATCGGCAGTTTTGCCCTTCCTTTCACTCAGGAATTCCTCTCCGGGAATCTCCTTACCGTCGTCTGTCTATTTGACCTTGGCAACGCCTTCATGACCTTGGGCGGAACCAAGCTCCTTGTCTCCAGGTTGTTTGGCGGAGATTGCGGCAAAGGCGTATCCGGCTTTCTCCGCAAGCTGTTGTCGTCTCCATCTCTGATCATTGAGATTGTTATGGTGTTTTCGCTGCTGTTCGGGTACCGTGTTCCGGCAGCAGTTTTAACAGCGGCAAAGCCCCTGGCCAACGCCAACTTCTTTCTGTCCGTTCTCCTTGTGGGAAGTATGCTTCGTTTTGACATCACCTGGGCCCAGCTTAAACAGATAAGCCGTTATCAGGTCATTCGCTGCCTGTTCGTTCTCGCCTTTGCGCTGCTGTTCTACGCTGTTCTCCCCTATGACCGCGAGATTGTCCTGGCAGTCATTCTGGCCAGCTGCTCCCCCATCTCCATCATGTCCACCATTTATGCGGAGCAGTGCGGTGGGGATTCCGGCTTGTCGGGCCTGACCGGCTCCATCAACGTGTTTCTCAGCATCGTAATGATGTTTGCTGTTCTTGCGCTTTTTTGAACATTTTCCTCTCTGATTGCGGGACTCGTAAAAAATCAGGCATAAACAGAAATCCCTTCAGGGCTTACCTGAAGGGATTTCTATTGATGCCCTTTTGGGGCTTGTTCTGCAATTTAAAATGCCGATTTGTAAAGGCAGGTGGGATTATAGGGATACAGAATGCCATTCTCCGTAACCGTATCCACGCCCTTCAGGGCCCTAAGCAACTGCTCGGTGGTCATGGTAACACGAACCTCACCAAAGGCAAGGGCGCCAGTCGCGCGGTCACCGCGGCAGCCCAAAGACAGGCCAATCTTATTCTCCTTGATCGTGCGCATCCAGGTATCGGAGCAGTTGGACTCACCGCTGAACGGGAACTCCAGTTTCTGCCAGTCAGTCTCAACATAGCCAGCCAACAGATGGAAGGCAGCCTGGGTGGGCAACTGAAGAGCAATGACATCCGGCTCCTCAATATCGCAGTTGCAGAGGCTGGAGACAACAATTCCCAGATAAGGCTTCTCAGGCATATACTCCAAATTGGAGGCAATGTGCTTGATCGCATCCTGCTGATCATGATGCCAGGGGGTGGGCTGCTTATAAAGAATAGCGCCGTCTTTGTACTCCTGGGTAGGCTCCATGCAGCCGTTGTTGATGGCACAGTAATAGCCGGAGAAATGATCCGGCGTCAGGCCGAAGGTTCCCTGGAAATGGGAGGCCATGCCAATCAGTTTGCAGGCAGAGGCTTTGGTCTGACAGAACTGAATATTGGGGATCGCGTCAAATTCTTCCTGGGTCTTGATGAACTTCATGGCCACAGGATGCTGTGTGGGGCGAAGGGTCAGAAAAATGCGGTCACTAAGGGCCTTCCACTCTTCTTTTGTCAGTTTCATGATAACAGTCTCCTTTAAAAAATAACTAAATCATAAAGTCTGAAGGACTTCCTCATCACATCAGAAAGACTTTGTAGGCATTGGCGCAGTCTCCAAGGCGTTTTTTGATATTGCCTTCCCCCCGGAGATATGTCAGTGACATCTCGCAGGCGTACCAACGCCCATCTATTTTAATGTACTTATTGTCGTAGTGGGCACGGCCGGTAAATTCTCCGCCGTTTACGGCATCATAGAGATCGTCCTCCAAAGCCCAGTGACCAATTGCGGAATCTTCACCTATAATCTCCACCCAGTGATGGTGGCCGTGATGGCTGGAAGTTACATTTTCAGTGAACTTGGCCTTCATGGTGTCCAGCATCCCATCACCACCGACGTATTTCCCGCCGGTGGTGTTGTTGATGAAGACAAAATCGTCGGTGAAGCAGGCACGCAGTCCGGGCCAGTCTTTCTTGTCCAGACAATCCCAGTAGTCGGCTTGCAGGCGTTCAATTGCGCGTATATCCTCCTGAATCTGGATCCTTCTTTCCAATTCTTCTAAAGACGGCACAACTGCTCACCTTCTTCCATTTTTTACTTCTTGCCCCAACCGCCGACGCAGAACACATTCTCGCCGGTGATGTAGGATGCATCGTCAGAAGCCAGGAAGCAAGCAACATTGGCTTGCTCAGCAGGGTCGGCCATTCTGGGGATCATGAGCTTGGGTGCGGTATAGCCCGGGAAACGATTGCGTGCAATGTCACCGACCATATTGGTGTCAGTGCAGCCAGGGCAGAAGCAGTTGCAGCGGATGCCATACTGCGCCAGCTCCACGGCAGCGCCCTGCGTCATGGAAGCAATAGCGCCTTTACTGGCCGCATAGGGCGTGGTGTTGGGCCCGGTGCAACGGATGTTGATGGAGGCAGTGTTCACAATAGCGCCGGGAGTGCCATGGGCGATGAAGGCCCGGGCAGCAGCCTGGGTTGTATTGAAAACACCAAAATAGTTATTATGGATGATTTGTGCGTGTTCTTCCTCGGTGAAATCGATAAAGTCCTTGAACAGGTTGATGCCCGCGTTGCCGAACATCACATCCAAACCGTTGAATTTGTCGTAAGCAGCCTGAACCAAGCTGTCCACATCTGCCCGGACGGCAACATCGCAGACCTGGCAGTAGCAGTTCTCTGCACCAAGCTCAGCCGTAATTTCTGCGAACTTATCATCATGGCGTGCACCAATCACAATTTTACCGCCATCACGGACAAACTGTCTGGCAATCGCCAGGCCAATGCCGGAAGTGCCGCCGGTAACAACAGCGACCTTTCCCGCAAATCTCCCAGGATGATCCATAATTATCAACCTTTCCTTTCTTCAGTAGCTGACTAAACGGAGTGATCTGCTGATTTTTGAAAGCATGTTGGGGCATGCTTTCTGCTGCGTATATAGAGTACACTCTACGCAAGATACTATACCACCCTTTCTAAAAAAGCAAGAGGGTAATCCCGCGTAATTCTGTATAATTTTTCTTGTCAATTTTTGGTCAATTATGACAAAAACGCAGTTTAAGGCCTTTTTCCCAAAAAATCTTCTTTACATTTTGTGAAAAGAATGTTAAATTTCGTACAGAATTGGAGTGTGCTCTATACTGACGTGATCCGTTTCAGCGTAACGCCGGTGCAGCGCAGGGAGCTTTTTTACTCAATCAAAAGAGGTATTGGTACAATGGAGCTGAATACACCAAAGCAGGTACAGACGCAGGAGACAAAGCAGCGCATTTATAAGGCCGCCTGCGATATTATGAAGAAGAAGGGCTTCTCCTACATGACCGTCAGCAATATCTGCAAGGTGGCCAATGTTTCCAACGGTACTTTCTTTTACCACTTCAAGACAAAGGAGGAGCTGTTCACACACTTCAATTACGAACAGTTTGCCGAATTTCGCAATAAAAATAAGTTTGATCAGTCTGTGAAGGATTTGCCCTTTGA
Source organism: uncultured bacterium (assembly GCA_945873205.1). Classification (GTDB taxonomy): domain Bacteria; phylum Bacillota; class Clostridia; order Oscillospirales; family Oscillospiraceae; genus Limivicinus. Next base: position 121,955 of record CAMCCC010000003.1, read on the forward strand.
CCGGCAGATCATCACCTTTTACGACTATTGGGCCGACTACATGGAGCAAGTCGGCATAGAATTCTTTTCCAGCTACTACAACACCAAGAACTATTCTCTGGATGTACGCATCTGGAATAGCCGCCAGCCGGTGTTTATATGGAACTATCCCGGCGAAGTCCTGAGCCGGGCAAAAAAGGAAGGTCTGCTGAAGGACGATGTAGCGGTGGATCACAGCGCAGAGGTTTTCGCCACCATCATGAAGGGGATTGCCTTTGACTGGTGCTTGAGCAAAGGCGCCTTTGATATGCATGAACGCATCGAAGAGATTCTGGGGCCTTATCTGGCCAGCATCAGCAAATAATTTTTATTGATATCATTTTGTTGAATTCCTGCATAGCAGGCAAATTGAGTACACTCTCCAGGCACATCAACCGCAAGAACGCATTTTGGGGAATGCAGACGGAAGGTGTGTCAGCTCTCTGCTGTGCGGTTTTCATAATAGTTTTTCAAAATAATATTTGGAGAGGTACATATGGATATTTTAATTCTGATCATTGCCGTCATCGCAATTGGCGTGCTGTGCTTCCTGAATGTCCCCACTCTGGTAGGCGGCATTCTTACATCTCTGGTCCTGATGTTCATCTATCGCATGGACATTTACGACGGCCTGCTGAACATCTACATGGGCGGCCTGGTCGGCTTTGCCAAATCCTGGCTGATTCTGTTCACGCTGGGCGCTCTGTTCGGAAAGCTGCTTGAGACCACCGGCGGTGCTGACAGCCTCGCCAGAAAGATCCTTAAGTGGGTCGGCCCCAAGAACATCTCTCTGGGCGTCTGTCTGTTCACCGCGATCCTTGCTGCTGCCGGCGTTTCCAGCTTCATTACCATCTTCATCGTTTACCCCATTGCTCTTAAGCTGTGCCGCAAAGCAAATGTGAACCGTGCTGTCGTTATTGCCGGTTTCTCCCTGGGCCTGAATCTGGGCCTGGCTCTGCCTTGGGTCCCTGTTACCAATAACGTCCTCTGCGCCAGCTACTTCGGCACCGATGTCAGCGCCGGCGGTCTGTTGGCTCTGTTCTGCAACATCGTGTTCCTGGCAGTCGGTATCTTCTACATGAAGTGGTATGAGAATCGCCTGGCCGCCAGGGGTCTGGGCTATGCCCCTGCCTATGGCACCGGCTCTGTGGAGGACGAGAAGGAACTGGATGAAGACGCCGCTGGTCCTCACTGGCTCCTGTCCGTTATCCCCATGCTGATCCCCATTCTGGTCCTGAACATCTTCAAGGTCAAGGTTGAGGCTGCCCTGCTCTGCGGCGTTCTGGCTGTTATTGTCTGCCAGTTCAAGTATCTGCCCCGCAAGTGGGATGTCAACCGCAAGGTTATGTCCGACTCTATCAACATGAGCATGACCACCATTATCAATGCTGCCGCTATCGTGGGCTTTGGCGCCGTCGTTCAGAACTGCCCCGGATACGCCACCGCTGTTGAGAACATTCTTTCCTACCAGGGCAGCCCCCTGATGATCACCTTCGTTGCTACCAACCTAATTGCCGGTATCGCTGGTTCTTCCTCTGCCGGTCTGGTTCTGGCTGCTCCTGTTCTCCAGCAGGCCGCCGCTCTCACCAATGCCGCTGCTTTCCACCGCACAACCGTCTTTGCCTCCCTTGGCCTGGATTCCCTGCCCAACGCCGGCTTCCTGCAGACAGAGTGCACCATCGCCGGTGTGAAGTTCAAGGATGTTTACTTCCCTGTTATCTTCGCTCTGACCGTTGCTCTGACGCTGGGCCGATGCCTGCTCTACATGGGTCTGTGCGCAATGTTCGGCATTGCCTGAACCAGTTCCCAGGTATAAACAGAACCCTTATTCCCCTTCGGGCTGCCGGAAATTCCGGCAGCCCGATTTTTTTAATTCAATAATAAATCAGCAGAAACTGCATTGAGCAGTTCCTGCTGATTTTGTTTGATCAATGCTTTGGGAATCTTTGGTGAAGGGCAATGCCTTCTGATTTCAGGATTGGACCGCCGCAGCGGGCTGTCTTTTGGATTGAATATACAGATAGAGGCCACAGAGGACAATCACTCCGCCCAGCAGCTGATTCCAGGAAGGAAGCTCCCGCAGCAGCAGAAACGCCAGCAGAGCGGCAAGCACCGGTGAAGTAAGACGGGCCATGGAGATCACCGTGGGGCTGAGATATTTCAAAGCCCAATTAAAAACACTATGCCCCATCAAGCTGCAGAGCACAGCCATGCAGAAAGCGGTCAGCAGGTTAATGGGCTCATATCCAACCCAGGAATACCCCGCAAGCGGAACCAACAGATCCAGAAACAGGGCTGACACACCGTAAACCAGGAAAGTATAAACCGTGGTGGAGCAGTTTTTGCGCACCTTTGCGCCAACCAGAGAATAGGCTGCCAGAGTGACGGCGGCTCCCAGGCCGCAGAGATTGCCAAACATCCTGCTTTCGCCATTGTGCCCAGACCAGGCTACCAGCAGTCCTCCGGCAATGGCAATCCCTATCCCGAGGATGCCCTGCTCTCTGAACTGCTCTTTTCCGGTGAAAAACATAAAAGCGGCTGTAAACAGAACCTCTGTATTTCCCAGCACATGGGTAGCAACAATGGATGTGTTCTGCACGGCCAGAAAATAGGTGAGAAAATGTATGCCGAGAAAGCATCCGGAAAGCGCGCACCAGGCAAGGGTTTTCTTTTCCAGGTGCAGCAGTTCCTCCCGAAACTTCAGCAACACTGCCGGTAGCAGCAGAAAGGTCACGATTGTTTTCCGATATGCCGCCAAAACAAGGGCAGGAGCTGTTGAAAAGCGGACAAAAATAGAAGCGGAGGCGCCGAACAGCACTCCTATGAGTACGATCACCAAAACCGGAAAGGGAGAGAGTATTCTCTCCCTCCCCCTTTTTTGGCTTCGCTGCTCTTTCCGTTCAGATTGCGTTGCCTGCATTGAAGCCTTCCCGGATGTTCTTGTATCCGTTCTTGGTGGTGCTGGCATCGCCTACAACCACCACCTTGCACCCGCAATCCGCCAGTTCCTTTTCCAGAGGATTGTTGCTGCGTACACCCATGGCATTCACAACCATGTCCACATGCTTGAATTCCACAGGCTCACCATACTCCTCGGCATAGACAACGCCGTCACCGACTCTGGTGAGCTTGGTATGGGTGTGCACGTCTATCCCGTAGTGACGGATGTGCTCCAGCAGACATGCTCTGGGCTGGGACACAGCATCGGTGATAATATCGGGGGCCATCTCAATCATGGTGACTTTGCAGCCCTGGACGCCAAGGAACACCGCGGTTTCGGCGCCGGTCATGCCGCCGCCCACAACCACAACATTCTTGCCGTAGTCAGTGCGGCCACGCAGAACCTCAATAGCCGTTTTGACAAAGTCGCGATTGTCCAGGCCGGGGATGGGCAGGAACATGGGATTGCTGCCGGTGGCCAGAATCACAGCATCGGGCTTCTCCTCCAGCACAATCTCTCTGGTAAGCGGCGTGTTCATGCGCAGGTCTATGTTGTACTTCTTAATGATGTTGCGGTAGTTGAGAATCAGAGAGGCGTATTCGCTCTTTCCGGGAGGTGTCATGGCCGCCAGCCACTGGCCGCCCAGTTCATCGCTGGCCTCAAAGATGGTGACCTTGTGGCCTCTCTCAGCCGCTCCGTAAGCGGCGGCCAGTCCGGAAACGCCGGCGCCGGCAATAAACACCTTCTTGGGCTGTGCAACGGGAGAAAGGTCATACACGGTTTCCCGGCAGGTGTGAGGATTCGCGATGCAGTTGACCTTATTGCCAACAGCGGTTTCACCGGTGCAGCCCTGGTTGCAGCCGATACAGTGAATAATTTCATCCAGTTTTCCGGCTTTTGCCTTGTTGGGAAGCTCCGGGTCTGCCAGAGAGGCGCGGGCCATGACGATAAAGTCGGCTTTGCCATCCAAAAGCATGGTTTCGGACATGTATATGTCATTGTAGCGGCCGACGGCAAGCACGGGAATCTTTACAGCGGCCTTGATGGCAGCGGCATTATCGGCATAGTGCATCACAGGAACAAAGCCCGGCGCAATGATGGCCTTCTTGGAAACGAACATTCCCTGCGTGCAGTGCAGAGCGTCGATACCGGCCTCTTCCAGCAGCTTGGCCATCACAGTGGCCTCCGGCAGCTCTATGCCGCCTTCTACATAGTCGCAGGTGTTAAAACGGAACAAGATCGGATAATCAGGGCCTACTGCCTCCCGCACCGCAGCAATGATCTCCAGCGGGAAGCGCATCCGATTCATCAGCGTACCGCCATATTCATCGGTTCGCTTGTTGGAAAAGCTGGACATGAACTGGTTCAGCAGATAGCCATGGGCTCCATGCAGTTCCACGCAATCAAAGCCGCACTTCTTGGCTCGGACCGCACTGTCGGCAAAGGCCTGGACGAGCTGATGAATCTCTTCCACCGTAAGGGCTCTGGGAACATAGGGCATGGTGGGCTCTTTTATGGCAGAGGGCGCGACCGGATGGGTGGAGTAGGCTTTAAGCGAGCGCTGGCGCCCTGCGTGGTACAGCTGCGCCCCAATCAGGCCACCGGCTTCATGGACCTGCCGCACGGTTTCAGACCAGGCAGGAATCTGATTGTCATTCCAGAGAGAACCAACAACAGGATCGCTGCCCGCATCCTCGGTAACGCCCAGGTCCTCAGTAAAGATGAGGCCCCAGCCGCCTTTTACCTTGGCAACCAGATAAGCGTTAACCTCCGCATTGGGCGTGCCGTCGGCATTTCCCATGTGGGAAGACATTGCACTCACAATCAGACGGTTTTTAATCTCAAGATTGCCGATTTTGCCGGGTTCGAACACTTTCGTAAGTTTCATGATTTCCTCCATATACAGTGATTTTGCAGAAAAGTAAATAGAAACGGTCTTCGTAAATTTATTATCAAGGAAACGCCCGTCAAATTCAATAACGCACTTTTTTGTGCGCTCATACTTATTGGTAAGTACTGACAAAAAAGTGCGTTATTGTCAAAACCGTGTCAATCAAATAAACTTGTTTTTACAAGCTGAATTGCATCTTTACAAGTATTGATGGCAAAAAGAAAAAGCAAATAATAATCTTGCAAGTAGGAGGAAAAGTTCGTGAAGACCATGAAAAAAGCTAAATCCATTTTGGCAGCGGCTCTCACTCTGGCAATTGCCATTGCATTGCTGAGTGGTTGTGCCACAGGTGGAGCGGGCGCCGCAGGGACCGGCGCTGTTGACGGTAAAACCTATAATCTGGTGTACCAGTGCGCTTTTGGCTCTGGCGGCGGCCCCTTTGAGTATGCCTCCGATCTGTCGGAAGCTATTGTTTCCTGCTCTGGTGGCCGCGTCACCATGGACTGTCTGGCTACGGGCTCCATTGTTCCCACCGCGGATATCGTAGCGGCCGTTCAGAACGGCACACTGGACTGCGCCAATGTTACTTCTACAAACTTCTCCGATGACAGTCTGGGCATTCTCAGCACGCTGCCTGTAGGTATGACCTTCGACCAGTATATGGGATGGTATATCTCCGGTGAAGGCCAGCAGATTCTGGATGAAGTTATGGCTGAAATTGCCCCCAATGTTGTGGCGTTCCCCTGCGGTGTTGTTGACTCTGAGATTCTCTACCACTCCACCACGCCCATTACCTGCCTGGAGGACATCAAGGGCCTGAAAATCCGGGGCATTTCCGACTGGGCCAAGATCCAGACCAAGCTGGGCGCCAGCGTTGTAACCATGGACGGCGGCGAGTGCTATGAGGCCCTGTCCCACGGCACCATTGACGCCTGCGAGTATTCCAGCCCTTATGCCAACTGGTCTGCCGGCTTCCAGGAAGTGGCTCCTTATCTGACTGTCCCCGGCGTGCATCAGTCCTGTGCCGCTTATCTGTTCATCATTAACCGCAATGTCTGGGAAGGCATGGATGAGCAGCTGCAGAACATCATCAAAGTTTCCTGCACTGCGATGATGGCAAAGAACTGGGCCGATGACCGCACCGCCAACGGCGAGGCCTGGGGCAAGTTTGAGGAGCTTCAGGCTCAGGGGAAACTGACCATTTACCGTATGCCCGATGAGGATATTGAAACCATCAATCAGGTTGCCAAAGAGTACTATGCGGAAAAATGCAAGGAGCAGCCGTTGTTTGCCAAAATCTATAATTCTCAGATGGCATATGTAGATTCCGTGAGCAGTTGGGCCGCAGCTGCCAGCGTAAACTAAACCAGAAGCCGGCAGAGGCTTAACGCCTCTGCCGGTTCAGCAGGACATCCGGCAGCAGTCATTCCCGACACCTGCCGTTTTGGCTTATCTATAGGAGAGAGCAATATGGATAATGAGTTGAAGAGCAGAAAGCCCTCCGGCGGCCCTGTTCAAGGATTTATTCGCTTTGTGGAAAAAATCTCGGATATTTCCGGTGGAATCGCCGCATTTTTGCTGATTCCTCTGGTGATCGTTTTCCTGATTGAGATTGTAGCCCGCAACCTTTTCAATCACCCCACCACCTGGGCTTACGGCACCTGTTTTTTGATTGGCGGCTGCGCGGCGATACTGGGTTTTGCCTATGCCATGAAAATGGGTGCAATGGTGCGCATCGATATCATTCATTCAAAGCTGAGTGAAAAGGCCAGATGTATTCTGGATCTGCTGCTGTATGTTGTTCTGTTCCTTCCGCTCACCATCGGCGGTACCTGGCAGTGCTTTCTGCAGGCAGTCCAATCCGTTTCCATACGGGAAACCCTGAGTGCCGGCTCATGGAATGCTCCCATCTGGCCCACCAAAATTGTGATGACCATTGGCATATTCCTTCTGGCGCTTCAGGGAATTGCTGAAATGCTGAAGCTGATGGAACGGCTGATGGAGATGAGGAGGGAAAAGAAATGACATTCAGCGGACTTTCTATTGCCGTCATTATGGGCGTTATGCTGATCGTTGCTATCTTTTCCGGCTACTATCTTTATGCCGCTTTGGGCGGTGTAGCATTGATTTCCGGTATTTTTTTCTGGGGCCCGGATGTATTCCAGGCAATTTATTTCAGCGTTTTCAAATATTGTAAGGACTACGGTCTGCTGGCGGTTCCTCTCTTTGTCCTGATGGGACAGCTGCTTAACCAGTCCGGCATTGCCGGCAGGCTCTTCGATAATCTTTCTCTGGCCTTGGGCCGTCAACGGGGCGGCATGGCCATCGCAGCGACTATCATTGCAATTCTCTTTGCCGCAACTACCGGTATTGTAGGCGCGTCTGTGGTCTCTATGGGGCTGCTGTTCACCCAGCCCATGCTGGATGCCAAATACAACAAATCCCTCACCGCCGGCGTGATCATTTCGGGCGGTACGCTTGGTATTCTGATTCCCCCCAGCATTATGCTGGTGTTCATGGGTTCGGCAGCCAATGTCTCCGTGGGCAAGCTGTTTTACGGTGCGATGACGCCCGGTATTCTCCTGGGCGTGGGATATATTCTCTACATCAAGATTGTTTCTCTGGTGAATAAAGATTATGCCCCGCCCATGCCCGAAGAAGAGCTGCGCAAGCATAGCCGGTCTGAAATCATCATAGGCTGTATCGTGAATGTTTTGCCTGTGGCTGTGGTGATCTTCTCTGTGCTGGGAGCGATCTGGCTGGGCTGGTGCCCCGCCACCGAAGCTGCCGCTTTGGGTGTGTTTGCCTCCTTTATCATTGCGCTCTTTAACAGGGCAATCAATTTTAAAGTCATTAAAAACACCCTGCTGGAGACCATTAAGCTTACCAGCATGGTTTACGGCGTGGCGGTTTTTGGCAGCCTTTTTGTTACCGTGTTCATGCGTCTCGGCTGCAGCACTGCCATCACCAATCTGTTTGTGGGCTTACCGCTGGGTAAGTGGGGGCTCTTTGCCGTTATGATGGGAACCATTTTCCTGTTAGGCTTCCTGATGGACTGGATTGCCGTTTGCATGATCACAATTCCCATCTTCGTCCCGATTGCCACTGCGGTGGGCTTTGATTCCTGCTGGTTCCTGACCATGATGGCCATCATTTTGCAGACCGCATTCCTCTCTCCCCCTATGGCCGCGTCAATCTTCTATTTTGAAGGCGTAGCGGGAGACAGAATCAGCACAGGGGAGACCATCCGGGGAGTCTGGCCCTTTATGGGCATCCAGGTTGCTATTTTCTTCCTTTGCGCCTTCTTCCCCAACATCATCAGTTGGCTTCCCAATATGATGGTTGGCTGACAGAGTATTCGCCCTGAATCAATAAAAAAACTCACTGCGTGTGGACAGCTTGTCCACTGCAGTGAGTTTTTTGCGTTTGTTGCTGCCCTCCGTGTACAAGGGGACAGCATCAGAACTGAAAGCGAATATCTACAGATTTTTTCAGTTTCTCAGAGTGATAGGCATAGCTGATACTGGTATCCTCAACGACGCCCTGGGTTCTGGCAAGAAGCGTTTTCTCCGTCTCAGCAAATTTGGGGTTGGCAATTACACCCCAGTCCCTTAAATACAGGATTACCGGGGCCAGCAGCTTTCCTTCCTCTGTAAGACTGTACTCCACCCGCAAAGGTTTTTCATCATATTCCGTTCTGGAGATGATGTGATCCCGCTCCAGTTCCTGAAGCTGCTGGGTGAACATCTTATGAGAAATATTGTAAGGCACTCTGCGCTTCAGCTCGCCATATCGGCAGACACCATTGGGAGCATCGTATAAATACCATATAATATACGGTTTCCATTTCCCACTGATTGCTGAGCATGCGAAGTTCAGACTGCATGACTCGAATGTATGTTCTATAGATTCCATAGAAATTTCTATCTCCATTTAATGCTTTTTGTTATTATACTCGCTTTTCTGGAAAAATGCAAATTCTTATATAAATGAGAACACATCTCATCTATCCACAAATTGAAAATGCTGAACAAATAAAAAGTATCGTACCGGAAAGCTATAGAAAAAACAGGAAGGCAAAACGAAGCTTCGCGCCACCATTGCCGCGGCGCGGAGCTTCGTTTCCCTCCTGGAACCGGAAGTATATCAAAAAATGCCCGTGCTTTTCTGCTCGGAACCGATTTATCTCAGATTGGTATATCCCATGAGGTATTCATCCACCTCGGCTGCTACGGCCCGGCCCTCGGCGATGGCCCAGACCACAAGGGACTGGCCCCGGTGCATGTCGCCGGCCGTGAATACTTTTTCCACGTTGGTCTGATAATGCTCCGGCTCGGTGGTTACGGTGCGGTTCATGGCAACGCCGAAGGCTGCACATACATCCTCGGCACAGCCTGCAAAGCCTGTGGCGCCGATGAGAAGATCGCAGGGAATGGTCTCCCCGGCGTTGGTCCGAATCCCGGTGAGTTCCCCGTTTTCGGAAATCAGCTCCGCAACGGAAGCGGAAAACCGTCTCGGGTCCACGCCGAATACCGCCTCCGCCTCCTGCTGTGCATAGTCCTGGGGGAGGGCTCCGGCCGCATTCAGATAATCGCCCATGGGGCGGCGCACCAGCTGAATCACCGACCGGCAGCCCTGGCGCAGAGCGGTTGCCACACAGTCTGAGGCAGTGTTGCCGGTGCCGATGATGACCACAGCTTTCCCCTCAGCGGACGGCACCGCCGGCTCCTTCCCCAGCTGCTGGCGCTCCACCGCCCCATGCAGGAAGTCCATTGCGTAGTATACGCCCTTTACTCCCGTATGATCGACGCCAATCTCCCTGGGCTTCTCCGCACCGCAGCAGAGAAGCACCGCGTCATACTCCCGCAGAAGCCGCTGTGCGATTTCCGGCCTGGCGGCATCCACGCCGGTGACAAAGCTGACGCCCTCGTCGGTCATGAATTCAATTCTCCGCTGAACCACACGTTTGGGCAGCTTCATATTGGGGATGCCGTACATCAGGATGCCGCCGGCGTATTCATACTTCTCAATCACCGTGACGGAGTGGCCCCGGTGGTTGAGCTGATCTGCCGCGGCAAGACCGGCGGGGCCGGAGCCCACCACCGCCACCTTCTTGTCAGAATACTGCGGCGGGCAGCGGCGGGGCATTTTCTTTTCTTCGAAGGCCCGCTCGATGATGCTCAGCTCGTTATTATGAACCGTTACCGGCTGGCCGTAAATGCCGCAGATACAGGCCTGCTCGCAGAAGGCCGGACACACTCTGCCCGTAAACTCCGGGAAATTGTTCGTCTTGAGGAGCCGGCTCAGCGCATGGTTGAAGTTGCCGTCCATGATCATGTCGTTCCACTCGGGGATCAGGTTATGAAGGGGGCATCCGAAGGTTTTTCCTTCAAACTGCATGCCGGCCTGGCAGTAAGGTACACCGCAGTTCATGCAGCGGGCCCCCTGCTTCATCCGTTCTTCTTCGGAAATGGGCAAATAGAATTCATTCCAGTCCTTCACCCGCTCCAATGGCGCTCGCAGCTCATTTTCTTTTCTGGAATACTCCAGAAAACCTGTGGGTTTTCCCATTCTGTTCTCCCCCTTTCTTACTTTCTCGCCACCGCATAGAAGGCCTTGATCTCAGCCTCCTGACGGCTCATACCCTGTTTTTCGTTTGCCAGAATGGCCTTGGTCATGCGCTCATAGTCCCGGGGCATGATCTTCTTGAAGCACGGGATGTACGCATCAAAATCAGCCAGAATCCGCTTGCCTTTTTCGGAGCCGGTCTCTTTGACATGCTCCTCTATCAGTTCCCGCAGCTCCTGGATATCCTGGGGATTTTTCAGCGTGTCGATGGAGACGCCGCCCTTATTCATGCGCATATAGAGGTCGTGGCGTTCATCCAGCACATAGGCGATCCCCCCGGACATACCGGCGGCAAAGTTCTTGCCGGTATTGCCCAGAATGACGGCCCGGCCGCCGGTCATGTATTCGCAGCCGTGGTCACCCACGCCTTCCACAACGGCGGAAGCGCCGGAGTTTCTGACGCAGAACCGTTCCCCCGCCACCCCGGCGATGAAGGCTTTGCCGGAGGTTGCGCCATAGAGGGCCACGTTGCCCACAATGATGTTCTGATCCGCTTCAAAGGCGCTGTCTTTCGGCGGATACAGCACCAGCTTGCCGCCGGAGAGGCCCTTGCCGAAGCCGTCGTTTGCGTCCCCTTCCAGCCGGATCGTCAGTCCTTTCGGGATGAATGCGCCGAAGGACTGGCCCCCGCCGCCGCGGCAGCTGATCACATAGCTGTCCTCAGGCAGCGCATCCCCGCACTGGCGGGTGATTTCCGAGCCAAACAGGGTGCCGAAGGTGCGGTCTGTGGACGACACTGTCACGTTGAGCCTGCCTGCCTTTTTGCCTTTCAGGGATTTTGCAAGCTTATCTGTAATTTCCGCGCTCTTGGTATCCTCCAGGTGGAAGTCATAGACCTGGCTGGGATTGAAGTGCGGCACCTTGTCCCCGTAGGGGTTGGAGAGCAGCCCTGACAGGTCCAGGGTCTCCGCCCGGTGGGTGATCAGCTTGTCCCTGACGCGAAGCAGATCGCTTCTGCCCACCAGTTCATCCACGGTGCGGATGCCAAGAAGGGCCATATTTTCCCGCAGTTCTTCCGCGACAAAGTGCATGAAGTTGATGATATATTCCGGCTTACCGGCAAAGCGCCTGCGCAGCTCCGGGTTCTGGGTCGCAATGCCGGCGGGGCAGGTATCCAGATTGCACACCCGCATCATGCAGCAGCCCATGGCCACCAGCGGGGCCGTGGCAAAGCCAAACTCCTCCGCGCCCAGCATGCAGGCAATGGCCACATCCCAGCCGGTCATCAGCTTGCCGTCGGCTTCGATAATGACCCGGGAACGCAGGCCGTTCTGGATCAGAGTCTGGTGTGCCTCGGCCACGCCCAGCTCCCAGGGAAGGCCCGCGTTGTGGATTGAGGTTCAGGGCGACGCGCCGGTGCCGCCGTCATAGCCGGAGATCAGCACCACCTGGGCGCCGGCTTTGGCAACGCCGGCGGCAATTGTGCCTACCCCCGCCTCGGAGACCAGCTTCACGCTGATCCGGGCGTTGCGGTTTGCGTTTTTCAGGTCATAGATCAGCTGGGCCAGATCTTCTATAGAATAGATGTCATGGTGCGGCGGCGGGGAGACCAGGGTAACGCCGGGCGTGGAGTGCCTGGTGCGGGCGATCCAGGGATAAACCTTGGAGCTGGGCAGATGACCGCCCTCCCCCGGTTTGGCCCCCTGGGCCATCTTGATCTGCAGCTCCTTTGCGCTGTTGAGATAGGCGCTGGTAACGCCGAAGCGGCCGGAGGCAATCTGCTTGATGGCAGAGCAGCGCTCATCCAAAAACCGCTCGGGCTTCTCACCGCCCTCGCCGGAGTTGGACTTGCCGCCAATGCGGTTCATGGCAATGGCCATACATTCATGGGCTTCCTCGGAAATGGAGCCATAGCTCATGGCGCCGGTTTTAAAGCGCTTTACAATGCTGTCCGCGCTCTCCACCTCTGAGAGGGGGATGCCGCCATCGCTCGCGCACTTCAGTTCCAGCAGTCTCCGCAGGGTGTGGGGTAAGTCCGCCTGATTCACCTGAGCAGAATATTCCTTGAACAGCGCATAGTCCCCTTCCTGCACCGCCTTCTGCAGCAGCTTGATGGTCATGGGGTTATACATATGGTGTTCTTTGCCGCTGCCGGAGCGCATCCGGTGGGCGCCGCCGGAATTGAGGGTGGTATCAATGCCCAGGCCCAGCGGTTCAAAGCCCAGGTTGTGGTTGAACTCGATTCCCTCGCCGATCTCCTCCAGGCCGATCCCGTCCACCCGGCTGGTGGTATTGGTGAAGTAGCGATCCACCACCTTGCGGCTGATGCCCACACATTCAAAGATCTGGGAAGCCTGATAGGACTGGATGGTGGAAATGCCCATCTTGGAGGCGATCTTCACAATACCGCTGAGAATGGCGTCGTTATAATCCGCAATGGCTGCGCCGGGGTCCTTGTCCAGCATGTTGAGGCTTACCAGCTCCTCCACACACTCCTGGGCCAGGTAGGGGTTGATGGCCTGGGCGCCGTAGCCGATCAGCGTGGCAAAATGGTGCACATCCCGGGGCTCCGCACTCTCAAGGATCAGGGATACCGCTGTGCGTTTCTTCGTTCTGACCAGATAATGCTGAACGGCGGAAACGGCCAGCAGGGAGGGGATCGCCACATGGTTTTCATCCACGCCCCGGTCCGAGAGGATCAGGATATTCGCCCCCCGGCTGTAGGCCCGGTCGCAGGCGACGAAAAGGCGCTCCACTGCGTTTTCCAGGGGCGTGCTCTTGTAGTAAAGCAGGGAAATGGTCTCCACCCGGAAGCCGGGATTGTCCATGTATTTGATTTTCAGCAGCTCAACCGAGGTGAGGATGGGGTTCTTGATCTGCAGGGCTTCACAATTTTCCGGCAGTTCTTCCAGCAGGTTGCCGTTGGAGCCCACAAAGACCGTGGTATCTGTCACAATCTTCTCCCGGATCGCGTCAATGGGCGGGTTGGTTACCTGGGCAAAAAGCTGCTTGAAATAGTTGAACAGCGGCTGGTGCGCCTCGGATAACACCGCCAGGGGAATATCCACCCCCATGGCGGAGGTAGGCTCGGCGCCGATTTTCGCCATGGGCAGGATGGCGTCCTTTACCTCTTCATAGGTATAGCCGAAGGCCTTGTACAGCTTATCCCGCTGCTGCTGGGTGTGTTTTTCCACCTTTTTGTTGGGGATGGGCAAATCCT